>CANRQN010000009.1 GCA_947641575.1 uncultured Clostridium sp.
CTTTACTTTTAAGAACTGCTCTAACTTTTTGACTTGTATTTTTGGCATGCATTTCGTTAAACCAATCTTGAATAGGCAAGAAGTCATTTAAACCTTTACTACTATCAATGTTATCCATTATAGCAATATACCTAATACCGAAGCCTTACAAAGTCTTCTTCAAGAAGTTGCCCTACAACAAGTCTGTTTCTTCCAAGTCTTGAATGGTCTTTTACTATAATTGTACTTATTTTATTTTGTTCAGCTAAATCCATCATTTCCATAAAAGCAGGTCTTGTAAAAGTAGTTCCAGAATACCCATCATCAACAAAGAACTTAATATTTTGAAATTTGTTATCTTCTGCATATTTACTTAAAATTAATTTTTGATTTTTTATACTATTGCTTTCTCCTGAAAGTTCATCATCTCTTGATAAACGACAGTATAAAGCTGTTATTTTATCGCTTTCTAGCTGTTTCATTTTTTACTCCTTTCTTTTGACAGCTTGAAATACGATATAAAATTATAGTTTTTAGTTGTAATGTATTGACATAATACCATATTCATTTTTACAATGCAAGTGAATTTTAAGAATTTTTTATTCATTGTTTACCCTTTTCTTGAAGGTAGACCAAAAAAAGCTACAGCACATTTTCCTGTTACATAACTTTCTAACGAAAGTATGTAACCCACTATGACACTTTCAAAACTTCGTTTTGGAAAGGTGTCTAGTTGGGCTCCTTGCGGAGGGCTCATAAATTATCTAATCTTACGATAGATAATTTATGTTTGGCTTCGCCAAAGTAAAAGAATATATTTAATACCATTCATATATTCTTTTGCTTATCTTAACAATTTATTTACATACCAAAAATAAATTGTTAAGCTCTTTTTGTTTCTTTATAAATAGAGAGGGCAGAAGATTATTTATAAACAACAAAAAGACCATAAGTGATATACCAATACTTTAATGAAAATGATACTGATTTCTTCAAATATTTTTAGAAAAAGAAATATTGATAAAGAATATCAAAAATGATATAATCCAAATAGAATTTATATAAACTATAGAAAGAAGTATAAGTACATGATTTTAGATAAAAGTAAAATAAAGCAAATCTTTTTTCAAAATGTAGATTTAATACAGCTTGTAGATGAAGAAATGCAAAAGCAAATACTACAAGTTGCAATTGAAGAAGATATAGCAATACTTGAAGGAGTTTGGAGTAAAATTTCAGAAAAATTACAACGAGAATATTTAGCAGAAATTCTCGCAATAGATGAATATGATGATTCCTTTTTTATATCATCATTATGGTGTGCAACAAAAAAACAGGTACAAGAAGATAATCCTGAAATTTTTATAGAAATACTTCGTCAGATACATAAAGATGATGATTATATGGAAACAGTAATGGAAAATACTAGTGAAAATTTGATAGGTAATACAATAGATTTATTATTACAACTAGATGATTTACAGAGTTTGCCAATAAGCCCATTTATTGCAGAAAGAATAATTAGTACTACCTGTAATATACCTATAGTGCTTACAATAAAAGATGCATCAGAATTATCCGTTGGGCAATTAGAACAATTAGAAGCAGTACTAAAAATTGAAACTATCAAAATTGGTAATGATAAATATAAAATTGAGATGTATAAAGCTTGCCGAAGAAAGATTGATGAAAAAATAGAAGGACTAGATTTGCAAGCTAATCTAGGAAATCCAAATAGAGAAAAATACATATTTGGTCAAATTATAAAAAGATTAGCAAATGACATTTGTTATGATTATGAATTGGAGAAAAAAGAAAAAAATGGAGAAGCGAAAAGTGATGAAAGTGAAAATGCTAGAAATTTAGTAGGTGGTTTATTGAATGGAAGTTGTGTATGTGTTGGAAATGCAGAAATTGTAAGAAATGTATTGGTCTGTTGTGGAATAGAATGCATAAATATAGGTGGAGATGAGCATATGTGGAACCAAGTAAAATTGGATGGTGAATGGTTTAATATAGATTTTACATGGGATCGAAAAAGAATAGTTAAAATGGAACCACCACAATATTTATTAAAAAGTGATGAAGATTTTAAAGGACATAATGTAACTTTTTACGAAAAGAAAAAATGTAGCCGAACTATTTCTGAAAACGAACTAATAGGATACATATATGAACAACAATTTCAAATTACTCCACAGCATATTGCGAATGTAACTAGAACTTTTTGCAGTCGACAACCAGGAGTATTGCAATCAGGAATTTCAAAACTTAGAGATTCTTTCACAAATAGTAAAGGAGATACAATGGAAAAATGAGCAATTTTTCAAAAAGTTTAGTTGAAGCTGAAGTTTTATTAAATCAATTAGATTTGAAATATAAAGATAAAATTCCTAATTCGTTTTGGATGTATATAAAAGAAAATAAGGATAAGAATTATCAGTTCTATATTGATTTTAATAAAACTTTAGAGAATCAAAGTATAATGTCTGACACTATAGCAATTTTAACTTATGTAAATATAGAATATTTATTAAGCGATAAACAAAAAAATTATTTTAAACAAATAATTATAGAAGAACAGAAAATAGCAGAGCTAAAGAAAAAAGAAAAATACAGTATAGATGTTTTTGAAAAAAAACAAATAGAAAAAAATCTAAACAATAATTTTCCTATTTCAATAAATGAAAAATGGTATATAAAACTAACTAATAAAATTAAGAATTTTATAAAAAATAATATAAAGGGCAGAGCTCATTGAACTCTGCTATTCATTAATTAACAATATATAAATTTTCTATATATAATTTCTTCAACACAATATTTATAATTATTCATAAGCCCTGTCCATTTCAAAGGGTCAGTATTTTTCAAATTTTCATCAATAGGATTTTTATCTAACATTTGTACCATAAGTATTTCAAATCTTTGTTTAGATTGTTTGTCAGTTTCAACAATATGTTTTCTTAAAGTTTTGTTCATAAACATTATTATATATTCAGCTTTCTTATGACTTTTTAAATATTCTAATCTTAAATTCCCATATTTTCCAATAATATAATCATTTTCATAATCTTCGTTTTCCAAATATAAGTCAGGAACGAAAAAATCTCCCTCTTTGTGATAAGTTATCTCTACCATAATAAAATCCTCCTAAAATTTAATTTCACTACTTTTAGAACTATAATTTTATATCTTTTTAGCTGTCTATAAATACAAATTTTTATAAAGTGTACTTAACTTATTCTTACTGGGTTAGGACTTCCGTCAAGACGAAGTCCTATGCTACGAAGTAAGAGCAAAAGGAGTAACTTTTCAGTGAGTGAACAACTCGCCTATTCTATCCATCTCGGTAGTGATAAAAATAGAACTACCAAAGCAAAAGAAATTGCAAAAAATAATTCGTCGGGGACAACTTCTTTTTCAAATAATGCTATTCAAAATGCAACAGGTTTGTCAAAAGTTAATAAACACAATTTACGTGATTATGATAATGACAAAGAATTGATAAATGTAATTTATGGAACAAATAATTTGTATAGTGATGTGCAAAAATTATATCTTCAAGAATTTGAACAAGCAAGACTTGAATATAACGAAAAGCAAACTCGTGAAGATAGGAAAATTCATAACTATTTCAAGCATATATCAGAGAGCAAACTTTGGGACTTAGCTTGTGAATTTATAATTGAACTTGGAGATATGGACTTTTGGGACAATAAAACACAAGAATATCGCTATAAAATGATACAAGTTTATAAAGAGCAAGTACAAGACTTAATGCAAGTTGTACCAGAGTTCAAAGTTGCAAATGCAGTTATCCATTTTGACGAGACCTCCCCTCATCTTCATTTAGTGGGACTTCCTATAAGTGATAATAATAAACGAGGTATGAAAAAGCAAGTTGCAAAATCAAAGATATTTACAAAGGAATCGCTAAAAAGAATACAAGACGAAATGCGAACACGTTGTATAAAATCATACAACAAGACTTATGAAAAATCTTCTACACTAAAACAAAAGCAAAAAGGCAGAAATCAAGATATAAACGTAAAGGATATGTCAGATTATAGGCAAATAAAACGTGAACAAATGCAAAATGCGAAAAGATTAGAACAAGCAAACAATAAATCTAAAAATCTTGATAATAACGCAGACAAAGTAAGTAGTATATTGGACGAACTAAAACCTTCTAAACTTAACAAAAATAATATGCTTATTTCAAACGAGAATGTGGCAGAGATAAAAAAACTAACTGAAGAAATAAAAGATACAACTAAGTCAGTCAGAAGTGTCAACGACTTAAATATGGCAATTAAAGACTTTGAGCATACTGTATTTGATACAATAAGGGAAGTTTCTTCTCTAAAGTATCAAGTAGAGCAAAAAGATGATGAAATAAGCTATTTGAAGAAGGAACTAAACGCAAAAGATAAGATTATTGATAAACTACGAACTGAAAAAGACAAGTTAAAAGAACAGTTGCAGAAATTCAAAGGCTTTTGGTATGGTATTATGAAAAGATTTCAAAATAAACTTGGCTTTGATAAAAACGAGCATTATAAGTATGTTACAGACGACCTTTATAACAGTGGCATATTTGACAAACACGAAAAAGAAATTGCAACAGATTATTCAAAAAAGGTCAAAACACTAGACGAAATAAACGATTTAAAAAATAGAAGAAAAAAAGATAATGATTTTAAAGGAGTTTGATATTATATGAGTGAAGAAGTAAAATTTGTAATAGATATAATTAAGAAAATGACTATAAACGAGAAGTTAAGACTTGCATTAAATATGACAATAAGCTGTTATTTATCCCTTGATTATGATACAACAAATTTATGTAATTATTATGACTGCTTACTTCGAGAGATTGACGAAGAGTACAGCAAATGCTATTCGTTTCATAAGTTTTTTACCGTAAATTTTACAATGGCTAAACTTATTGAAATGAGAAAAGAAGGACAAAATCAAGTTGCATTATTCTTGTTTAATGAAATAGAAGATGAACTGTTCAAAATAAGACAAACTGTATAAAATAGGAGTGGTTTTTCACTCCTATTTTACAAATCTAACAATATTTATTGGTTTCTCGCTAGTTTTGGACTATACAATGTTCTACCATTAAACTATGACTCCGCCACTATACTAGCGAGAGCAATGGATATAAAGAAGTTTTTAGCCAATTTCGTACCCTCCAAACATTTTGTTATTAAGCCACTTATTACTGCATTGATTATAATACATATAATCTCAATTCCTCCTTTAATCATCATATCAGAGCCAACAGGAATCGAACCTGTACCAAGTATACTTTAATTTTAAAAATCCATTTCTTTTGACAATTCTTCTATTGAGTATGTCTTTTTATTTTTCTTATCAACAAATTGTATCTCAAAATCACATATATCTATAATCTTTTTAATGGTATTAAATGTTGGGTTACTGTATTCAGTTTCATAGTTAGATATTGTATTTTCTGCTAGATTTAATTTTTTACCAATTTGAGCTTGAGTTAGTCCTCTAATTTTTCTTATATTTCTTAAAATCATACCTACCATTGCATTTCCACCTCGCATTTATTATTGCAAAAGTGGTAGTCTTTTTCATATTTTCTCGATATACTCGATATATTTTTATCAACTTTCTCGAAGTTTTTTAGCTTTTAAAAATCCATCTCTTTAGATAATTCCTTAATAGAATACGTTTTATTATTCTTTTTATTAATAAATTGTATTTCAAAATCACATATATTTGCAATTTTATTTATTACATTAAATGTGGGATTACTAATTTCAGTCTCATAATTAGATATTGTATTTTCTGCTAAGTTTAATTTATTACTAATTTGTTTTTGAGTTAGTCCTTTCATCTTTCTTATATTTCTTAAAATCATACCTATCATTGCATTATCACCTCTTTTTTATTATTACAAAAGCAGTGATAAATATCAGTGAACTTCGATATTCTTGATTTATTTTTATCGATATTCTTGAAGTTTCTTTATAGTCTTGATATAATAGTTCGAGAATATCGAAGTTTCGGAGGAATATATGAAAAAGGAAATTACATATGAAAAGGAACCTGAAGATATGACAGATGAAGAAATAGAAAAAGAGTTAAAAGAAAGTTATGCTAATATACGAAAAATAGAGGTATTAGAAAAACTCCCATTTGAAGAATGGACAAAAGATGAGCTAATAGAAGTAATAATAAATTTTAGCCTTTATAAATGTGCTTGTAACCTAGAACATTATATAAATACTATACCAGAGTATGTTAGAGTAGGAATATATAAAAGAAACCAAAACGAACTTGAAGAATACAAGATTACAGAAATAACAGATGAAATGAAAGAAGAATTACTATCAACACAAAGAAAAATAATAAGATGCCACGCTTTGTTAGAAGAATTACCTTTTAGCGAATGGACTAGGCAGGAATTGATAAAGTTTGTAAACAAATACAACAAACATTATGATAATTGGTGGGACTAAGTTTTTAATATATATTTGAAAAATAATTTACAATTGAAAAAATAATAGCCAAGCAAATCATCATTAGTTATAAAATAAGCCATTTGTTCTAATAAGGTAAACTCACTTAATTGGATATCTAAATACTAAACTTCTATATTGTTTAGAACTTCCTACACAATTTTTTAATTAATTATTTATAAAAAACTATATTTCTCATTAAAACAAAGTTCAAATTCCTTTTCTTCTTTCTTTATTATCTCTATTAGTTCTGTTTTGAACTCTAACAGCATTTTCATAGCATCTCCATTTGGATTAAAACAATGAATACTCTCTTCATAGTAATCATATACAATATATCCATTAAAGCAATTCGTGGATTTATATATAATATCTGGTCGTTTATTTATTAATGATTTAAGTTCATTTATAGATTTTCCTAATACTCTTTCAATAATATCTATAAATTTAAAATAGATTTCAGTTACAGCCATATTAAACTCTCCTAATGCTCTAGTAAATACTATTCTAGGATAATTATCGTATTTAGATTTTATTTCCTTTCTCATTTTTCTTAATTCTTTCTCAAGATTAGTATTATGATGAAAATGTGGAGTTAATACTATATTATCCAAATCAAAACAGCAATAATTATTTCCATATACAGAGACAATCAAATGTCCATGCTGTGCAAAATCTCTTAATCGAATCAAAAATCTATAATAGAATTTATTATCATAACTTTTGCTTAAGCACTTATCCTTAAAATCTTTGTATATATTCAAATTAGTATTTTTTATACAATTTTCTATAGATTCTATTAAAGTTTTAGCTGAGCTTATATAATTAATTATAAGTGCATTAATAGCAATTTCATCTTCTTCTTTAATTTCAAATAACTCTTTTCTGTCTATTTCATTATTGCTATATAATTGATAACATTGTAATATATTTTTTAAATTAAACCTAAAGATATGGAATAGTTTATCTATTTCTTGAATGTGTCTGGTTAATTCTACATAAGTCCCTATACATAACTGTTCTTCTTCATCTAAAATTGGAAGTTCCATTTCATTTATATCAAAATTCAATTTACTTTTTAATATGTGCATTTCGGTGTTCATTATTCTTCTCCTTGATTAAACATTTATGTTTCTAATTATTTCATTTAATTTTTCTATATCAATATTATATTTTTCTATAATACTACCATAATTATAAATTATCTCATTATCTATTTTTCTCCTTGATAATCCTAAAATGCTAATTAAAAATTGTTCTTTTGAAACATCCTCCAACTTTTTTGTATTCCATATTTGTAACATATACTTAAAATCTTTATCATTTATACGTATACTAGCTACATTTATATATATATTTAGTAGATATTCCTTAAAAGTGCAACATCCTTTAGTATTTAAATAAGCTTTATTCATATATTTTAATAAATTTTTAAAAAACATCTTTGAGTACATTAATTCGTATATCTTTCTATAAATAACAAAATTATATCCATATTGTATTCCCAATGTACGTATTAATTGCATTTCTATTGTCGAATATCCTCTCACATATTTACTAATTTTTTGGAAAAAATTCTCTATGTCCAATAAATCTCTAAAAAATTTTTTTATATAATTTATTATTTGTTTTCTCTTTAAATTGTATTTTATATTTTCCTTTTTTACTGTTTTTTTGTACATTTTATATGTAAAAAACTCTAGACTCAGGAAATTATAAGAACTCTCTCTTATAAAATATGATTTATCTTCTATATCTACTAACATATTCAATTTTTCTTTATTCTCTTCACTTATTTTCGGTATTTTAGTCCATATTGTTATATTATCCATCTTTTTTTTAATTTGTGAAAATGCCAATGTTGCATATTTTTCAGAAATCACATTATTAAACGTATACATTATAAGTATTATTGATATAATATTGGCAATTAGTATATTAATACTAAAAAATTGGATTTGTTGAACAAAATTATAACTAATTATTGTTATAGATATAAGAAAATATACTCCAGAAAACTCAAATATTATCTTGTATATATAGTCTTTTATCTTATCCCAAATATTATTTAAAATTTTATTTTTTATATTATCTTTTGTTAAAAATTCGAGATATAAAAATGCCACTATATTTAAAACTATTATGATAGTTTTAAATTCTATAATGTCAAATAGTCTTAAACAATATGAAAGCATATATACTACAATTATCTTCTGGCTTTTCTCAAAATTTTCATTTATTAAAATATAAAATATTCCTACAAAGTATAACAATATAGGGTTTCCATTTAATAGTCCTTCTAATTCCAATTTATTCTCCTTATATTTATTTAAATCATTCTATAAAATTTTCATCAGTTACTCTTATTGCTATATCTAAAATCGTTTTCATTTGTTTCTCTTTATTCTCTTTTGTAATATAAAACAATTTCTTTGAGTTATCCCAATTATATCCAAATACTTTTAAAAGTAGCTTAGCTTTTTCAGGACTTATATCTAGTTTTTCAGCTAAAATAAAATGATTCCAACTTAATTCAGAGAAAATAAAACTCTCTATTGAAAATACATTATGCTTTTTTAAATATCTATTATTCGTTAACCCCTTTTTACTTATTTTTCTTTCTATATAGCTAGCAAAATCATATACATCTTTTAAATTTGAAAAAACTCCTGCTGCCTTTATTACGTTTTCAATTATTTGTACTATTATATGTCCTCCACCAATTCCGTCAAAGTTATAATCAAATTCTATCACGTCTGTAATTTTCATTGTATTTAATAATTCTACTATCTTTACATCATTTATATTTACATCGCAATAAATTCTACCTTTTCTCTCTATATATGGAAATACTCCCTCAAACAAGCAAGTTCTCATTGGTCCAGCATTATATTTTGGAAACTCTATAGCATTATTTTCTATATTTAATTTTTCTTTCATATCTAGAATCGTAGTATTCTCATCAAATTGGAAAACATACTCTTCAATTTTATTTTTTACTATATTATTAGCACATATCTTTATTTCCATATTTTCTTCCTTTTCTATCTTTTTAATTTCTAGCAATTGGATTTGACAAAATAATAAAAACAATGTATAATTATTATTAAATGAAGAAATGAGAGCCACAAAGTGGTTACCACTGAAGTTAAAAAATAAGTCATTTACTCGGGTAAAGCAGAATGACTTATTTTTTTATTGCCTATGTAGTAATACCAATATAATGATGAACAAGGCAATATTTATGATCGCTGTCGCAACTAAAGAGTAAAACAATAAATAAGTTACTATAATTAAACTGTTTGCCATAGACCACCACCCCCATATTTCAGTCTCAAAGCTAAAAGCCTTGGAGTAGTTTGTAAACATCAAAGAGTTAAAAGGTGGTAACGCACTCTGCTTTTCTCATTTCATTAACTACTATACACTATATTTTTTCATAATACAAGCGAACAAAACAAATTTTCTTAGTTTTCTTAAGTTTAGTTAACAAATACGAAAACAAAATTGCATATTTTACATATAAATTCAACTAAAAATAAGAATAGACGAACAATATCATCTATTCTTATATGTTTTATATGGACGAATTAGAACAAGAAACAGTTACAGGTTATGAAAGATTAGTTATTTATAATTATACAATTTTCATAGTTTTTATAAATAACACTGCTGGCTTCATCTTCTTTAAAAAAATTTTTAACTTTTGTCATAGTATCAAAGCAAAGACCTACAAGTAAAAGTATGCCTATTATAAGCGATATTACTCCAATAATTTTGTCTTTCATTGTTTTTTGCTTTTTAAAAAAGAACTTTATAATAGTTTTTATATATTCCCTTCATCATTACCCCCTTTCTTTAATTTCACTTAAATAATAAGAGGTACTTAACTTGTATCTAGTTTCCTTGACTGTCATCTCCAATCTTTTATATTTATTTTAACTTATATTTTATATTATACTATATTTTATAGATAATGTCTGTTGCAAAAGCAACACATTTTTCGAATATTAAAATCTATTAAATTATCTCTTGCAAAGTATAAAATCTTATGTTACCATATATTCATAGTCAAAAAAACACCATCTTGTATATACGAAACGTGAAGTCCATTGAAATGACTATATTTAAGAGTTGAAATAGATATTTTTTTACATAGCTAATTTCGCATACGTGTCTAGCTCAGGTACCAAAAAATACCCTTTTTGATAGGGTATTTTTTTATTTGAACGTTTTGAAAACGTCCCCAAAAGTTCATAGAGCTTGCCTTTTTGATAAGTTTGTGATATAATATAAATATTACAATCTCAGAAACATCTTTCCTAAGTCTAATTAGGAAAGAACTCTCTTGTACAAAACATTTTATTAAAATCCGAAAGGAAGAGAGGTCTACACAATGGAAAAGCAGGTAATCGACAAGGCGGTAAAGGTCATCAAGAAGGCCATGCGACGCTATCAGCGGATGCTAACATTCCAGCTTGAACTGAGAGCAGAAGCAAAATTCCAAAATGGCAATCTTAAGGATGTCGAGCTCGGAGATTACGAAAGTAATATTGAAAAATATGAAATCGTTTTATCTGATTTAGCAACCATAAAGAGAGCTATAAAGAACGAGCAAGATGACTACTGCCAAGTTTTTATCCAAGGTACTGCAGATGATGATGAAAGCATATACAAAGAAACCTTTGATACACTTGAAAAAGCTGGATTCTTTATCGACGGCGGGGCAGGATATCTTCTTCTTTGTTCGATGGAGACATATCATGCCTTTGAAGAATTGTTGGTCGACGAAGACGGATGGGTCTGGTACTAACTGCATACTTCTAAGTGCAAAAGATGGCCGGTCTGAGTTGACTTGCCATCTTTCGCATATGTCTCTAGCTCAGGTACCAAAAAAGCAAATTCTGGAATGCTTGATATATAAGCACTCTAGAATTTATTTTTATAATCTTTAATGTAGTAGAATTTTAATTTTATAATTAGTAGCATATATAATTATAGAAATTTGCAAGTCTTTCATACAATTATATTTGATTTCCCATACCTAATAATAATGTTTGTCCTAAAAGTCCAATTATTTGACTATAGAACCATTGATGTTTATTTAAATGATTTCCTATTCTTTTAAAAAGTCCTGTGTTTTTTGCTACGTTTTTTGTAATATTTATATTATCTATATAATCTTTAACTTCTTGTAGTATTTGTCTTAATTCTTCTTTATCTTCATTTCCTTTTTTCTCTATCTCTTTTTCTATCTGTTCAACAGAATTATTTATTATAATACTTGAATCTATAATACTACCCATATTTAGAAATCCTGTGTTTGTTATATTGTCTATATTTATTGATGGTTTACTCACTTTTTCTATTTGTTCCATATATTTTTTCTCCCTTTCAAAATAAGTTTTTCCAGCATTAGTTAATTCTGCATAATAAACAGTATCATCCGCCCAACTTACATTTAGCAAACCATTATGTCTTAACGTTCCTATAATCCCTCTCACTATTTTGTCTGTCCTATCATCTTTTATTTTATTTCTTAACAACTCATCTATTTCACCCTTTTCTATTTCTCTTTTTATTAATTCTTCTAGTAGTTCTTTTGCATTATCTGGTAATTCCTCAAACAATTCCTTTCTCATTCCTTTCTTTTCAAAATATGATAAGCCATCTGGACTTAATATAACTTCCCATCTAGATAAAGTCGAAAGATTACAAGCTAAATACCCAAAACTTTTTAATTTATGTATAGAATCTTCTATACTAAATTTCATATATTCTGGAAACTCACTATAATATCCTGAGATATGTCTTTTTTTATTTTCATCATATTTTTCTAATATAATTAGTAATACCTCTTCTTCTAATTTCTGTAACAAAGTTCTTCTCTCCCATCACTTTACTATTCTATTAATACATTTTTCTAATATTTTCTAATAATAAAAAACATTGAACCGGCTCTCTTGACAAACTTAAAAAAACAATGTATAATTTTATTAAATAAAGAAATGAGAGCCACAGAGTGGCTACCACCAAGATAAAAAAATAAGTCATGTACTTTGGTAGAGCAGAATGACTTATTTTTTATTGCCTATGTAGTAATACCAAAATGATGATGAACAAGGCAATATTTATGATCGCTGTCAGGGTTAAAGAGTAAAACAATAAATAAGTTACTATAATTAAACTGTTTGCCATAGACCACCACCCCCATATTCAGTCTCAAAGCTAAAAGCCTTGGAGTAGTTTGTAAACATCAAAAAGTTAAAAGGTGGTAACGCACTCTGCTTTTCTCATTTCTATGTTTATAACTATACAACATTATTTTACAAAATACAAGCGAACAAAACAAACTTTCTTAATAATTTTTTGAATATCTCTTACAAAATACAAAATGTTATATTAAGATTTATTCATAGTCAAAAAACACCACCTTGTATATACGAAATGTGCAATTACTTGAAATGACTATATTTAAGAGTTGAAATAGATATTTTTTGCCTAGCTAATTTCGCATACGTCTCTAGCTCAGGTAGAAAAGGAAAAAAGTGCAGACTGTTTCTGCACTTTTTCGATTTTTGTTGCCAAAATGCTACGTCCCTTTTGGCAATTTTTTATTCTTCTCTTTCTTTTTCTTCTTCTGCTTGCTTTTCTCCTATTTCGTTTGTTTCAATTTTTGTATTTTCAGGTGTTATTATTATATTTTGTGTAAATGATGTTCCTCCACCTGATGTTCCTGGTTTTCTTTTTCTTTTTTGTTTTATAAAGTATTCTGGTATTATTTGCATTACTATTTTATATGCTTCTTTAAATGCTGTTTTTCTATCTATGTCTTTATCCCCATCTATTATTTCTTCTGCTGTTTCTACTGGGTCATAACCAAGTAATGTTACTTTACTTTTCTCTTCTTTTGCCATTACTATTTCCTTCCTTTCGACTAATTCATATAGTCTCTAAGTTTTTTGCTGCGACTTGGGTGTCTTAGTTTTCTTAATGCTTTTGCTTCTATTTGTCTAATTCTTTCCCTTGTTACTTCAAATACTCTACCTACTTCTTCAAGTGTTCTTGCTTTTCCATCTTCTAGTCCAAATCTAAGCTTTAATACTTTTGCTTCTCTTGGTGTTAATGTGTTCATTACATCTTCTAGTTGTTCTTTTAGTAATGTATATGCTGCTGAGTCTTGTGGTGCTGGTGAGTCATCATCAGGGATAAAGTCACCCAAATGACTATCATCTTCTTCTCCTATTGGTGTTTCAAGTGATACTGGATCTTGCGCAATTTTTTGTATTTCCATAACTTTTTCTATAGGCATTTCTAATTCTTCTGATAGTTCTTCTGGGGTAGGCTCACGTCCAAGTCTTTGAAGCAAGTGTCTTGATGTACGTATTAGTTTGTTTATTGTTTCTACCATATGAACTGGTATTCTTATTGTTCTTGCTTGATCTGCTATTGCTCTTGTTATAGCTTGTCTTATCCACCATGTTGCATAAGTACTAAACTTATATCCTTTTTCATAATCAAATTTCTCTACTGCTTTGATAAGTCCCATATTTCCTTCTTGTATTAAATCTAAAAATAGCATTCCTCTTCCTAAATATTTTTTTGCTATACTTACTACTAATCTTAGGTTTGATTCTGCAAGTTTTTGTTTTGCTTCTTCATCTCCTTTGATTATTTTTTGTGCTAGTTCCAACTCCTCATCATATGTAAGAAGTGGAATTTTTCCTATTTCCCTTAAATACATTCTAACTGGATCGTCTATATTTATTCCATCAAAGTCTGCTATTGCTGCATCAGAAATATCTACTTCTTCTATACTTTCTAGTTCGTCAATATCCGGTTCTACATCTTCAAAGTCATCTTTTAATAGGTCTACTCCTATCTCCTCAAATGCATCAAATACTTTGTCAATTTCCTCTGGGTTTACATCTTCTAATTCTGATGCAAGTTCTCCATAGGTTATACTTCCTTTCTCTTTTGCTTTTGTAAGAATTTTATTTACTCTTTCTTTATCTGTGACTTGCTCTTGTTTTGTATTTTCATCATTTTTTATTGTTTCTGATTTTTCTTCTTTTTTCTCATTCTTTTTATTTTGCTCTATTTTTGTTTCTGCTTTTTTTGATTTCTCTTTCTCTACACTTGATTCTGCTGTTTCTTTTTTTAATTCTTTCTTTTTCTCTTCCTTAGTAGGAGTCTTTTTGTTTTCTACTTTAGCTTCTTTTTTTGTTTTTAATTCTTTTGGTACTTTTTCTTCTTTCGCAGTTTCTTGTTTTTTGTTTTTACTTTCTTCTGCTTTGCTCATTATTTTTCAAGCCTCCTTCTACTTTAAATTTACTAATTTTCTGCTTATCTCTTTAAGTCTATCTTCTTTTTGTTTTGATTCTTCTTTATCTAAATTTCCTGATACTAGCTTTTTTAGTATCTCCGACTTTTCTTCTTGAAGTTTTTCTTTTACAAATTTTTTTGTTAAATCATCTATCGCTTTGTCTACATCGCTTATGTCTAGCTCTTTGGACAATATGTATGTAATATGGCTTAAAAGTTCTTCTTCATTTTCAAAAATTCCTATTACATTAGTAATATCTCCTTTTTCTAACTCTTCATACAAAATTTTTACAATTTTTTTGTTTTGCTCATTTTTAAAGTCTTCTGGAGATATTTCATCTTTTATTTTTTGATAAACCTTTTGTCCTCCATTTATAAGTAATGATACTATCAAATTTTCTTTTAGTGTATTTGTACTTGTGTCTTCTTTTTTTGTTTTTCCTGATATTTTACTTACACTTACTTGTCTCTCTAATACTTTTTCTCCTTTAGAATTCGCATATTCTAGTTTATTTATCTCTCCATATATTGCTTCTTTTGAGATTCCATAAGTTTCTGATATCTTACCTATGTATACTTCTTTTTCAAAGTTGTTTCCTGTTTTTAAAAGTATTTTACTAACTTCGTTTAGGAATTTTATTTTATCATTTGCTTGATTTAAGTCTAAATCTTTTTTTAAGTTCTTTACTTTAAATTCTACTAATGATATTGCATTTTTTAAGTAAATTTCAAATCTTCCGCTTCCATACTTTGTAACAAACTCATCTGGATCTTTTGCCCCTTCTAATTGTAAAATTCTAATATCATATCCTATATTTTGTAGAATTTCTAATCCTCTCATTGTTGCACCTTGTCCTGCTGCGTCTGAATCATATCCTATTATTATTTTGGATTTATACCTTTTTAGGAGTCTTGCTTGTCCTTCTGTAAGTGATGTACCAAGTGATGCTACACTATTGTCTATACCCCTTTGGTGAAGTGATACTGCATCCATATAGCCTTCTACCATTATAAAATAGTCCTTCTCAGTTTTTCGCGCTATGTTTAAAGCGTACAGATTTCTCCCTTTATTGTAACATATTGTGTCTGGTGAGTTTACATATTTAGGCTTTATATCTTCTAATGTTCTTCCTCCAAAGGCAATTACCCTATCTTTTATATCCCTTATTGGAAACATAAGCCTTTTTTTGAAGGCGTCATTTGGCATGCCTGTTTTAGATTTTAGAACTAATCTTGATTCATATATTTCTTCGTCATTAAAGCCTTGTCTTTTTAATTCTTTGTATAAGTCATCGAAGTTTCCTGAATATCCTATTTGGAATTTTTTTAAAGTAGCATTATCCATTTTCCTTTTTTTTACATAATCTTGTGCTTGTTTTGCATTTTGTCCATATAAATTATTATGAAAATATTCCGCTGCTGCTTTGTTTACTTCGTACACTTTCTCTTTTAACTGTAACTTTTTCTTTTCGTCTTCGCTCATTTCTATTTGTGGAAGCGTTATATTTGCTCGTTCTGCAAGTATTTCTACTGCATCTTTAAAGTCTATATTTTCTATTTTTTTTAGAAAACCTATTGCGTCTCCGCCTACTCCACAACCAAAGCAATGAAATATCTGCTTTGATTCAGACACTGAAAAAGATGGTGATTTCTCATTATGAAATGGACATAGTCCAAAGTAATTTCTACCTTGTCTTTTTAGTACAACATACCCAGAAATTACGTCTACTATATTTATATTTGCTTTTATCTCTTCTAATACTCCATTGTCATATCGTACCATCTTATCCCTTCCTTTTAACATATTATATTATTCGACAGATAATTTACAAATCCTTCTAAATATTATGTCGATTAATCTGAATGACAAAAAAGAGTCATGGAAACATGGCTCATTTTTATTGCGAAAGCAACAAGGTTCTCGGGACCTCACTCACAATCTTTGATTGTGTAATGGGTGAGGTTCTTATTTCTAATTCAATTTCTTTTCAATTAAATCTGCGAGGTCTCTTGCTTTTTTTGATATGTATTCTTGATTTTCTCCTTCTATCATAACTCTAACTAAACTTTCTGTTCCTGATGGTCTAATTAGGACTCTTCCGCTTCCTCTAAATTCTTCTTCTATTTTTTCTATTTTTTCCTTTATTTCTTCGTCTTCTTTATATTTATCTTTTTTATTACTTGCAACTTTGGCATTTATTAATACTTGTGGATATATTTTTACAATTTGTTTTAATTTCGATAGTTTCTCTTTATTTTTCAATATTACAAGTATCAGCATGATTGATGTTAAAATTCCGATCTCCTGTTGGGTTGTAGTCTAGCTGAATTATATGTCCTGACTGTTCTCCTCCTAAGTTATATCCATTTTTTAACATTTCTTCTAATACATATCTATCTCCTACTTTTGTTTGTTTCAAATGCAAGCTATTTTCTTCTGCAAATTTATTTAATCCTAAGTTACTCATAACTGTTGCAACTGCTGTATCTTCATTTAGTCTTCCTTGTTCTTTTAGATGTTTTGCAAATATTCCTATTAATATATCTCCATCTATTATCTTTCCATTTTCATCTACTGCAAGGCATCTATCTCCATCTCCATCATAGCTAATTCCAAGATTTAGTTTGTTTTCTATGACAAATTTAGAAATTGTTTCCATATGTGTTGAACCACAATTTTTGTTTATATTTATTCCATCTGGTTTATTTTCTATTATTTTATATTTTATTCCAAGAGCCTCAAATACTTTTTCTGCTATTTTGTATGTAGCTCCATTTGCAGTATCTATTCCGAACGGTAAAATTTTTGTCTAGATATTTTGATATATCTTCTTTAAAATTTTCTATAAAGAACTTTAGGTATTCATCTATTAGTTCTCCTCTATATTCGTCTTTTCCTATTTTATCATGTTCTGCAATTAACTCATTGATTCTACCACCATCTATTATTTCTTCTATTTCTTCTTCTAATGTATCATCTATTTTCATTCCTTTATTACTAAAGAATTTTATTCCATTATATTCATATGAATTATGAGATGCTGAAATCATTATACTTGCATCTGCTTTTAATTTTCTTGTAAGATATGCTACTGCTGGTGTTGGTATTACTCCTAAATGTATTACATTTGCTCCATAGCTTAATAGTCCTGCTGTCATGCTACTTTCTATTAAACTTCCCGATAGTCTAGTATCTTTTCCAATTAGTATAAGTGGTGCATGATTACTATGCTTGCTAAATACATATGCTCCAGCCTTTGCAACTTTATATACAAGTTCTGGTGTGAGTTCAGTATTTGCAATTCTTCTTATACCATCTGTTCCAAAATATTTTCTCATATATCTTAAACCTCTATTTTTATTTTAATTCTACTTATATTTGTATTATTATTTTTCTAATTTATTACAATCTTTTTATAAAATTCCAGCTATCTTTGCACATTTCTTCTATTCCTCTTATAGCTACCCAGTTTAGTTCTTTTTTTGCTTTACTTGGGTCTGCATAAAATTCAGCTAAATCTCCCGCACGTCTTGGCGCTATTTTATGTTTTACTTCTATGTTGTTTACTTTTTCAAATGTTTTTACTATGTCTAATACACTATAGCCATGTCCTGATCCTAAGTTATGTATATATGTTCCTGGTTTGTTTATCTTTTCTAATGCTTTTAAATGACCGCATGGCTAAATCTACAACGTGTATATAATCTCTTATACATGTTCCGTCTCTAGTTGGATAGTCATCACCAAATATGTTTAAAGTTTCTAATTCTCCTTTTGCAACTTTTTGTATATACGGCATTAGGTTATTTGGTATTCCATTTGGATTTTCCCCTATTAGTCCAGTTGAATGTGCTCCTATTGGATTAAAGTATCTAAGAATTGATATTATCCATTCGTTGTCTGATATATATAAATTCTCTAACATCTCTTCTATTACTGCTTTAGTTGCTCCATATGGGCTTGATGCTTTTCCCCTTCCCATTTCTTCTATATATTTTGGCACTCCAGGATCTCCATATACTGTTGCTGATGAACTAAATACAATCTTTTTACATCCTGCCTGTTTCATTGCCTCTAATAGTCTTAAAGTTCCGGTATACATTGTTATCATAATATTCTAATGGTAATTGTACAGATTCTCCTACTGCTTTTAGTCCTGCAAAGTGAATTACTGCATCTATTTCATTTTCATTAAATATTTTATCTAACATTTCTTTATTTCTTATATCTGCTTCATAGAATTTACATTTTTTATTTGTTATTTTTTCTATTCTGTCTATTACATCTTTTGAACTATTATATAGGTTATCTATTATAATTACTTCGTGATTATTTTCTAATAATTCTACTGCTGTATGACTTCCTATATATCCTGTACCACCTGTAACTAGAACTTTCATATACCCTCCTTTAAAATAAATAAACGCCAGGATCTCTATCTTGGCGTCATATTTACTTATTGTTATCCAACTATTGTATCACTCTCTCCATCAAATGGAATGAATTTGTTAATTCCTACATCTTCTGAAACATCATCTATTCTAAATGTCTTGAATGAGTTTGAGATTTTTTCATCTATCAATCCTTCAACACTTTCTTGTGAAGATGCTTCTACTAACGCAAGCTCGCTTACTAATATTTGTTTTGCATTAGTTAGCATTTTCTTTTCTCCTGTGGATAATCCTTTTTCTTTTTGCTTGAAACTTAGGTTTCTTACTACATCTGCTACTTCATAGATGTCTCCTGTTTTCATTTTGTCCATGTTTTCCCTATATCTCTTGTTCCAATTTGATTCTGTTTGTGTTTCATCCTCGCCTAAGATGTCAAATACTTTTCCTGCTCCGGCTTTATCTATTATACCTCTTATTCCAACTTTCTCTGCTTGAGCTGTTGGTATCATTACTTTAACTTCTCCTGGCATTTTAATTATGTAGTATGCCTGTCTTTGTCCTAAGATATCTTTTTCCTCGATAGCGTCTATTGTTCCTGCACCATGCATTGGATAGACTATGTAGTCTCCTACATTGAACATAAACACACTTCCTTCCAATTTTGTCATATTTTTCCGACATATTAATTATACTATATTTTTTATAAAAAGTCAAAGGAATTATGTAAAAATTTTTGGCAATGTTTATTCAAATGTTATGTTCAAATCTATTGGTACTATTTGTATGTAAGTATTTCCATCATTTACTTCTATTTCGTTTCCTTGTAGGTCTTGATATACTGTTCTAGCACTTCTTGACGTTTTTTTACACTTTATTTTTTCTGCCATTCCATTTGTTATATAGTATCCATCTAATGTTCCTATATTTTCTATTGCTTGTCTTCCATATCCATTTTCTTCATTTGTTGTGTAATTTTTTGCAAATGTTATTATTATATTTTTTGTAACTAATGCTTCTGCTGTGATCCAATCTTTTTGTAATGTGTTTCCAACATATCTCTCATAAATTTTCTTTTCTGCATTATATCTGAAGTTTACTTTTGATGTAGAATATGGAATATTTACTTTGTTAGCTAATATTCCGTTTTCTATATTTCTTTCTTCTACCACATAGTTAAGTACGTTTCTTTCATTTGTTGTTGTTCTATAATTTCTTGTATCTATATATTTCCATGTTTCTTCTACATTTACTATTGCATTATGTGGTGCTGTCTTTTTATTTGTTCTCCAATATACTTTTCCTGGAGAATCCATACCATTTACATTGTCTATTTTAAGTGATTTAACTTCTGCAAGTGCCTTATCACTTCCTCCATAATGTACAAATATACTGTCATTTTCTAGCGCATAATCTATAAAGTATGGTCTTGCTGATCTTGCTGGTCCTATATTTTCTACTTGTGGATCTTTGTATACTGCCATAAATCTTGTTAAGCTTCCTTCTACTATTGCTTCATATACAATCATTGCTTCATTTAAACTTGTCTGTGGTATTGCTGATCCTACATTATCTATCATTACAGCTAGTGTTCTTTTATTTCCTGCATATTTACTCTTTGGTTTTTCTGGTTCTTTTTTCTCATCAATTATTACTTGCATTGGATCATTATTATTTTCATCTGCCACCTCATTTGTGTCTTCTTTTACGAAAACTTTCATTCCAAGAAGTACACCTAGTGCCACTATAACAACAATTAGTAGTGCAATTAATATTTTCACTTTCATTTTTTACTTCATTTCCTTTCAAGATCTAATTTCTTCAATATATTTTCTTCTTTTGCTCTCATTTCTTTTTTATCTTCTTCTTCTATATGATCATATCCCATTAAATGATAAAATCCATGAATTAGCATATAGGCAAATTCCCTTTCAAAACTATGCCCATATTCTTTTGCCTGTTCTTCTACTTTTGATATACAAACAATTACATCTCCCAGAACTTCTTCGTTTTCTTTTGCTTCTTGTATTTCATCCTTTTCAAACATTGGGAACGATAATACATCTGTTACTTTATCTATTTTTCTATATTCAGAATTTATTTCTTGTATATATTTCTCACTTGAAAGTATTATACTTATGTATATTTTATAATTATATAAGTCTTCTTCTTTGAAGCACGTCTCATATACTTTGTCTATTATTTTTTCATATTTCTCATTTTCTTCTATACCTTGATATGTAACTTCTGCTAATTTTTTCATACTCTTACTGCCCTTTTTATATATTTCTTACCTGTCTTATATGTATTTTTAAGTAATTTTAGCTCTCCATACTCTACTAGCTTGTCTTTATATAATCTTATAATATTTTTATTTTGTTTGTTATTTTCTAAGTGTTTTAATTCATTTTTTATGAATAATATTTCTTTTTTTGTTTGCTTGTCCTCTTCTTCTTTTTCTATCTTTTTGTATTCTTCCCAGAATTTTTTGTATTCTTCTCTATCACTTTGATTTTCCCAATATATTTTTGTCGATAAAAGTCTTACATTGTATTCTTCTATTAGTTTTATAAGTAGTTCATATGCCTTTTCTTTTTTGTTTTCTATTTTGCTTTCAGTTAATAATATCCTTGCTTCTTCTAATAGTTTTTCATAGCATTGTTCTGCAACAACTAACGGAAGACTATGTGTAAATAGTTTTCTACTTACTGCAAGTAAGTACATTTTCTTTTCTATTTGATCTCTTGTGTCTAATTTTCCAGCTAGGAATGAATCTATTTTTTCATATTCTGCTGAAATTTCTTCATAACCTTCTTTTCCTTCTAGTTCTAATTTTATTGGTAATATATTTGCAATATAGTCTTCTAATGTTTCAAATATATTGTCATATATTTCACTTCTGTCTAATTTTCCAGCTGACATTTTGTCTGCAAGTTGAACTGAATAATTTTTTAGAATTCCTTTATATATACCATTCATTTTTGAAGCATAAAAACTATTGTATTTTGATACCTGTTTTGTCTTATTCTCATTTTTTAGCGACATGTAATCTAAATCAAGTAAATATTTTTGTTTTCTATATTTATATTCTAAATACTCAGTTTCTTTAAGATGTATTACTGCATAATATCTCGAAAGTGCATCTTCTTCAAATGCTGTTGCTGTTCTTGATTTCACCTTTTTATATATTGAATCCATTACATATTTGTCAATAGATTCTAGATATAATATGAATGCATCTTCATATTTTTTTTGTAAAATTTCGTCTTTTTCTTGTTCTTCATTATTTGTACATGTTTCATAATTCTTTAGTACATTATTTCTTTTTAAAGTTATTAACATACCATTTATTCCTATTTTTGTAGGTATTAATAGTTTGCTTATTGTTGTTGATATTTTTGAAAAGAATGCTTTATCTGTTCTTGCGACTCTAAGTCCTCTTTCTTCCATAGTATCCCTCCTAATTATTTATTAACTTTTCTTCTGTTCCAATACTCTCTAGTACTTCGTATATCACTTCTACTTCTACAAATGTATTTCCCTCATTTGGGTTTATTTGTATATCTTTGATTTTTTCTTTATCCTCTATTTCTTCGGATAGTTCTTTTTTAAGTTTTTCTGCTAATATTTTTTTTGCTTCTTCTTTAGTATATGTTTCTTCTTTTTCTTCCACTTCGTAATATGTAGAAATCCCTAAGGTTATTGGCAGATAAAAATCAGAAAATAGTTTTAATTTTTTATCTTCATATATTGTATCATACTTTTTAAATTTTGGAAGGGTTTTCCCTAAATTTATTTCAAAATTATTTAATTTTATTTTGTACTTTTTTTCTTCGTTTCCTGTTCGATTTACGGATACTTGCTTTAGGTCCATTTTTTCTTTTTTACTATACCAAACTTTTGCTGTTATTTCTCCGAACCGCATGGACATATCTTGTTCCTGTATAATTTCCTTCCATCCATCCGCCTATTAAAATGCTTCCTTTATTTACTATATCTCCTATTTTGCATATTGGTGTTCCTGTTTTTGCTGTTATTTTAGTGATTTGAGCTGTTTTTGTTGATACTATATTACAGTATTCATTTTGTGGTATAATTTCTGGTTTTTCAGTGGTTTCTGCTATTTGTACTATTACATTTGTTCCGTCTTAGATCTATATTCATCCATGCTATATCATCTCTTTTGAGCCTTATTTTATTTATAATTTCTCTCGTTTCTAATTTGCTTTTTACTTTTCCTACTTCTAGTCCACTATCTTTTAGTTCACTCATTATTTCTTCTTTTGGTATTCTTTCTAGTCCTTCTATATCAATATTCCATACAAATCTCGATTCTACATATAAACCGTATTATAACAGCTGCAAGCAATACAAAAAACACTTTTCTTTTTCTGTATCTGTTCATTATAAATGGCAAGCCTCTTCTTTCCCCTAGCTTAATTTTACATTTTGTTTTTTTACATGCTTGTTTAAGTTTCTTGAAGTCTTTTATTCCTACATTTGCTGTTGCATATGTTGATTTTTCTATTTTTACATTCCACAAAAATATGCCTTTGCTTATACAGACATTTATAAATCTTTCTATATAATATCCTTCTATGGATATATTTACATATCCTAATATGTATCTTATTAATATCTTTAATATCAAATTAGTTCCCCTCTATTCGTTTTCTTCAAAGTTTATGCTATCTATTTTGCCTGTTACCATTATATCTTCTTTATTCATTTGTATTAGTTTTAAGTTTACTCCGCTTATATTAACTACTCCTATATATGTATTTACTTTGATAAATATTTCATCATATTCTAATATGTTTTTGTAATTTTCAACGACAAGTTCGTCAAATCCTAGTATTGTTATTCTTGGCTTATCTGTCATTATTTCTTCTGGCATTTCTAAAAACTGTGTTATTTTACTTAGTCTATGTCCCACAGATGGTCTCCTTTCGTTTTTTCTATTTTGTATATATATTTAATGTATATTGTATTTTACTAAAAAGAAGAACTAGTTTTTTAAGTTCTAGGAAATTGCATATTTTAATATGCAATTGACATAGATTTCTTAGCTGTTTGAGCGTAAGCGAATTACAGATAAGATATGCGTTAGAAACTTAAATATGCGAAGGTTAGATTTTCTAGCAATTTTATTGCTTAGAAAATCTTAGCTCCGTTTTTTATCTTCATAAATTATTAATACTTTTTTTATTAAGACTTCACATCTAGTTCACAAGAAGGACAAATTTGATTGTTATATTATAAGTACACTAAAGAACAAAGCGCCTCAGCGCCCTTTGTTCTGCCCGATTTGAGTTTCGAGCCTGAAGGCGAGAAAGCTCAAAGGGCTAGCGATTATAGCAGTTTTATCTAATATAAAGTTCGAAGAACTTTAATATTAGATAAAACTAGTGAAAAAACATCCCCTTTTATTTTTTATTTTATAAGCCTTGAAGCAAACACTTCAAGGCTTGTTTATTATTTTAAATTATAAAATTCTTAGAACTTTTTATTTTCTTATTCTATTTCTATGTTTTTTTATTACTATCCAAGCAGCCCCAAATACTACTAACACTATACTAAGTATTGCAATTATCCAAATTATAATAGATTTATTATCCTTGTTTTGTACTTCTGTTAATTGTCTATCTGTATCATTTATAGGCATAGATGTTTTTTCTATTTTGTAAGCATTTTCTAATTCTTCTTTTTGCTTTTCTAGTTCTTCTTCATATTTTGCTTCTTGTTCCAATGTTCTTCTATTAGCTTTAATATTATAAGTTTTTTTAGTAAAACCATCTGGTGCTGTTATTAAAATTTTAATTAGATTACTGCCTTCTTTTAAATTATCACCTCCAGTAATTTTAACAGTTGCTTTTTCATTTTCGGGTATAGCAAGAATGTTTAAACTTTCCATTATATGTGGAACTTCTATCTCATAATTTGTATATGAATTATCGAAAGGAGGATTTAGTAAAACGTTTTGAATAGACAATGTTTCTAGATTAGTATTAGTTGATTCAAAGTTGTTTGTTTTACTAACATGAATTGTATAAACTTTACTTTGCGTTTTATCAGGAGAAGTTACTTTAATTGTAATATCATTTATCCCTTCTTGTAAATTTGTATTACCTTTTATTTCGGTAGAGGCATCGGGGTTTTCTGTAACCACTAATACGTCAATATTTTGGGTATCTTGTGGTATTGTCAAATAATATTCTTGTATATCTTTTTCGAAATTTGGAACTATACCCTCTTTATCCAGTCTTAACACTTTTAAATTGGAGTTACTATTTTCAGAGTTAGTTCCTTGTTCTTCTTGCACTTGTTTTGGTAAATTATTTTCTTCTTTTCCAATTTGAATTTGTACTTCTTTAAATTCTGTTTCTATTAATTGTCCATTTTTATTATAAAACTGTCCTTCTATTGTAAAAGTAGCTAGACCCTTTTCTTTTGATTTAAATTTAAAACTTACTATTTCTCCTTCTTTGGCTTCTTCTCCCCCTAGCTTATCAAACCAAACGAAGTTAAGTTTATTTCCAATTAAATGTGTACTTTCTATAATATCTTGTTTATTCAAATCTGGAGCAAATTCTACCTTTGATTCTTCAAAATAGATAGAAAAATTACATGCAGATATTTTACTATTTTTCAAGTTAACTGTTATTTCTATTTCTTCTCCTTGATTTACTTCTTTTTTATCACTTGTCAAATAAACTATTGAATGGTTACTTGCATAACTTACATTCAAAAAATAACTAAAGCTAAGAACAAAAATTAAAATAATTAAAATTCTTTTTTTTAACATATATGCCTCCTCTTTTTATTGTTCAATAATTTTTAATCCTAAAATATGTCTTTGGATTAATAATAGGTCTACTGATGTTGGCTTCTTTCCATTTTTACTTATGTTACAAGCTTTTTTAAATATAGGTTCGATTGTTTCTATTTCTAGTATATGTCTTTGAAGTACAAGTAAATCAACACTATTAATTTTTCCATCTCCATTAGAATCTCCATAAATAATAATTTGGTATTTTCTTAGTATTTTTCCGTCTTCTTTTACAAGTATCTTACTTCCTGTTCCAACCTTTTCAGTATCCTCAAGTATTTCATTATTATAGTTTACTGTTTGAATTTCTAAATCTGTTGTAATTTTATCCTTTATATCAGCTACTGTATTTTCGTTATAATCAATTCCACTTACTTCTAAACTATTAACTGTTAAAGAACTGTCAAAATGAATTTCACTATCTTCCATTTGTCTTACTACTAATACTTTACATTTAGCATTTATTTCTGGGTTCTCATTAGCTGATACTGTAATCTCTGCTTCACCTATCTGCCCTGCTGTAATAACCCCATTTTGCCCCACTTCTGCTACTTTAGAATTGCTACTTTTGTATGAAACCCTTGGATTACTTGCATCTTCTGGTTCAATATATGCATTAATCTTAAAAATATCTCCCACTTGCATATAAATTTCTTCTTGATCTAATGCAATATGTGTCACTTTACTATAAACATTAATTTCTATTTGATTTTGTACATTATTTTCTAAAGCTTTAACTGTAATTGTACTGCTTCCAGAAGAAATAGCTTGTAGCACTCCTTTGTCATCAATTGTTACAACATTTGGATTACTTGATATATATTCTACCTTATTTCCTTCTGCTTCTTTTGGTGTAATAGTTACTTGTAACTGCTTCTTTTCTCCTTTTTGTAATGTATTATTATCAATTGATAAATCTATTTTTTCAATTTCTATTGTTTTAGCTTCTGTTACATAAGTTTGATATATATACCCTACTATTCCATTTTCTAATACTACTTTGTCCCATCTTTCTCCGTTTTGCTTACCTTTTAATATTCGTGTCATCTTGTCCTTAATATTTATAGATGTGATAATTTCATATGATGTAGAAGGTCCTGTTCTAATATTTACATTATTTCCATTACAATAAACTTTTGAATTTTCTTCAATAAAGTCATTTTTATTTATGTTAGGATTATCTGCTGCTAAGTCTGGCATATCATTGTAAACAGGAATTATAAAAGACATTGGTTCATTTAATAGTCCACTTTTTTGATATCCATTATAAATTGATTTCGCTTCACTATATGGTGCTAGTACATTTGTCATATATTGATGTGAAAATAAGTTATTACTTCTATCATCATTTACATCAAATTTTTGTAAATATATAGTATTTTGTCCTACATTTATATAACTAGAACCGATGAAAATTCCACCTCCTGTAATGGATTTTTCTTTTGTATTCCAAGGAATTAAATATTTATCTTTTGTGGCTTGAATAGCTCCTTTCCCATCTCTTGCATATCTAAGACCATTTTTTATTGCTCCCATCGGTTCTACTGAGCTTGTGGCTCCTATATTATAAAAATTATATAGTCCCTCAAATCCTTCTACTTTTCCACTAATTGAACTATGTGATAAAAAAGGGCCTACTTCTTGTTTAATACGTGATGCTAAATGGTATGGACTTACTTTTGAAATTCCCCCTGCTTTTAAAACTAAGTCTGCATATTTTTCATTCATATTAATTGTGTTTCCATTACTATCTAAATATGAAACTTTGGTATTATAAAATTCTGTACCATATAAAATCTTCTCTATTCCATCTAAACTATTTGTATTTTCGTCAAAAGAAAGCCTCTCAAATTGAAAAAGGCGTACTTCATTTAAGAAGTTTCTAGGGTCCATACAAAATTCTACTGCTTGCTTAGAACTATCTACCCATCCTGCATCTACTTCTACATTATACTGTCCAGGAGTCTTATTCTTCCAACTATCCCCATAATTTTTAGGAACTAGGTTCTTCCCAAATATATTTTCTTCTTTTATAACATAGTTCCAATCCAAATTCGTATACATTGCTGTAAATTTCCAATTAGGATGTTTTTTAGCTAATTCCCTTAGATACGGCTGATAACTTTCTGGGAAACTTTCAATTCCTTCTAGTTTTGTTGATGCTGTTACGTTAAAATATATATATAAACTTATAGATATGAGTAAAAATAAAATACTAATAAAAATATATTTTTTCTTCAAAGCTTGTCTCTCCTTTTATCTAAAACTTACTATTCTTTTTCTTTTGCTTTTACAATGATTCTTTTTTTTGAATCATTAGTACAAGTAATTAGCGTTATTTCCTTTCTTCCTTCTGTTTGCTGTGATAAGCAACTTACATCTTCTGGCTTAACAGTATAAATATCATAGATTTCATATTCCACTTTTCCTATTTCATTATCAGTAATCCATAATGTATCTCCTATTTTTAATTCTCTTAGATTACTAAACATATTTTTATTTTGTGCATTATGACCTGCTACACAAAAATTACCCTGATTATTGGGATTTGCTCCCCAAAATTTTGTAGCAGATATATTTAATGATTTTTCTGAATATGTGTTTAAAATATATGTTTCTAATTCTATTTTTGGTATTTCTAGTTTTGCTGCTACTTTATAACCTTTATATTCTTCTGGAATTTTTTCTTTTGGATATTCTTTTATTTCTTTTTTCTTTTGTTCCTCTTTTTTATACGATATACTCATATCTTGAGCTGTGTATGATAGATTATTATTATCTTCCTCTCTTTTTATTTTATTATCTTTATATTCTCCTATCCCTAAAACAATCATAATACTAAGAGTTATCCCTATTATCAAATAATCTATAAGTCTTTTGGGCTTTCTTTCTTTTTTTCCTCTCATTGTTTTTCTCCTTTTTATTATCATTTGTTATAAATTAATTATTTTTTATATGTAATAAGATAAAATATATTTTTAAGTTAAAAAATATATTTTATCTTATTCATTTTTTTAACTACTCTATAATAGCTTATTTACTCTTCATTTCTTTTGTTAGAATATGCATAAGCACCAACTAATGCAATTAAAACGGCTGTAATTGGAATGTATATATTAATTCCTGTTTTTGGTAACTTTTCAGGTGTTTCTTCTGTCTTATCTGTTATTTCTTCTTTACTTCCTGGTGCTTCATCTGGAGTATTTGGATTTTGGTCTGGATTGTTTGGTGTTACTGGAGTTTGTTTTTCTGAAACAGAAAAACTGAATGTTTTTTCTGCTATAATACTATCTGAATTGTCCCTATCGATTAGTTTTAAGGTAATTGTATAGTTTCCTTCTTCACTAAAAATAGCTCTAGTTTGTAAGCTCTGAAGGACATCTTTTCCTCCTATTTTATTTCCTTGTGCATCTCCCCATCCACTTTGTATAATGTCATGTTCTAAATTTGATTGATCTTTTGCTAATAATTTAACAGTTGCACCGGTAGGAGCTACAGCCTCTGCAACTAGTCTAGCATGTTCATAATAACGTCCCATTGGTGAAGAATAGCTTAAATTCATAATTTTTTCTTCATTCTTTTGAATTTCCCCTGTATGCTCTAATTTTAGAATATAATCTATATATTCTGGTTCAACAGTAACGTTTTTAACAATTGGTGTAGTAATATCATCAAATTGAACTGAAGCATCTGGATTTGCTAGTCCTTCTGCTGTTATTGTAAATTCTGTTGGATTAGATGTAGTAATATCAGATTTTGCTTTAAATACTACTTTCATATTATTTCTAGGACTATTTCCTCCTGTTGAATCATAAAATGTTACTTTTACTTTATCACTTGTGTCATTTGCAGTTCCTCCATCTACTGATATATATTCAAAAATATTATTGTCATAAGCTATATCAAATGTATATGCTCCTAAATTTTGTCCAAAATTTATATTTACTGCCACTTCTTCTCCAGGTCTTACTGTCGCTTTAGTAGTTTTTATATCAATTGTATCTAGTGCTGCTGCATAACTGCTTGGCACAAAGACAATCATGCTTAATATTGCAATAATAGCAAAAATACTAATGATTTTTTTCATTAAATTTTCCTCCTTTTTTTATTTTATATTTTTATTGTTTCCGCTCTTTTGGTAAATTATTTGGCAAAAATTACAATTTTATAAATAAATTAGAAAAATATTTTTTATATAATTTGCACAAAATTAAAAGATGTCATTTCTGACACCCTTTAATTGGTAAGTATGATTTTTTTGCTTATTCTTGTTCTATTTCACTATCTGTTAAAAGTTCCGTGGTTTTCTTATTATTTTATATACACTACATCACATTCTGTTGTAAAATTGTTATTTCCATATGCATATATAATATATATACTTCCATTTGGTCCTAGGAAATAGTTGTTAGAATTTTCTATTTTGTACATATCATCCTTTATATTTCTCTTATATACTTCATATCCTAGAGAGGATAAATTCTCAGAATAATTTATTGCGTCTTGCACTTTTGAATCTATTTTATTTTTTACTTCTTCCCTATTTATTTTCTTTATTTCTAACATTTCATTTAAGCTTACTTCTTGATTTGTAGATATATTATATGTATAAGCTTTTACTATTACTCTTTGTGCATTATCTCCTTCTTTTAAAGTTGCTTTAATGACTAAAGATAATATATTTTCATTTAAGTAAGCCGTATATGATACAGTATAAATTGCTTTTGGCGTTCCTTCAATTTTAGAATTTTCTATTATATTATTTACTTTGTCATAAAATACAGATAAAATTTCCCTATCCATTTCTATTGTTTTTTCATGATTTATATTAATTACTGGAATATTTACTTGTATTTCATATTTTCCTTCAAATATCTCATTTAATATATATGTTGTATATACTATTTCTTTTGTAGGTTCTACTTTATTTACAAAGTTTGCACTAGTATATTCTTGCAAATTTATTTTATTGTCAAATACTTCGTCAAATGGGACATCTTCGATGGCTTGTGGTACATTTGGTACATTGTTTAATTCTTTTTGCTTTTTCCCAAATATTTGATAGTATATTCCATATGATAATGCAAATACACATATTATAACTATCACTATAAATAGTATGTTTCTAGTATTCATCTCTATTTTTATTCTCATTTGATTTCTCTCCCTTATTTTTTACATTTACTATCTAGTCTTTTTTAATAGAAAAAATTTAGATTATTTAGATTATACCATAGTTTAAAATTTTATGCAAAGCTTGACTTTTTGACGTTTTTAATGTATTATTAATAGATATAATTTAAACTAAAAGAGGGATAATTTTACTTAAAATGAAAGGAAGACTATAAATTATGGTATGCTCAGTATGTAAACATGAACAAGCAGTAATTTTTATAAATGAACCAACAAAGAAAGATCCTAAACATGTTACTGGTTATTGCTTAAATTGTGCTAGAGAAAAAGGTATAAATCCTCTCCAGTCAGTACTTGGAGGTAATGACGTTGATCTTACAGATGTTGCCGAGCAGTTTGAAGCAATGTTTAATAATATTTCTAATAATATGGAATTATCTGATATGGATTTTGACGAAGCAAATGAAAATATGGTTCCAATAGGTGCAATCTTTGGAAATATATTTAGTCATGGTGCAAATAATCAATCTGAAGGTAAAAATTCAAATAGTAATAAACGTGTTAAAGTTGATAAAAAAACTAAAGAGAAAAAGAAAAAATTTCTTGATATGTATGGAACAAATCTTACTTCTAAAGCTAAAAACAATGAGTTAGATGCAGTTGTTGGAAGAACTGCTGAAATAAGAAGAATTATTCAAATACTAAATAGACGTACTAAAAACAATCCATGCTTAATTGGTGAGCCTGGTGTTGGTAAAACTGCAATAGCTCAGGGCCTTGCAATTGCTATTTCTAAAGAACAAGTACCTGCTAAACTTTTAAACAAAGAGGTGTATTTATTAGATATGACGTCTGTTGTTGCTGGTACTCAGTTTAGGGGACAATTTGAGGCTAGAATGAAGGGTATTATAGATGAGTGTAAATCTCTTAAAAATATTATCCTTGTTATTGACGAAATACATAATATTGTGGGAACTGGTGACCGGAGAAAATGCTATGAATGCTGCAAACATTTTAAAGCCACCCCTTGCAAATGGTGATATCCAGCTTATTGGTACTACTACTCTTCGTGAATATAGAAAATATATTGAAAAAGATTCTGCTTTAGAAAGAAGGTTTCAAACTGTACTTGTTGAAGAACCTAATATTGACAATGCTTCTGATATTATTTGTGGTATTAAAAATTATTATGAAGATTTTCACAAAGTTAAAATCTCTAATGAAGTTATTCATCAAACTGTTATTATGTCTGAAAAATACATTCATGATAGATTTTTACCTGACAAAGCAATTGATATATTAGATGAGGCTTGTTCAAGAATAAATCTTGACAATAAAGAACTTTATAAACTAGAGCTATTAAAAAATGAACTTAAAATTGTTCAAGATGAAAAAAATGAAGCTGCTCAGGCTGATTCTACAGAAGATTATCAAAAGGCTGCTGACCTTAAAACTCGTGAATGTCAGCTCTTAGAAGAAATTGATACTATAAATAAAAATTTAAAATTAAAGGAAGTTACAATTCAAGATATTGCAGAAGTTATAGAGCATTGGACAAAAATTCCTGTTACTAAAATTACTGAGGAAGAGACGGCTAAATTATTAAATTTAGAGAGTAATCTTCATCAAAAAATCATCGGTCAGGACAATGCTGTTTCAGCAGTTTCAAGAGCTATTAGAAGAAATAGGGCAGGGCTTAAGTCTACAAAAAGACCACCGTCTTTCTTATTTGTTGGGCCTACTGGTGTTGGTAAGACAGAGCTTGCCAAATCTCTTGCATTTGAGATGTTTGGAGATAGAGATGCAATTATTAGAGTAGATATGTCTGAATATATGGAATCTCACTCTACTTCTAAGCTTATTGGTTCTCCTCCTGGATATGTTGGATACGATGATGCAGGTCAGCTTACTGAAAAAGTTAAAAGGAAGCCTTATTCTATAGTACTTTTAGATGAAATTGAAAAGGCTCATAGTGATGTATTTAACATTTTGCTTCAAGTTTTAGATGATGGAAAACTTACTGATTCTCAAGGAAATACTGTAAGTTTTGAAAATACTATTATTATTATGACTTCTAACTCTGGTTCTAACTTAAATAATAATTCTATAGGTTTTGGTAAACAGACAATAGATTCTAATAAAATTTTAGATAGTTTGAAAGAAACTTTTAGACCTGAATTTATAAATAGAATTGATGAAATAGTTGTTTTTGATAGTTTAACTAAAAACGAACTTATAAAAATTGTAGATTTAATGCTTGAGGATACTAAAAAAGCTCTTGATGATAAAAATATTACGCTAGATGTTTCAGATGATACTAAAGAATTCTTATTAGAAAAAGGAACTGATTTGAAGTATGGTGCAAGACCATTAAGACGTGCAATTCAAAGATATATTGAAGATGAACTTTCTGAAAGAATTTTAAAAATGGAAATAAAAAATGGAGATAATGTAAAGATTACTATAAAAAATGGTATCTTGAAATTTGACAAATAAACTGTACTTATTAGATGGAGGAAGATATATGCTTAAACACGTACCAAATATTTTAACATTAATTAGATTTGTACTTATTGTACCAATTGTACTTTCAATTGCTTTTGAAAATGTTATTTTTGCTTTAGTTTTTCTAATTCTTTCTGGTATAACTGATGTTTTAGATGGAACTATCGCAAGAAAATTTAATTTAATTACCGATTTTGGAAAGCTTATGGATCCTCTTGCAGATAAAATGACACAAGTCGCTATTTTGGTCACTCTTTCTGTGAAGAGTATTATTCCTTTTTGGATTCTTGGAGTCGTTGTTATTAAAGAATTTGCAATGATTTCTCGGAGCGTCGTTCCTTTATGGAAAAGAGCTTGTAGTCTCTAGTAAATGGTATGGAAAACTTTCGACAGTACTCTTTTATTTAGCCATTGCTTGTTCACTAGCAATTCGCTATTTAAATGCTAATGTGTTTATAACTCCTATATATGATTTTTCTATATATATTTACTGTATTGCTATTCTTGCAACAGTTTCTGCTCTCATTCTTTACTTTAGAGCGTTTAATATGCAGAAATATATAAAAGATGAGAAAAATAAATTAAAAGAATAGAAATCAATAAGTTGCAATATTAACCTCGAGAAATCTTAAAAAGACTTTGAGTTTTACGACTCAAAGTCTTCTCTTATTTTATTTAATTCCTCTTTCCCATAAACATAGATTCCATTCTTTAATATAATTTTATCTGTTTCTGGAACATATTCAAATGCAATTTCTGTTGTTTCTAAAAGTTCTTTGTTTCCATCTCCATCTACTGTATAAATTAATACTTTGCCTTCTTCCTCTTTTAATAGATAATGTTCACCACAAAAGCTTTCCATTTCTCTTGTCAAAATAACTTCATCTTTTGAAAACTCATCTAATTTCCAGCTAGGATATTTATCTATCACTTCCTGCTCCGTTAAATTTACCATCTCGTCAGGCACTTCAGCTGAGTCTTTTATTGTATGACCACAGTCTTTATAATATTTTTTTAATGTAAGTATTGTGTTTGGTGTTATTTTAGTTTTTTCTTCCGCTACTACTGGAGTAACGTTTTCTATGTTTTCTACATTACTTTCAATGCTACTTACTACCCCTTCATTCGTAATAATATTTTCTTCTTGAATATTTGTTCCTCCAATTTTTGATACAGCATAAGCTGTTCCAAAAAATAGTGTAAGTAATCCTAAAATAAAAATAGCTTGTTTGTTCATATTACTTAAATTCATCTCCTTATAAGGTTTCCATTTTTTAGTATTATTTACAAACACAGCCATTTTTATACATATATTAATTTTAAAAATCTTCTATTGATAATCTAGGAAGCGAAAATATTTTTCCACTTGGTGAAATTGTAAGTTTTTCTGTATGACTTTTGAAAAGTTCCCCACTTCCGTTTCAAAAAGTATTTATGTTTTGTTGCTTCACTTAATGTTCCTCCTCCTATTATTATTGGATCATCCCAAGTAACATCTACTGCATACCATTTATCATTTAGTTTTATATAATTCCACATATGATCTTCTGTTTTTCCACTTGAGTTTGTTGCTTTTCCTGTTACCAATATATTTTCTATTCCAAATTCGTCAAGTATATATTTATATGTTCTTGCATAACTTTCACAAACACCTTTCTTTTCTACAAGTGCTCCGTATACTGTAGCTTTTTGATTGCTTTTTCCATCATATTCCATATTATCTATTATCCAATCATGTAGTTTTCTAGCTTTGAAATAGCTACTTCCGGTTGCTCCTGTTTTTGCAATACTTTTCGCATTGGCTATTTGATCTGCTGCTGCTTTTACCGCTTCGCTTGTATTAAATCCATCTGCAAAATAGTTAGGTAATTTATCTGAATCTATATATAGTTTATATGTTGTATTAAATAATGTTGTTGTTTTTTCTATACTAAGTGACATCTTTGAAAAATCTATATAAAATAAATGTGGTACATCTAAGTTTAGTGCATTGACTGCATCATGATAACTATTTTCTAATTCTTTTGCACCATTTGTATCATTTAGAAGTGCATTAAATTCATAATCTATGTTTATCCTATAATTCCCTTGTTTTAAATTTTCTATATTTTTTTCAAGTGCATTATATATAGCTTTTGAATATTCATTTAGGCTATTATAGTAATGTCTATTGTTGTATATGTATCCAGATTGCCCCTGATATATATTTGGTGCTCCTTCTTCTGAAACTGCTCCAATCACTGCCCTATCTTCCTCTAAATTGCTACTTACTGTATTTGCATTTGTCGTTATTGCATTCTCTCCAGTTTCATCAACATAACTTATGCTTCCACCAATAGAATAATTATAGTCTCCAACATTTTTTACATAATAGATTATTCCAAGCAAAATTATTATTATTATTATAAATACTATTAAGAAGTTTGCAAGTTTATCTCCCATGGCATCTCCTTTTTTATCCAAACTATATATATGATACCATATTTCGGGACTTTTTTCAAGGTATATTTAAGTTTTTTGTTTTTTTAGCAAAATTTGTTAAATTGCTAGATAAACTATAAGTATTTTTCTAAAAATTCTGATGGAGTTATTATTTCTGGCTTTTCTATTGTAATATCTTCAAAGTCTTTATCTCCTGTTATTAGTATGTCAACCTTAGATGTAATTGCAGAATATAACACAGGTATATCTTTGCTATCTCGTACTTTAATTATTTCCTTATCTACTATAATTAATGGTTCATATTCTAACTCATATGGAAGTTTAGACAAAAACTCTATTAAAGATTTTCTTTTGCTTGGAAATTTTCTTCCTGTAACTTCCTTTAATTCTTGTATAATATAAGCACTCAAAACTAGTGTATGCTTATCACAAATATTTAAAAGCATATTTTTTAATTTTTTACTATCGAACATTACAACAGATATAAGTACATTTGTATCTAGCATTATTCGCATATTATTTTGATTGTTTCTCCTCCCTAAATTCCTTTATCATTTTTACTACATCTTCTTCATTTTTTAGTCCCAATTTTTCTGCTTCCCCTTTAAATGCTTCTCTAACTTTATCTATTGCTAATGATACAGGATTTATTACAATATAGTTACCATCTTTTTCTATAAAAGCTACTTTATCTCCATCTTTTAGGTTTAATGTCCTTCTTATTGATATTGGTAAAGTTATTTGTCCCTTTGATGTTATTTTTGCTAATTCCATAAAACCACTCCTTTAATTCATTGTATTCCTTACTTATATTATATTCTATTTTTTTAGAAATATCAATATAATTTTACTAATATTTTAATGGAGCATTTATTTTTTAAATTCTTCATATTGCTTGTTTTATATGATTTAATATTATTTTATTTTTCTTGATATATATTTCTATTACATCAATTCTAACATAACTGTTTTCCCTGTTTTCTTTATATAAATAATATTTTGCAGCATCCATTATATGCTTTTTTTTATTTTTATCTACCGCTTCTCTAGCTTCTCCGTAATTTTTACTAGTTCTGGTTTTTACCTCTACAAATACTATTTCATCTTTATCTTTTGCAATTATATCTATTTCTCCTTGCTGACATCTAAAATTATTACAGATTATTTTGTATCCATTCCTTTTTAAATATCTTGTTGCTTCCACTTCTCCACTTTTTCCCTCTATTTGTTTAGTATTCACTTATTTTTCTCCTTTCTGTTTTAAATTTTTATTTTATATTTGTTATTCTTGTTTTCTATTAATCCTTCCATTTCCATTAGAAATAGTTTTTGATAAAGTTCTGATATTTCTATTTTTGTTTTTATTTTAATTTCGTTTATGTTCAGTTCTTCTATTGCTACTAGTTTATATATTTCTTTATATTCTTCTTTTATTCTGCTTAAATCTACTTCTACTTTTTTATTTCTCTTTTCCAGCTGCTCTATGGTTATTTGTTCTATTTCTTTTCCCCTATATCTTTCTATTATTTCTTTTGGTTCTATAACTAATTTTGCACCTTTTTGAATTAAAATATTTGTGCCTATTCCCTTCTTATTTTCTATTGAATTCGGCAAGCAAAATGTATCTTTTCCTTGCTCTTTTGCATATCTTGCTGTTATTGATGTTCCACTTATCTTTTCTGCTTCTACAACTAATACTCCGAAGACTCAGACCACTTACTATTCTGTTTCTTTTTCTAAATTTTTCAGATGATGGATTAGTTATTCCTGGATATTCACTGACAATAAGTCCATCACTTTTTAATATTTTATTATATATATCTTCATTTTCAGATGGAAATATATATTTAGGACCACTACCAAGTACTGCAATTGTTCTACCGATTAACTTCTAAAGCTCCTCTATGTGCTGATGCGTCAATCCCTTTTGCCATTCCACTTATTACTGTAAAACCTGCTTCTGCAATATTTGCTGCAAAGAATCTTGCATTTTTGGCTCCTTCTTTTGTACAGTCTCTTGAACCTATAATTGCAATCCCTTTAGTGCTAAGTAATTCTTTGTTTCCTAGAGCATATAATTTTTTAGGAGGATCTTTTATGTTTCTTAGTTTATTTGGATAACTTTTATTGTAAAAATCTATTTCTTCTATTTCCATTTAATTCCTCCAGTATTTTCTATCTAAATCTCTATAATTTATTGCTTCTGCTATATGCTTTAATTCTATATTTTCTTTTTCGTCTAAGTCTGCAATTGTTCTTGCAACCTTTAATATTCTTCCATATGCTCTCGCACTAAGTCCCAATTTTTCAAATGCATTTTTTAATATTTCTTTTTCTTTATGTCCTAATTTGCAATATCTTTGTATAAGCTCTGGAGTTAGTTCAGAATTTGAATATATACCATATTCTTTATATCTGTTTCTTCCTATTTCTCTTGCTTTATTTACTCTTTTTCTTATTTCTTCTGATGTCTCTGAATTCTCCTCTATTTCCAACTTTTTATATTCTACTGCTTCTACTTCTACATGTATATCTATTCTATCTAATAGTGGCCCACTTATTTTATGTATATATTTATTTATTTGAGTTTCTGTACATGAACATTCTTTATCTTTTGCTCCATAGTACCCACATGGGCATGGATTCATTGAAGCGATTAGCATAAAATTGCATGGATATGTTAAACTTGCATTTACTCTATTTATGCTTATATTTTTGTCTTCTAATGGTCCTCTTAAAAGTTCTAATGTGTTTTTATTAAATTCTGTCAGTTCATCTAAAAACAGCACTCCATTATGTGCTAGACTTATCTCTCCGTGGTTTTGGTATTCTCCCACCTCCTACAAGTGATGCATTTGATATTGTGTGGTGTGGTGATCTAAATGGCCTTTTGGTAATTATTGGTATGTTTTCTTCTGTTAACCCTGCTACACTATGAATTTTTGTAATTTCAAGTGCTTCATATAAGTTTAAGTCTGGTAATATTGATGGAAGACATTTTGCCATCATTGTTTTCCCGAGAACCGGGAGATCCGAATAAGTAGTATATTGTGTCCACCTGCTGCTGCAACTTCTAATGCTCTTTTTACATTTTCTTGCCCTTTTACATCTTTAAAATCTATCCTATATTTTGTATTATTATTAAATATTTCTTTTAATTCTATTCTTTGTGTTTCTATGTTTTTTTGATTTGTTAAATATTCTATTACTTCTTTTAAACTTTCTACACCTATTACTTCTATATTTTGTACTATTGATGCTTCTTTTGCATTCTCTTTTGGTAATATTATTTTTTTCATTCCAAGTTTTGCAGCTTCTAATGCTATTGGAAATGCTCCATTTATTTTGTTTACTTTTCCATCTAATGATAGTTCACCAACTATTATTGTTTTATCTATTTCTATTTTATCTAATTCTCCGTTTGCAATTAGTATACCTATTGCCATTGGCAGATCATACATTGAACCTTCTTTTTTTGTATCTGCTGGAGATAAGTTTATTACTATTCTTCTACTTTCAAGTTTTAACCCAGTATTTTTTATTGCAGCTTTTATTCTTTCTTTTGACTCTTTTACACTTGTGTCTGGAAGTCCTACTATCTCCCATGTTGGAAGTCCACCGTGATATATCTACTTCTACTGATAATAGCTTTCCATCAAGTCCTTGTAATGACATGGTTTTTACTATTGATAACATTTTTATTCATTCCTTTGGATTTTTGTTTAGATTTTAAAATTTTTTGATATAAATAATTTTATTGGGTGCTTTGATAGCACCCTTTCACATATTCATAGACAATTGGTAGGTCTGCCAAGTCCCTACATCTCTTTAACCTTTTCAGGTGTGTGGAAGGCAAAATCGTCCACCTCAATTGCTATGTATTTATTGTATTTTAATTATACACAATTTATTCGCTTTTGTCTAGTTATTTCTATAAATTATCTTTCCTTTGTTTTTTATTGTTTGTTCCCAGCTTTTATCTCTTTGCCTCATTATCGTTATTATTGAGTTCTTATTATATAATCTATCTTTTTTATTTGTAGCTAGTTTAACCACAATTCTGGCTTTCTTATTTATTCCCTCAATAAGTTTAAGATAAATTAATGTATCTTCATGTGAATTATCTTCAATTATTAAGTCAGGTTGTTCTATGATCCTTTGTATATATTCTTTAATTTGATAATATTCATTTTTATGATATACAAGAATATGATTATTTAGTCTCTCATATGTTAATATAACATCTTCTACTATAATTTTGTCTTTATATTCTCCTATTTTCTTTTTATCAATTTTGCATATGTAGATATATTCTTTCATAAATAATTAAAAAACTGTTTATTTCTAATTCTCCTTTCTTTTTTATTTCTTATATTGGTTTTTAATTAGGAGATTTCCCAAAGATATTATTTTGCTTAAACAAAAAATTTTTTGATATAAATAATTTTATTATTTTATATAACATTTTTTATTCCCTGTCAAGAAAAAGAATATGCCAAAATTCGACAAATGCGAATTATCCCTTCACTTGCCGAATAATGTTTTTAAATTATTTTTATTAGTTTTTCTGTAAATTCTTGCATATCTTTACTTACTGAATAATGATATTTTTCATCTAATATTTCATTATTAGATATTCCCTTTATCGCTATTACTGGTATGTCACATCTATTTGCCACTGTATATACTGAAACTGATTCCATATCCTCACAAAGTGCTCCATATTTTTGATTTAAATATGTAATTCTTTTCTTATTTTTGTTCCATATATCTCCACTAGCAATTGTTCCAAAATGTATTTTTTCTGTTTCCAGTTTTCTCTTTATTAATTCTATTATGTTAGTATCTGCTTTTTGTCTAATTAATCTATTTTCTTCGCTATGTAAAAATGTTGTAATTTCATAGTCTTCTAAAGTATTTCCATCTCCTGTGCACTCCATTGATGTTATATTTATTGTATCTATTCCTATAACTATGTCTCCTCTTCGTATATCTTTTGTATAACCTCCGAGCTAATCCTATATTTATTATAATATTTGGATTATATTTTTCTATTGCTATAGTTGTAGAAAATGCAGCATTTATAAGTCCTATACTGGCTTCACACAGTATAACTTTTTTATTAAATAGTTTTCCTTCAAAGAATTTTGTTCCCTTGTATTCCATTTCTTTTTCATTATTTAATTTTGCTTTTAAATAATTTAGTTCTTCTTCCATTGCTGCAATAATTAGTATCGTTTTTTCCATAATTTTTCCTCTTTTTATTTATATAAATCTTCTTGTATTCTCTTTAATTCCTGTATTCCTTTAGTTTGTTCTTGTATTATTGATGTCGCAACTAATTTTAATCTTGGGTCTATCGGATACTTAAGCAAATTATTACACATTTCTACTGCTCCTTCATGATGCATTACCATTTCTCCTGTAAAATTAATATTAATGTTTTGCGTTCTTGCACTGTCTTTCATCCTTTTTATCATATTTTTTGTAATTTCTAAATAATTATTTTCATAGCTTGCCAAATGGCTTGGCATATTTGCCTTTGTTAATGTTGTTCTAACTATCTCTCTTAACTTATTAATTTTCATAGTTTGCATTTTTATTATATTGTTTGCAATTTCATATAATGGTTTATAGTTTGTATATGTAAGTAAATTTTCTGACATAGCTATTTCCGCTTCATGATGTGGTATCATGCATTCTATAAAGTTTATTGTTATATTACTTGTTGTATTAAAACCAAGTATTTTATTTGACATTTCACATAGTATTTTGTCAAATCCTTTTAAATATTCTTTTACTTCAAAAAGACTTTGATATTCCATATATAACACTCTCCTTGCAAAAGTATTATATGGGTATATTTTATAATTGGTGATTATTTTAGCCTATTTCCATCTGTCTCCATTTATAAATTTTGTTAATGCCATTATAAATGCCATTTTAGTTGAATCTATTCTTGAAAATTTACCATGTGTTAGCATTTGTATTCCTCCACCATGGTTATGTCTTTCTTTGTCCTCTCCAAATATTTTATTCATAACTCTACTTAAGTCTGTATCTATTATGTCTTTTGCTATTTGTTCTGGTACTGGAAATTGTGGTCCTATTCCATAGCTTGTATTTCCTATTTTGTCTTCTATACACACTGTGTTGTTTATTGCCCAACCTAAATATAGCTTATTTATTCCACTTTCTGCAGACATATACATATCTACTTCTATGTTATTTTCTTTTGCATATTTTTTTAAGTTTTTTATTCTATTTTTGGCACCTATATATATTTCATCATTTACTGGCATTTCACTAACATCTGAATTTACTGCTACTCCTATAACTTCTACATCATCAAAATACATTTTTAGTGCTTGTTTTGCACTTTCTATTTTTCCTTGATTTTTACTTGCTATTATTGCTTTCATTTTTATTACCATTTCCCTTCTAAAACACAAACCAAATTTGAGAAAGAATTAGTATATTTCTAGGCATTCAGGAAAGAATTGCCTGAGGTATGCTAGTGTACTATCTTTGGTTTTCTTTTGCAGAGCCACTTTACAAGATGCTAATTATTTCTCAATTTTCCTGATTTTGCTAACAAAAAATCCTTCATATAACTCATTTGGTTTTATACATATTGTTCCGTTTATTGCTTACTGGAAGTAATTCTACTCCGATTAAACTGTTTCTCATCTATTGGCACAATTTCTGCTATACCTTTTTCTAAAATTTTTCCTATAATTTCTTCATTTTCTTCTTTTAATATTGAGCAAGTTGAGTATATTATTTCTCCATTTAGTTTTAATATTTGTATAGCCTTTTTTAATAATTCCTCCTGAGTTTTTACTGACCTTCCTATTAATTCTTTTGTGAATTTCTCTGTAAATATATTATCTGTGCCACTTCCTGTGCAAGGTGCATCTAATAGTATTTTATCAAATGAAAAATATTCATCTAGTTTTCTTGCATCTTGTTTCAAAATATTTACTCTTGCTCCTTGTTTTTCTATATTATATTTTAGTCTTTGATATCTTATTTCATTTTTTTCACATGCTGTAATCATTGCTTCATTTTGTGATATTGCTGCAATTTCAGTTGTTTTTCCTCCTGGTGCTGCTGCCATATCTAGTATGTTTTCGTTTTGCTTAGGATCTAGCACAAGTGGTGGTATCATTGAAGATAAGCTCTGCAAATATATTTCTCCATTTTTATAAATTTCTAATTCTTTTATCCTATTTTCTTTTGCATTTTCTATTATTAGAGCATCTTTGTACCATGTTATTTCTTTATATGTAATTCCATTTTCTTTTAATTTTTGTTTTATTTTTTCTATGTTGTTTTTTAATGTATTAATTCTAAGTGTTACTTTTCTTTCTTTTCTGTATCCTTCTATTATTTCTTTTTTTAATTTTTCTCCGTAATTTTCTAATAATTTTTGTTCTAAAAATTCTGGAATTTTTTCTTGCATTTTATTCTCCTATTTTTTCTATAAAATAATTAAATAGTTTTATACTATATTCGTCTTCTAACAATGACTCTGGATGCCACTGTACACCAATAAAGAATTTCTTTGTTTTATCTTCTATTGCTTCTATTATTCCATCTTCACTATATGCCACAATGTCTAATTTTGTATGTGGCACACATTTATTATGTCTGCTATTTACTTTGATTTTTTCTTTCCCCAAAATCTCATATAATTTACTTGTATTATTTATTGTTATTTCATGTACGTATTCGTCATCTATATTATGATTTCCGTTTTTCAATTTTTTCTCTTTTTCCATCAAATGCTGTTCCCATTATTTGCATTCCAAGGCATATTCCAAATGTTGGTTTATTTATTTTGTTAAGATATGTTATTATTTCAAAGTCTATTTCTTTTACATTTCTTCCACCTGGAAATATTATCCCATCACAAAAATCTATTATTTCTTTTACTTTATTAAATTCGTTTTTTCTATCAAATGCTATTGGCACCCCAATAACATTTATATCATATTTTCTTAAGAATTCTATTAAGTCTGTTCTAATCCCATAAAATGGTATCTTTTTTACATCTGCTTTCCAATCTCTTAAAATTATTCCAACTGTCTTCATTATAGTTTCTCCTATTCTTTTGATGTTTTTATTTTTTCATTATATTACATTTTTCTAAAGTTTACAACAAAAAAGAAAAGAGATTATCTCCCTTTTCTTAAAATTCCATATTTTTAACTTCTTCTATTCTTTTCATAACTCTTGTTGGTGCTGGTCCACCTGCTACATCTCTCTTCATTACACATTTTTCTAGAGATATTGCTTCATAAATATCTTTATCAAAGCTTTCGTCATATTTTTTATATTCTTCTATTTCCATTTCTTCTAGTGTTTTGTCATTTTCAATACAATAGCTAACAATTTCTCCTATTATTTTATATGCTTTTCTAAATGGCATTCCTTTTTTTACCAAATAGTCTGCACAGTCTGTTGCATTTATAAATCCCTTCATTGCTGCTTTTCTCATATTTTCTTTTAAAACTTTCATTGTGTCTAACATTGGAGTTATTGTTTTAATACAGTTTTTTACCGTGTCAATGCTATCAAAAATTGCCTCTTTATCTTCTTGCATATCTTTATTGTATGCAAGTGGAGTTCCTTTCATCATAGTTAAAAGTGTCATTAAGTTACCATAGGTTCTTCCTGTTTTTCCTCTTATAAGTTCTGTAATATCTGGGTTTTTCTTCTGAGGCATTATTGAAGATCCTGTAGAAAACGCATCGTCTAATTCAATAAATTTAAACTCCCATGAACACCACAAGATTATTTCTTCACTTAGTCTTGATAAATGCATCATTATTATAGATATGTTAGATGCAAGTTCTATTGCAAAATCTCTGTCTGATACACCATCTAAACTGTTTTTTGTTATATCATCAAAATCTAGTAGCTCTTTAACTAAATTTCTATCTATATTGTAAGTTGTTCCTGCAAGTGCACAACTTCCAAGTGGCAACACATTAGTTCTTTTATATGTCTCTTTAAGTCTATCAATATCTCTTATAAGCATTTCTACATATGCCATTATATGATGTGCAAATGTAATTGGCTGTGCTCTTTGCATATGTGTATATCCTGGCATAATTGTTTCTACATTTTCTTCTGCTTTTTTTACTAATATATTAATTAGTTCTTTAAGAAGTTTTAATATTCCACTAATCTCTTCTTTTAGGTACATTCTTATATCTAATGCCACTTGGTCATTTCTACTTCTTGCTGTGTGTAGTCTTTTTCCTGTGTCTCCTAATCTTTTTGTAAGTTCACTTTCAATAAACATATGAATGTCTTCTGCATCAATGTCTATTTTTAATTTATTAGTTTCTATTTCTTTTAAAATTATAGATAGTTCACTTATAATTTTATCTGCCTCATTTTTATCTATAATTCCCTGCTTTGAAAGCATTGTCGCATGAGCTATACTGCCTTGTATATCTTGTTTGTACATTCTCATGTCAAAACTAATAGATGAATTAAAATCGTTTGTTTTTTCGTCTAAATTTTTCTTAAATCTTCCTTCCCAAAGTGGCATATCTATCTCCCCTATTTTTTACTTATCTTATTTTTCAAGTTTTTGCATTTGTTTTGCTCTAATTTTTATTGGAAGTCCATATAAGTTAATGAAACCTTTTGAATCCTCATGATTGTAATCATCTTCTCCATCAAATGAAGCTATTTGTTTTGAGTATAGAGAATATGGACTTGTTATTCCTGCATTTATTATATTTCCTTTATATAATTTAAGTTTTACTTCTCCTGTAACTGTTTCTTGTGTTTTATCTACAAATGCAGATAATGCTTCTCTTAGTGGTGTAAACCAACATGCTCCATATAGAAGTTCTCCAAATTTATTTGCTATTCCTTGTTTATAGTGCGATGTGTCTTTATCTAGACATAGTGTTTCTAATAATTCATGTGCTTTGTATATAATTGTTCCTCCTGGTGTTTCATAAACTCCTCTTGATTTCATTCCAACAAGCCTATTTTCTACCATGTCAATAATTCCTATTCCATTTCTTCCACCAATTTCATTTAATTTTGAAATCAAATCTAATAAGCTTATTTTTTCTCCATTTAATGCTACTGGTACACCTTTTTCAAATGAAATGCTTATTTCTTCTTCTTTATCTGGTGCTTTTATTGGGCTTACTCCCATTTCAAGTATTTTTTCATATTGTGGTATGTTTTCTGGATCTTCTAGGTCTAATCCTTCATGTGATAAGTGCCATAGGTTCTTATCTTTTGAGTAATTTGTTTCTCTGCTTATTGCAAGTGGAATGTTATATTTTTCTGCATATGCAATTTCTTTTTCCCTTGTTGTTAATTCCCAAGTTCTCCAAGGAACAATTACTGGCATATCTGGTGCAAAATTACGTATTCCTAACTCAAACCTTACTTGGTCATTTCCCTTTCCTGTGGCTCCATGGCATATTGCGTCTGCTCCTTCTTTTTTAGCTATTTCTACTAATTTTTTTGCTATAAGTGGTCTTGTAAATGTAGTTCCAAGTAAATATTCGTTTTCATATTTTGCTCCCGCTTTTATTGCTGGAAGTATATAATCATTTACTAATTCTTCTCTTAAGTCTAATATATATACTTTTGAAGCTCCTGTTTTTATTGCTTTTTCTTCCAATCCTTCTAGTTCTTCATCTCCTTGCCCAACATTCCCAGTAACTGCTATTACTTCTGCGCCTTTATAATTTTCTTTTAGCCATGGTATCATTACTGATGTATCTAATCCTCCTGAATATGATAATACTATTTTTTTATAACTCATTTTTAATCTTCCTTTCTTTTTTTGTTCTATTTTATATTATTTTCTTCGTTTATTCGTCTTCGTTTAGGCCACCCGCTAAAGAAGAACTTTTTAATTCTTGAATTTTCTTTCATAAAGTTCACGTCCTTTCTTTTATTTACTTCTTTAGTAGCTAGGGCACTTTTGTCATCAAAAAAGCACCTCTAGTTACTCTAGAGGTGCTTTAATTAGCACGGTACCACTCTAGTTGTCTATATTTACATATAGACCACTTAATTACCTGTAACGTAGGTTTTACGTATTGCCATACTCTTACTTTATTCATTTGTGGCAATCACTCATGAGCTCTCTTCACTATATCATCCACTATTAGGCTTACACCAACCCTAACTCGCTTTAGCTTCATAATATGCTACTTTCTCAATCAACGCTTTATTTTTTTAATTAAATTTAATTTTAGCATGTTTTTTTTTATCTGTCAATAGTTTTTTAGAAATATTATGGTGACTTTATAATTTCTATATTATTGTTAATTTAAATCTTCTCTTTAAAAGTTTTGTTATTTCTACTAATACTACTGGTAATATAGATAATCCTATTACTATTAACCATTCTGTGCCTTTTAGTACTGTTAAGCTAAATACATTTCTTAAGCTTGGTATAAATAATATTGCAAATAGTACTGCAAATGAGGCTATAAATGCTCCGAAATAGAAATTTGTTGTGTTCGTCCGCTGCCTTGAATATTGATTCTGTATTTGAACGTTGGTTAAATGCATGGAACATTTGTGATATGCTTAGTACTGCAAATGCCATTGTTTGCCCTACAATGTGGCTATCTGTATGAAGTCCTATTTGATATGCTGCAATTGTAACAGCTGTTATGAATAGTCCGTGTAAAATAACTCTTCCTATTAATGCTTTTTCGAATAGTGTTCCTGATTTTACTGGTTTTTCCTTCATTATATCTTTGCTTGCTGGGTCTACTCCAAGTGCTAGTGCTGGAAGTGAATCTGTCGCAAGATTTATACATAATATGTGTACAGCAAGTATTGGTGCTTCCCAGTTAAGAAGTGTTGCAATAAATAGTGTTAATACTTCTGCTATATTTCCTGCAAGTAAAAATTGTATTACTTTTTGTATATTTCTATATACTCTTCTTCCTTCTTTTACTGCATATATAATTGTTGTGAAGTCATCATCTAATAAAATCATATCTGCAGAGTCTTTTGCAACGTCTGTACCATTAATACCCATTGCTATCCCTATATCTGCATTTTTTAATGCTGGTGCATCATTTACACCATCTCCAGTCATTGCTGCGACCTCTCCAGTTCTTTTTAATGCTTGTATTATTCTAAGTTTATGATTTGGAGAAACACGTGCAAAAACTACTACATTTTTTACAACTTTATCTAGTTCTTCGTCTGTCATTTCATCTAGTTCTTCACCAATTATCTCGCTATTTCCTTCTTTCCAAATACCTAATTCTTTTGCAATTGCAGTGGCAGTTATCAAATGATCTCCTGTTATCATTACTGTCCTAATTCCTGCTTTTCTACATGTTTTAATTGCTTCTATTACTTCTGGTCTTGGCGGATCTATCATTCCACACATTCCGATGAATGTTAAATCATATTCTATATCTTCATCGTCTTCTTCTGGGATTTCTTTTATCTCTTTTTTTGCAAATCCTAAAACTCTTAGAGCTTTCTTTGACATTGTTATTGATAATTCTAATATGTTTTCTTTGTCTTCATCTGTTATTTCTCTTTCTCCATTTGGTGTTAGTATTTTTGTACAAAGCTCTAGCATCTCATCAACTGCTCCTTTTGTATATACTATGTTTTTACCATTAATTTTGTGGACAGTTGACATTCTCTTTCTATCTGAGTCAAATGGTTCTTCATATTCTCTTGGATATTTGTCTTCAAGTTCTTCGTGATCTATTCCAAAATTTTCTGCAAGAAATATTAATGCTCCTTCTGTTGGGTCACCTAAAATACTATCTTTTTTGTCTGGATCTAATGATGCATCATTACATAATGCTCCTGCATATATTATTTCTTTATATTTTTCCTCTTCTTCTTTTTTTATATCTTTAACTGACCTTGATTTTTTATTTAGTATATCTTCCTCTATGCATAACTCTTTTACTGTCATCTTGTTTTGTGTTAGTGTTCCTGTTTTATCTGAGCAAATTACTGTACTACTTCCAAGTGTTTCGACTGCTGGAAGTTTTCTAACTAGTGCATTTTCTTTTGCCATACGTTTTACACCAAGTGCCATTACTATTGTTGCTGTTGCAGGAAGTCCTTCTGGAATTATTGATATTGCTAAGCTTATTGCTGTCATAAGTAGTGGTATTACTGGTCTTCTGTATGCTAAACCTATCCCAAAAATTACTATACATATTATTATTCCGAGCAACACTAAGTGTTTTGCCAACTGCTGCTAATTTTCTTTTTATTGGCGTGTCAAATTCGTCTTCTTCATTTAAAGCTTCAGCAATATTTCCAACTTCTGTATCCATTCCAGTAGCAACAACAACTCCTTCTGCTCTACCATAGGTAACCATTGATGAAGAATACGCCATATTTATCCTGTCACCTAAGCTACTACCGTGATTTTACCTCTTCATCTGCATCTTTTTCTACTGGAACTGATTCTCCTGTAAGTGATGATTCTTGAACTTTTAAGTTTGCAGATTCTATTAGTCTAATATCTGCTGGAACAGTATTTCCTGCTTCTAGTATTACAACATCTCCGAACTACAAGTTCCTTTGATGATATATGGCTATCTTCTCCTTGTCTATATACTCTTGCAAGTGGTGCACTTATATTTTTTAATGCTTCTATTGATGCTTCTGCCTTTTTTTCTTGCATTACACTTATAACTGTATTTACACATACTATTATAAGTATTACCATTGCCTCTACCCATTCTTTTAGTATTACTGATAAAAGCACTGCTAAAAGAAGTATTATTATCATTGGATCAGTTAGCTCTTTCCATAATAATTCTAATATTGTTTTTGGCTTTTTATTTCTTAATTGATTGTATCCATTTTCTTTTAATCTTTTTTCTGCTTCTTTATCGCTAAGTCCTTCTCTTGTGGTATTTAACTCTTTTAATACTTCATCTATGCTCTTTGAGTAATATTCTTTTTTCTTGTGTTCATTTTCAGATTCCAAATGACACACTCCTTTCATTTTTTCTCATTTTATATTAATTTTATGAATTTATTATGAACAAACTGTTAATATTATTTTCTTTTTTTATATATTTTAATATGTTTTTTATAAATTAATTTAATATTCTTTCATTTTATATTTAATTAATTTATCTCCATTATATTCCATCTTAATTGTAAAAAATTTATTATCTTTTTTTATTTTTTCAAAAAATATTTTATCTCCTTCCCATATATTTAGTTCTGTAATTTTTTCTTTCTCTATCCATTTTAGTTCACCTTCATTGCACTCTGTTACTTCTCCTTCAAAATCATTTGCTGTAAATATATACATGTATTCTGTTTGATATGCTGTAAATGTATAAGTTACAATTCCTCTTAAAATAGGTGCTTTTAGTGTTAATCCTGTTTCTTCTTTTACTTCTCTTATGATACATTCTTCTGGGCTTTCTCCTTCTTCAAATTTTCCACCTATTCCAATCCATTTATTTTTATTCATATCATTTTCTTTTTTGGTTCTATGTAACATTAAATATTTTCCGTTTTTTTCTATATAACATACTGTTGTAAGTATCATTTTTTCTCCTTTTTTAATTTACTAGTTAAATTATAACTTATCTTAATTAATTCTTTTACAATTTCTTCGTCGACATTTTCATCTACAATAATTGTGTTCCAATGTTCTTTATTCATATGATATGCCGGAATTATATAGTTATATGTTTTCCTTAATATATCTGAATATTCTGGATTTGTTTTTACATTAAGATATAGTTTTGAATTTACATTCATTATTAATGCAAACCATTTATTACTATCTATGTGTTTTATTGTAGCAGATGTTCTGTCATCTGGAAAAGGATAGTCTTCATATGTATTTGGCATTTTTAAACAATATTTTATTATTTCTTCTCTACTCATTTTTATTCCTTTTCTTTCTTCTCTTTAGGTGGAAAGAAGTATGGAAATATCCCAAATTTCGACCCTAATGTATGAAATATTGGAAACGCTATTATTACTGTGCCTAACTGAAGTAATGTTTTTACAGGTTCTGAATAGTCTTCCTCGCTAATTTTTCCTCCAGTACCCATCATATCCACATAAAAATCTGTACGAGTAAGTTCTTCTGAATATTCTATCTGGTTCATAAAACTAGAGTCTTCAGTTAAATCCTCATATACTACTTTTCCTACTGGTAAAATTGAGTCTCCAGAATAAATGCTTTCTCCTATTGTTTGCACTGAATCACCATTTATACGAGCTGCTACTTTTTCTCCTGATGGTAATGTTAAAGCATGCATATAGTAGCCCCCATGATAACCTCCTCCTTTGTTTCTATACTGAATTCCTGGTGATACTACTGTGAATGTATCATGTGAAAGTAAATCTTCTATGTTTTGAGCTCTATATACCTCTTCACTTGCTATACCGCCAATTTCTCCATCTTCTACTATATGTTCTTGTTCATATGAGTCGTATGCTTTTGGCAATAAGTTTTCGGCTATTTTTACTGGTATAAAACTTAACAAAAATCCTAATAGTAAACAAAGCCATATATCAAATCTTAAATAGTGTACTCTCATTATTCTTACCCCTTTTATTTTAATTTTTATGCTTTTTATTATACTACTCTTTGTGTAAAAAATAAAGTGCATTTAAAGCACTTTGTTTTATAAATCATTTATAATTTTAAGTTTATTATTTGAATTTTCCTCTATATATTTTTTCAAAATATATTCTTGCCACTCTCTGCACATCTTTCCTACATATTCTTTAGGGTCTACCCATAGTACAGTATGATCCTTTTCAATCTTCTCTGTTATTTTTTTATCAAATTCTGCAATATATACATTTGCAATAACTTCAATGTATCCTTTATCTTCTGCGTCTATAAAAGAACCTACTTCATCAAATTTTCTAATATTTTTTATTAAATATCCCGATTCTTCAATTAGTTCTCGTTTTAATGCTTCTAATTCAGTTTCTCCATTTTCTATACCTCCACCTAAATAGAAATTGTCTTTTCCTGTTGTTACAATTCCTATTTTGTTATCAGTATTATTCACAATTATTGCATATGCTCCTGGTCTTTTAGTATATTTTATATTTTCTTCCTTTTTTCCAATATATTTCATTTTTTATTTTCTCCTGTTTTTATTCAAATCTTTGCTTTTTTTAATAAAACAATTATTTAAGAATTTACTAAGTTATAGTATTCTCCATGTTTTTCTACTAGCTCTTTATGGTTTCCTTCTTCTATTATCCTTCCATCATGCATTAGTAATATTTTATCACAATTTTTTATTGTTGATAATCTATGTGCAATAATAAAACTAATTTTTCCTTTTGTTACTTCTTTTATCGCTTTTCTAACTAACATCTCAGACTTGTAAGAAAGTGCTGAAGACGCTTCATCTAGTATAATAATTTCAGGATTTTCTACCATAACTCTTGAAAAATTTAATAATTGTTTTTCTCCTGCTGAAAAAATATCTGTATCACTTGAAATTTTAGTATCATATCCATCTTTTACATTTCTATTTATTTTTAAATTAAATTTTGTATTTATTTTACTTTTTAAATAATTTACTATGAATATCGTTATATTTACTAATATTAATACTAAAGTAAGAGTTATTATTTTTGATATTTTATCATTTGAATAAAATAAATTCCTTATTACTTTAGGAATTACACTTTCATCTCCCATGACAATTCCATCAAGTGCGTACTTAATAAACATTGGTATAAGTACTAATAGTCTTGAGTATATTGCACTTAATAATAATGTTAATAATATATAAATTTTTGTTCCTTTTAGTGTTTTATTTAAAAAACTATTTTTCATTTTTATTGTTCCTTTTTTACTATTTCATTTCTGTAATTATTCTTCTAAATTCTACCATAACATAACAAAAAAATAAAGCATATAACAAATTAAATTGTTCCATACTTTACCTTTTGAGTTTTATCTCCAAACATTCTATATGTTTCTAAATTCAAAAGTCATACCATCCTCTAAGTCTATACTAAATATTTCGTTTAATATATTTTCAAGATTATCTTTTTCTAAATCAAAACCTTTTATTGTTACATCCATATCTAGTGTATTTCTCATATCTATTCCAACTATAGCTGTTATTAACATTCCACCTTTTAATACAAATTTATATTTATAATTTGATACTGAAATTCTTTCTAATAATCTCTCCAACATATAGTTTTGTAAAATGATATTTTCATTTACATCAACTTTTGCCGACATGTTTTTATCCATGCTTTTAATTGTGCTCTATTCTTAGCTATCATAGTAACACCTCCAAGTATTTTCTTACTTCATCTTCTATATTAAATAATTTTGCATAT
>CANRQN010000010.1 GCA_947641575.1 uncultured Clostridium sp.
ATATGGAAAAAGAAATATTAGAATTTTACAAGAAAACAAGTTATTTTACAGATTTAGGATATTATAAGGATTTTGCAAAAAAATTGCCAGATGATATTGAACAATTATGTATATTACAAAGAATGCAAATAATACATCCTGTTGCATTTAGAGATAAAGAAATTAGAAATAAAAAAGACTGCTTTTGGGGAGATATGACTAAAGTTCCAATTACTAGATTAGAATATGAAGATGACATTTTTCCAACAGCACAAAGTGTAATAGCTGAATTATTAAGAAAAAATCCTAACTATACTACAAAAAGAGAAGCAAAAGACAAAGTTCATGTTACATGTAGAAGTCAAGCTATATTATTAGCAAGTATATTAAAAGCTAAAGGAATACCAGCTAGAGCCAGAAGTGGATTTGCTGAATATATACATTATGATGGAATATGTTACGACCATTGGATTACAGAATATTTTGATGAAAAAGAAAATAGGTGGAGATTAGTAGATGCAGATGAGCATTGCCCAGACCATGAAATGGGATTTGATTTGAATGATATTCCTTATGATAAATTCTTATTTGGCGCAAATTCTTATTTAGGTATAAGACAAAATAAATATAAACCTGAAACTATTTTATATTCTTCTGATCCACCAACTCTAGGACTAAAAGCTTCAATAAGAGGATTATTCTATGATTTTCATGCGTTAATGAATGATGAAATTATATTTTTACATATGCCTAAATATATACAAGATAAGAATTTTGAATTATCTGAAGAAGAATATAAAGAATTAGATAATTTAGCTAGCTTAATGCTAAATCCGAATGAAAATTTTAGTGAACTACAAGAAATCTGGAACAATATACCTAAATTTAGAATTATGTCAGGAGCATTAAATTAGTTTGGAAAATGATAAAGCAGTAATGGAAACCTACGGATTTAATTGGAATAAAATGGCTGAATCTGATTGTGTGGCTGAATTGATGGAGATGTATGAAAATTTAGTAAAAAACAAGTGAGAGGTAATTTATGATAAAAAGTGTAACTTTTAAAAACTTTAGAAACTTAGATGGAAAATATGAGTTTAATAATACTTTAAATGTAATTATAGGGAAGAACAATTCGGGAAAAACAAATCTATTGGATGGAATTAAACTGGCTTTTTCAGCAATTACTAATGATTATTTTAAAATATCAGATAGTGATTTTAAAGATAGTGAAGATAATAATGTAATAAAAATAAGTGTTGAATTACAATATAATTCAATATCTAGCCTTAACTTTGATGATAATGGGCAAAACAAATGCGGATTTATTACTTGCATAAAAAAAACTAAATCAGGAAGATATATTAAAACCTTTTCATTATTAAATGGAACTAATATTGATGTAGATATCGTAAGAGAAGATGAATGTATTCCAAACTTATATTTAATACCATTAATTAGAGTAGAAGATATTTATACCGCAGGATTAACAACAGGTATTTCAACTTTTATTGATTCAGAAGAAAGATATAAGGAATTAAAAGATGACTCTAAAAAAGCTATAAAGCAAGAGCTAGCTAGCAAGGTAAAGAGATTTAAAGAACTATGTGAAAAATTTAATGAAAATTTAGATGTTGAATTGACTGACCCAAAAATTTCAGATGAGAAAGTGTATATAGTAGATGGCAATAAAGAACACAATTTTCATATTGGATCAGGCTATAAAAGTATAGCTAATATAATGTTAAATACTTTAGATGAAAATTTTAATATCATTTTAATTGATGAAATTGAAAATCATCTTCATCCAGCTCTAATAAGAACTTTGATAAGAGAGCTAAGGAATGTAGCTAACACTGTTATCATTTCAACAACTCATTCATCAGTTGTTATTAATGAATTGAAAATGGAAGAAATCATAGATATTTCAGGAACAAGTATTAATTCACTAAATGAAACTTATATAAAAAAGTTAAATACATTTTTACATCCAGGAAGAAATGAACTAATGTTAGCTGATAATATTGTTTTGGTTGAAGGATATACCGAAGAAGTTTTATTGAAACATTATTTAAGTAAAAATAATTATAATTGGACAATAATAAATGTTGCAGGTGTAATGTTTGAGCCATATATTCAGTTAGCAAGTCTATTAAATAAAAAGATAATAGTAATAAGTGATAATGATAAATTACTATCGGATAATCAAGAACCATCATCTAGGTTTAATAATTTAAAGTTAATATGTAGTGAGAAAAATATTAAATTGATAGAAATAGAAAATACTTTAGAAACTGATTTATACATAAATGGCTTTTTAAATAATTGTAATGACTTATTAGAAAATCATAAAAAATATCCTGAATTTTATATAGCAAAGCATAAGAAGAAAGTTGAAATAGCCGAAAGATTAATTGAGAATGATATTAATTTAAGTAATTGGCATGTAATAGAGGAGATAGAAAATGGATTCAAGTGTAATTAAATGTGTAGCTGGTGCAGGGAAAACTACATATTCAGAAGAATATATGAATGAATACAAAAATGGCATATATTTAGCATTTAATAATAGTGTTGTAAACGAACTTAGAAATAAAGGATATTTATGCAAAACAATTGACTCACTTTTTTCTAGTTTTATTATTCCTAAATTCACATCTGCAATTGCATTGATTGCATCAGGTAGTACTATTAATTATGTAGATTCTAAAACATTACCAACATACTTAAAAGGAGTTGCAAATATAAAGATAAACGAAGATGGGAGTATATATAATAAAGAAAAGAAAACAATTATAAATTTAAATATAAAAAATGACGAGTTACATTCAATGAAAAAGTTTACCAACAGTCAATTTATTAAATATATATTTGGTAAGGATAGCTTAAATATAACCGACCAATTGAGAGCAGAATTATCATTTTATATAATTAAACAGTATGGTGATAAGATTATTGAATTTCTTGCTTCTAGGTTTTCATATATCATAATAGACGAGGCACAGGATTTGAAAGCATATAGAGAAGAATTTGCCAAATTATTATATAACTCGAGTATCAAATTAATTTTATTAGGAGATGATAATCAAAATATAAATGGTGGAGGACAATGGTTTGAAAGTTTGCCTGCTAATGAATACAAAAATCAAACTTTTAGATGTTCAGATAAAATTTGTGCATGGATAAGAAATAATTTAAATATTAATATACTTGGAAATTCAAGTAGCGGTGAGTATAAAGAAATTAAAATTTCAGATGTTTTGCAGTATGATAATGGAAAAAGAGTATTACTATATTCTTCTAATACAGGTTCAAATAAAGAAATATTGAATAAATGGCAAGGCGATAAGCAAACTATAAAAAAAGCTAAAGGAAGTACAATAGAGCAAGATGTAGTTATTATAGGAAAATCTTTAAATGTTAAAAATTTATATACAGCAATTACTAGAACGACAAAAAATGTATATTCTACGATATCTCAAATAAATAGAGAGTAGCCTTGGATAGCTACTCTTTAACTTTAACAATATATCAATTCTTTATATATTATTTCTTCAACTGAATGCTTATAATTATTCATAAGTCCAGTCCATTTTAAAGGGTCAGTATTTTTCAAGTTTTCATCAATGGGATTTTTTTCTAGCATTTGTTTCATAAGTATGTCAAATCTTATTTTAGCTTGTTTATCAGTTTCTACAATATGCTTTCTTAAAGTCTTGTTCATAAACATTATTATATATTCTGCTTTCTTCTGACTTTTTAAATATTTTAATCTTAAATGACCATACTTTCCAATAATATAATCATTTTCATAATCTTCTTTCTCTAAATATAAGTCAGGAACAAAATAATCTCCTTCTTTGTGATAAGTTATTTCTATCATAGTTAAAACCTCTATAAATTGATTTTCACTACAAATTTGACTAAATAATTTATATCTTTAAATGGCTATCTAACACAATAAAATTTTGTAAAAAATCTATAAGAGAAATTTTGTCCTTATTAGAATTCTCCTAATGGAGAAACAGCTGATTACATTGCTAAAAGAAAAGGATTAAGATATAGAGAAGATATTTTAGACAATATGGGAAGTGAAGAACTTGCTCTTTGATAAAATCAAATTTCAAAGTTACATTTGACAAAACAAAAAAATGTCTGTATAATAAAGATAGAAAATGAGAGCCACAGAAATGTGTGCTACCAATAGAATTGATAAAACACCACATAGCTCGGCAAAGCATAATGTGGTGCTTTTATTATTTGCTCAAAATTACTACTATTGCAATAATCAAGGCAAATGCTATAATAGTCATTCCTACTAAACCGTAGAAAAGTAAGTATATTATTAATAACATAGCTTGTTCTATCATATAGCACCACCTCCATTCTCACAGTAAAACTGCATATGTAAAGTGGTAGCACTCACACTGCTTATTCTCATTTTCTATGTTCATAACTATACAACATTCTTTATTAAAATACAAGCGAACAAAACAAATTTTTGAAAAATATCTAAATATCTTTTTTATGTGTCGTACAATTATTGATTTTTCAGCTCTTTTGAAAAAGTCCTATAAGAACACTCGCACAAAACGAACATTACACGAACATTTTCTATTTTGTAGGAGGGTTCGCAGTAAAAGTAATTATATAAAAAAGGGCGAAAGCTCTTTTTTTCTTGTATAATATTAAAGTAATCCCCCAGCTATGCTGGGGGCGTCAGAAAACTTATAGTTTTGCCCAAAGTAACAAAAAGCCCACTCAAACATGATATAATATTTAAAGTTTGACAGCTTAAATATTAAAAATGAGAGGAGTGGGTTGTATGAAAAATTCATACACAGATAGTTTAGCACATACGACATGGGAATGCAAGTACCATATAGTGTTTGCACCAAAATATAGAAGAAAAGAAATATATGGAACATTAAAAAGAGAAATAGGAATGATACTTAGAGAATTATGCAGAAGAAAAAAAGTAGAAGTAATAAATGCAGAGGCATGTCCAGATCATATACACATGTATGTAAGTATACCACCGAAGATGAGTATATCATCATTCATGGGATATTTGAAAGGAAAAAGCACATTAATAATATTTGAAAGACATGCAAATTTAAAATATAAATATGGGAACAGGACGTTTTGGTGCAGAGGATTTTATGTAAGCACAGTAGGAAATAACAAGACGGCAGTATATAATTATGTTGCAAATCAATTGAAAGAAGACATGATGACAGACCAAATGACAATAAAGGAATATAAAGACCCTTTTAAAGGGTAGTAAGTAACAGAAACGCAAGCGAAAGTGGCGTAAGCTGTCAAACTGGGGACGCTTAAGTGTCAGCTAGTATTAAGGCCTTATAGGCCGATATGAAAATCCCCCAGTTATACTGAGGGATAATTATAAAAATTAAAAATAATTTTTTGTATTCCTAAAGCACATGTAAAAAAACATTCTTTAATTATTTTTACTTATTATCATATGATTTCAATTTTCAAATATATTAAAAAATATGAGTATTAGATAACACAATTCATATTGACACCGCCATTAATATATATTCATAAAATACTAGCAGGAGGTAGTTATATGAATTATATAAACACAAATATATTAGAAAATAATTTATTCTATAATGGGGAGATGATATTAAAATATCATATTGAATATCCAAGCATCAAAGAAAACGGATATGAAGAGGGAATATTAAATTTTAATCACTACAATAAAGAATTAGCAATAGAACTAAAAAATAAAAGCGAAATGGAATTATATAAAGAAGCAATTGAAACCTATAAATATAACAAAGAGAATGGTTATCCTACTATGGTATATGAAGTATATAGAAATTTTAACATAAGTTTTAATCAAGGTAACATTGTCAGCTTATATATTGATGAATATATTTTTACAGGAGGAGCACATGGAAATACAATAAGAACATCACAAAACTGGAATTTATTATTTGGTAGAATGTTTCCACTAGAAACAGTATTTCCAAATAATCCGTATTTCATTATTGATATATTAAAGCAAATAAATGAAGAAATATCAAAAAATCCAGAAATATACTTTGAAAATTCCTGTGTTTTAGTATTGGATACATTTGATTCAAATAATTTTTACTTGATGCCAAACAGTATTATAATATATTTTCAGCAATATGATATAGCACCATATTCTTCAGGAATACGTACATTTAATATAAAAATAAATTAATATTTTAACAAAATTAGTTGTTACTTTTAATATAAAGTGGTAAAATAAAAATGATAAATAAGGAGGGGGAAATCATGTTAGAAATGTATCAAACAGACTTAAAGACAAACCAAACAAAAAAGACAACCAAATATGAAAAAGGAAATTGGATTAACATGATATCCCCGACCGAAGAAGAAATAAAAATAGTTTGTGAGAATATAAAAATACAAGAAGATTTTATAAGATATGCTTTAGACTCAGAAGAAAAGGCCAGAATTGATATAGAAGATGATGACGATACCATATTATTTATAATAGACGTACCAATTCGTGAAAAAGAAGGAGATACAATGATATATAGCACCATGCCAATTGGTGTAATCTTTGTTAGAGACGACTATTTTATAACTGTATCATTAAAGCAAAATGATATTATACAAAATTTATCTAAAGGAAAGAAAAACAATATAATAACATATAAAAAAAGTAGATTTTTATTGCAAATTCTATTTAATAATTCATCATTATATTTAAATCTACTTAAAAAAATAAATAAAGAAACAGAAATTGCAGAATCTGTACTTAAAAACTCTATGAAAAATAAAGAACTATTAAAGCTACTAAGCTTAGAAAAGAGCTTGGTGTATTTTACAACATCATTAAAATCAAACGAAATAGTCATGGAAAAAACAATGAGAGGAAAAATCATAAAACTCTATGAAGAAGATGAGGATATATTAGAAGATGCGATTATTGAAAATAAACAAGCAATTGAAATGGCAAAAATCTATAGTGATATTTTAAATGGAACAATGGATGCATATGCCTCGATAATATCAAATAATTTGAATAGAGTTATGAAATATCTTACATCAATAACTATTATTCTTGCAATTCCAACTGTAATTGCAAGTTATTGGGGAATGAATGTAAGAGTGCCACTTCAAGATAATCCGTGGGGCTTTACAATTGTTTTACTATTTTCAGCTTTAGTCACAGCAGGCATTGCAATGTGGCTAAACAAAAAAGATATGCTTAGATAAATATTTATAGGAAAATATAGGTGAAAAATGAAAAACAAAAGAACTGAAATAATAGTTATAACATTATTAATGATAATTCAAACGGCTATATTAATATTTGCTGGAACATGGAAGCAATACTTACATATAGACGAAGCATATTCATATGGACTTTCAAGCTATGACAAAGTTGAATTTAGTGATAATGAGGACTTTTTCAATAATTGGCATGATAAAAACTATTATGAAGATTATTTATCTTTGCAAGATGACGAAAAAGGTGAGTATAAGCAAGTATATGATAATCAAAAAAATGATGTACATCCACCTTTATATTATTTAATACTTAGATTTGCAATGAACTTCACAAAAGGACACTTTTCTATGTGGTCAGGAATAGGTATAAATATCATCATATATGTATTTATAACCATATTTACATATCTGGTACTTCAAAAAATGCTATCTAAAGAAGAATATGCAAAAGAAAAAAGTATTATACTTGCATTTGTATCATCTATAACAATGGCATCACTTTCAAATGTAACATATATTAGAATGTATGTACTTCTTACATTAGAAGTACTCATAACATTATATTTACATATAAAATTATTAGAAAAAAAAGAAATAGATAAAAAGCTACTATTAGCTATAGGTCTAAGTGTACTTGCAGGAATATTAACACACTATTACTATTTGTTCTATATAGTAGTATTATATATAATCTTTGCTGTAAAATATATAAGAGAAAAAGACTATAAAAAATTGATATATTATACATTAACAATGCTACTTTCAGGAATAACATCTCTTATAATATTTCCATATTCAATTAACCACATGTTTTTTGGATATAGAGGACAGGGGGTCTTAGAAAACTTTGTACACCCACCAAATTTAATTAAAAAAATTCTAGAAAATGTAGTGAATATAGATTATTATGGATTTCATAAAATGTTTTATGCTATACTAATAATAAATTTATTAATATTTATATTAAATAAGATGCTAAAAAAAGGAAAAATAGATGAAGATAAAAAGCACAAACAAATAATGAAAATAATAAATATTCCAGTACTTATATACTTTTTAATAGTATCAATAGCATCACCATGGAATGTATTAAGATATACCTCACCAGTATGTGGACTTATATTTATAATTGTTATATATTATTTTTATGAATTATTAAAATTACTACTTGGAGAAAAAAAGAGTAGCATACTAACTTTAATATTACTTGTAGCAATTCTAATATCTCCATTAATATACAAAATAAAGCCAGAACTTGTATATACCGAAAAAAAGGAAATTGTACAAGAATTAGAAAAAAAGCAAGACTTAAATATGCTTTATATATATAATCCTGACAAATGCAATTTTTTAGATGATATTTTGCTATTTACAAAAATAAATGAGTCATATATTACAAAAGATATAAGTTATACAAAAGAAAAAATAGAAGAAATATTTAAAGAAAAAGATACATCAAAAGGAATAATAATACTTTTAAATGAAGCAGATACTGAAAAATTAGAAATGATAAAAGAAACATTAAACTTAAAGAGTACAGATCATTTAGAAAAACTAAACACATGTGATGTTTACTATATATATTAATAAATATAGGAGAAAATGCACAATAGAACCTGAAATAGAATATAATGATGGTGAAAACCAAATAGAAGAAAAATAATTTTAAATTCCCAATAAATTCTAAAACATATTAGGATTTATTGGGAATTTTCTGAGACAAAGAAAAACGTCCCTATTGTCGAAAAAACAACTTTTTTACACTTTACTTGCAATCTATTCAAGATGTTGTTAAAATAAAAATATTAAATTTTAAATCATAAGAAATCTTTTAATCTTAATTAGATTTCAAAAAGACAAGAAATTGTCTATCTAAAAATACCCAAAAAGGAATAAAAATGAAAAAGAAAATTTATCTAATAGCAGTAGTATTTTTGTGTACTATTTCTGTATTAATTGTGTTTTATAAAAATATTCACTTAAAAAATAAACAAAAAGAATTTACAGAAAATGTAATAGAACACCTAGAAACAGAAAACAAAGAAAGAGCTGAGCAAATAAATATTACATATGAAGAGAAATTGGTAAAGGATAAAAATGTAGAACATGAAGAATCTATATTAAGTAAAAATATCCATAAAGAAATAGGAATAGTAATTATACCAAGTATAGGAGTAAAAGCTCCTATATATGAAGGTACAAATAAAGATGTCTTAAAATATACAGTTCGGACATTTTATAGAAACTAGTCTATGGGAGCGGTAATGTTGTACTTGCATCACATAATGAAGGCTCATATGCTCACTATTTTTCAAATATTAACAAACTGAAAAATGGTGAAGAAATTATATATATTACAGATATGGGAGAAAGGAGATATAGTTTATTTGAAAACAAAATAATAGAAGAAACAAATGTAGATATATTAAAAAATACAAAAGAAAACATTATAACACTTGTAACTTGCGAAAGAGGAAAAAGAAACAAAAGAAGATGCGTTATAGCAAGAGAAATAAAGAAAGGAAATGATGATAAAAATGACTAAAAAAATATTCATAGCACTTGCTTTGTTGTGGTTAATATTTGGAATAACAAAAGTAAAGGCTTTATCAAAAAACGAAAAATTTAATGTAATAAACCAAAGATTAGATAGTATTATAGAAATAAAAAATGAAGACAAATGGCAAGATTTAGAAATAGAAAAATATGTAAAAGAAAATACCATTATATATAAACTTGGAAATAATAGTTTAGGTCAAAATGAAATAACTGTAGGAAATAATGTAAATGATAATAGAATAACTAGAATCATAAAAAGTAATACTAAAGAAAGAATTTTTTTTGAAAGTGGAATAAAAAATGAAGAAGATAAATATATAGCGACCAAAATTGCAATAGATAGTATATCAAATGGATACACATCAGAAAAAATAAAAAATTATTATAGAGCAAAAGAATTTTCAAATGAAATAGCCAAAATAAGAGCTAATAATATAATAAAATCAGCAGAAAAACTAATAGATTTAGGATATACAGGAGAAGAAACTTTTACAAACATTGTAAATCTATATAGGATAGGGGAACTTACTAAAGATAATATGGAAAAAAATTATAGTTCTCAAGAATATAAAGTAGAAGTAGAAGATGGAAACCTTCTGGGATATAAAATAATAGAAAAAAGTTATGCACCAGTAAATTATTATATAGCCAATACAAAAGATGGAAAAGGACAAGAAGTGTTTGGAAGTAATGAGAAAGAATTTAAAGTGATGGTACCAGAAGATGAGATAGAAGATATTTTTACAATAAATCTAAAAGTTGAAATCTGTTATGAAACAGAAAAACTTTTAGAAGGAACAGATGGAACAAATAAATACATAATACTATCAAAAGAAATTGAAAACTCAGTAATGGATGCACAGCTAAGAAATGGGTATTCGAGTTTAAATTTAAACTTTATTGATGAAGAAACTGATAAAAAAATATATGGATGTGTTGTAGAAATTCAAGGTAATAGATATGAAATAAAAGAACAAAATCAAGAAATACTAAATGATATTTTAAAAAGTGATATACAAATGAAAATTATATATATACCAGATGAGTATTACATAGAAAATGAAGAACTGCAAATAGAAATAAATCACAAAGAAAGACACATAGAAAATATAAAACTAAAACATAAAAAAGGAAACTTAGATATAACCACAAAAGCAGGAGAAGCAACATACGAGATATATGATGATGAAGCAAACTTAATAGGTACATATGAAACAGACCAACAAGGGAAAGTTTATATAGAAAATATAGATATTGGAAATTATACAATAAAACAAACTAAAGTAAAGAAAGGATATCAGCTAGTAGAAGATAGCATGGTTCCTATATTACATAATGAAACATGCTATGTTACAATAGTAAATCAGGAAGAAGAAAAGAAGCCAGACGAACCAGAAAAACCAAAAGAAGAGGATAAAAAAGATGAAGGAAAAGGTGAAGAAATAAATCCTCCTAAAGAAGACCAAAATGTAGAACCACCTGAACAAATAGAAGAACCAAAAGAAGATAAAGAACAAGACAAGAAAGATGAAATAGAAGAAAAAACAGATAATAAGGAACATACAAATGAAGATAAAACACCAGAAAAGATAGAAGAATCAGAAGAAGAAAAAAAGCACACACAAGAAGAGTCAAAAGAAGAAAATAATAAATCTAATACATTATTCAAAAAAGAAGAACAAATATCTACTCTTCCTCGAACAGGAAATGACTATTTTATATTCAAAATACTTTTAGCAGATATAATTATATTTTTATTAATAGTATTTTTATCACATTTATATTCAAATAAAAATAAAACAAGACTTTCTAAGGAACAAGTCACAAAGAAAATCTAGTTTTGAAATATTTTATATTAAAGAATAATACAGATTAGTCCTCCACTACCCTCATTTACAATACGCTCTAATGTTTCTTGAAGTTTAATTTGAGCATCTTCAGGCATTCTATATAATTTATTTTGTAATCCCTCATTTACAAGTTCATGCAAACTCTTTCCAAATATATTAGATTCCCAAATTTGTTTAGGATCAGTTTCAAACTCAGAAAGTAGGTAATTAACAAGTTCTTCTGACTGTTTTTCAGAACCAACAATTGGAGAAACCTCAGTTGTAATATCCGCTCTTATCATATGCCTGATGAGTAGCAAACTTAAATCTTGACGGAAGTAGACAGGAAGTGTGATTCCAAGTTTTAGTGTTATATCCATTTTTATAAGATTAGGAATATCGCCCTGTTCAACTTCTATTTTGTCTATCATAGAATCGACTAATTCTCGAGTGATTTCATTATTTTCAACTTTTAAATTTTCTTCAAAAAAGTTTCTTAATTTATTAGTCTGTTTCTCAAAATCTCCACACTCTTTTTGTTTTTGCTGTAAATCTAAAAGCTTAGCTTGAAGTGATGAAAGTTGTTCATTAAAGCCTTCATTCATCTCCTCAAAATCTTCATCAGTAATATGTTCCCCAGTATATAATTTTATTAAATTTTTCTTTTCTAACTTTATATTATCAATTTTTATTTGTAATTCTTTTATTTTGTTCTCATAGTTATTCTCGGATAAGACTTTTTTGCAAATACCAATTAATTGGTCTATATATGTACTTTTGTTTTTAAACAAGTTGTCAAAAATCATTTTCATTATAAAGTCTAATTCTTTTTTATGTATTGTAGGGGAGTTAGGACAAGCACTTCTCTTATTTCTTTTGTATTCACTACATTGCCATACCTCTACTGTTTTATGCCACATCGTTCTCCAAAAAGGTTGTCCGTCATATTTACAAAAAATTTTACCAGAATAAACGTATTTGTTATTATAACTTGTAGCTTTGTTTTTTATGTTACTACTGTTTTTATTGTATATTTCTTGACATTTATTCCAAAGTTCTTCAGAAACAATAGGGGGAACATAACCTTTTTCATCTTTATATTGTATCCATTCTTTCTCATCAAAGTATTTTACTTTTTTTGAAAGAAAATCTATTTTTGTAGTTTTGTTTCCAACATAAAAACCTTTGTATTTTGGATTTGTTAATATTCCTTTTAATGTAGAAAACACAAATTTCTTTTGGGTTTGTTTATCAGCATAGTAACCTAAATTTGCAAGTTCATCTCCAAGCCTTCGTATGCCATAATTTCCAGTAGAATATAATTCGTATATTTTTCTAACAATTTCGGCTTCTTCTTCAACTATTACAAGTTTGCATTTATCTTTTTTATATCCCCAAATAGCATTATTGCCTAAAACTTTGCCACTCTCTATAGACCTTTTAAAGCCAAATTTTACTCTAGTAGACAACTTTCGGCTTTCATCTTGTGCTAACGATGACATTATAGTTAGTCTTAGTTCGCCCTCATTAGACAGAGTGTTTATATTATCGGTTTCAAAATAAACACCAACACCATAATTTAACAAATTCCTAACTGTTGTTAGAGTATCTACAGTATTTCTAGCAAAACGGCTAACTTCTTTAGTTAGTATTAAATCAAATTTATGATTTTCAGCGTCTTGTATCATTCTGTTAAAATCATCTCTTTTCTCTAAAGATGTTCCAGTAATTCCTTCGTCCCAATATCCCTCAACAAAAGTCCAGTTACTAATTGATTTGATTTCATTTTCAAAATACATTATTTGATTTTGGAATGAGTTAAGTTGTTGGTCTTTCTCAGTAGAAACACGAGCATAGTATGTAACACGTAGAGGTAAATCATAAATGCTTTTCCCAGTAGATAATGCTGTTCTAATAGCATATAAATCCATTACATTAACAGCTTGCATAATCAATCACCTCTACCTTCGCTAATTCCTTAATTATTTGTTTTGCCATTGTGTCATCAATCAGTCCTATTGATTTAGCTTTTTCTAATAATTGAATAGTAATAACTTCTCTAATATTACCAAAATAATCTTTTTCATTTAATATATTTTCCATAAAAAACCTCCTTGAATTCGGCTGTTTAATTTATATTAAATAAAAAATTATTTATGCTAAGATTTATTTAATTTTCAATGTACACTATTTAACATAGTTTATTCTAAATAAATGTAGCATTAATTTTTTATCTTGTCAAATGAACAGCTATTTATTTTTTTTAATTCAAGTTTGCAAACTATATTAATAGGATAAAATACTATTCAATGAATATCAAAGTAGGTAGAAAAATAAAAAAATACACTAGCTTAAAAAAGTTAGTGTATTAAAATTGTATTTTGCTTTCTTCATTTATAATTGCACAGGTAGAATAATCAATCATAACAATAGCTCCTATAATATTATAACCATTTTCAACTATTGCATCAGTTCCAAAGCACTCTATGAAAGCATTTTTTAAGTCTTCTTGAGATTTAATATGTCTTATTGCAAAATCATTTCCACATTGAATCAAAACATCTTCATTATAAAAGCAAAATTCTTCTTTTCTTATTAATGCTATTATTCCGTCCTCATACTTACTAGAAAACTTTTTATCCATATTATCAAATTTAAGATAAAAATATTTATAATTATCATTATTAAATTTGCTTGGTAAATCTTCATAATATTCAATTATTCCAGAGCTATTATAAACAGGTATTTTTAAATGAGTGGAATCAACTACTTTTGAAGAATCTAATGTAGTTAGTAAATTATATAATTCCTGTCGACATTGTGTTTTAGTTAAAGCTTTTCCACTAATTTCACTTATATATGAACTTTTATGTTTATGATAAAGTGAATTCAAATACCTTATAATATATTTAAAACATTCATTCATTCTTTTTTTTACAGATGTATCAAATAATTTATTAGATTTGCAAGAATATATAAGAGTTGAATATTTATCATTTTCATCTTCATCTAATATTTCTTTACAGTATTTTATGAGTAATGTAGCAATTATATAGTCATATTGTTTTTGAGTAAAATTATACATTCCGAAATAAAAATATAAAGGAGAATAACAAGTATTACTATATTTATTATTTACAATACTGTTTTTACTAAAATTTGTACCTAATAAAGTGTTTATTTTTTTAAAGAGTTCTTGTGGTATTTCTCTTCTTCCTTGTTCTAATAGTCCAACAAAACTAGGAGATAGTCCTAAATACTGAGCAAGTTCTTTTTGCCCAAACTTTATATTATTGCTTTTAGCATAATCTTCTCTAGCTTTTTTTAAAATAGCTCCGTTACTATCTTCGGCTATTTCTATATAATCCTTCATAACTTCCTCCAATAATTTAAAGTATAGCATATTTTTAGTAAAAAATCTACTTAAAAAAATGTTCTAACTACTTTGCTATTCAATGAATAGGAGTTTAAGATATGAGTATAGTGCACTAAAATAAATATAAAATTAAAGGAGGTATTGTCTATGAAATTCATAGATACAGAAATGGAGTTATTATTAGCTCCAAAAAATGAAATAGTAGATGAGGAGCTTGAAAATGTAAAAGTAAAACGTAAAGAAATCCAAAAAATAGTCGATAAGAAACATCAAGGAATGGATTACCTTACACTAGGAAAGAATGGGTTAATTCCAAATGGGATTAGAACCGAAGAAAAAATGAAAGAGTATGAGAATACGGTTGAGAAACAAGATGAAGTAGAAAGATTTGCTCTTGAATTTAATAGCTGGACAAAGAAAAAAAGAAAAGAATTAACAATACCAGATATTAGAGAGAAGCTAAATGGTGGAATGGATTTATCTTATTCAGATTGTGGAATTCACATCAGAGTAGCAAGCGAATTGACACTTCAAAGCATACCAGAAATTTTGAAGACATTAGATGTATTGATTGCAGATAATAAAGTAGTTGAAAATAAGTACATAAAGATTATGTATGAGCCAATAATGGACTATAAAAAGCACCTTATAGATGACGTTCAGATAATTATATTTGTAACAAATAAGGGAATGTACCAATTAAATTACAAGTGGTGGTTTTAATGCAACTTATGGCAGAAGTTAAGAAAATGGAAAGAACGCTTTTAAGTGTTTTTCCCATATTATCAGCAAAAGTTAGGCTTACAAATGAATGGAATAGAGATACATTGTTTGTATCTCTATATCCTCAAACTCGTACAGAAAAACCGACTGACATTAATATAATTTCTTCAAATATTGCTAAATTTCCAAATGTTCTAACGCTTGAACAACTAAAAAAAGAAATTGCCACAAATGGGAAAAGTTTTATAGGCTGTTTCTTCTTTGATGTAGATTTCTATAATGATGTTTATGGTGGAGTTACAGCCACAGCAGTAGCAGAACAATCAAGAGAAAGTAGTTATCTTTTATGGAGTCAAAAAACATTAGGATATATAAACAATTTAGAAATAGAGCAAAGGATATATGAGGGATATAGTCATAATTGGAATTATACAAACAGAACACATAATTACTTTATATTAATGTCTACATTTGGTTTAGATGTAGACCACAAACAAAATGAAAAAGGCGAAGATATTACCCCACCTTATGGCAAGATGTATGAAGAAGTTAGACAACGAATAATTGACTATGACTTAAATACCTTGTTTGCTTACAAAACATTTTCAGACCCAGTCAAGGGCGAAAGATTTAGAATAGTATTTAAGACAGATGTACCAATTTTTAATTGGGATTTAGCACATTCTTTATTATTAGGTTTGGAACAAATATTTAAAGAATATTTTGACCCAGCCTGTAAAGATGTAAATCGTATATATCACGGTGGAAGTAGCTTAATAGAAGAAATACACCCTCTATTCGGTACACCTGTTGAACTTGATAAATTTTTTAGAATTGTAGCTCAAGACATCAAAAATAAGGATTCAAAAAATTATTCAAGAAACTTGGAGCATTTTTCAAAAGAAACAGGCTTAGTAATAAGGAATAATGCCTTTGCTATTAGAACAGTTGAGCTTTCAGATGAGGAAGTGCAGGAACTAAGAAAGAATGAGCTAGATACATATAATAAAGAGTTTATGAAAGACTATCATTTTGAGATTTCAGCGGACACGCACAAAGATTTTTTTCAAGATGAAATTTTTGAGGAAATCATCGGAACATATTATATATATATAAGACAGTATGACGATTTCCTCAAAAATGACAAACACAAGTTTTATGAAATATGTATGTCAGCTAATAAGAGATGTAAACCTAAGAAAAATAAGCCAAAAGCTAATAATAATGAAACAGATGAGCAGGAGCAACAAGAAGAATATATATTTGAAGTATATAAACAGAGTGGAAAAATAGAATCAATACAGATAAAGGATTGGCAGGTTGTAAGTGATAAATGTCAGTTATTCAGAGAATTTATACAGGGCAAAAATGAGATGAGACACGATTTACTATATAAACTTAGTTTATCTTTAATGTATTTCGTAGGTGGCACAAAGAGGTTTTTAGACACAATAAACAGTTTACCAGTATATGCAGATGAACAGAGAAAAGATTGGAATAGTTACATAGATTACAATAAAAGAGCTTGTTATTCTCCTGCGAATTGTGATAATTTTTGTCCGTATGCAGATAACTGTAATCATTTAAGAAATATGAGAGATACGGTAGTACCACGAAATGGAATCTATACAATAAGAGAGATTGACTTTGTTGAATTGTCAGTCATAGAAGAACAATTAGAAAAAGAACTTAGAAAATTTTATATAATGGAGGGTTATTATTTTTATGAGCAAATCGGAAAAAGAAAAATATAAGGATTATTTAAGACAACAGAGGGAAACAAGCAAAATGAAGTTGATTAAGTCACAAACAGGAAGTGGAAAGACAGAAAATATTGGAAAGTTACTAAAATCATTGGTACTTGGGAGCTGTATAATAGCAGTTCCCACAAATGACTTAAAAAAAGAAGAATTTAAAAGATTAAAAGATATGGGAGTAAAAGATATAAAGATGACACCAGAGCTAGCAAAACTAAAAGATAGTAATATGGAAGAAACGCAGAAGTATTATAGAGATATAGGAGTTTGGAAAAAAAGAAAAAGCTATTTACAAGAACAAAGAGATAGATTGCAACAAAAGAAAATAACAACAGACTTAACAGATGATGAAAAAGAAGATTTATACAATATAGACCACTACTTAACAGAAAATGAAGAAATCAATCACTACTTTGGGCATATTGTAACAACTCACGAAAGAGCATTGAATTTGCACTATGAACTTGTAACTACTCATTCATTAATAATTGATGAAGATATACTAACAAAAACTTGTATTAAGACCCCTACTTTAAAACTTAGATATATTGAAAATACTTTTGATGTTGCTAGTGAAGTATTAAATGGAAAGAGCAAGGAACGTCTTATGCAGAAATTGGAGAAAATCCAAAATGCTCCATTAGATATGATTATTCCTGTACCTTTATTTGACATAGTGTATCTAACAGCAAAGCAACGAGAAGAACTAGAAGAAAATATTGCAGAAACAGACAAGTACATATATAACATCTATGACTTAATGCAATGTAACGCAATCTACAAATACAAAGACCCTAAGGAAAACGAGATAAAAGTACAATGTTTAATTTGCAAAAGACCACCTAAAATGCACACAACAATACTTTCGGCTACATTTGATGAGAAAATTTATAGAAAATTCTTTTGGGAAGATGATATTGAATTTGTAGAACTACCAAAGGCTAAATATAAAGGGAAAATCATACAAGATTGCACAATTACATATAGCAGAAAATCATTAGCAAAAGGTAAAGATAAAGACGAAACAGAAGAAAACTATAAAAATGCTGTATCTCCTATCCTTGATGTAATAAGAGAAAAACACAAAGGATTACCTTTAATTACATTTAAGAAGTATTGCAAGAAACGGAGAATATCATTTTGGAGCTATTGAGGGATTAGATGTATTAAAAGGTAAAGATATTGTAGTTGTTGGATTACCTTACCATAACGAACGACAATATAGGTTCTATATGTATGCAATTTATGGCATAGTATATAATTCATTAGAAAAATCAAGGTTTAGAAGAATTGAGAATGACAATTACTCTTTTAAATTAAATACAATGGAAGATGAACACTACCAAAAAATACAAAAATACTTAATTGGGTCAGAGTTGGAACAAGCAGTAGGTAGAGCTAGACTTTTGAGATATGACTGTACTGTATATCTATATAGTGGATTCCCTGTTGAACAAGCAAATATTGTATATAATACATTAGATTTAGATGATATAAATGATGTAGAAGAAACAGATGTGGAAGATTAGGAATTATAACTTATACCCATAATTTAATATTATACTAAAACGAAGTAATTTCAATACATTGCAGTTACTTTGTTTTTCTATTTTAATATAAAAGTGAGGTATAGAAAGATTTTATATAAACCTTTATTCTGTTGAGGTTTCAGGTTTTTATTATATTATACCCATTTTAATATGATTTTTGATTGATTTTGTAGAAATGGACTATACCCCACATCTTAAAAATTAAAGATTTTGATGTTGCAGTTGTTGATTTTGTGGGTCGAAATGTAGGTACATATATCTATATATAGCAAGTTTTACTTGTTAATATGGTCAACATCCCCCACCCCTCTATATACTAATTTTTGGGACAGAAAAAAGATGAAAAAGTTTTACAAAAAACACTTGACCAAGTGAAATATATATGTTATACTATAATTAGTACTTGACCAAGTACTTTGGAAAGTGTTATAAATCTGGTAGAAAGGAGGATTTTATGGCAAAATTGGTAGTCAATCGTGATTATCAATCAAAGAAAAACAAAGGAAATATAGTAGGTTACAAAGTTAATTTATCTAAAGCAGGAGTTGAAAATGATAGTAAACTAACAGCCACAGATGAACTAGAAATTGAATATAAAGAAAATATGATTGTTATCACGAAGAAAAAATAAAACTTGTATAATTGCTTCGGTCGGCAAACTTACACAATTATACAAGCCCTATAACACAATCCAAATACAAACGCATTGTACGATGAATGGTGTCTTACTTAATTATAAAATAGAATTATAGAAAAATCAAGCCACCATTCAAAATAAATTAAGAAAGGTGGATTTTTATATGAATTTAGAGCCAGTATATTCAAATGTAAAAAGTTTTTATGGTAAAGCTAGAATAATTAGAGAAAATGAAGTTATCAAGTTATTAAGTTATAACACAGTTATAGCAGAAATTAAAGACAATAAAGTACATATAAACGGATTTTACAGTCAAACCAGTACACGCCATTTAAGAGAATTCCTACAACAATATGGTTTTAAAATAGGCACAAAAGCACAGTTAGAAAAGATGTATTGTTAAAGGTTAAAAGGGGATTTATTCCCCTACCTTATAAATATTAAGGAGGATTATAAAATGAATTTTAGTAAAGTAAAATTACAAATGGTACAAGAAAAAAATTATAGTTATAACAGTAAAATTGTAAAGTCAGCAAAAGACATTGTTAAATATATAAATGATATTGAAGAACTAAACAAGGCAACAGAAGAACATACGATATTAATATGTTTGAATGCAAGAAACAATATAATAGCTTACTCACAAGTGGCAAAAGGTGGTTTAAATTATTGTAACCTAGATTTAAAAACAATATTCAAAACTATTCTATTATCAAATGCGAATAAATTTATCTTATGCCATAACCACCCAAGTGGCACGGCAAGACCAAGTGCAAAGGACATAAATATAACTAATATGATAAAAGATATATCAAAAGTTATGGGAGTACAGTTTTTAGACCACATTGTAATAGCAAATGATGATTTTGTAAGTTGTATATAGGGAGGTTATCTCCTCCCTACCATATTATTAAAATTATAGGAGGATTCAAAATGCAAGTAATATATTATAATTTGAACACAATAACAAAGTATCAAATGAGGTCTGCGAATATATGGCAGTATAACAGATACCTTGATTATGCAACAATAATAATTGATGAAAAAGATAAAATAAAATTGTTAATAAATGATGAAGTAATTGCAACAGGTGTAAACAACATTAAAAGAATTCTAAAAATTAAAGATATGAAAATTGAAAAAAGTATTATATGGAATTAGAGGAGGATTTTGAAAATGGAAAGAAGTAGATTATACGAAAGTTATTACATATTAAATATTGATTTGACAGATGAAGAATTAAAGAAATCTATATTAGATTTAAAAAGAAGGTTTGATGATTTAAGCATAGGAATTAGAAAGTTTGAAGAAATTGGAATTAAAAATTTAGCTTATGCAGTAAAAGAACATAAACAAGGATACTTTATATGTGTAGAATTTAGGGCAACAGCAGATGAACTTTTGGAATTAGAAAGATATTGCAGAATAAAAGATGACATTCTAAAGTATTGTGTACTAAAGAAATATAACAGGAGGGCAAACTAAAGATATGTTATTTATAGTGTTAAAAGTAATTATTATACTAGCAATAGCATTTTATGGTTGCAGTAGATGATTATTACATTGACAAGAAGTTGTCAAGTTAAGAATATCGTTCTAAAAAGGTTATATAAACTTGGAACGACCCAACAATTATAAAATAACCTTTTTGGAACATCAAAATAATAAAAATTATTAGTTTCATAAAACCATCGTTTTTGAAACTATGGAAAGAGAGGATTTTAAAAAATGAAAAAAGTAGGATATATGCGTGTTAGTACACGGAAAACAACATTTAGATAGGCAATATGAAGATTTTAAGAAACTAGGAATTGAAGATAAATACATATATGAGGATAAAGCGACAGGAAAAAATTTTGAAAGATTTGGATTTGAATATATGAAAAGAGCATTAGAAAAAGGAGATATACTTGTTATATCCTCTTTGGATAGATTAGGTCGTAATGCAAAAGAATTAAAAGAGCAATGGGAGTATTTTAAGAATAATGGAATATGTGTGCAAGTTCTTGATATGCCCTCATTGAATTTGGATTATACAGATGAAAAAATGCAACCAATAACACAATTAATCAACAACATAATTTTTGAGATATTTTCGTGGAAAGCAGAAAGCGACAGAATACAAATAGTAGAAAGAACAAAACAAGGACTTGAACAAGCTAAAAGTCGAGGTAAAATACTAGGTCGCCCTAAAATTGAGATTACAGAAGATTTTATTAACATCTGGAAAAAATGGAAAAATGGAGAATACAGAACAACCGTACAAGCAATTCGTGAGAGTAGAACATCAAAAACTACATTTTACAGATTTGCAAATATTTTGGAGCAGGAGGTACAACAATAATGAATGAAACTATAACAATAACGGAAAATAAACTACTTACACAGCTAAAGAAATTCGATAATAAAGATGTAAATATAAGTTTTAACAGCTATGTGGCAGAACATATAACATTACACTCTATCAAAGTAAAGAAAAAGGATTTTACTATCATATTAAGAAGTAAAACTACAAATGAATTATTTTGTATGGATTTATGCGATATTTCTAATATTAAATTAAAAGATGATGTATTATATTTATATAGCGAAACTGTGGGCAGAATTACCATAAAGATATATAATGAGAAATGTTAGGAGTGATAAATTTGAAAAAAATTAAATATAAGGATACAAAAGAAATATTAAAACAGTTCAATAGTAAAGCTATATTAATAAATATTACAGGAATAATCACACAAACAATAAATATTCAAAATTCCAAAATATACTTTTACAAGAATAAACTTACAATAAATGAATACAAAACAGAGAAAATAACCATTGATATTAATTGGGTTGCTAACTTTTACAGTAATGAAAATAATACGATGGTTAAGCTAGAGTTCGACCAGACAGGAGCAGTAGAAATACATATAATATAGAAATAAATAGAGTATGAAATCCCCCTCATACTCTATCTTTTTATTTTAATTTGTCAGCTATTGCTTTGCATAATTCTATATATAAATTTTGTTTATCTTTAGGCAATTTTTTCATAATCTCACTAATACAAATATCTATATTATTTACAGTCGTTCCAAATAACATATAATCCACATTCATATTAAGAACTTGTGCAATTTTTACAAGTGTTTCTATACTACATTTAGAGGTTGCTCTCTCTATCGCTCCTATATAAGTATCTGTTACTCCCACTAATTCAGCAAGTTTTTCTTGTGTCAATTTTAATTCTATTCTTTTTTCTTTGATTCTTGCTCCAATATCTTTAAAATCCATTATTCCACCTCTTTTTGCTAATATTTTATAATAAAAACTTTTTATAATTAAGAAATGATTAGTATTGAAAAACTACTAATAATTATGATATTATATAAATGAATCGTAGAAATTTGTCGATTAAGGGGGTGTTGAAAGAATGAGTAAAGTAAAATGTATGGAATGTGGTACAGAATACGATTATAAGCTAAAAGTATGTTCTAATTGTGGATATGTTAATAGAAAACGACAGATTATAAATATAATTCTATATGGTATTAGCATACTACTACTAATTATATCTATTTTAAGTATGTTAAGGTATCATTATGAAAATAAAGCAGTTAATTCAATAAGTAAGTATTTTGATTATGACAATATGGCAGAAGTAATCCCTCAAGCACTAGAAGTTAGTAGAACAGAAAAATATATTGAACAATATGGTTCAAAAGAATTGGGAATAAAAGCATATAATCTTAACAATTTTAGAATATGGAGTATGTCATTTTGTATATTGGTTATATGGTTGGGAATATATCTACTACATAAAAATATTAAGTTTGGCAAATGGATTAAATATGTTGCAATAGCAGTATTCGTAATATGTCAGTTACTTCCCCCACTATATACAATATATCTAACTCAAATGAGAATATAACTATAAAAGGAGCGATAAAATGGCAATAATTCAATGTCAAAATTGTGGGAAAAATGTATCAAATAAAGCAAAAGAATGTCCTCATTGTAAATCCATTATAAATGATACAAACAGAATAGAAAATATAATAAATAATGTTAAAGTGAGAACAGACACATTAAGTAATAAAAAAACACGAAATAAGGTAGCAGCAAAATTCTCAATGGTAGTTTGGTTTATTAGGATTTTAGGTTACTTTGGAGGAATTATAAGTTTAATAATATATGCACAGCTTGATAATTTTGAAATCGGTTTATTAGTGTGTGTTATTACTTGTATAGTAACTTGGTTTTCTACTTTAATGTTTGAAGCTATTGGAGAAGGATTACAGTTACTTGAGGATATAAAAAATAAATAGAATTTTGAAAAGTTAAAAAATAAAAATTATAAATATTGGGGGTGGAAAATGTGAAAGAATTTTTAAAAAGTCCAAAGAAAACAGCTATTTTAGGGTTAATAAGTTGTATTGTAATGTTAATCTTTATGTTTAGGTTTAGAGGAGTTTCTATTCTTTACAACTGTTACGATTTATACTTTATTGGTTTAATAATATATTTTAGTATAGTTTTAATAAGAATGTACAAACAAAAAGGAAATATAAAAATAGCAAATTATATATTAGTAGCAACATTTATAATTAGTATAATAGTAGGAATAATACTTGCTATTATGGAGGCAGAGCTTATTTTTTCATTAAATGATTTGAGTGTAATTATAATGACTGTATATCTTATTAATATTTTATTTATAAGAAAGAATTTTATAAACAACAAGATATTTGGAGTAGTAGTAATTGGAGTTTCTATTTATGAAATAATAAAATGTTGTATATTTATATCTAATGTAGGAGGGATTGAATCTTTAATCAGTGGCTCTTTCAATACAGCATATTTTATTAAACATTTCGTACATATAGCAATTATACCATACTTTTATAACTATTATGAATTATTAAAGGAGGAATAATAAAAATGGCAAGTAAAGAAGATTTAGAGGCAATGGGAATAACAAAAACAATGCAGATAAAAGAAGATTATCATAAGAAATCAAATAATAACAATACAAATAATCAAATAGCAACAGTATTAAAGGCATTTTCTATTATTACTATGATTATATCTGTTATTACATTTTTAATTCTTATGGAAGACAATTTTTATACAGGCTTAATTGTAGGTGTGTCAGGTATTATAAGTGGATTATTTATATTAGGATTTGCAGAAATTATCCAAAAATTGCAGAACATTGAGGATAATACAAGAAAATAAAAATTTAAAAAATTAAAAATTAAAAAAAGTAAAAAGAAGATTTTATGTAGTAAGGACGGAGTTTTAATGAAAAATATATTTACAGAAAATATTGATAAATACGGAGTAGTTAACTTAACAGTATTGGTTGCATTACCTATCATAATTGCATTAATAATTGTATCTAAACAAGATATAAATAATACAACATCATCTAGTAGTTATACTAATAATGAAACAACAACTACTACAAAAAGATGTCAAGCAAGTCCTTGTCCTAATAATGCAGAAACTGGTTCTAATTATTGTTCTATTCATAAAAAGGGAAAGACAAAAAAATGTGCAAAATGTGGTAAAGCTATATGGGACGATGAAACATTTTGTGATAGTTGTTTGTATGGAAGTATATTAAATTCGACTAAAAAATAAAAGGAGTTAAAAATATAATGGGAATTGCAATAATAGTATTAATTATTATCTTTATTATAGCATTTATTGGTATGAATAAAGATGAAGAAAAAGCAAAAGAAAATGAATATAGTATAGAAGATTATTTAAAAAGTAAAAATTTCAAAACTTCACAAATGAAAATATATAATCAGTACAATAATAGAATCCAATTAAGAACAGATTTAGAACATAAACAAATAGCAATATGCTATATATTTCCAGTAGAAAAAACAGACTTTATAAAATTTACAGATATTATTGAATGTGAAATTATTGAAGATTCTAATACCATTATGAAAGGTGGAGTTGGTAGAGCTGTTGTTGGAGGAGTTTTAGCAGGTGGAATTGGAGCAGTTGTTGGGGCTAATACTAGAGCAAGTCAAAATGTTACTAATAGTTTACAAATAAGAATAGTAACAAAGAATATAAATAGGTCATTATATACAATAAATATAATAACAGCAGAAACTCAAAAAGATAGTAAAGAATATAAGGAAGCAATGAATTTTGCTAATGATGTATATGCAACAATTACATCTATAATAAATAATAGTGAAAAAAGTAATATTAATGTAGGAGGAAAAAAAGATATGGAACAAAATAATAACGACTTTATTGAACAGTTAGAAAGATTATCAAAATTAAAAGAAAATGGAGTAATAACTCAAGAAGAATTTGAAGAAAGTAAACAAAAGATTTTAAATTCGACAAGTCATTCAAATACATCAACTACAACACAAGAAAATATGGTTGTTACTGATAATGATATTTATCATATAGAAGAAAAAATACAACGATATGGAGAAAATGAAAAAATACGAATTATTAACGCAGTAATGAAAGAAACAGGAAAAGGGTTAGCAGAGTCAAAAGAAATTGTAGATAATTATATGAAAAATAGATAAGATAAATTAAATGTAAAAAGAAGATTTAAAAAGGAGATGTTATAAGATATGGAGCAGGAAAAGAAGAAAAATAATAAGAAAATTGTTATACCAGTTAGTATTGTTGCTATAATAGTTGTTATTATTAGTGTAGTAATTGTTATAAATAGTCAGAAACAACAAAATAATAACAATATTGGAACAACAACAAGTAATAAATCTAATAATGATATAGTTAATAAAGAAAATCACATATATGGTAATACAAATGAACATAACTCTAATCAAGGAAGAATAGCAACAGATGATGAATATTTATATTTTGCAGGAAAATATGGTATAACAAAGCAAGCTAAAAAAGACATATTAGAATTTAATACTGAACAAAAGATATTTACAGCATATAGTCTATATTTGAATTTATATAATAATTACATTTATTTCTTAAATATGGAAAATAATACTATTTATAGAATAGATAAAACAGGAAACGGAAGAACAGAAATAGCAAGCAATATTAAATCATTTTATGTAATAGATAATTATATATACTATACTAAATATGAAAATGAGTATATGAGTGGAATATATAGAATGACTATTGACGGAAAAAATGAAGAATTATTAGTTGACCATAGTGTTAGTAAATTCTACATATACGGAAATTGTTTATATTATATTGCAGGAGAGAATATATTGGCATATTCAGATTTAAACGGAAATAATGAAAATATTTTGAAAAGTGATGTAAATAATTTTAAAATGTTAAATGATAATAATATATTATATGAGGATACAGTCGATAGTAATTGTGTATATTCACTAAAATCAAATGGTACAAGCGAAAGAATGGGTGGAACTAATTATATGGATAAACAGTTGACAGTTGATTCTTTTATTATTAATAAAGATTATACTTTAATATTACCTCCAGACAGTTCAGCTTTTAAATATTATGCAGTCAAAAAGAATTATTTATGGACATTTATTAGTAAATCATCAGAAGAGTACTATTATTGTATCAAAGGAGGAAATAAAGTCGGAGATATTGAATTGATAGATAATACTCTTTGTATTGTAAATGAATATGGAAGTTGTGAATACACTAATACAAAAGGTAGTGATTTTATGAATGAAGAAAAACTGAATGAAATAATAAATTGAGGGGTTCGCCCCTTTTTCTTTTTATTATCTCACATCAATTTTTGAGCCATTTTAATTTTGAAGATGATAAATTATATGTCTAACGTACAAATATTCGTTTAAAAGCAACCTCGTGCGTGTGAGGACTATATATGAAGTGATTATCTAGTAATTTTAAAACTAGAATTTTATTGTTTGATAGGGTGCAGCCAGCTTCATATTATTACTTACCAATGAATTGGTTTAATCATCTAAAGTTCTTCATTGTTTGCCCACCAAACTATAAAACAGTTACACTTGGGTGGAAATTGTTTCTTTTTCACAATAGAATATAAATTTTATGAGAAATCTATCGTTGGCGGTGCCAACTCTTGTATGTCATCTCCTTTTAAATCTAATGTTTAGAGATATTACTAGTTCGTTAAAACGAACTTAATATTATATTCTTTTCCCCATACATCTTTTATTTTTTTGCGCTTGCGCAACTTCTTTGGCAAACTTGTGAAAATCAAATGGGGCACATAGACCTTTTTATGTCGTTCGGAAGCCGAATTTCTAATATTAATAAATAATGGGTAATCTAGTCCAATATAGTGAACTAGAAGTTCAATACTATTTATCCAATCCAAACGTTTGGATAATCAACAAATTAATATCTGTCAGACACTCTCACAGCCTCATACACAAGTTTTTTTAGTTTAGACATATAACTAACTATCTAAAAAATAAAACTTCTCAAAATCAATGCTACAGAACAGATAATTATTAAAATCCTTTTAAATGGCTCTATATTCGATTATAAGGTTTAGATGAATAATTTGTTGTGTTGAATTGGTTAATAATTGTGGAACTATGTTTTGAGGGTTTGAGAGGGATATAAAAAGGTATTAACAAAATTATAAAAGAATGTAAAAGTAAAAAAAATATCCAAAAGAATATTTGATAATAAAAATAAACTATGCTAAGCATAAATAATTCTATTTAATAAAAATTATGCTATAAGCAAATTAACGTCAAAATTCACAGTTCGCATACTGTGAGTTTTATTATTATTTTCTTGAAATTTACCTGTATCACGTTCAAATTGTATGTATCCGTTTGCTACTAATCATATGTATACTAGGAGCTTTGGCTTTTAACTTAACACCAAATCTTGAACCCTGTTTTACCATTTCTGGTTCATCTAAAATAAGTTCTTCTGCTGACGGAGTAACAATTCCATAGCCTTTAGCCTTGACTTCTTGTAATGCATAAGCTATTTTATCATATTCTTTTTTAGTCTGAGCAAGAGAAGTTAAACTTGAGAACAAATCACCCTCATCAGAAATGTTAACTCCTGTTGTTTCAGTTAAGATTTGATAAAATAATTGCTCTTTGAGAGTAATATTAATTGTAACATTTCCGATTACCAAGATTTATTTCACTAAGAGCTGTGTTAGAGATGATTTCAGTACTTTTTATAGCCAATAAACTATCATTAACTTGCTTTAGAACAGAAACATTGCTAAAAGCATCTTTTATTTCAGTAAATAATTCTTTTCTAAGCCAATGTTCAGAAGAAAGTCCCATAGTCCATTTAGGAAGACAAATATTCATTTGCTCTATTGGAAATTCATAAAGTAATTTACCAAACATAGCATTTATGTCATCAATAGATAAATTAGAGCAATCAGTAGGAAGAACAGAAACGCCGTATTTATCTTCAAGTTTTCTTGCAAGCTCTAGTGTATATTCAGAATTTGGCTCTTCACTATTTAAGACAATAACAAAAGGTTTATTTAAAGCCTTAAGTTCTGAGACAACTCTTTCCTCAGCTGATATATAATCTTCTCTTGGAATATCAGTAATACTTCCATCAGTTGTAATTAAAATACCAATTGTGGAATGCTCAGAAATTACTTTAGCAGTACCAAGTTCAGCTGCTGTTTCAAAAGGGATTTCTTCCTCAGACCAAGGAGTTTTTACCATTCTTGGAACATCATCTTCTAAATATCCAATTGCATTATTTACAAGATAGCCTACACAGTCAACAAGTCTTGTTTTGAAGCGGATATTATCTCCAAGGGTAATTTCGATAGCTTCATTTGGAACGAACTTTGGCTCAGTAGTCATTATAGTTCTACCAGCAGCACTTTGAGGTAATTCATCTTGAGCTCTTTCTTTTTTGTATTCATTTTCGATATTTGGAATAACAAGTAAATCCATAAAGCGCTTAATGAAAGTGGATTTACCAGTTCTAACAGGACCTACAACGCCAATATATATATCGCCATCAGTTCTAGACTGTATATCCTGATATAAGCTTAAATTTTCCATTACATAACCTCCATAATAAATGTTTGTACTATTAACTTTACTAATGTATATTAAGAAAAGACTATAAATATTACTAAAATAAAAAAACTTTTAACTAAAATTCCTTAACTTGATAAGCAAAATAAATTATTGTATAATACTTAATATATTAGAATTTGGAAGGAAAATAAAAAATGAAGGTTATAATAGTTCGGTGGAGGAGCAGCAGGAATGCTTGCTGGAATATCAGCAGCGAAAGAAAAAGATGAAGTAATAATATTGGAAAAAATGAGTAGCATTCGGAAAAAAACTTAGGATAACAGGAAAAGGAAGATGCAATATTACAAATCATATAGATATATCAGAATTCATAGAAAACATACCAGGAAATGGAAGATTTTTATATAGTAGTTTTGAGAAATTTACGAATAAAGATATAATTAGTATTCTTAAAGAAGAAGGGTTAGAAACAAAAGTAGAAAGAGGTGGCAGAGTATTCCCAATAACAGATAATGCAGGTAGTGTAATAGATGCATTATATAAAAAATTAAAAAAACTAAATGTACAAATAATAACAAATGCAGAAGTTAAAGATTTAATTGTAAAAAATAGCTCTGTTATAGGAGTAAAATATATAGAAAATGGAGAAGAAAAAAAGAAAGAAGCAGATAAGGTTATCATTGCAACAGGAGGTATGAGCTATAGTGCTACAGGTTCAACAGGCGATGGATATAGGCTGGCAGAGAAATATGGTCATAAAATAGAGGAACTTAAACCAGGATTAGTACCATTTGAATGTTGTGAAAAAGAACTATGTAAAAGAATGCAAGGACTTTCACTCAAAAATATATCAATAAAATTAATAGATAAAACAAAAAATAAAAAAATATATGAAGACTTTGGAGAAATGATGTTTACACATTTTGGAGTAACTGGACCTGTGATAATTAGTAGTTCATCACACTTAACAAGGTATAAAAATATAGAAGAACTGTTTAAAGGTAAGAATATAGAACTAATTATAGATTTAAAACCAGCACTAGATAAAGAAAAACTGGATTTAAGAATAAGAAGAGATTTTGAAGAATTAAAAAATAAGAAATTTAAAAATAGTCTAGATAAGCTGTTGCCACAAAAGATGATAGAACCTGTTATAATTTTATCAAAAATAGACCCTGAGAAAAAAATAAATGAGGTAACAAAAGAAGAAAGACAGACTTTAGGAGAAATTATAAAGAATTTTAAACTAACAGTAAGTAAATTTAGACCAATAGAAGAAGGAATAATAACTAAAGGAGGAGTTTCAGTAAAAGAGATAAATCCAAAAACAATGGAATCTAAACTAATTAAAGGACTGTATTTTGCAGGAGAGATAATAGATGTAGATGCATATACTGGTGGTTTTAACTTACAGATAGCATTTTCTACAGGATTTTCAGCAGGAATGCATAAGGAGGAAGAAAATGTTTAATACAATAGAAAAAAACGCTGAAAGTTTAATTATAGAAAAAAAGTCAAAATTTATAGGAAATGTTTTTTATGTAGAAAGTACAAGAGAAGCAGAAGAAATTATAGAAAAAATAAGGAAAAAGTATTATGATGCTAGGCATAACACGTTTGCATATAGAGTTTTAGAAGGAGAAAGAGCCGTAGAAAGACAAAGCGATGATGGAGAACCATCTGGGACAGCGGGAGCACCTATATTGAATATACTAACTAAAAAAGAACTCAATAATGTACTTATTGTTGTTACTAGATATTTTGGAGGAATACTTTTAGGAACAGGAGGACTCGTTAAAGCATATTCAGAAGCGGCTATTCAAGCTATAGAAAATGCAAAAGAAGTCAAAAAGGAAAGTGGATATATTTTAGAAGTAACTGTCGAATACGAAAACCAAAGAGAATTTGAATATATTCTCGAAAAAAATAGTATTAATATAATTTCAAAGGAATATTCAGAAAAAATAAAAAATTTAATAGAAATTTCAGTAGAAAAATATATGAAACTTTTTCAAAAAAATGACGAAAACGGTTTGCACAGACTACCAAATTTGATAAAACAAAACAAATATATAAATAAATCTAATTAAAAGTTGAAATGCCTTTAAAATCAGAATATTTTAGATGAGAAAAAGAATGAAAAACAAAAAATAAAATAAAAAAATCTAAAAATCTATTGCCAAAATATGGAAAAAGTATTATAATACAGAAATGTAAAATATTTACAAATTTAAACTAAGGAGGAGTAGAAAAAGTGAAAGACAAATTGTCGATTTTGGTAGCAGATGATAATGTAGACTTTGCAAAAACTTTAACAAATTGTATTGAACAGGAAGAAGGAATGGAGGTAATAGGAATTGCACAAGATGGATTGGAAGCAATAGATATGATAAATAACACAAAACCTGATGTTGCAATTTTAGATGTAATAATGCCACATTTAGATGGTTTAGGAGTATTAGAAAGAATAAAAAGTTCTGACTTAGATAAAAAGCCATTATGTATAGTTTTATCAGCAGTAGGACAAGACAAAATAACAACAAGAGCAATAGAACTAGGAGCACAATATTATGTGGTAAAACCATTTGATATAGATTTACTTATAAAGAGAATTAAAGAACTTAAATTTTATAGACCTATGAACTTCAAAACTACAGGAATTAGCAAAGATATAAAAGCACCATATATAGACATTTTACCAGACAAAAGAAAAGAAGCTGAGAACTTAGAAGCATTAGTTACAAATATAATACATGAAATTGGAGTACCTGCACATATAAAGGGATACCAATATTTAAGAGAAGCAATAATGATGGTAGTAAATGATATAGATATAATAAATCAAATAACAAAACAGCTTTATCCAGAAATAGCAAAGAGATTTAAAACAACACCTAGCCGTGTAGAAAGAGCAATTAGACATGCTATAGAAGTAGCATGGGGTAGAGGAGACGGAGAAACAGTAGAAAGTATATTTGGATATACAGTATCTGCTGCAAAAGGAAAGCCAACGAATAGTGAATTTATAGCAATGATAGCAGATAAACTAAGGCTTGAACTTAAGAGTGCATAAAAAGTTGCACAAGTGCTAAGAGAGTAAATACATAACGAAATATAAAATCTCACTTATTGCAACAAATACTTGAAAAATGCGATTGGAATTGAAAAAAATTCGTGTGCATTGTAATAAATAGTTTTAACCTTTTGCAATAAACTAAAAAATTTATTGGATAATAAAAAAGTAAAAATATGGAAAATAATTTCCTCTTTATGTTTATGAAAATAAATATAAGGAGGAATTTTTATGGAGAAAATTGATATTGAAATTGAAATAAAAACGAATATAAAAAACTATTGATTTTTCTTAGCAAGTTTCCTATACCATAATTATACACAGATTTTTTATTTTTGTTAAATGAATTTCAAAACTTAATTTACACATACAATTTTGGAGTTTTTTTATGTTCGTTGCTTGTATTTTTTGCATATTCGTTATATAATAAACAAATATCAAAACAGGAGGTAAATATGAAAGTAACTAGAGAAGAATTATTACACATTGCCAAACTTGCGAACTTAAATTTAAAAGAAGAAGAAATAGATAAATATTTAGAAAATTTAACAGACATCTTAAATTTTGCAAACATTGTAAATGAAGCAAAAGTAGATGAACTAAAAGAGACAATTGGAGTAAATGCGAACTATAATGTATTTAGGAAAGATGAAATAGTAGAGTTTGAAGATAAAGAAGCACTTTTAGAAAATGCACCAGAGAAAGAACTAAACATGTTTAAAATCCCAAAGGTACTTTAGTTCAAACAATAAACATCGTCTTGTGTTGTTGCTGCTCAGTTGATTTCCCACCAACGTGTATTAGCGCTCCTCAGGGAATATCAACTTCACGCTCTTAGCAATACTCGTTTCTTGTTCGAACTATAAAATGATAAAATGGAGGAAAAATCATGAATTCAAATATTATAGACCTAACCGCACATGAATTAAAGGAAAAGCTTGAAAAGAAAGAACTTACATCAGAAGAAATTACAAGAGCATACATAGATAGAATTAATGAAAAAGAAAAAGATGTACAAGCCTTTATCACAATATTACCTGATGAAGCAATAGAAAAGGCAAAAAAAATAGATAGAGAAAAAAGCCAAGGGAAAGAACTAGGAGAATACTCAGGAATTCCAATAGGATTAAAAGACAACATGTGTACAAAAGGAGTAAAAACAACATGTGGCTCTAAAATGCTTGAAAACTTTATTTCACCATATGATGGAACAATTGTAGATAAGGTAATAAATCAAAACAATATGATATCACTAGGAAAGCTTAATATGGACGAATTTGCAATGGGAAGTTCAACAGAGACATCATATTTCCAAAAAACTAAAAATCCATGGGATCTAAGTTGTGTTCCGGGAGGATCATCAGGTGGATCAGCTGCAGCTGTTGCAGCTAATTTAGTACCATGGGCACTTCGGATCAGATACAGGTGGAAGTATACGTCAGCCAGCAGCACTTTGCGGGGTAGTTGGGCTAAAACCAACATATGGATTAGTTTCGAGATATGGCTTAGTTGCATTTGCATCTTCACTTGATCAAATAGGTCCAATAACAAAAGATGTAGAAGATGCGGCGATACTTTTATCTTTAATTGCAGGAAAAGATGAAAAAGATACAACTTCAGTAGATATACCTGAAAAAGATTATACAAAATCATTGAGAAAAGATATAAAAGGACTAAAAATAGGAGTGCCAAAAGAATTCTTTGGAGAAGGAATGGATAAAGATGTAAAATCTGCTTTAGAAAAAACGATAGAAGTATATAAAAAACTTGGAGTAGAAATAGAAGAAATTTCATTAGATGTATCAAACTATTCACTTGCAACATATTACATAATAGCATGTGCAGAAGCAAGCTCAAACCTTGGAAGATTCGACGGCATAAGATATGGATATAGAACTAATAGCTATGAGAACCTAAGAGATATTTATAAAAACTCAAGAAGCGAAGGCTTTGGAGCAGAGGTAAAAAGAAGAATAATACTTGGAACATATGTACTAAGCTCAGGATATTATGATGCATACTATAAAAAAGCACAAAAAGTAAGAACTCTAGTACAAAACGAATTTGCAAAAGGGTTTGAAAAATATGATGTGTTGCTTACACCAACATCTCCAGTAACAGCTTTCAAATTTGGAGAAAAATCGGAAAATCCACTTGAAATGTATTTATCAGATATTTGTACTGTATCAGTAAATATAGCAGGGCTTCCTCGGAATATCTCTGCCATGTGGAGTAGATAAAGAAGGTTTACCAATAGGAATGCAGCTTATAGGAAACTATTTTGAAGAAGAAAAATTATTAAATATAGCATATGCATTTGAGCAAGAAGTGAAATTTAGAGAAAACTATAAACCTACATTCAAAGGAGGTAACAATTAATGGCAAGAGAAGAATATGAAACAGTAATTGGACTTGAAGTACATGCAGAATTATCAACAAAAACAAAAATATTTTGCTCATGTCCAACAGAATTTGGAGGAGAACCAAATACACATTGCTGCCCAGTATGTATGGCTATGCCAGGAGCTTTACCAGTATTAAATGAAAAAGTACTAGAATATGCTGTAAAAGCAGGACTTGCAACAAACTGTACTATCGCAGAGAATAGCAAAAATGATAGAAAAAATTATTTCTATCCAGACCTTCCAAAATCATATCAGATATCACAATTTGATAAACCACTTTGTGAAAAAGGATATGTAGAAATAGACTTAGAAGAAGGAAAGAAAAGAATAGGAATAACAAGAATACACATTGAAGAAGATGCAGGAAAGTTAAATCATGACGACTATGGAAGAGGAAGTTTAGTAGATTTGAATAGGGCAGGGGTACCTCTAATAGAAATAGTATCAGAACCAGACATGAGAGGAGCTGATGAAGCAGACAAATATCTAAAGAAATTGAAATCAATACTAGAATATATTGAAGTATCAGACTGCAAAATGCAAGAAGGTTCATTTAGAGCAGATGTAAACGTATCTATAAGAAAAAAAGGGGAGACAGAATTTGGTACAAGAACAGAAATGAAAAATATGAACTCATTTAGGTCAATATCAAGAGCAATTGAATATGAAATTGAAAGACAAATAGAAGTAATACAAAATGGAGGGAAAATAGACCAAGAAACACTAAGATGGGATGAAATATCAGGAAAAACATTTTCAATGAGAGACAAGGAGGATGCACAAGACTATAGATATTTCCCAGAACCAGACTTAGTACCAATCAAGCTTTCAAAAGAATATATAGAAAATATTAAAAGAGAATTGCCAGAATTACCAGAAAGCAGAAAAGAAAGATACTTAAATGACTATAAACTAACAGAGAAAGAAGCAAGAACACTAACAGCATCAAAATATCTATCAGACTTCTTCGAAAAGGCAATTAAAATTTCTAAAAATCCAAAAGCAGTATGCAATTGGCTTACATCAGATGTAGCAAGAATATTAAATGAAAAAGAATTAGAACCAGAAGAAATACCTTTTACTCCAGAGAATCTTTCAGAATTAATAGGATTAATAGAAAAAGGAACAATAAGCAGTAAAATTGCGAAAGATGTATTAGACAAAATGTTTGAAAACTCAGAAGCACCAAGTAAAATTATAGAAGATAATGGTTGGGTTCAAATATCTGATGAAGGAGCAATAAAAGAAGTAGTAGAAAAGATACTAGAAAGTAATCCACAATCAATAATTGACTATAAAAATGGAAAAGATAAAGCGTTAGGATATTTAGTAGGACAAGCAATGAAAGAGACAAAAGGAAAAGCGAATCCAGGAATGTTAAATCAAATGTTTAGAGATGCATTAAAATAAGAATAAAAATTTCAAAATTGCAAATAATAATTTAAAAATTATTAAAAGGATGCAATTAAAAAATGTTAAAAAAAATAATAATTGGACTTATAGCTGGAACTGTAACCGGACTCTTTGGATCAGGAGGACGGTATGATACTAGTTCCAGCTTTTACTTATATTTTAAAATTAAGAGAAAAAGAGTCAAGAGCGACTTCAGTATTTTGCATTTTGCCAATGGTCATAGTAAGCGGAATATTTTATTTTAAATCTTCCTATATAGAATTTGAGACAGGAATTCTTTGTGCTATCGGAGGAGTTATTGGAGGATATTTTGGAGCAAAACTTTTAAAGAAACTTCCAGATAAATATTTGAAAGTATTTTTTATAATATTTCTGATATATACAGGAATTAAAATGATAATGCAAGGGTAAAAGTTTAAGTAAGTAATATTATTTAAAGTCTGCGCAGGGTAGTCTATATATTTTTTTAATCTGTGAGCATCGACCTTACTCGTTTCCTTACTGCAAAGCATTGTAATTTGTATCTAAAGTAAAGATTATATCAGACTTAAACGCCTTGGAGAGCGGAGCAATTAAAAAAATATATAACTGCCCGTTGCAGGACATCATCAAACTTAAATTTACTTAAACTTTTATTTTGAAAGTGAGGAATTCTAAATGTTAAATATTTTTATCGGAGCTATTTCAGGACTAGTTTCAGGTATGGGAATGGGTGGAGGAACAATACTTATACTTTGCCTGTCACTATTTTTAGGAAAAGAACAGCACATTGCTCAGGGAGCAAATTTAATGTTTTTTGTACCAACATCGATTGTTTCGATATTTATAAATATAAAACAGAAATTGATTAAATGGAAGACAGGATTAATTGTTGCAGGTTTTGGAACAATTGGCGCAACAATTGGTGCAATGATATCTACGAATTTAGACACAGGAAAATTAAAAACTTATTTTGGGATATTTCTTTTAATAATTGCAGGTATAGAAATTATTACACTTATAAATAAGTATAAAAAGAAAAATTAAAATAAGTATAGTTTTATTTAAAAAAGTAATAATAGAAATATATAAGTCAAAAATGTTAAAGGAGGAAAATAATATGAAATTTGTAAAAGGAATGGTAATCGGAGCGGCAGCAGTTACAGGAATTGCTATGATGTATATGGAAACAAATAATAAAACAAAGAAACAATTAATGAGAAAAGGAAAACAAATGGCTAAAAAGCTAGGAATAATGTAAGCACATAAAATTGCAAACTAACATAGACTAATGTATGAAGGAAGGAAAATAAAGATGATAGATTTTATACTTAATACATTAGTCTATATACTTGCAATTTATGGATTAATAGAAATAATAAGGACGATTTTTTATATAATGGAATTTACGAATTTAAACGAAAATCGGAGTATATGTAATAATTGGTGTAAAGAATGAAGAAAAAAGAGTAAAGGGAATATTACGTTCTATACTATTTAAAATAATGTATGGAAAAGAAGATATCATAAAAAAAGTAATATTAACAGACTTAGAATCAACAGATAAAACTATGCAAAAGTTAAAAGAATTAAAAAAAGAAAATGAGTACATAGAAGTCTTAACATGGAAAAAATGCAAGGATATAATAGATATGATAGATGAGAGCTAAAAATGCAATTTTATTATGAACACCGGCATGTGCGGCGCGCGGCGGCGGCAGGCACCTGAAGAACAAGCAGGCGACGGCCAGCGACTGAACGGCCGCCCTCAAGTAAATTGAGGACTCCATCAAATTCCAATAAGGGCAGCGGATGATATCCGCTGTCCTTACTTTTATAAAAAACAAGTATAAACAAAGCCTTTTAGAAGAAAAATAAATATAATGTTGATAATAAAAACAGACTATGATAAAATAAACTTTATAAAATCTTATGAAAGGAAGCGGAAATATGAACTATTGGAATAAGAAGATACATGAAGTAGAAAAAGAATTAGAAACAGATATAGTAAATGGACTAAGTACTGAAAATATAGCTAAAAAACAAGAGAAATATGGACTAAATGAACTAGAAGGAAAGAAAAAACAAAGCTTACTTTCTAAATTCCTTAATGAGTTTAAAGATTTTATGATAATAGTCTTAATAATTGCGGCAATTGTGTCAGGCTATATAGGAATAAAAGAAGGAGAAGGAATAACAGACTCCATAATTATTCTAATAGTAGTAATAATGAATGCAATAATTGGAGTAGTCCAAGAAAACAAAGCTGAAAAATCATTAGAAGCACTTCAAAAGTTAAGTAGCCATATGGCAAAAGTTATGAGAAACCGGAAATGTTCAAGTTATACCAGCAAAAGAACTTGTGCCAGGAGATATAGTAATACTTGATACAGGAGATTATGTACCAGCAGACTTAAGACTAACAGAGACAATTAATCTAAAAATACAAGAAGCGGCATTAACACGGAGAATCATTGCCAATAGAAAAACAAACAGAAAAAATTGAAGACGAAAATATAGGATTAGGCGATAGGACCAATATGGCGTTCTCATCTAGCATGGTAACATATGGAAGAGGAAAAGGGGCCGTTACAGGAACTGGAATGAATACAGAAGTTGGAAAAATAGCAGGCATGATAAACGAAGTACAAGATGCAGAAACACCACTTCAAAGAAGATTAAATAGTCTAGGAAAAACCCTAGGAATTGCATGTATTGTGATTTGCATAGTAATATTTTTAATAGGAATAGCATATGGAAAAGAACCAATAGACATGTTTATGACAGCAGTAAGTTTAGCTGTTGCAGCAATACCAGAGGGACTTGCTGCAGTATCTACAATAGTACTTGCAATAGGAATGCAAAGAATGGCAAAGAAAAATGCAATAGTAAAAAAACTCCCAGCAGTAGAAACACTAGGAAGTGCATCAGTTATTTGTTCAGACAAAACAGGAACACTTACACAAAATAAAATGACAGTAAAAAAAGTTTTTTTAAGCTCAAAACTATATAACTTAGAAGAAATAGAAGAAAATGAGTTACTTCAAAAATTTATATATGCAAACATGCTTTGTAATGATACAAAAGTAATGGAAGATGGAAGTCTAGCAGGAGACCCTACAGAAACAGCACTAACAGACATGGCATTCAAGCTAGGATATAAGCAGAAAATAATAGAAGAAAACAAAAGAGAAAAAGAATTGCCATTTGATTCAGAAAGAAAATTAATGACAACAGTAAATAAAATAGGCGAAAAATATATAGTCTATACAAAAGGTGGAGTAGACGAAATACTTGCAAGATGTACAGCATATGAAGTACAAGATGGAATAAAAGAAGACCTTGAAGAATATAAAAAAGAAATATATAAACAAAATGAAGAAATGGCTAAAAATGCATTAAGAGTACTTGCGTGTGGATATAAAGTGTTAGACAAAATTCCAACAGATGAAGAAATGAAAAATATAGAAAATAACTTAATATTTATTCGGAATGTGCGGAATGATAGACCCACCAAGACCAGAAGTAAAGGTTGCAATAGAAAAATGCAAAAGCGCAGGAATAAAAACAGTAATGATAACAGGAGACCATAAGATTACAGCCACTGCCATAGCAAAAGAACTTGGAATATTAGAAAATGAAGAAGAAGCATTAACAGGACAAGACTTAGAAAAAATGTCTCAAGAAGAACTTACACAAAATATAAAGAAATATAGTGTATATGCAAGAGTATCGCCAGAGCATAAAGTTAGAATAGTAAATGCGTGGAAGGTACATGGAGAAATAGCCTGTATGACAGGAGATGGAGTAAATGATGCTCCAGCATTAAAAACAGCAGACATAGGCTGTGCAATGGGAAAGGTTCGGAACAGATGTTGCAAAGGAAGCAGCGGATGTAATATTAACAGATGATAATTTTGCAACAATAGAATTAGCAGTAGAAGAAGGAAGAAGAATATATGATAATATATTAAAAGTAATACAATTTTTATTATCAAGCAATATTGGAGAAGTTGTAGTACTATTTTTATCAGTAATGTTAACGCCGCTATTTGCAAATTGGTTTGGCGTGCAAGATATATCTAGTATAACACCATTACTTGCAATTCATATATTATGGGTAAATCTAGTTACAGACTCACTTCCAGCGCTTGCACTTGCAGTAGATCCAGCAGAAGATGATATCATGAATAGAAAACCTCGAAGAAATACAAAAGGAATATTCACAAAAGGAATGGTATATAGGGTGATATATCAAGGGACATTAATAGGAATACTAACACTTTTAGCATTTGTGTTGGGACTTGCAACTACAGAAGGAATGGTAGACAGCGAAAGAATAAAAATAGCACAAACAATGTCATTTACAGTACTTGCATTTTCAGAACTTGTACATGTATTTAATGTAAGAAATAACGAAAAATCAGTATTTAAAACAGGATTATTAAATAATAAAAAATTGCTTTTTGCAATAGGTGCATCTAGTATACTTGTTTTGAGCATACTATTTATACCAGTTTTAAGAGAAATATTTAGTATAGCGGTACTTCCAAAAGAAAATATATTTGAAGTAATAATACTTGTATTTTCTCCATTAGTAATAGTCGAGATAATGAAACTGTTTAAGATAAATACAATTAAGGATAAAGAATAAAGGGTGAAAAGAGTGGAAGAGGGAAAAGAAGAAATAAAAGAAAAATATAAAGATAAAAAAGAAGAGAAAGCTGAAGTAGAAAGCGATATAACAGAAGCTATACAAGAAAATGAGGACATAAATGAAGAAGAGAAACAAAATGATAAAGATTTGAAGCAAAACGAATCACATATAAAATTACAAATTGTAAAATCAAGCTTACTAAGAAAAGAAGTATTATATAAAATAGTCACTTTTACAGCCCTTGCAATAGTAGTAATTACATGTTTTTCTGTTGCAGGAATATTTTATGCAAGTTCAGTAAAAATGGAAGAAGAAAAACGAAAAGAACTTGAGGAAGAAGAACAAGAAGAAGTAGCTGTTGACGAAGAAATAAAGAATAATAAAATACCAGTTTATACAGAAGAAGCAAAAGAAAGAATGAAGCACATATATGAATGGGTAGGAGAAGAAGAAAAAATAGCATACTTAACATTTGATGATGGACCATCAGAAAATATAACTCCACAAATATTAGAAATACTAAAAAATGAAGATGTAAAAGCTACATTTTTTGTGCTAGGTAGTAGAGTGGAATTGCGTCCAGAATTAGTAAAAAGAGCATACGAAGAGGGACATTATATAGCGAATCATGGATATTCTCATGTATACACAAGCATATATTCATCCGCACAGGCAGTTTTAGATGAATACAATAACACAGAGAGGAAAATAAAAGAAGCAATTGGTAACGAAGAATATTCAAGTCATTTGTTTAGATTTCCAGGAGGAAGTGAAGGTGGAAAATATGCAAAAGTAAAAAATGCTGCAAAAGCTTTATTAGAAGAGAACAATATATCACATATAAATTGGAACTCACTAACAAATGATGCAGTTGGTAAACCAACACATGAGAGTTTACTGCAAGATTTAAAAATCACACAAAACGGTAAAAACAAAATTGTAGTTTTAATGCATGATACAGGAACAAAACAGCTTACAGCTGATACTCTTCCAGAAATAATTCACTATTTAAAAGAACAAGGGTATGTTTTTAAAAACTTTTATGATATAATGTACTAAACTAAATTAAAATATAAGGTTTAGCTATAAGACGTAGTGAGTTAACTGAGATAATAATATATGTTTTATTCTTGTTCCTTGTTGTTCGTCTCGCAGAACCTGTAAGACGAGAGTGTAAGCTTGCTATTCGCAAGCCAAGATGTCCAACAGGTTCTAAGCTCGCTCCTAGCTACGCGTCACTTCGAAAAAACAAATATTATTATCCTAAATAAAATCTAGGTTATTATTACTAAACATTTATTATATAATTATTTTTAATTTAAGGGAGGAATAAAAATGGGATTAGTTACGACTAAAGAAATGTTTGAAAAGTCAATGAAGGAACATTTTGCAATAGGTGCATTTAATGTAAACAATATGGAATTTATACAAGCAATAGTAGATGCAGCAAAGGAGGAAAATTCACCAGTAATTTTACAGGCATCTTCTAGTGCAATTAAATATGCAAGAATAAATTATTTAATGAAGATGCTAGAGGCGGGAGCAGAGGAGACGGAAATTCCAATTGCAATGCACTTAGACCACGGACCAGATTTTGAAACTTGCAAAATGTGTATAGATGCAGGATTTACATCAGTAATGATAGATGGATCAAAATATGACTTCGAAGAAAATATTGCATTAACAAAGAAAGTAGTAGATTATGCCCATGAAAAAGGAGTTGTAGTTGAAGCAGAACTTGGAAAACTTGCAGGAATAGAGGATGAAGTAAATGTTTCTGAAAGTGATGCAATGTTTACAGACCCAGAGCAGGCAAAAGAATTTGTGGAAAGAACAGGTTGTGATTCACTAGCAATAGCAATCGGTACAAGCCATGGGGCATATAAATTTAAGGGAGAGGCAAAACTAAGATTTGATATATTACAAAAAGTAAAAGAAAAGCTACCAAATACACCAATAGTACTACATGGAGCATCAACAGTAATACCAGAACTTGTAGAAACATGTAATAAATATGGTGCAGATATACCAGGAGCAAAAGGTGTACCAGATGAAATGCTACATGAAGCAAGCTTAAAAGGAGTATCAAAAATAAATGTAGACACAGACTTGAGATTAGCAATGACAGCAGAAATAAGAAAAGTATTTGCAGAAGAACCATCAGCATTTGACCCAAGAAAATACTTAACTCCAGGAAGAGAAAAAGTAAAAGAAACAGTAAAGCATAAAATAAGAGACGTATTTGGCTCAAGTAATAAAGCGTAAGAACAGAAAAAAGGAAGTATACAAAACTCTGTATATTTCCTTTTTTACATATTTTGTTTTAACGCTCTTTCAATCTTTCTTTCAGACTCTTTCTTAGCCATATCTTGCCTTTTATCATAAAGCTTTTTACCACGACCAATACCAAGTTCCATTTTAATAAAATTTCCTTTTAAATATAAACTAATAGGAATTAAAGAATATCCCTTTTGCTGAACCATACCGAATAAGCTTATTTATTTCTTGTTTTTTAAGAAGCAGTTTACGCGTGCGGAGAGGGTCTTTATTTTGAATATTACCTTGCTCATAAGCGCTTATATGCATATTATATATGTAAGCTTCGCCGTTTTTAATTCCAGCATAGCTATCTTTAAGATTAACTTTACCATTTCGTATGGATTTGATTTCAGTTCCATAGAGGACAATACCGAGCTTCAATTGTATCAAAAATTTCGTAATTATGTCTTGCTACAGGATTTTTAATGTATATATCAGCCATAAAGACCTCCTTTCCAAGGTATTTTAAAATATTATAATATAATTTACAAAAAAATTCAAGGGAAGACTAAAAAGTAATCCCTTGAATTTTAACAAAAATATTAATAACGGTCAACATTATTCGTTTGAGTTGCATAATACCATATAAGTGCAATAATAATTGCTCCAGCTAAAGCTAAAATTGTCCAAATGGCAACAGTGTTGTTTGTTCTAGTGGTTTCAACTGCATCAGCTGCTGAAGTACGAGTAGCAGTATAGCCATCATCATCAGTACCCATATCTCTTCCAATACCTCTAGCAGTATTTTCCATATCATCTTCTGCTCTTCTTACACCATCTTCACCATCATGTAACATATTAGAAATACCATCTTTTGCATTTTCCATTGCGTTACCTGCGTCATGAGCCATATTTCCTAGACCATTTCCAACATTCTCCATGGCTCCACTTATACCATCTTTTGCACGCTCCATGCTATTGCCAGTATCACTTGCCATATTTTGAACACCATCTCTAATTCCATTTAATGTATTACCAGTAGCATTTACAAGGTTTGATGCAAATGCAGTACTAGATATAAAAACAGCTATACAAAATAATAAAATTGCAATAATAGATTTTTTAACCATTTTTTATTTCTCCTCTCATAAGTAAATTAAAAATATATAACAACTTATATTTTGCATAAAATATAAAAAAATATTCATAAAAAATGAAGTTAAAAAATTCTGAAAAATTAACAGAAAATTTAACTTCAAAAAGATTAAATTATATCAATTATATTTAACGTAAACGTATTAATATTGCAATTCCAAGTAATATTAAAAGTATACCCAAAACAATTAAAATTATATTTATAATTGTAGATATACCTAAATTTGAAGAACTAAGTGCTGCACTAGAACCTACATTAGTAGTTGTTGTTTGAGTATTTGTAGTTTGCGGAGTAACTATAGTTTCATTGGCAGTTTGATTAGAAACTTCATTACTATTAACATTAGAATTACTATTAGCTCCATAAACTGTATTATCTGCTTCATTATTGTTTACTGAAGAATTATTTGTAAGATTCATGTTAATTCCAGAAGCAGAAACTACTGTGCTAATTAAAAGTATAAAAATAAATAAAATAACTGAAAATTTTAAAGTTTTGTTTATTTTCATAATAACCTCCATATTTTTTGTCTTCAAGTAGAAATTTATATATATTAAAATAAATAACTTCTTTTATTAGAAATATTTTATAGTATTTTGGAAATATTGTCAAGAAAATTTGTATTCTTCATATAGTATTTTTAATTACGAGTTTCTTTTACCATGAAACCTGTACAAAATTTCTTGACTTAAGATTACATTATTGATATACTTTAACTTAAGATAAAATAAAAAAGTGTAAAAATATAATTTATGCATATTACTACAAAAACATGAAAGAACAATAAGAAAGTAATAGTAAAAATAGAAAGAAAGATACAAAAGAAACGAGGAAGAAAGATGAGAACAAAACTAAAGATAAACCCAATATCCGTAGGGGCGATTTTAATCGCCCGCCACTTCGAAGACAGGGCTAAAGAAAAGCGGAATCACATTAGTCGCACTAATTATAACGATTATTGTACTTATAATCTTAGCAGCAGTAACAATATTTGCATTTACAGACTCGGGTTTACTTAAAACAGCAAGTAAGGGAACAGAGAATTATGCAAATGCTCAGGAATATGAGAAGCAAATAATGAATAATATAGATGAAAAAGCAAAAGATGTTATAAAAAACATAGTAGATATGCAAGGAGGAATAGCAGGAGGAAGTGAAGGAGGAGAAGAGAATCCACCAGAACACCCAGAAAAATGGGATGAAACGAAAGTATATGCATATAAGAGCAAAGATAATATAGTTGTGCCAGTACCAAACGGATTCACAGTATCTGAGATAGATAGAGAACAAAGTGTAAATACAGGACTAGTAATAAAGATAACTCAAGAAGGAGTTACAAGTGAATTTGTATGGGTGCCAGTTGCAAACACAAGTGAGATGTTTGGAGTAGATAAAGATGGAAATAATTTAGGAAAACTATATAAATTTACTAAATATGGAGAAGAAACAGTAGTAACAGCATATAACTGGACAGAAACAAGTGAAATAATGAAAGTGACAGATGGTGGATTAGCGTATGAGCCAGCTATAGCACCTACAGATAGCACAGAAAGTTATTATACAGATGCAGGAATAAAAGATAAAGATGGAAATCCTATAACAACATCTGTACAGTTTAAGACACAATTACAAGAAGAATTTAATACAATGAAAGAAAGTATAGAAAAGTATAATGGATTTTATATAGGTAGATATGAAACAGGAAACTTGTCAAAAACAAGAGCCGCAGTAACAAAGAACAATAGCGATATAGGTAGCCAAACTTGGTATGTAATGTATCAAAAAAGCAAAGAAATAGTAGAAGGAAAGAGTAGTATGATATGGGGGTGCCAGTGGGATGCAGTAATGAAATGGTTTTTAAGTGATGATGGAACAAAAGAATATGTGACAAATAGTATAGTAAAAGGAAATTATTCAGGTAGTCAAATTCCAACAGGCTCAAATGATAATTATAGTGTAAAAAATATATACGATATGGCGGGAAATGAAGAAGAGTGGACTTTAACATCATTTCCGAACACAGGACGTGCATTGCGCCGGACGAGATTTTAGAGCCAGTCGAGATCGAATGGCTTCTTACCTTCACGTTCTTGGATTGTCGTGGGTAGACTTGTCGATTGGGACACGTTCTTGTTTAGTCATATAAAGGATGCGACAAAAAAGAATCAGTCCAATTGTCGCAAAAATTTCATAAAACATTCACAACTTACGGAAATTTAAGAAAAAGGCTTGACAAAGGCAAAAAAAGAGTATAAAATTAAAAAGTACAAAAAATGAGACTAGAAGAGTGGAAGCAAATTCCACTCTTTATGTATGTATAGGAGAAGAAGCATGGCAAACATAGAAGAAAGAGTAGAAGCCCTAGTAAAGCCCAAGATAGAAACTTTAGGGTATAGACTATATGATGTAGAATATGCAAAAGAAGGAAAAGATTATTTCTTAAGAATATATATAGAAAATGAAAAAGGAATAAGTCTTACGGATTGCGAAAAAGTAACAAATGAAATAAATGAGATATTAGACAAAGCAGATTATATAAAAGAAGGATATTTCCTAGAAGTATCTTCAACAGGAATAGAAAAAATACTAAGAAAAGATGAACATTTAAATAACAATGTAGGTACAGAAGTAGAAATAAAACTATTTAAGCCAATAGACAAGCAAAAAAGTATCATAGGAATACTTTCAAAATTTGATAAAGAAAAAATATATATAAACATAGGTGCAGAAGAAAAAGGCATAGAAAGAAAACAGATAGCACAGATAAAAACAAAATATAATTGGTAAGGAAGGGATTGATAAAAATGAAAGCAATTGATAACAAAGAATTAGAAATAGCTTTAGAGGCACTAGAAAAAGAAAGAGGAATAAAAAAGGAATACTTAATGGAGCAAATAGAAGCAGCTCTTATAACAGCTTACAAAAACAATTATAAGGATAGTGAAAATGTAAAAGTTGTTATAGATAGAGTTACTGGTGAAACACATATATTTGCAGTAAAAGAAATAGTATCAAAATTAGAAAATCCAGTTTTACAAATAACAAAGCCAGATGCACTAAAAATAAATAAAGGGCTAAAAGTAGGAGATACAGTAGATATAGAGATAAACCCTAGAAACTTTGGAAGAATAGCAGCACAAACAGCAAAGCAAGTAATAATACAAAAACTAAGAGAAGCAGAAAGAGATATAGTGTTTGGAGAATTTAATGAAAGAAAAGGTGAAATCGTATCAGGAATAGTACAAAAAGCAGATACAGGAGCTATAGTATTAGACCTTGGAAAACTAGAAGGAATAATGCCAGCAAAAGAGCAAATACCAGTAGAAAAATACAAAGTAAATGATAAAATAAAAGCCTATGTAGTAGATGTAGTAAGAGGAACAAAAGGAGCTCCACAAGTTATTGTATCAAGAACAGCAGGAGACTTTGTAAAAAAACTATTTGAATTTGAAATACCAGAAATTTATGAAGGATTAATTGAAGTAAAGAGTGTATCAAGAGATCCAGGAAATAGATGCAAAGTTGCAGTACATGCACAAAATGAAAACATAGATCCAGTTGGTTCATGTGTAGGACAAAAAGGAGTAAGAATTCAAAACATAATAAATGAATTAAGTGGAGAAAAAATAGATGTAATAGAATGGAATGAAGATCCAAGTATATTCATATCATCTGCACTTCTTCCAGCAAAGGTAATGGCAGTAGACATAAACGAGGAAGAAACTTCTGCAAGGGTAATAGTTCCAGATGACCAATTATCACTTGCAATAGGAAAAGCAGGACAAAATGCAAGACTTGCTGCTAGACTTACAGGTTGGAAAATAGATATAAAATCAGAAACACAATTTAGAGAAATGTTAATGAAAATTGAAGAAGAAACTAAAACAGGAGAAGAAAAATCTGAAGAAGATGTAGAAACAGTATTAAGTGAAGAGGAAACAAATGAAGAATAGTAAATTAACACGTACATGTATAGGGTGTAGGCAAAAAAGGCAAAAAACTGAATTAATCAGAATTATTAATCATAATGGAAGTGTACAAGTAGATTTAAAACAAAAATTAGAAGGTAGAGGAGCATATATCTGTAAAAACAAAAAATGTTTTGAAACAATTAGAAAAGGAAATAAACTCAAAAATGCCTTAAAAACAAATAATATAGAAACGGTAAAAATTCTGGAAGATATAGAAAAAGAGGTGTAATATTTGACAAAACAGAATGAGAGGATTTTAGGAATGCTAGGATTAGCTGCAAAATCACGGAAAAATAGTATCAGGAATGGATGCAGTGGTAGAAGGCATAGAAAAGCATAAAGTGAAACTTGTGATAATTGCAGAAGATACATCTGAAAAGAGCAAAAAAAACATAAGATATGTTTGTACTAATAATGAGATATCTGTAATAGAATTAAGTAAAGTGGAGGATTTAAGCCATATAATTGGAAAGAGAAACAGGAAGATAATAGGTATACTAGATAAAAACTTTTCAGATGGAATTAAAGAAAAATGTAATCGGGGGTGATTTGCTATGGATAAAATAAAAATACATGAATTAGCAAAAAAATTAAACAAATCTAGCAAAGAAATAATGGAAATGGCAGGTAAGCTAGGAATTGAAATCAAAAGCCATTTAAGCACAATAGAAGAGGTTGCTGCGAGCAAAATCGAAAAAGAAATGAATAAACTAAAAGCAGGAAAAGAAAAAGGAGAAGAAAAGAGAGGCGAAAAAGCAAATAACACACCTGTAATAATAAGACGTGAAGTAATTATTTCTGATGAAGAATTAGCTAAAAAAGAAGAAGAAGCTAAGTCAAAAAGAGAATCAGAAAAGAGAAAAGATGTTGGTTTTGTTGAAAGAAATAAAAATAAAGAATATAACATAGTATACAGAAACAAACCATCAAAACCAATGACAGCAAGTGAACTATTTGGATTAAAACCAAAAAAAGAAGAAGTAAAACCTGAAACAGAAATAAAAGAAGAAATAAAAAAGGAAGAGCCAAAAAAAGAAGAAGTGAAACAAGAAGAAGTTAAAATAGAAGAGAAAAAAGAAATAAAAACTGAACAAAGACAAGAATCAAACTATGCAAAAAATCCTCAAAATGCACATAGAAACTTTGAAAATCGTAACTATGGAAACAAACCAAGATTTGGAAATACTGGTGAAAACCGTGGTCAAAGAAATTTTGGAAACAGAGATAATAAATTTGGAGGTAATGGTTATAATAGAAATGAAAATAGAAATAACCAAAACCAAAATAACAGAAATGACAGAAATAATGGAGGATTTAGAAACAACCAAAATAGAGGAAACTTCGGGCAAAGAAATAGTAACAACGGATTTAGAAATGGAAGTAGAATGCTAGATGAAAGAGGAATTGAGAAAAACATAAAAAATATTATAGCTCAAGATATAGGAGAAAAAGATAATACAAGAGATTATAATAGAAGCATGACAAAACAAAAAAATAACAATAAAAACTCAGGAGATGAAAACAGACAAAGAAAAGGTGCAAAGTCAGGAAGAGGAGAAGAATTTGACACTGGAAAACTAAGAAACTTAAAACAGGAAAATAAATTATCAAACATGTTTTCAGATCCAGAAGGTGGAATGTTTGATTACTATGATTTAACAACAGTAAGAGGAAAAAGAGGAAAGAAGAAAAATAACCAAGATGAAGAAAGGGTAAAACAAAAGATATTCAAACTTACAGAAATAACAATACCAGAAACAATTACAGTAAAAGATTTAGCACAAGAAATGAAAAAAACAACAGGAGAAATAGTAAAGAAATTATTAGATTATGGAATAATGGCTACAATAAACAACGATGTAGATTTCGATACAGCTTTTCTTATAGCCCAGGAATTTGGAATAACAGCTAAAAAGAAGGAAGTAGTAACAGAAGAAGATATTCTATTTGATGATACAGACGATAGAGCAGAAGACTTAAAACCAAGACCACCAGTAGTAGTAGTTATGGGACACGTAGACCATGGTAAAACATCACTTCTAGATGCAGTAAGATCTACAAATGTAATAGAAGGAGAAGCAGGAGGAATCACACAGCATATTGGTGCATACAAAGTAGAAGTAAATGGAAGAGAGATTACATTCTTAGATACACCAGGACATGAAGCATTTACAAGCATGCGTGCAAGAGGAGCACAAGTTACAGATATAGCAATATTAGTAGTTGCTGCAAATGATGGAGTAATGCCACAAACAGTAGAAGCAATAAACCATG
>CANRQN010000011.1 GCA_947641575.1 uncultured Clostridium sp.
GGGCTCGAACCTATGACCTCCTGCTTGTAAGGCAGATGCTCTCCCAGCTGAGCTATGCGCCCATTTTCCTTCGGCGAATTCTATTTTACTAAATTTATTTGCAATTGTCAATACTTATTTTAAAATTTTTAGATTTTTTTATAAAATTCGCCTTGTTTTAGTTACTTCATTTTTTCTTTTAGTACTTCTATAGCTTTATCTAATTGTTCATCATTATCTTCTACTGTATAATCATATTTTACTTCATAGTTTGGTTCTATTCCAACTTCATTTATTTTATTTTTATTTGGAGTATAATATTCCGAAGATGTAACTTTCAATGCTCCTCCATTTTGCAAATATATAAGTTCTTGTATTACACCTTTTCCATATGTTTTATCTCCTACTATTTCTGCCTTATTATTTTCTTTAAGTGCTGCAACTAAGATCTCAGATGCACTTGCGCTTCCTTTATTTGTAAGAACTACTACTGGCATTTTTATTATTGCATCTTTTTTTGCTTTTGTAATTTTTTCTTTTCCATCTTTGTCTACAGTTATTAGTGTTATTTGATTTTTATCACACATCAAATCTGCTATTTCTAATGCTTCGTCTACTAATCCACCTCCATTGCCCCTTAAATCAATTATAAGCGATTTTGCACCTTTCTCTAATATACTTTCATATTCTACTTTAAAATCTCTTGCACATTCTTCATCAAATGTAGATATTGAAATATATCCTATATTATCCTCTATCATTTCACTTGCAACATAATTTATGTGTACACTTCTTCTTGTTACTTTTAAATCAAATACTTCCTCATTTCTTTTTATTGTGAGTATTACTTCTGTTCCTTCTTCCCCTTTTATATGGTTTGTAAGTTCTGAAAGTTGTTCTGCTTTATATTCTACACCATCTACTTTTAATACTTTATCACCTGTTTTTATTCCAGCTTCTTCTGCTGGTGAACCTTTTATAGGACTTATAACTTCTACCACATCTTCGTTAAAATTCGATGTTAGATATACACCTATCCCTACAAAATTTCCAAGTGTCTGTGCTGTAAAATCTTCTAGTTCTTCTTTTGTATAATATTCTGTATATTTATCTCCTACAGATGCCACTAATCCTTTAAGTGCTCCATCTATTAGTTCCTCTTCATTTACTTCCCCTACATATTTTTCATCAATTAACTCTTTAACTGTTGAAAGAAGAGTATCTAACTTTTTTATTGTGCTATTATTAAGTTTATTACCATTAGAAGTTACATACCTTACTTGACCATTATATATTAGTGCTGTAGTGGTGATAAAAGTAATTAAAGCCACTATAAAAATAAGCATTATAGTTCTATAAATTCTTTGTCTTTTTCTATTTTCTTCCATAAGAACCTCTCTTTTCTTTTCTCTATATATTCTATTTCAAAAAGTCTATATCATTACAACATTTTAAATTCACTTAAAGATTTCTCTTTAAGTGAATTTAATTTATGTCTTATTCTATTTCCCTAAATAGTCACCTGGATTTACATATGTACTACCTTTTAAAACACTAAAGTGTAAATGGTTTCCTGTTGACCATCCACATGACCCTACCTCAGCAATTTTTTGTCCTCTCTTAACTGTTTGTCCATTGCTTACACTGATGCTTGCCATATGTCCATATAGAGTAATTAATCCACCATGATTTATCATTACATAGTTTCCGTATCCTCCACCACAGTAGCATCTTGTTTTATATGTTTTTGGATAATCATGTGTACATCCTGATACAACCTTTATAACAACCCCATCTTCTGCTGCAACTATTTCAGAATAATGTGGTGCCGCTATATCATACCCATTATGATTTGCTGTTCCTACTCCTCCTGTTGCAGCTGACCCTCTATATCCAAAATATGATGATATTCTGGAATAAACTGGTACAGGCCATTCTAACTGTCCTCCTGTATATACATGTCCTCCTGCATTATTTGCTGCTTGTTTTGCTAATTCTTTTAGTTCATTATCTATCTTCTTTAACTGTTCATTAAAATCATCTATTTCTTTTTGTAAGGCTTGTTCTTCACTACTCAATTGTGATATATACTTGTTTTTATTCGCTCTTTTATTTGATAATGCTAATTCTTCTAATTTTAACTGTGCTTGTTTTTCTTTTGCTTGTCCTTGCTTCTTCTCTACATCAACTTTTGATGTCTCTATTATTTGCTTTTTATTTTCAATATCTTCTAGTAATTCTGTATCATATTCTGCAATTTTTTCTAATATGTAATAGTTTGATATGAAGTCTGACAGGCTACTTGAATTTAGTAATACATCTAAATATGATACTGTTCCTCTTTTATATTGTGCAACTATTCTTTCACAAAGTATATCATATTGTTTGTCATAGTCTTTCTGTGCTTCTTGTAATTTAGATGTTAACTCTTTAACTTCTGCCGTTAATTTATTCACTTCATCTGTTATTTGCTCAACCTCATATTCTTTTCTTGCAATTTCTTCATTTAACTGTTCTAACTCTGCTTTTGTTTGGTCAACTTTTCCTTCAATTTCATTTATTTTTCCTTCTGCGTCTTTCTTATCTTTCTCTATCTCACTCTTTTGGTTATTAAGTTCTGACGATGTTGCGGCAAAAGTTGCAATTGGTAAAGTTATTAATATTAAAATTAGTATTATGCTAATTAGTTTTTTTACCATAAATATTCCTCCTTAAAGTTTATACTTCTAGATATTTCCTCATTGAAATTGAGCTTCCTACAATTCCTATTCCTGATCCTAATATTATATATGTAATAATTAGTAACTTAAACATGTCTGCAAAAGTATATAATTTTAGTCCTAATTGTTTAAATGTTTCTGTCTGTACCATTCCATCTGTTATAGAATTATAAGCAAGTCCCACAATAAATACTGTAATAAGTGCTGATATTAATCCTATTATTATACCTTCTACAATAAAAGGCCATCTTATAAATCCATTTGTTGCTCCAACATATTTCATAATAGATATTTCTTTTCTTCTTGCATGCACTGTAAGTTTTATTGTATTTGTTATTATGAAAATTGATATTAATATAAGTATAACTAATATGACAAAAGTTACTACTCTAATTCCCTTTGTTATATTAAGTAGAGTTGTTATTGTCATATCACTACTTTGAATATCTGGATCTACTTTTTCTATTTTCTTAATTTGTTCTTGTACACTTGAATTTAATTCCAAATCTGTTAAAGTTACTATAAATGAATCTGGAATCCTTTCTTCAAGTCCTTTAAGAATATCCGAATTATTTTTTAAATATTCTTTATATCCATTTAATCCTTCTGCTTTTGAAATATATTCTACTGTATTTACTCCATCTATTCCTCTTATCTTTGATTCTATTTCTGTAATTTCTGTATCTGTTACGCTAAGATCTAGAAACACTCTCATTCCTTGCTCATCTTCTACTTGTGACATTACATAGTTTATGTTTTCTCCTAATACGAAAAATATTCCAAACATAAACATAGCCATACACATTATTGTTAAAGCAGCACTGGTTGATTTTTTGTTTTTTAATACATTCCTAAATCCTTCTCCTACTAAATAACTAAATATACTATATCTCACTGTCATAACCACCCTTTTTATTATCTCTTACTATATTGCCTTTTTCTATCTGTATAACTCTTTTTTTCATTTTGTCTACTATGTCTTTTGCATGTGTCGCAACTATTACAGTTGTTCCTCTCATGTTTATCTCATTAAGTAAGTTCATGATGTCCCATGCTGTTTCTGGGTCTAAGTTTCCGTGTTGGCTCGTCCGCAATTAGCATTGATGGATTATTTACTAGTGCACGTGCAAGTGCAACTCTTTGTTGTTCTCCTCCTGATAATTCATTTGGATACATCTTTGCTTTTCCACTTAAGCCAACAAGTGATAATACCATTGGTACTTGTCTTCTTATATGTCTTTGTGTTGCTCTTACTATGTACATTGCATATGCTACATTGTCATATACAGTTTTATCTGGTAATAACCTAAAGTCTTGGAATACTATTCCCATACTTCTTCTAAGATATGGTACTCTACTTCTTTTTAGGAATGTTGTATCTTTTCCATTTATTATGATATTTCCTGAACTTGGTTCTTCTTCTTTTAATATTAATTTTATTAGTGTTGACTTTCCTGAACCTGAACTTCCTACTAGAAATGCAAATTCTCCTTTTTCTATCGAGAAGTTAGCATTATTTACAGCTTCAGTTCCTGTAGAATATATTTTACTTACATTTCTAAATTCTATCATTTTTTCTCCTCTTATTTCTTACGCAATTTCTCATATATATGATAACAATAATTCTTAATATTTGCAATAGTTTTTTTTGATAAAAAAGGAGATTTTTTCTAGTTTTTTGATGAACAACTGATTATTAGGTATTCTTAAGTTTCGTGTTCACAAAAAATTTACAATTGAATGCGACAAAAGGGACGGTTCTGTTTGTCGCACACTAAAAATATGAAACTTAAATTTTTTATCTATTAAAAATAAGTGCGACAAACAGAACCGTCCCTTTTGTCGCACTTATTTTTATTTTCCTTCTTTCATTTTATTTAATTCTATATTTCTCTTTACTTTTTGAGTTGTTGTTTTTACCATTGGTTCATCTGTTAGAATTAATTTTTTCATATATTTGTATTTTGGAAGTTTTGTGTTTATTCCCTTTATATCTTGCCATACGATATTTCTGAATTCATCTTCTGATAAATCTTTATATTTATCTTCTACATATTCTTTATTATATACTATTTTTACTGATACCATTAGATCATCATCTTTTTCTTCTCCATATACCATGCTTTCAGCAACATATGGTAAGTTATTTACTAATACTTCTATTTCTTCTGGATATACGTTTTTTCCATTTTTTAGTACTATAACATTTTTCTTTCTTCCTGTTATAAATATTATTCCATCTTTATCCATATATCCTAAGTCACCTGTATGATACCAGCCATCTATTAGACATTCTTTTGTTGTTTCCTCATCTTCATAATATCCAAGCATTACATTTGGTCCTTTTGCAATTATTTCTCCTATACCTTCCTCATTTGGTTCAAATATTTTCATTTCTACACTAGGTAAAGGGTATCCTATTGAACCATATCTAATTGCATTTATACTTTCTGCTGCAAGTACTGGTGATGTTTCTGTAAGTCCATATCCTTGTATTGTTAGTATACCAAATTCATTAAATGCTTTTGCAACTTTTTTATCAAGAGGAGAAGCACCTGAAACAATAAATCTTAGTTCTCCTCCTAACTCTGCAAGTACATCTTTAAATAATTTTCTTCTAATATCTATTCCAAATTTTAGTAAGAAGTTACTAATCATAAGTCCTATTTTTACAGTTTTTGTTTTTCCTTTTTTCTCTATTCCCGCTTCTATTTTCTTATACATTGCTTCTAGTAAAAGTGGAACACATACAAATACTGATACTTTGTATTCTTTTAGATTTTCTTGTACATGTCTTAATCCATCACAAAAAACATTTCTTACTCCTCTTGATAGAAATAATAGTATTCCTGTTGAACCAAATGTATGATGGAATGGCAGGAATGCAATGTTTGTGTCTGTTTCATACATTCTTTCCACTTTGTTCATATCATTTATATTGCTAATTATATTCTTTTGCGTTAACATTACAGCTTTAGACATTGATGTTGTTCCTGATGTAAATACTATTTCTGCTAAATCGTCTATATTAATTTCACTATCAATAAACCTTCTATCCCCTTGCTCTATTAATTCTTCTCCTTTGTCTATAAGATCTTTTATATTTTCTTCTCTATCTAATACATCCATACATACAATTTTCTTTAAAGAAGTCTCGCCTTTTACCATTATATTTTTTATTGTTTCTAAGTAAGTTGCTTCACAAAAAATTATTTCTGCTTTGGATTTTTTAAGTGACATTTCTATTTCTTCATCAGGGAGTCCTTTATCTAATGGTACAGCTGTTCCTACTCCGTTTATTGCTGAAGTAAATGCAAGTACCCATTCATATCTATTTTTTCCAATTATTGCAACTTTTTTGCCTTTATATCCCATATCTATTAAAGCTGTTCCAAGTGAATTTATTTCTCTTACAAATCTTGCATATGTTATATTTTCATATATAATCTTTTTTCCTTCTTTATGCTTTATTACAAATGCATCTCTTTCTGCAAATTCTTCTCCTGCATTTTCTAGCATTTCTTTTATTGTTTTAAATTCTTTAGCATCATATATTAATACTTTTTTCATTTATTTTAATCTCCCTTTGACCTAGTTTATAATACTAGGTTATCACACTCATAAGAAACTGTCAATCAAATTTTGACTTCCTGACCACTCATTCTAAACTTCTAAAATGCCAATAGGGACGTAGCACTTTGGCAATTTTCTATTTTAAGTTGCCAAAGTGCTACGTCCCTATTGGCAACTATTTTCTTAATTCTTGTATAATCTCACACAAATTATCAATTAAAAAGTCTACATCTTCTTTTGTATTTTGCTCTCCAAATGTTACTCTTAGTGTTCCATTTATATAATCTTTTGGTACTCCTAGTGCTACTAGCACATGTGATAGTTCGCTTTCACCTGAATTACAAGCTGATCCTACCGATGTGCAAATTCCGGATGCTATCCAATTTTAGGAGCAAAGTTTCTCCGTCTATTCCTTTAAAGGATATATTTGCATTTCCTGGAAGCCTTGCATTCCTATCTCCATTTATTCTTATATCTGGTATTCTTTTTTCTACATTTGTTATGTAGTATTCTCTAAGGTCTGTTAGCTTTTTATTATATTCATCTATATTCTTATATGCAAGTTCTATAGCACTTCCTAGTCCTACAATTTCTGCGACGTTTTCTGTTCCTCCACGTTTGTCTTTTTCTTGATGTCCTCCGGTCTTGTATTTTTTCAAAGTTTATTCCTTGTCTTACGTATAGTGCACCGCACTCCGCTTCGGTCCATAAAATTTATGTCCTGAAAGGCTTAGCATGTCTATTCCTTGCCTTTCTACATCTATTTTTATATTTCCTATAGCTTGAACTGCGTCTGTATGAAAATATATATCATGCTTTTTCGCAATTTTAGCTATTTCCTCTATAGGTTGGATTACTCCTATTTCATTATTTGCTGTCATGATGGAGATTAGTATTGTATCTTTTCTTATACTATTTTCTAGCTCTTCTAAGCTGATTTTTCCGATGTTTGTCTATATTCAAATATGTAACATTAAAACCTTCTCTTTCTAATGTTTGGCAAGAGTTTAGTACTGCATGATGTTCTATTTTGCTTGTTATTATGTGTGTTCCTTTATTTTTATTTGCAAAGGCTGTGCCTTTTATAGCTAAATTATCACTTTCACTTCCACAGCTTGTAAAATATATTTCTTTTGGTTTTGCTCCTATAGCTTTTGCAACCTCTTCTCTTGCATATTCTATAGTTCTTTTATTCTGCCTACCTATACTATATATTGATGATGGATTTCCATAGTTTAGTCCAAAGTATGGAAGCATTGCTTTTAAAACTTCGTCTTTTACATATGTTGTTGCAGCATGGTCGAAGTATCTTATTTTTTCCAAAGCCCATTCCTCCTTTGGTTAATTTTATGAATTTTGTATATTTTATAGAACAAAAGAAATTGGATAAATATTCAAAATAGAAAACGGAAAAGGCACAACCCACCATTTTTATCTGATGGGTTGTGCCTAATGTGGATACATCCACTGCTTTGTGCATTAGATTGTAAATGTTTGCTGGAACTTGTAGAAGACTTCGATGATGTTACTCCCCTTGTAGCTCTGACCGAGTACCTCAAGATGTACTTCTTGGCGGTTATCATCATTACACCACTCCATGTCACTGTGGGTAATGATTGCAATTTCGCCGAGCATGGAATCGAAAATCATTGCACTTCCGATTATGCAGCCCCGCTTTAGTACGGTCTGAATTTTCTTCAGCCGTGCCCCTAAAGCACTACAAAGTTCTGAATAGTCGTCAAACATTTTTCAGTTCTCCTTTCAAAAGTTAGAATTGAAACAATAATGCACTTCAAAATGTTTCTTAATCTATTATACTACTTTTCTTACATAAAAGCAAGTTCATGTAAATTACAGTTAGGGTAATTTCATCGAATATTACAAATTGTAATTTTGTCTATTTTGCTACCTCTACATAAATAATAAGCTTCTCTCCATTTATGTTATATTCTGTTCCTTCTTTCATTTCTTCTCTTATTATTAAATCTAGTGTCAATGTTTCTTTTTTGATAAGCTCTTCGTGTTCTTTGATTATGCCTTCTAGCATTTTATTTCCTGATACATATAGATAAATTCTATCTAGCACTTCAAATCCGCTTTCTTTTCTTAAGTTTTGTACCTTTGATATTATTTCTCTTACATATCCTTCTTCTTTTAGTTCTTCTGTTATTGTTGTATCTAATACGACTCCAACTGTTCCAGAACCTGCAAATGCAAAACCTTCTTTACCTTTCATTGTAACTAGCAAGTTTTCTTCGTTTAATTCGATTGTATATTCATTTATACATACTGTATGAGTTTTACCATTTTTTATTTCAGTCGCAAGTTCCATTTGATTGCATTTTGCAATTTCTGCTTTTATCTGAGGTATTAGTTTTCCATATGCTTTTCCTAGTACTGGCAAGTTTGGAAGTATTTCAAAGTTTACGTATTTTGATAAGTCTGCTCCAAGTTCTACTTTTTTTACGTTTAACTCATCTTTTATTATATCTCCATAGTAGTCTGGCAAAGTTTCTAGTGATATAAGCATATTTGATAATGGCTGTCTGTTTTTGATATTGGCAGAGTTTCTTGCACTTCTCCCAAGTTTTACAAGCTCATATGCTAAGTCCATTTCTTTCTCTAGTTTTTTGTCTACTTGATTATTATCTACTTCTGGCCAGTTACATAGGTGTACACTTTCTTTTTCTTCTTTATCTAAACTTCTTACTAAATTTTGATATATTTCTTCTGATATAAATGGTACAAACGGTGCTATTACTTTTGAAAGTGTAACTAGTACTCTATATAGTGTTACAAATGCTCCTAATTTATCATCTGTTAGCTTATTTCCCCAGAATCTATTTCTATTACGTCTTACATACCAGTTTGAAAGTTCGTCTACAAATTCTTCTATTTTTAAGCTTGCTCCTGTTATATCATAAGCGTCTAACCCTTTATCTACTTCTTCTACTAATGTATTTAGTTTTGATATTATCCATTTATCCATTATATTTGTAGATACAAAATCTTTGTGTTCTAATGGATTTATTTTATCTATATTTGCATATAGCACATAGAATGAATATACATTCCAAAGTGTTCCTAAAAATCTTCTTGATGTATCTCCTACGTCTTCTACAGAAAATCTTGTTGGTAACCATGGAGCGCTTGCTGTATAGAAGTGCCATCTTGTAGCGTCTGCTCCTTCTTTTTCTATTACTTCAAATGGGTCTACTACATTTCCTTTTGATTTTGACATTTTTAGTCCTTTTTTATCTAGGACATGTCCGAGTACTATACAGTTCTCAAATGAAGCTTTTCCAAATACTGCTGTTGATATTGCAAGTAGTGTGTAGAACCATCCTCTTGTCTGATCTACTGCTTCTGATATGAAGTTTGCAGGATAGTTTGCATCAAATAGTTCTTTATTTTCAAATGGGTAATGTAATTGTGCAAATGGCATTGAGCCTGAGTCAAACCAGCAGTCTATAACTTCTTTTGCTCTTGTCATATCTTTTCCGCACTTCTCACATTTTAGATGTACCTCATCTATATATGGTTTGTGTAGTTCAATTCCTTCTGGCACATTTATTCCCTTTTGTTTTAATTCTTCTATACTTCCAATACATTCTGTATGACCACATTCACATTTCCAAATTGGAAGTGGTGTTCCCCAATATCTGTCTCTTGAAATACCCCAGTCTATTACATTTTCTACGAATTTTCCAAATCTTCCTGTTCTTATTGTGTCAGGATACCAATGTATTTTGTTATTGTTTGCAACTAATTCATCTCTTAATGTAGACATTGCAACAAACCAACTCTCTTTTGGGTAATATAGAAGTGGTGTATCACATCTCCAGCAGTGAGGGTATGAGTGCATATGTCTTTCTGATTTGAATAGTTTGTTATTTTCTTTTAAGTAATTTACTATACTTTCATCACATTTTTTTACAAATCTTCCTGCCCATGGTTCTACTTCTTTTACAAATTTTCCTTCTTTATCTACTAAATTCACAAATGTTATTCCATTTGCTTTTGCGACAAAGCTATCATCTTCACCATAAGCTGGTGCAATGTGTACTATTCCTGTTCCTTCTTCTAAACTTACATAGTCCCCATGTATTACTTCAAATGCTTTTCCATCCACTTTTGCAAATGGCATTAGCTGTTTGTATTTTGTTCCTAAAAGTTCTTCTCCTTTGAATTCTTTTATTATTTCATAGTCTTCTCCTAAAACTTTTTCACAAAGTTCTTTTGCTAGGATATATGTTTCATTTGGTTTAATACATTCATTTTTATCACCATTTACTTTTACTTCTACATATGTGTATGCTTTATTTAAGCATAGCGCTAAGTTTGATGGAAGTGTCCATGGTGTAGTTGTCCATGCTAATATATATGTATCTTTTCTTCCTTCTACTTCAAATTTGCAAGTACATGTTAAATCATTTACATCTTTATATCCTTGGGCTACTTCGTGTGAAGATAAAGCTGTTCCACATCTCGGGCAATATGGCATTACTTTATGACCTTCATATAGAAGATTCTTATCCCACATTTGTTTCAGTGCCCACCATACTGATTCTATATAGTCATTATGGTATGTAACATATGGATTATCCATATCTACCCAAAAACCAATTTGGTCTGTCATTTTTTCCCACATTGATACATATGTAAATACACTTTGTTTACAATCTTTTATAAATTTCTCTATTCCATATTCTTCTATTTGTGCTTTACCTGATATTCCAAGCTTTTTTTCTATTTCAAGTTCTACTGGAAGCCCATGTGTATCCCATCCAGCTTTTCTTATTACCTGGTATCCTTTCATTACTTTATATCTAGGTATAATGTCCTTCATTACTCTTGTTAGGATATGTCCTACATGTGGCTTTCCATTAGCTGTAGGTGGTCCATCATAAAAGGTAAAATATCTTCCTCCCTTATTCATATCAAAATTCTTTTTTATTATATCATTCTCTTTCCAGAATTTTCTTATTTCAAGCTCTTTTCCTGCAAATCCATTTGTTAGTTCTACCTTTTTATACATATACTTTTTCCTTCTTTCTCGCAATTGTTACAAGAATTAGTATATTGCTAGGCAATTCAAATCAAAAAAGCGGAAGTGTACGCTGGTACATTGAGCATTTTTTGTATTTGAAAGCCACTTCGCAAGATGCTGATTATTGTAACAATTAAGCTGTTTCTTTATCCTCTTCTTTTGGCTTAGGATGTACAATCTTCTTTCTCTTTAAATGTTTTCTTTCTGTTTTTGCCTCATTTATTATAAGTTCTGGCTCTTTGCCATTTAATACTGTTTCTTTTGTTATAATACATTTTTCTATTTTCGGATTTGATGGTATATCAAACATTATATCTCTCATAATTTCTTCTATTATTGAGCGTAAACCTCTTGCTCCTGTGTTTCTTTCTATTGCTTTATCTACTATTACTGCTATTGCTTCGTCTTCAAATTCTAGTTCTACATCATCAAATTCTAATAATTTTTTATATTGTTTTATTAAAGCATTTTTTGGCTCTGTTAGTATTTTTATTAAGGCATCCTTATCTAATTCTCTAAGTGTTGTGACTATTGGTAATCTTCCTACAAATTCTGGAATTAGTCCAAACCTTAATAAATCTTGTGGTAATAGTTCTTCATATATCTTATATTTATCTATTTCCTTTTTGCTTTCTATTGTTGCTGAAAATCCTATTCCTTTTTTTCCAACTCTTTCATTTATTATTTTGTCTAGTCCTTCAAAAGCTCCTCCACATATGAATAATATATTTGCTGTATTTATTTGAAGAAGTTCTTGATGTGGGTGTTTTCTTCCTCCTTGTGGTGGCACTGATGCTGTTGTTCCTTCTATTATTTTAAGTAGCGCCTGCTGTACTCCTTCTCCACTTACATCTCTTGTTATTGAAGGGTTTTCTGATTTTCTTGTTATTTTATCGATTTCATCTATATATACAATTCCTCTTTCTGCAAGTTCTATATCGTAATCTGCTGATTGTATTAATTTTAAAAGTATATTTTCTACATCTTCTCCTACATATCCAGCTTCTGTAAGTGTTGTCGCATCTGCAATTGAAAACGGAACTTTTAATATTTTTGCAAGTGTTTGTGCAAGAAGTGTTTTTCCTGAACCTGTTGGTCCAAGTAATAGCACATTACTTTTTTGTATTTCTACATCATTTGCTTCTTCTTCATTATTTATTCTTTTATAATGGTTATATACTGCAACTGAAAGTGTTCTTTTTGCTGCTTCTTGACCTATTACATATTCATCTAATATCTTTTTAATTTGAGCTGGATTTGGAAGTTCTTCTTCCTCTCCTAATGTATATTTAGCATCATCATCTTCATATGCGTCTTCTTCTACTATGTTTTTGCAAATACCAATACATTCATCACATATATATACTCCTGGTCCTGCAACTATTCTTTTAACGTTTTCTTGTGTTTTTCCACAAAATGAGCATTTTACATTCTTATTATTATCGTTATTTTTTGCCATTTTTTCCTCCTAAACTATACGTTAGATATTAGAAATTAGATATTAGAATTTTCTAATATCTAATTTACATATAATTCTTATCAAACTTATGGTCTTTTATTTAGAATACCATCAATAAGTCCATATTCTAAAGCTTCTTCTGCTGTCATATAATTGTCTCTTTCTGTATCTTTATTTATTATATCTAATGGTTTTCCTGTTCTTTCACTTAAGATTTTATTTAGTTTTTCTCTTGTCCTTACCATATGATCTGCATGTATCTTTATTTCTGTTGTTTGACCTGAAAGTCCACCTGAAATTAGAGGTTGATGTATTAATATTTCTGAATTTGGAGTTGCAAATCTTTTTCCTTTTTCTCCTGATGCTAAAAGTACTGCTCCCATACTAGCTGCCATTCCAACACATATTGTTGATACAGGGCATTTTATATAGTTCATTGTGTCAAAAATTGCCATTCCATCTGTTATAGAACCTCCTGGGCTATTAATATATAAAGATATTTCTTTATCTGGATCTTCTGACTCTAAAAACAGTAATTGGGCTACTACAAGTCCTGCAGATGTTGCATCTACTTGTTCTCCTAAGAATATTATTCTATCTTTTAAAAGTCTTGAGAATATATCATATGATCTTTCTCCTTTATTTGTTTGTTCTATAACATAAGGTACTAAACTATTTTTTACACTTTCCATCTATTTCCTCCTATGATTTTATTTTATCTTTGCATTTTGAACTAAGAAGCTTATAACTTCTTCTTGTGCTAGTGTTTTTGTTATGTATTCCATAAAGTATTCGTTTTGTTTTAGTTCTTCTGTCGTCTTTCCATATACTTTTGCCATTTCTTCTAATTTTTCATTAATCTTTTCTTCAGATGGCTCTACTTTTTCTTCTTTTACTATTTGCTCTAATACAAGTCTTGTTTTAACTGCCTTATTGGCTTCATCTTCGCCTTCTTTTCTAAAGTCTTCCATTGTTTTTCCTACCATTTTTAGGTACATTTCCATATTCATTCCTTGGTAACTAAGTCTTGTTTCGATGTCTTTTATCATATTGTCTATTTCTGTGTCTATCATTCCAGATGGAATGTCTATTTCTACATCTTCGCAAACTGCTTTTATAGCTTCTTCTTCTGTTTCATATTTTGCTCTTGATTTGTTTTCTTCTTCTAGTTTTTCTTTTATACTATTTTTTAGTTCAGCTAAAGTATCGAATTCACTTGAATCTTTTGCAAATTCATCATTTATTTCTGGTAATTCTTTTTTCTTGATTTCATGTAGTTTTACTTTGAATACTGCTTCTTTTCCTTTTAAGTCTTCTGAGAAATAGTCATCTGGAAATTTTACTTTTATATCTTTTTCTTCATCAGCATTCATTCCAATTATTTGGTCTTCAAATCCTGGTATAAAGCTTCCACTTCCTATTTCTAGTTCATGTCCTTCTGCTTTTCCACCTTCGAATTTTACACCATCAACAGAGCCTTCAAAGTCTATTACTGTAATATCTCCTTTTTCTACTGGTCTTCCTTCTACTTCTACTATTCTTGAATTTCTTTCTGCCATATGTCCTAGTTCATGATTTATATCTTCGTCAGATACATTATACTCTATCTTTTTGATTTGTATACCTTTATATTTTCCAAGTTTTACTTCTGGTTTTATTTGTACTACTGCTGTGAATTTTAAGTCTTTTCCTTTTTCCATTTGTTCTATATCTAAGTCTGGTCTGCTTACTGCTTCTATGTTATTTTCTTTTAATTCTTTTTCATATACTTCTGGTACTACTTCATTGAATGCATCTTCATAGAAAATCTCTATTCCGTAAGCTTTTTCTACCATTGCTCTTGGTGCTTTTCCTTTTCTAAATCCTGGTATGTTGAAGTATTTTGCACTTTTTTCATATACCTTATTTATTGCCTCTTCAAACTTAGCTGCTTCTATTTCAAAACTAAGTTTCAATTCATTTGCATTTTCTGTTTTTTCAATTTTAATACTCATAATTTGTTTTTCGTCCTTCCCTAAATTTATATCTTTTATAACTTCCTTATTATATCTACTTTTTTTTGTTATGTCAATAGAAAAGTCATAGTTTGTGGTATTTTTTTAGTAATACAAAAACTCATGCACATTTTTAGTGTACATGAGTTTTTGTATTTAGAATTATGCTATTTGCATTTTTTCTTTATGAGGTTTAGTTAATTTTTATTAGGAAGTTTGTCTTTTTGAATGTTTATAAATTAATAACTTTTTCTATAATCTCCATGTCTTCTATTTTATTAATTGCAAAACATTTTTTGCCTAAGTCTTTTATTGAAGCTCCTAAATGATACATTTCCTTATTATCTATTACAATAAATCTATCATGATATTTGTTTGTCTTTGCTACTTTTAATATAGGATATTCTTTATTGAATTTCTGAATATCTAGTTTTTCTATATTACTCTTGCTAGATGTTAAAATTATCACTTCCACATTTTTATTCTTTTTTGTTAGCATTTTTAAAATACTATCATCTATATAATTATCTATTATAGTAATTTTTTTATTTGCTCTTTTTATAATATCTATTATTAAGCTATATGCATCATATATTTGTCCTTCAAAAAATATCCTTTGTTTTAATTCTTTCTCTTCTTTTTGTAACTCATTAAATACTGTATCAAATTTCTTATCATGTTCTAGCAACTTGTATTCTATATTTATTAATCTATCAAAAACTTGTCCATTAATCATTAAGAATTTTCTCATTTCTACAAATGCTCTCATTATATTAATACTAACTTTTATAGCAATTTCATTTTTTAGCACCCCTGATAACATAGATATTCCTTGCTCTGTAAGTGCATAAGGCAAATATTTTCTTGTTACTACTCCATTATTAGTTTTTCTATTTAAGGTTCCAAATTGGAACCTTAAATCTTGAAATTCCTTTTCTGTTAATTGGAAACAAAAGTCTTCTGGAAATCTATCAATATTTCTTTTTATTGCTTTATTTATATTTTTAGTTGTATAGCAATATAAATTAGCTACATCACTATCTAGCATTACTTGCTTTCCTCTTATTGTATATATTAAATTCTTTATTTCTTCATCTTTTGTAAGTCTTATTTCATTTTCCATTTGCATACACATCCTTAAATTATTATATTTTATTTATTTGGGATAATTATAGATTAAAATTTATAAGATTTCAGTTTGATATAAAAATTTAAATTTTCTAAAAACATTTATAGTATAAAACATATGTTTTAAAATGTCAAGTGTTTATTAAAAAAATATATTAGAACAACAGTGACATGACTTAAAATACTCTAACATTTTAGATTAGTTTCATGCTACGCCCGTTGTTCGTGTGCCAAATTTTACAAATTAAAATTTGTGTGCAATTCTTTTCTCTAATAGGAAGTTCGAAGAACTTTGGTATTAGAGAAAAAACTCCTAGGTACCTATTTATCGCTACCTAAGAGTTTCTTCTTATCCTTTTTTTATTATCTCCATAATTTCTTTAATTGTTTCTTCTTGGTTTGTGTTCTCTATTACATAGTCATAATTATTCATTTTAGATTCTTCAAATTCAAATCTGCTAAGTCTTAATTCTATTTCTTTTTCATCTGGCTTATCTACTCTTGCTTCTAATCTTTTTCTTAAAATTTCTTTTGGAACTCTTAAAAATATTGTTATAACTTTCATGTCGTTTTTTAGTATTCGTACCAAATTTTCTGTTCCATTTACATCTACGTCTTTTATTACAGTTTTTCCTGCCCTTATCTTGTCATTTAGTTGTTTCTTTGGAACACCATAATAATGATTATGATGAATATCAAATTCATATAATGCATTTTCTTCTATTAGTTTTTTGAATTCTTTATTATTTACAAATATATATGTTTCTCCTGGTATATCCCCGTGGGCGTTCTGGTCTATCTGTAATTGATGGAATTGTTTCTACATTTTCCATCCTTTTTACTATTTCTTTTTTTATAGTATCTTTCCCAGCACCTGCAACCCCTGATATTATAACTAACATTTAAGTTTCATTCCTTTCTAAATTTAAACTGTGTGTATCTTTCCCTCAGCTATTTCAGTTGCAGCAAGTGTTACAACAGAAGCTTCTTTTTTAGTTGTAAGAGCTTCTTCTCCATTTGCAAGTTGTCTTGCTCTTTTTGCTGTTGCTATAACTAATTCGTATCTATTAGATACATTTTCTAAAAGTTCTTGTACTGTAGGTTTTACCATCATAACAAATCATCCTCCTTACTAAAAATATCTTTATTTAATCTACTGATTACTGTTTCTGGTTGTACTGCTGAAAGTACTATATGTCCTGTATCCATTATAATTACAGCCCTTGTCTTTCTACCTGTTGTTGCATCTATTACAAGTCTATGTTCTTTTGCCTCTTGTACCATTCTTTTAGTTGGTGCTGCCGCTGGTGATATTATTGATATTATTCTATTTGCTGCAATTATGTTTCCATATCCAATATTGATAAATTGCATAGATTATTCCCCTTTTGATTATTTTTAAGTTCTAGGAAATTGCATATTTTAATATGCAATTGACGTAGAAATTAATTATGCGAAGGTTAGATTTTCTAGCAATTTATTGCTTAGAAAATCTTATCTTCGTTTTTTAATATATATTTTACTACTTTTTTTTGATTAAGTCTAGTATTTTCATATATTTTTTTTATTTGTACAAAAAATAGCAGACTAGATACCCTAAGATATCTAATCTGCTGTTTGTCGGAAATTTAAATCAAACAGTTTCCTTTATGAGGTTAGTTTCGCTTGATTTTGAGAGGAATGTTTTGTCCAAGTCCCTCAATATCCACAAGAATATCATCTGGAACCCAAACTAAAGGGCGAATCATTGACTCAGCAGCAACATTGCCGTGACTGGTATCATATAAGATTCCATTGCCACGGTCAAAAAAACCACATAGGATTCCGAAGTTGACTAAATGTATACCTGAGTATTTGTCTAATCCACAGTAAAATGTAAATTTTATCGCTGTCCAGTAGAAACCGTTTATCTCCCGCAAGAACTTTGGCAGAGTTTTTATTGCCATATCTATCGTATCTTCCGTCCATGGTGTTCCTTTTGTCCCAATCTCTTTGTTTTCATAAAGCTTTAGAATCTCTTTTTGCGCAACTACTCTATTTTCGTATACAACCTTTCCCCTTAATCTAAGCCAATTATTGCCTACCTCTCCTGTAACAAGATATACCTGACCTTCATAAAATGTCGCATACCACGTATGGTTCAGCTCTGTTTCAAAGAATTGAGAAGAATATATTCCAGTTTGTTCTTCGATTAGTTTCAATGTGCCATAGTCTGGAGTATAGTCGATCTGTGCATTTGATAGATCTCCATACTTTTCTGGATGCAATAATGCTTCCTTCAAAAACACCCATTTTGCCATAAGCTCTCTCACTCCTTTTGTTCATTTTATGGGTATTTTTACCTTGTCTTGCTTTATCAAACCTCACTTTCATTGTTTTTTTGCAATTATGCCTTATAAACAAATTTACCAACACTTTTTGCGTATTTATTATATATTATTTTATGTTAATTGTCAATTTTTGAATTTTTTGCTTGACTTTTCCAAAAAATAGTGTATAATATTTAAGGTAGATTGAAGAAGAAGTCATCCACTTCTCACCTTACCTAAGTTTAAGGAAAAGGTTATTTATATTTTATTATAAATAGTTTAGTAGTGGATAGATTTGTCTTTTGGCAAATCTTTTCTTAATTTAATTATTATATTACAAGGGAGGTTTTAGTTATTAAACAAGAATTACCAATTAATGAGCAAATACGTTTTAATGAAGTTCAAGTAATTAGTGATGATGGGGAAAAATTAGGTACAATGTCATCAAGAGATGCTATTAATTTAGCTACTGAAAAAGAATTAGATTTAGTTTTAGTTTCTCCAAATGCTAATCCACCAGTTTGTAAAATTATGAATTATGGTAAATACAAATTTGAACAAGCTAAACGTGAAAAGGAAGCTAAAAAGAAACAAAAAACTTTTGAAGTTAAGGAACTTCGTGTTACTCCTAATACAGAAGAACATGATTTTAATTTCAAAGTAAAAAATGCAAGAAAATTCTTAGAAGGTGGCTCTAAAGTAAAAATAACTGTACGTTTTAGAGGTAGAGAGCTAAACTATGTAAAACAAGGAGAAGATATCTTAAACAGATTTATAGAGGAACTTTCAGATATTGCCACACCTGAGAAAAAACCTTTCTTAGAAGGTAAAAACATGTTTATAATTTTTTCACTAAATAAATAGGCTTAATTTAATTTTAAAGGAGGAAAATTTTATGCCAAAATTAAAAACTAACAAAGCTGCAAAAAAAAGATATAGTATGACAGCTACAGGAAAAGTTAAAAGAACAAAAGCTAACAGAAGACACCTACTTGCTAACAAAACAAGTAGACAAAGAAAAACTGGTAAAATCCAAGATGCTTATGCTGATAAGACATGTGTACATGGTATTAAGAGATTATTACCATATGATAATTAGAATTGAAGGAGGAATTTGAAAATGGCAAGAGTTAAAACAGCTAGAATAACACGTAAAAAACATAAAAAAGTATTAAAACAAGCTAAAGGTTACTATGGAGCAAAACATTATAGATTTAGAACAGCTAAACAAGCTGTCATGAAATCTGGTATGTATGCTTACGTTGGAAGAAAAGATAAAAAAAGTAATTTTAGAAAATTATGGATAACAAGAATTAATGCTGCTGCAAGACAAAATGGTTTAACTTACAGCAAATTAATCGCAGGTCTTAAAAAAGCAAACATCTCTATAAATAGAAAAATGCTTGCTGAACTTGCTGTTAATGATATGGAAGCTTTCACAAAATTAGCTGAAACAGCTAAAAAAGCTTAAGATTGAAAATCGAAAATTGCCAAAGGGGACGTAGTAAAATGGCAACAGTTTGTTGCCATTTTACTACGTCCCCTTTAGCAATTCAAAAAGTTTTCTTATTTCAAATTGACCCCGTACTACTCCCCCTATTGCTCCTGCGGAGGTTCCAGCTACCATCATTATTATCCCATAAATATTTAAAGTAAAACTACTTCCTGTTAAACTTGATAAAAGATATATAATTAGCATATATATAAGTCCTATTATTCCTCCATTTACTATGCCATTTTTCTTAATTGATCCTGCACCGTATTCCGCTTCCGTGCAAGTATGCTTACTGCTGTAATTAATATTATAACTGGTGCCATTGTACTTTCTTCTATTTTAGTATATGTAAGGACAGCAGAGTATATAAATAGAAGTATAAAAGTTAGAATTACAGATATTATTAATCCTTTTAATATTTTCATAGGATTCGTTCCCAATATTTCTTTCAAACCTTATAATCATTCCTTTCTTAAAATATAAATTAGTTTGTAAAAAAATTTCAAACTTCATTGTTTTTTCTTTAAATATCTATTCTTTTTATTTCTTATTTATTCATAAATACTTTCCATTTTGAATAGAATTTAACAAATTAGTTTTAAGGAGGTTCTTATGGATAAAAATATGGATTTTCGGCGGTTTTCCTCCATATGATATGCCTAATGATTTTAATATGAATGATATGTATAAAGACCCAATGTTTAATCCAATGCTCCAATATGAACAGGCATATATGTATTATAGATATTTAACTATGCAAATGGAATATAAAATAAAGTGCAAGGAATATGAGAAAATGACTTCAAAAGAGCGGAAGAAGAATAGAGTAGGTACTTTAATTTCCTACTCTACTGTATCATCTTTTATATAATATTTAGTGCCAAGCATTTTATCTGGAAGATATTGCTGCTCTATTACATGTCCCGGATAATCATGTGGGTATTTGTATCCATTTCCATATCCGAAAGTCTTTCATTCCGCTCTGCTGGTGCATTTCTAATATGCATTGGTATTTCTCCTGTATCCATGCTTTCTACATCGGAAATAGCTTTATCTATTGCTAGATATGATGCATTTGATTTTTTTGATGTTGCAACATATACTGCTGCTTCTGCAAGTATTATTCTTGCTTCTGGCATTCCTACCATTGTTACAGCTTGCATTGCAGAAGTTGCAACTACAAGGGCATTTGGATTTGCCATCCCTACATCTTCTGAAGCAGCAATCACTATTCTTCTTGCTAAAAATACTGGGTCTTCTCCTCCTGCAATTGCTCTTGCTAGATAAAATACTGATGCATCTGGATCACTACCCCTCATTGATTTTATAAATGCACTTATATTATCATAGTGGCTGTCTCCGTTTTTATCGAATATAACTTTTCTTTTTTGTACACTTTGCTTTGCTATTTCGTCTGTTATAACAATATAACCGTCTGCATCCATTTTTGTTGTAAGTACTGCAACTTCTAGTCCATTTAGTGCATTTCTTACATCTCCGTCTGATGTTCTTGCAATTTTTTTTAGAATTTCATCTTCTATTTTCACATTAAAACTTTTTAGCCCTTCTTCATTTTCTAGTGAATTTTTTAAGACCTTATACACATCTTCTTCTGTAAGTGGCTCTAGTTTGCATACCATTGACCTTGAAATTAGGGCTTTGTTTACTTCAAAATATGGATTTTCTGTTGTTGCACCTATTAATATTACTGTTCCATTTTCTACAAATGGAAGTAGTGCATCTTGCTGAAGCTTATTAAATCTATGAATTTCATCTATAAATAATATACATTTCCCTGTTGGATTTAATAGCCTATTTTGTGTTTCTTCAACTACTCTTTTTATATCTCCGACTCCTGATGTTACTGCATTTATCCTATAAAATTTGGTTTGTGTAGTATTACTTATAACTTTTGCAAGTGATGTCTTTCCACAGCCAGGAGGTCCCCAAAGTATTATGCTAGATAATCTATCTGCTTTTATTGTTCTATATAAAATTTTGTCTTTACCTAATATATGTTCTTGCCCTACATATTCTTCTAATGTTTTTGGCATCATTCGATAGGCCAATGGTTTTTCCAAATCCATACAAATACCTCGCTAAAAAAATAAACTTCGTCTTGCGTCGTTACATTTCAGTCGATTTCCATTCAACGTACATCAGTACGCCTCATGGAATATCTCCTTCATGTGCCTAGCAATACTCGCTTCTTTTTTCAGCTTAATTCCTTTCCATTTATTAATCTCGACTTAAAATTGCAAGTCCTTTTCTGATTATATCTTCAATACTTAATAAACTCATGTCTTCTTTTTCAAATGCTTTTTCTATTTCCTTTTTGTTATATCCTAAAACTTGAAGTGCTGATATTGCTTCTTGTATATTTTCATTTACTTGAATCTTAGATACCTCTTCTTCTCCTGCTACTTCTTCTAATTCTAGTTTTTTCATTTTATCTCTTAACTCTAATATTAGTCTTTGTGCTGATTTTTTACCTAGTCCTGGTATTTTTGTAAGTCTTACTTCATCATTTGTAATTATTGCTATTGCGAAATTGTGTGGTTCTATATTTGCGAGTATTGTTAATGCGGATTTTGCTCCTATTCCACTAACTGATATAAGTAATTCAAATGTTCTAAGTTCCTCACTTGTTAGGAATCCATAAAGACTAATATTATCTTCTCTTACATGATAATATGTATGTATTTTAACGATTTCTCCTAAATTTCCAGCTTTTTCTATAGCATTTTGTGCCATATATATCTTATATCCTACTCCATTTGCCTCTACTACAACTGAATCATTTAGTTTCATTTCAAGGCTTCCTTTTATATATGCAAACATTTTTCTCTTCTCCTTAGTCAAACAAATTTTCTTATATTGTATCATATATTTATTTTTTTGCAAGTGGTTTTTGTTAAGTTCTTTCACATTTTTTATATTTTTTAATAAAATATATTATTATGAATTCTTGTGAATTAGTTAATTTAGTTTCAATGCTTACATGCTTAATTGTAAGAAATTATAATGAAAATGAAATAGCTTTACTTGCTTCTATTTTTGTTCAGCTTGGGGATAGTTTAGCTACCATTCTTGCAAATGAGGCTGTACTTAAAGAGTGCAAGGAAGAGAGGGTACCATAAAATTTCGGTACCCTCTACGAATCAATCAAAATACTTACTTATCTGATTTAATTCCTTAAATTCTCCTTGTCTTAATATTTCATATGTAATTATTGCAACTGAATTTGATAAATTTAATGAACGCAGTTCTCCTATCATTGGTATTCTTATTGTATTTTCTATATATTTTTGAAGTAAATCTTCTGGTAGTCCCTTTGTTTCTTTTCCAAATAACACAAATATTTCTTCCATTTTGCTAAAGTCTATATCTGAATAACAGTGTTTTGCTTTTGTTGTTGCAAAGTACATATTATTTTCTTCTGGTTTATATTTTTCTAAAAATGTTTTTAGTGAATCGTGTTCTTCTATTTCTAATTTGTCCCAATAATCTAGCCCTGCCCTTTTTAAGTATCTATCTGATATGCTAAATCCTAATGGATGTACTAAGTGTAGTTTTAATCCTGTTGCTGCACATGTTCTTGCAATATTCCCTGTGTTTTGAGGTATTTCTGGTTCTACCATTACTACATTTATTTTCATTTCTTCCCCCTTAGATAGTTATTCCTATTAGATTTATAACTATTCCTGTTACAGCTCCAAGAATAAATAGTAATGCAACTATTTTTATATTTTCTTTTAAGTTTTTGTTTATTCTAAATAACATTAGTATCCCTGCTCCTGAATTTACTAAAAGTCCTGCTATTAGTGAACCGAAGCTTAGTATTTGGTTTAAGTATAACTCTGTTAGTATAACTGATGATGCACAGTTTGGAATTAATCCTATTAAGCTTGCTATTATTGGCTCGAATATACTTCCCTTTGTTATAAGATTACTTAAAGTCTCTTCTCCGATAAAACTAACTAGTGCATTGAGTATTAGTATAAGTATAAATATGTATATGAATATACTTATTGTATGTTTTAACGCTGATTTTACTAGTCCTTTTTCGCAGTGACAATGTTCTTCTTCACATAAATCTACTATTCTTTCTTCTTCATTTTTGTTTTTATTTTTTATCTTTAAAAATAAGTCTATTATAAATCCATAAAACATTCCTAGAATAAATTTTATGACTAATATTTTTAATATTACATCTATTGGTGCTGCCTCTGATATAAGTATGGGTAGCATTTCATCCGAAGTTGATAAATATACTGATATTAGTGTTCCAAGTGTTATTATTCTTGCAGCATAAAAGTTTGTTGCTGCGGCTGAAAATCCACATTGCGGAAATATTCCGTGCCAGGCCTCCGAATTAAAGGTCCAAATTTACCAGATTTTTTAATTTTCTCTTTAGATTTGTCGCTTATTTTGTGCTCTATATATTCCATTATTAAGTATGCTATAAATAAAAATGGTAATAGCTTTATACTATCCATTATAGTATCTAATAATATATCTAACATTTTCTTCTCCTTTTAACTTATTTATTTTACTATATTCTTAATAAAAAAGCAACTTATTTATATTTCAGAAGAGCCAGACCAACATGTGATCTGACTCTTCTTTAAGTGGTTGCTATACAGCTTACACTTTGGAGATAGCTGTGCTCTTACTTAATCCTCAGGAATACTTCCTCCGAATTCGATGATTTCGACGTCAAATCCCATCTGTTTTGCAGCACTGTTGAGTGCATCTTTGCAGTTCCCACCATTTCGTTCACTCTCGGACTTAGCTGCATTTACCAGCTTGAATGCAGCTGCTTCCAGGATAATTTGGCTGAATTGCCGTAAGAATTCGGCATTCTTTACAGTTTTGCCATCAATCTTGTCGGCGAGCTTTTTACTGGCGCCTTTATTTCTTGTGATGTCCTTCATCAGGATCCCAATATGTTTTGCTGCATCATTGATAGCCGAAACCATTTCTCGTACCAATTCCTCCTCAGACCTGAGCTGAGAAGTGCTAGTGCTGTTCTCATCTTGCATTTTTGCTTTCCTCCGTTTTGTCATAGATTCTGGTAGTTAGCCTTAATCTATGGGGCTGACTAGACCCTTTTTGTATTTTATGACAAATATATTATACTACGTTTATGTTAATTAGTCAAACATGCGACAAAGAAAATTGTGGCATTTAGACAAATATTATATATGTTAAAATTCCGATACTTTCTATTATAAATAAGTTTAACATATTTGATGTAAATAAATTGCTTGTTGCTTCTATAACTCCTTGTGTATCACTCGTATTTTTACTATGATGTTTCTGTGCTTCTACAAATGTTATTAGTTCTGGTATACTTGTTACAAACCCTAAAATTATTCCTATTATCCATTCTGGAACGTCAAATGCTGTACTCAAAGTGTCTAATGTGTTTCCAAGCATATTTCCTACAATAAATAGTATTATTCCAACACCTAAAAGCTTAGCAAAAGTGATAATTGCAAGTTTTTCTTTATTCTTTACCCATTTCTTTTCTTCTTCTATCTCTTTGGTTTCTTCTTTACTCATCACTTGCATTTTGTATACTTTATATACATTTCTCTTTAAATAATAGAATAATGCAAATATAAGTATAAATAAAGGGATAATTCCTATATTCGCTTCTATTCCAAATATTTCCATTGCAATTGGTATTATTATTGTTAAAACTACCATTACAAGTTCTATTTTTAATGCTCTATTTTGTTTAATGATTTTTTCATTCTTATTAATTTTTATAGACCCTATGTATTGGATAAAGTTTATTACATTTGAGCTTATTATATTGTATATGCTAGTTCCATATAATCCTTGAAGTGAAGAAAAAAATACTGTAAGTAGTTCTGGCATTGATGTAGCAAAACCTGCAATATTACCAACTGCTTTTGGGCTTAAATCTAAAATTTCTGCAAGTTTTCTTAATAACTTTACTAATATCGCCTTTGAAATATATACTATTATTAAAGAATATATTATAAATTTCACTATTTCAAAAATTAATTCCATATTTATCACCATTTATATTTTTCCCTTTTTTCCTTCGTTTAAACAAAAACTGTGCGACAAAGAGAACCGTCCCTATTGTCGCACAATGACTATCTCATTTCTTCTATTCTTTTGTTCACTGTTTCAAGCATTTCCTTATATTTTGCAAGTTTTGCTTCTTCTTCTTCTATTTTTGCTTTTGGTGCTTTTTCTACAAACCCCTTATTTGAAAGCATTTTGTTTGCTCTTTCGACTTCTGATTCAAGCTTTTTCTTTTCTCCTTCTAGCCTTTCTAGTTCTTTTTGTACATCTACTAGTTCTTCAAATGGAATAAATACTTCTATTCCATCCCCTACAACTGATATGCTATTTTCTGGGATTCCTGTTTTTTCTTCTTGTATCTTTATATTTTCTGCATATCCAAGTTTTTTCAAGAAACTTTCGCTTGTCTTTATAAGCTCTTTATATTTTACTGTTACAAATATTAGGTTTGTTTTTTTGCTTGGTACAACATTCATATTTGCTCTAATGTTTCTTATATTTACTATTATATTCTTTATTATTTCTATCCCTTTTTCTTCTTCTTCGTAGTTAAATTCTGTTTTTATTTCTGGCCATTTTTCTAGCATTATACTTTCATTTTCAGTTTCAAGTTCTTTATATATTTTTTCTGTTAAAAATGGCATAAATGGATGTAATAGTTTTAAAAATGTTACTAACGCATAGTTTAATACATATATGCATGTTCCTTTTGTCTTGTTACTTTCTTCATATAGTCTAGGTTTGCACATTTCTATATACCAATCACAGTACTCACTCCATATAAAATCATATATTTTTGTTGCTGCAATTCCGACTTCGTATTTTTCTATATGATTTGTAACTTCTGCTACTAGCTTATCTAATTTATTAAGTAACCATTTATCTTCTATTCTTAATTCTTCTTTATTATAATTTTTCAAAGCTTCTTTATCTGTGTTTGATGTCACAAATTTGGCTGCATTCCAGATTTTGTTTGCAAAATTTTTGGCTGAATTTGCTTTTTCTTCTGAATATTTTACATCATTTCCAAGTGTCATGTTTTGTACTAACGAAAATCTTAGTGAATCTGCTCCATAGTCTTTTATAATATCTATTGGATCTATTCCATTTCCTAAACTTTTTGACATTTTTCTTCCTTGTGCGTCTCTAACTAATCCATGCATAAATACTGTATCAAATGGTATTTTCTCTGTATGTTCTAATGAGGAAAATATCATTCTTGCAACCCAAAAGAAAATTATGTCATAAGCTGTAACTAGTGTGTTTGTTGGATAAAAATATTTAAGGTCTTCTGTTTCTTCAGGCCACCCCATTGTAGAAAATGGCCATAGTGCTGAACTAAACCACGTGTCTAGTGTATCTGGATCTTGATATATATTATGACTTCCACATTTTGTACATTCTTCTGGCATAGTTTTTCCTACCATAATTTCTCCGCATTTTTCACAGTAATAAGCAGGTATTCTATGTCCCCACCAAATTTGCCTTGATATACACCAGTCCTTTATATTTTCCATCCAGTGGAAATATGTTCTATCAAATCTATTTGGTACAAATTTTATTTTTCCTGATTTTACAACTTCCATTGCAGGTTTTGCAAGTTCGTTCATTTTCATAAACCACTGCATAGATATTCTTGGTTCTACTGTGTTATGACATCTATAGCATTTTCCTACATTATGTGTATAATCTTCTATTTTTTCAAGTACTCCAAGTTTTTCTAAATCTTCTACAATTTCTTTTCTTGCTTCTAATAAATTCATTCCTTTATATTTTGAAACTAAGTCAAGCATTATTCCTTTTTCATCAAATACTTCTACTTCTTCTAAGTTATGTCTTAGACCTGCTTCATAATCATTGAAGTCATGTGCAGGAGTAAGTTTTACCGAACCTGTTCCGGAATTCTTTTTCTACAAATTCATCAGCAACTACTGGTATTTCTCTATTTACTATTGGAACTATAACTGTTTTTCCAATCATGTTTTTATATCTTTCATCTTCAGGGTGCACTGCAACTCCAGTATCACCTAGCATTGTTTCTGGTCTTGTTGTTGCAACTGTTATATATTCTTTTTTATCTTTTGTATAATATTTAATATGCCATAAATGTGAGCCTTCTTGTTCCGCTTCTACTTCTGCATCTGATAAAGATGTCTTACATGTAGGACACCAGTTTATCATTCTGTTTCCCCTATATATAGCACCCTTTTCATACATATCTATAAATACATGCTCTACTGCTTTTGAAAGTCCTTCATCTAAAGTAAATCTTTCTCTTGTCCAATCACAGCTACATCCCATACGTTTTAATTGGCTTATTATTGTTCCTCCATATTTATGTGTCCAATCCCATGCTTCTTCCAAAAATGCCTCTCTTCCAATTTGTTCTTTTGTTTTCCCTTCATTTCTTAGCTTTTCTACTACTTTTACTTCTGTTGATATTGCTGCATGGTCTGTCCCTGGTATCCATAGAGTGTTAAATCCTCTTAGTTTTTTATATCTTATTAATATATCTTGGAGTGTCATAACTAAAGCATGTCCTATATGTAACTTTCCTGTTACATTTGGTGGTGGAATTACTATTGTATATGGAGTTTTGGTTTTATCTATTTTTGGTGTAAAATATCCATTTTCATTCCATTTTTTATATAGCTCTTCTTCAAATTCGTTTGGCTCATATTTATTTAGCATTTATTTTCCCCCTATATTCTAGGCAGACTTTTCTAGTCTGCCTTATATTAAAAATCTTATTTATATTTTGTTTAAGCTATTTTCCTTTTTTCCAACACTTCCTGATGTTTGTTGCGTCTTAACTGTATTCCCTTCTACTGCTGTATTTCCTTTATTTATATCTGTATTTGTATTGTTTTTGTCTTTATCTACAATGTTATTATCACTATTTGCTATATTGTTGTTTACTGTGTTTTTGTCACTTGGTTTAGCTACATTTTCTGTATTATTGTTCTTATTATCTTCAACTGGCTTAGTATTTGTAGTTTGACTTTGATTTTTCAAATATTCTATCCATGGATTATTTTTATCTGGGTCTGTTGGATCCCAGTTTCTAACTTCTGTATCATTTGTTATTTTCTTTGCTGTAGGTTTTCCAAGTGGTCCTGGAGTACTTGATGTATAAAATTCTACCTTTGTTCCTGGAACACAATTATCATATATCCATTTTGCATCTTCTACTTTTAGTCTTACACATCCAAGTGATGCTTTTGTCCCTAGCTTATCATATTCCCACCATTCTAGTGTAGATTTATCTTTTTGTTGGTATGGAACTGAATGGAACAAAATTGAACCCGTTATTCTACAAGCATATTGTCCATAAACATTTCCTTCTAATAGTCTCCATGTATATTTATCTGTAATCCCATATACACCTGATGTTGGTGTTGCTGTTCCAACTGAGCATACCATTGCTTTTATAGCTTGTGTATAGTTACCTTTTGAGTCTTTTTTATATACCGTAACAACATTTGCTCCGTAATTTACCTTTATGTAATATGGTGCATCTACTACTTTTGGTTTAGTATTTGTATCATTTTTTGCACTTGACTCATTTGTTACTGTGTTAAGTTCATTTGTTTCATTAGTATTGTTTTCTCCCTCTAATTCAACTTGCAAAATATTATTTTCCTCCATATTTGTATATTCACCTACATCTAGTGTATTCACATTTCCACTTTGTGGTGCATTTTCTTTGTTTGCAAAGTTGTATATTAGAAGTCCACTAACTATAGCTATTGCTAAAATAAGTATTACTGCAGCTATGCACAAAAGTATTATTATTTTTTTCTTTTTTATTATATCTTTTTTTGAACTCATATTTCTTCCTTTATATATTAAAATAAATAACTAAAGAGCCTATCATTGCCATAATAAAACCAAGTATTTTTAATCCAGCTGTTCCCTCATTTATGTCTCCAAATCCAAATATTTTTTTTGTAATTTCTCTTGCATCATATACTAATATTACCCCGAATTACTGCCAAAGCTAGTCCTATTATTAAAAATATTGTTTCTTTCATATTTATTACATCCTTTTTCTAATGCTATGATTTTATCATTTTTTTGTTTAAAAATCAAGGTTTTTGTATTTATCTTGATTAAGTTTATGTCTTTTATTTTTTAAAGGTACAACTTCTATTGTATATCCCATAGGATATAATATTTTTATTAGAGTATTTGCTGTTGGCGAATGTGTTCCTTTTTCTATCCTTGCAATTGATGGTTGTTTTATTCCAGTTTTTTTGCTTAATTCCTCTTGTGATAATTTTGCATTTTTTCTAGCTTCGATTGTTGCTCTAATTATATTCATTTCTAACTGTATTTCTTCTTCTTCTTCTGTGGTTATATTTAAAGTTTTTTCAAAATCTTCCCACTTATCCATTTTCATCCCTCCTGAACATATAATCTTTTAAATATTTTTTTGCTTTTTCTATTTCTCTTCTAGGTGTTTTCTGAGTATATTTCATAAACACATTTAATAAAATAAATGTGTTTTTATCATAATATGCAAATAGTATTCTATCTCTTAAAGGTCTAAGTTCCCATATATTATTTTCTATATGCTTAATATATGGTTCTCTTAAGTTTAGTCCTTCTTCTTTTAGCATTCTAATATATGATATGATTTTTTTGAATTTTATTAAACTGTCTTTACTTGCTTTTTGTTTTAATTTTTCTATATAGTCTTTTACTTCACTTTGTCCGTTTTTATCTTCGTAAATAATTATGTTATACACTATGTCCCTTACCACCTTTATTTACATTTTATATTATAGCATTTTTGTTATAATATGTCAATGCATTATTTTTTAATTTCTTTTATATTTGATATATTTGAATTTTCACCTAGATTTTTAGGTATTAGAATAAAATATATTGATTTAAAGTATTCTTAGTTTACTACATTAATTCTTTTAAGTCAAGCTAAATTTATAGTTTTACATTTCTTTTGTATATTTTTATATCTTTAAGTCAATAATATTAGTAGATTTAAATAACATGGAGGTGCTTAAACTATGTCAAAGGAAAAGAAAAATAAAGGAAATAACAACAATAATAACAACAACCAAAATAATAACAATAACCAAAATAACCAAAACAATCATTAATTGTTTAAAGAAGAAGCTTCAATTAGGCTTCTTCTTTTTATATGAAAGAATCAATTTTATGTTTACTCAAGATATTTCTTCAAAAATTGCCCTGTATAACTCTTCTCATTTTTTATTATCTGTTCTGGTGTTCCAACTTGTACTATACTTCCGCCATTATCTCCACCTTCTGGTCCTAGGTCTATTATATAGTCTGCTGTTTTTATTAAGTCTAAGTTATGCTCAATAACGACTATACTATTTCCTGTGTCTACTAATCTTTGGAGAATATCTACTAACTTATGAACATCTGCAATGTGAAGCCCTGTTGTCGGCTCGTCTAGTATATATAATGTTTTTCCTGTTGCTTTTTTTGATAGCTCCGTTGCAAGCTTTACTCTTTGTGCTTCTCCTCCTGATAATGTTGTTGATGGTTGTCCTAGTTTTATATACCCTAATCCTACATCATTTAGTGTCTGGATTTTTTGTTTTATTCTTGGTACATTGCTAAAGAATTCTAATGATTCCTCTACTGTCATATCTAGTACATCTGCTATTGATTTTCCTTTATATTTTACTTCTAGTGTTTCCTTATTATATCTTTTTCCTTTACATACTTCACATGGTACATAAATATCTGGTAAGAAGTGCATTTCTATTTTTAGTACTCCATCTCCTCCACATGCCTCGCATCTTCCCCCTGGTACATTGAAACTAAATCTACCTTTTTGGTATCCTCTCATTTTTGCTTCATTTGTTGTAGCAAACAAATCACGTATAATATCAAACACTCCTGTATATGTTGCAGGATTTGAGCGTGGTGTTCTTCCTATTGGAGATTGATCTATATTTATTATTTTGTCTATGTTTTCTATTCCTTTGATACCTTTACATTTTCCTGGCTTTTCATTTGAACCATTTATTTCTTTTGCTATAGTTTTGTATAATACTTCGTTTATAAGTGTAGATTTACCAGATCCTGAGACTCCTGTTATACATGTAAATACTCCAAGTGGTATTTTTACATTTACATTTTTTAAGTTATTTTGGGTAGCTCCCACTACTTCTATGGATTTTCCATTTGATTTTCTTCTTTTTTTGGGAATGGCTATCCTTTTTCTACCACTTAAGTAATCTCCTGTTGCTGACCCTGTTACTAGTTTTACTTCCTCTGCTGTTCCTTGCGCTATTACTTTTCCTCCATGCACTCCGTGGTCCTGGTCCTATATCTATTATTTGATCTGCTGCATACATTGTATCTTCGTCATGTTCTACAACTAATACAGTATTTCCTAAGTCTCTTAGTTTTTTTAATGTTGTTATTAATTTATCATTATCTCTTTGATGAAGTCCTATGCTTGGTTCATCTAATATATATAGCACTCCTGTTAGACTTGAGCCTATTTGTGTTGCAAGTCTTATTCTTTGTGCCTCTCCTCCTGATAGGGTTCCAGCTGCTCTTGATAGCGTCAGATACTCTAGTCCTACATCTATCAAAAATTGTAATCTTTTATTTAATTCTTTAAAAATTTGATCTGCTATCATTTTTTCTTTTGGTGATAAATCCAATGAATTTAAATAGTGTTTTACATTACTTATTGACATTTCTGTTAATTCATTTATGTTTTTATCGCCTATTTTTACTGATAAGCTTTCTTTCCTTAATCTAGCTCCACTACATGTTGGGCAGTCACTGTTACTCATATACATCTCATAAAAGTCACGCATTCCTTGTGACTTAGTTTCATTATGACGTCTTTCTAATGTTGGTATTACTCCTTCAAATGGTGCTTTGAATTTTCTTATTCCTATAGGTGATTCATATTCAAAATCTATGCTCTCTGTACCTGTTCCATATAGGATTTTTTCCAAAAAGTCTCTTGGTAATTTTTTGATTGGCTTTGTTATATCTACTCCATAATGTTTTGCTATACTTTCAAAGTACATTTTTGCCATGGTCTCACCCTTTTTCATCGTGCTTGAGCCAAATGCTTTTACTCCATCATATAAAGTTCTGTCTTTATCTGGAATTATTAAATCTTCGTCCATTCTCATTAAATACCCTATTCCTGTACATGTTGGGCATGCTCCAAATGGGTTATTGAATGAAAACATTCTAGGCGATAATTCTCCTATGCTTATCCCACAGTCAGGGCAAGCATAATTTGCACTATATATTTTGTTTTCTTTACCATTTATATCTATTAGTACTAGGTCTTCTGCATTCTTTAATGCTACTTCTACTGATTCCGCAAGTCTATTTCTAATTCCTTCTTTTATAACTAATCTATCTACTACAAGTTCTATATTGTGTTTTTTCTTTCTGTCTAAGTTTAAATCATCTGTTAATTCTACTGTTTCTCCATCTATTCTAGCACGTACAAAACCTTGTCTTTGATATCCTTCTAATTGTTTTACAAATTCTCCCTTTCTTCCTCTTACAACTGGTGCTAATACTTGTATTTTTGTGCCTTCTTCTAATTCTAAAATACTATCTACTATTTGGTCTAAAGTCTGCTTTTCTATTTTTTTACCACAGTTTGGACAATATGCAGTTCCTATTCTCGCATACAAAAGACGTATATAGTCATATATTTCTGTAACTGTTCCTACTGTTGAACGTGGATTTTTTGATGTTGTTTTTTGGTCTATTGATATTGCAGGAGATAAACCATCTATTGATTCTACATTTGGTTTTTCCATCATACCTAAGAATTGACGTGCATATGATGACAAACTTTCTACATATCTTCTTTGTCCTTCTGCATATAATGTATCAAATGCAAGTGATGATTTCCCAGAACCTGAAAGACCTGTAATTACTACAAGCTTGTCTCTTGGAATTTCTAAATTTATATCTTTTAAGTTATGTTCTTTTGCTCCTTTTATAATTATTTTATCGTTCATTTTATTCCCCCATATTGTTTAAATAAACTTACTTTATGTATTATACTACAATTCAAAATAAAAAACAAGAGTTTGTAAGAAAATTATTGACTTTGTTATTTGCATATAGTATGATATGTGTACCTTCCTAAAGGTGGAAAGGAGGGTTGCATTTTATGAAGGAACTACTTAAAGTGTTGAAACTTTTATTGCTTTATTTAATTATAAAGAAATTAAGTGAATAACACATGGAAAAAGACTAGGTATGCTCGTACCTAGTCTTTTTTACGCATTTCATTTAAGAACTACTTTTATCGACGTCTTGATGTTATTATAACATCTATTTTATTATATGTCAAATTTTAATTTTTTATTTCAAATTCTAACTCTACCTTGAATAAATCTCCATCTATTTTTATGTTAAAGCTTCCTTTTTGAAGTTCTGCTAGACTCTTTGATATAGAAAGTCCGAAGTCCGCTTCCCTCAGTTGTTCTTGATTTATCTCCTCTTACAAATCTTTGCATTAGTTCTTCTTCACTAATATTTAGCTTTGCTCTTGAAATATTTTTTACTTCTATTTTTACTTTTTCTTCTTTTTTTATTATGTCTACATAAACTCTTGAGTTTTCTAACGCATATTTTGACACATTGCTAAATACATTTTCTATTATCCTATACATGTATCTACTGTCTGCTTCTACAAATAGTTCTTCTTTTGGCATAGTTATTATTATATCTAGTTTCTTTTCTTTGAACTTATCTTCAAATTCCCCTGTTGTTTGGTTTATAAGTTCTACTATATCTATCCTTTCTAGGTTCAATTTTACATTTCCAGAAGATGCTTTTGATGCTTCTACTAAATCTTCTGTAAGTCTTTTTAGCCTATGCGACTTACTTAATAATATCTCTACATACTCTTTAACTTTTTCATTTTCTATATTTTCTCTTTTTATTAGGTCTGCATAATTTATTATTGATGTTAGAGGTGTTTTTATATCATGCGATACATTTGTTATAAGTTCTGTTTTTAGTCTTTCGCTTTTTATTCCTTCTTGTACAGCATTTTCAAATCCGTTTGATATGTCATTTACATATTTAACAGCTTGTTTGAACTCTTTTGTAAACTCTTCTTCTATAAGTCTTTCTTTATTATCTCCTTCATATATTTTCTTTAAATGCTCTTCTATTTTCTTAAAGTCTTTTACTCTTTTCATTAGCTTGTAAAATAAATATATTGTAATTCCGATATTTATAAATATTCCAAGTTCTATTGTTCCTAAGTCCGCAAATATTGCAAATATAATTATCATTGTAAGAATATACATAATTGTAAAGAATACTGTCTTTCTTGTCATATTCATTACATCTATAAATCTGTAAAATTTTTGCTGCATTTTTATAAATATATTTTTTAATATTCTTAATGTTTTCCATGTAATGGTATTTTTTATAAGTGTTTTTGCTTTAATTCTTTTTATAATTGTTGTAATTGTTATTGCAAATAATATATATATTACAAAGTATGATGTTATCATTGCACTTAAGAATAATTTATAATAGTTGTAATACATTGTGTATCCAAATCCATTCATTGCAACAAAAATTATTGATAGCATTCCTAAAAGTGCTACTAATATAATTTCTAATGGAATTTTATCTATATCATTTAATTCTACATAATCTTTATCTTTTTTATATCCTATACTCATTATAAGATATGCTACAATTATAACTGTAAATATGCTACAAATTGGCACTGCTATATACATTGCATCCTCATATTTTTGTAATATTTGCATTATACCTATAATGTATGAATCATATGAGTTTAATTCAAATTCTTCTTCATATGACATGTATATTTCAAAATCTTTTATATCATAATCTACATATACTAATCCTTGTTTTTCTAATTCTTCTTCTATAATTGATTCTTTTGTTTTATCTATTTCTCCTTGTGTTATATTTTGTTTTGACATTTCGTATAGTACTTTATTTTTTACTTCCATTTGATATTCTTCTAGTGTGTCATAATATTCTCCATTAGAATAGTAATATGTCCCTATAAACAGATCTCTATAATCCTCCCATGCTACTTGTATTGCTTCTGAATTTGTTTTAAGTTCTCCTCCTACTATGCTTACCTTTTTTCCTTCTTTGCTTGTTACATATGTTTTCATAGTTTCTAAATCTTGTGCTTCTAACAAATATCCTAAATTTGTGCATACCTTATTTCTTGGATTATATATTATTATAAAATTAAGATTTTTTATTTCTGAGAGCATATTTCTTGTATTTGGTCTATAATATATTCTTGTTCCATTTTTTTCTGTAATTGTATATGCTGTATTATCATTATAAATTAGTGAATTTATTTCTTCTCTTAGTCCATTCATGTAATAATGTGCAAATTCTTGGCTTTCAAAGTATGTATCGCTTAATTGTCTCTCATATATTTCCTTATTGGCACTATAAAAAATTGTAATAATTATAATTCCGAATAAATATTGGAAGGACTACGTAGCTTATTACTTTTAGTATTTTACTTTCTTTCATTTAAATCTTTCCTTTTTTTAAATATTTTCTATCTTATAACCTATACCCCATATCACTTTTAAGTATTTTGGTTCTTTTGGATTTATTTCAATTTTTTCTCTTATGTGTCTTATATGTACTGCTATTATATTGTCTGCCCCATATGCTTCATCTTCCCAAACGTTTTCATAGATTTGCTCTATTGAGTATACTATTCCTTTGTTTTTTGTTAAAAATTTTAATATATTAAATTCTGTTGGTGTGAGTTTTACTTCTTTTCCTTCTACTGTCACTTTTTTTAAGTCATCATCTATTATAAGTTCTCCTGAATTATATACTTTTTTATTTTCTTCATTTGTAATTGTTCCAAGTTTTGTATATCTTCTTATTCCTGAATTAACTCTTGCAATTAATTCAAGTGGGTTAAATGGTTTTGTAACATAGTCGTCTGCACCTATATTTAATCCATTTATTTTGTCTTCGTCTTCTGATTTAGCTGATAACATTATTACTGGTATAGTTTTTTCTTTTCTTATCTCTTCTATTGTTTCTATTCCATCTTTTTTTGGCATCATGATGTCTAGTATTATTAGGTGTACTTTATTTTCTTTTAATACTTTTAGACATTCTTCTCCGTTATATGCCTTTAATACGTTATAGTTTTCTTTTACTAAATAAATTTCTATTGCTTTTACTATTTCTTTATCATCATCACAAACTAATATATTATACATTTCTATCTACCTTCCTCTTATCTTTTATATTAAATATTATATCACGTTTTGTCTTAAGAAAAAATAGAGGAAAGCTTAATTTTTTATTAAGTTAAGTTTGCAATTTTACATAATTTCTGATATAATATTTAAGCACGCACGATTTGTGCAAATTTGAAAAAAGGAGATTTTATAAGATGGGTGAGTACAAGTGGCGGCTGGTAGTCTCAAAAGATGGTCAGCCGGAGTTCTGTTACCTTGAAGCATTGCCTGAGGGTAAGCTGGTTGATGCCAGCTATAAGCACATGCCTGGCGACATCGACTATTCGGAGGCTAAGGTCCTTCGAACCAATGTCAAACAGAAAATTCTGTTCTATATCGCAACTGGTCATATCGGTGAGGATACCGAAAACAATGCTGTCGCAATGAAAATTGCTGGCATGATTCTCATTGACCGGCTCACAAATCCGAACTTTGTCCCGGATTCTTTGGATCCTGACAATTGGATTTGGTGAAGTCTCCAAACAAAAGCCCTAGCGAGAAATCGCTGGGGCTTTTGTCTATATAATTTATTTTATTCTTCTGTCTTATTTTCTTCAGCTTTAGCTTCTTCTTTTACTGGTTCTTCTTTTACAGCTTCAACTTTTTCTTCTGATACTGTATCTACTGTTTCTTCTACCACTGGATTTTCTGTTTCTATTGCTGGAGCTTCAACTGTTTCTACAGGTGTTTCTACTACTTCTTCTACTGGAGCTTCTTCATTAAGTGCTTCTTTTAAAACTATTTCTTTAGTTTCAATTCTTGCTCCTACTTTTTCTTTAGTTCTAGCAGACTTACCTAATCTATCTCTTAGATAGTATAGTTTAGCACGTCTTGCTTTACCTACTCTAACTACTTCTACTTTTTCTACGTTTGGTGAATGTAGTAAAAATGTTTTTTCAACACCTACTCCATAAGATATTTTTCTTACTGTAAATGTTTCATTTACTCCTCCACCTTGTTTTTTAATTATTATTCCTTCGAATACCTGTATTCTTTCACGGTTTCCTTCTTTTATTTTAGCATGAACTCTTACTGTATTTCCAACATCTAGTACTGGAACTTTTTCTTTTAATTGTTCATGTTCAATTGACTTAATTATGTCCATTATTCTTTCTCCTTTCTTTTTTATATAAGGTCAGGTCTTTTTTTCTTTGTAATTTCTAAGGCCTTTTCTTTTCTCCATTTTTCTATATTCTCATGGTGTCCGACTAAGCAAAACTTCTGGAACCTTTTTTCCATGAAATTCTTCTGGTCTTGTGTACTGTGGATATTCTAGCAAATTCTCTTTTGAAAAGCTTTCTTCTTCTATTGATTCTTTTGCGAGTACCCCATCTACATATCTTGAAACACTATCAATAACTACCATTGCTGGAAGTTCTCCACCTGTTAAAACATAGTCACCAATGGATATTTCTTCACTTGCAATCTCATCTATAACTCTTTGGTCAATACCTTCATAATGCCCGGCAAAGTAAGATAATGTGCTTTTCTTTGCTTAAATGTTTCACTTCATTTTGATTTAGTTTTTTCCCTTGTGGAGATAAGTATATAACTTTTGCGTCATCTGTTTTTACAGATTCATATGCATCATACACTACATTTGGCATCATTACCATGCCAGCTCCTCCTCCGATAAGGTGTATCATCTACTTTCTTGTGCTTGTTTTTTGAAAAATCTCTAATATTTATAAGTTCTATATCTATTAGTCCTTTTTCTATTCCTCTTCCTATTATACTTGTTTTAAATCCATCAAACATCTCTGGAAAAAGTGTTAACACACTAAACTTCATTTTCTTTACTTCCTCCGAATCAAACCTTCTAAAAGATGTACTATCATTTTTTTATTTTCTATATCTACATCTTTTATTACTTCTCCTATTGCTGGGAGTAAGGTTTGCTTTCCAAGCTCATCTTTTACAACATATACATCATTACTTCCTGTAGGAAATACATCAATTAACGTTCCAAGTAGTAACCCTTCTTCTGTTACAACTTCTAGTCCTATCAAATCTACTATGAAGTATGTATCATCTGGAAGCTTAACTGCATCTTTTCTATCTATTTTGATATAGCAGTTTTTATATTCTAAAGTATCATTTATATCATCTATTCCTTTTAGTTTTATTAAAACTAAGTTTTTATGATATTTTACTTCTTCTATTTCCATTTGAGTTATTTTCTTGTTCTTTTCTATATATATTGTTTTTAAATCATCATACCTATGAACATCATCTGTAAATGGTACGACTTTTAAGAAGCCTTTTATTCCATATGAATTTACTATTTGACCTATTTCTAATAAGTTATCCATGTATGCTCCTTATTTTAATCTACAAATTCTATTTGTACTTTCTTTTGTTCTTTGGTACTAGCTGCCTTGAAAATTGTTCTTATTGACTTAGCAATTCTACCTTCTTTTCCAATTACTCTACCCATATCTTTACTTGAAACTTTTACTTCAAATACTGTTTCTCTACCTTTTTGTACTTCTGTTATTTGTATTTCATTTTTTTCTTCTACTAGGGCTTCAATAATTGTTTGTAAGATTTCTTTCATAACGTACCTCCTTAGGCTTTCTCTATTAGAGCCTTAACTGTATCAGTTGGTCTTGCTCCATTTTTCATCCATTCAGCACATTTTTCTTTGTCTAAATTGATTACAGCTGGACTTTTCATAGGGTCATATGTTCCTATTTGCTCTATTATTTTGCCATCTCTTGGAGATCTTGAGTCTGCAACTACGATGTGATAGAAAGGTGCTTTTTTCTTTCCTATTCTTTGTAATCTGATTTTTACCATTTGGTTATCCCTCCTTTTATTCTAGATGTTAGAAGTTAGAGGTTAGAAGTTAGATTAAATCTAGTTTCTAAGTTTCTAGTCTTCTTTTCTAGTTAATATATATTTAAAAATTTAATAACTATATTTTTAGGTTCTTTAGGTCATCCATATTTAAGCCTTTTAACGCATTTTTCATTCCACCTTTTTTACTTTTCATTTGTTTCATCATTTTCTGTGTCATTTCAAAAGATTTCATGAATTTATTTATGTCTTGTACTGTTGTTCCTGAACCTGCAGCTATTCTTTGTCTTCTACTTCCATTTAGTATTTTTGGATTTTTTCTTTCCTTTTTTGTCATTGAACAAATCATAGCTTCTATTTTTACAAATTCTTTGTCATCTATTTTTATATCACCAAGTTTGTTAGCTCCTGGTAGCATTTTTAGTATTGATGAAAATGAACCCATTTTTTTCATTTGTCTAATTTGCGCTAAATAATCGTCTAAATCAAATTCTTGCTTCCTTAGCTGTTTTTCAAGGGCAATAGCCTCTTCTTCATCAAATGCTTCTTCTGCTTTTTCTATTATTGATAAGACATCTCCCATTCCGAGTATTCTCTCTGCCATTCTGCTTGGGTAAAATATCTCTATATCACTTAGTTTTTCTCCGCACAGCTGCAAATTTTATTGGTCTTCCTGTAACTTTTTTTACTGATAATGCGGCACCTCCACGAGTGTCTCCATCTAATTTTGTAAGAATTACTCCATCTATTCCAAGTTCTTTATTAAATGTGTCTCCGACATTTACTGCATCTTGACCTGTCATACTGTCTACTACTAATAAAATTTCATGTGGCTTTACATTTTGTTTTACATTCTTTAGTTCTCCCATTAACTCTTCATCTATATGTAATCTTCCTGCTGTATCTAATATTACTACATCATTTAGCTTAGTGATTGCCACATTCATTGCTTGTTTTGCAATATGCACTACATCTTTTGAATTTTCATTTGCAAATACTGGTATATTTAAACTCGCTCCGACTACTTGAAGTTGTTTTATTGCTGCTGGTCTATATACATCACATGCAACTAGTAAAGGTTTCTTTCCTTGCTTTCTTAAAAGGTTTGCAAGTTTGCCACAAGTTGTTGTCTTTCCTGAACCTTGAAGTCCGAACTAACATTATTACTGTTGGTGGATTTGGTGTAAAAGCAATTTTGCTTTCTTCTCCTCCAAGTAATTCTACTAATTCGTCTCTTACGATTTTTATTACTTGTTGCCCTGGAGTAAGTGATTTTAACACATCACTACCTAATGCCTTTTTTTCTACTTCTGCTATAAATTCTTTTACTATTTTATAGTTTACGTCTGCTTCTAAAAGTGCAAGTTTAACTTCTCTTAAAATTTCTTTTAAATCATTCTCTGTTATTCTTGCTTTTCCTCTAAGCTTTCTTGTTATTCCTTGTAGCCTTGATGATAATCCTTCAAAAGCCATATTAGTTTTCTCCTTTTCTTTATTTGAAAGAATAAACTTTTTTCTCTCAAGCACCGTTTATACTATACATTGTAATTCTTGCATGACATTTGCTAAGATACTTGCTATTTCTTCGTCAGTGTATTTAGTCTGGATTTCTGAAATTTCAGATAATATCTTCTGTATCTGTTTTTCTTGTTTTTGTACTTTTTTCATAATTCCAAGTTTTTCTTCTAATCCGAAAAAGTTTCTTCTCTCCTTTCGCAATACTATCTTTCACGGCTTGCCTTGTTATTCCGTTAGCTTCTGCTACTTCTGCAAGTGATAAATTTTCATTATAGTATAAATCTAATATATCTTGCTGCTTTTCTGTAAGTAATTCCCCATATATGTCGCATAGCAAACCGATTTGAACATTTTTATCCATTCTTTCACCTCGCATGTGTAATGCTATATTACTTTACACTATTTTTTTGCTTTTGTCAAGGGTTTTTGGAGAATTTATACAAAAAACTTAAATATAAAAATAAATTCCAGTAAAGGAACAATAGGAATTTAGTTTTGAATAAAATTAATGCCTTATAAATAGAAATTTAAAATAAATGTCCATTTATAAAGCATTATCCCCCCATTTTATGTAATTTAATTGACTATCCATATAAATAATCAATTAAATTACGCTTGTCTTTTGTCTTTGAATTAAGTCTATCATAAATGCATGTTGTTTGTGATTTTTGATTTCATTTTCTTTAAGTGTTTCTTTAATATCCTTTATGTCTTTTTTCATCTCTTGCATTTCTTCTCTCATACTCTTTTGTTCTTTTTTAATTTCTTTTGTATCTGATTTGAATTCTTTTCTTAAATCTTCCATGTCTGATTTGAATTCTGCTCTTAGTCCTTCCATATCAGCTTTGAATTCTGCTCTTAGTCCTTCCATATCAGCTTTGAATTCTGCTCTTAATCCTTTCATATCAGCTTTGAATTCTGCTCTTAATCCTTCCATGTCTGATTTAAGTTCTGCGCTTAATCTTTCCATATCTGATCTAAATTCTGCTCTTAGTTCTTCTTTAGTTTGTTCAAGCTTGTTTGATAAATCATCCATTCTTGTTGTTAGATTAGTTTGTACTAGATTTATTAAATCTACAAGTGTCTTAAATTGTTCATCTTTCATATTTTCTCACCTCCTTTGCTGTAAGAGAATTTTATCATGTTATAATATTATTGTCAATATATTTTTTTAATTTTGGAGTTATCTTTTTGAGTTTTTTAACTATATGGTAAACCTCTAAGTAACCTATATTTTGTTACTTAGAGGTTTGTTTATTTTAATGAAGCTAATATATTTTTAACTATGATATTGTGATACATTGTTCCCATGCATAGAGCAGAAGTAGTGTGACGATCTTGCCCCGTGCGAACAAATTGTATAGCTAGGCGTATGGTTAGGACAAGCCTCCTCCCTCACATTCGTACAAATGGACGGTGGTTCCACTCGCTGCACATGCACGCAGTTTTCTTGAATACAATATTTGACGTCACCACAAGTAGTACATTTGACCGTCCAATGGTAGACTGGAGCTTGACACGCACCGCAGTTGCTAGTGCCACTACTCGCAAGAGAAAATTTTCCTCCACACTTAGTGGATACACTATTGGTTCCACCACAATGTTGACAATGAACACTCTTATCGAATGGTCCTGTGCAAGATCCACCCAAACAATACGTCTGTACATCAAATTTTGCTACTGCAGTTGATGCATTATATGTATCT
>CANRQN010000012.1 GCA_947641575.1 uncultured Clostridium sp.
GACAAGAATATATTGGAGATACAGTTAATTTTAAATATACCATTCGTTCCTACAAAGATAAAACTAAAGTTCCTATTCCTAAAGAAGAGTGGCAAATATTTAAAAATACTCATGAACCAATAATTGATGAATATACTTGGAACATTGCTCAAGAGTTAAGAAATAACAGAAAAAAGCCTACAAAATCAGGTAAGAAAAGTATATTTTCAGGATTACTATTTTGTTATGATTGTGGTAAAAAGCTATACTTTCAATCACCTGTTACTGACCTAAACGCAAAAGACCATTATAGATGTTCCAGTTATAAGAAAAATATTTCTTTGTGTACTTCACACTGGATTACAGACGAAATATTGCAAAGCCTTGTTTTAGAAAATATACAAAAAGTAGTTTCTTATATGAAAAACTATGAAGATTTATTTGTAAAGGAGCAGTTAGCAAAATCTTCTAAAGATGAGACAAAGCAAATTTCTAAAAATAAGAGAGAACTTGAACAAGCAAAGAACAGGGTAATTGAAATTGATAACCTATTTATGCATATTTATGAAGATAATATATCTGGAAAGATAACAAATGAAAGATTTAGAAACTTATCATTTAACTATGATAAGGAACAACAGGAATTAAAAGTAAAGATTGAACAATTATCAAAAGAAATTAATAATACTGAAAAGAAAACAACTGATTTAACACAATTCATATCTAATGTTAAGAAATATACTGAAATAACAGAACTAACACCAGAAATACTAAACGAACTTATAGAAAAAATACTAATTCATCAAGCAGAAAAGATAGATGGTAAAAAAGTTCAAGAAATAGATATATATTATAGAGGTGTTGGCATAATTTCTTTTCCAGTTAGTCTTGAAGATATGACAATGGTAATTGAAAAAATGTTAAATAAAAGAATATCAGCTTAAACAAGCTATTTTATAGGGAGAACATTTTAGTGTACTTAACTAAAGCGTTCTCCCCTATGAGTTTCGTCATACTAACAAAACTCAGGGGGCTCTGCGAGGCTTTATCGACGCATTATTTTATAAAAAAATCTCTCATTTTTTATAAAATAATATAATAAAAATTGATACAATTTTTATCATTTTTGCGTCGATATTCGTATAAAATTTTGCAAATTTTATACGAATTTTTAGCTTGCCTTCGCTCGTTCTTTTACTCGAATTTCGCCTACTATTCGATTACTTTCTGGTATAGGAAATCTCTTATCATCTCCGAATTAACTCTACTAACTTGAAGAATTTTTCTCCATTATCATTAACTAAATCTATTGTAAAATATTTCTTTTGGTAACCCTTTTGAGGTTCGTCTAATCGTTTTAACTCGTAGTATGATACCTCATAATAATCGTTTAATCTATCCATATATTCGTCTAATTCTTTTTTATCCATTAGCACTGATGAAGTAACTGTTGTTTCTTCTTTTCCTTTAGTACAAGGTATTTCTACCTCAAACATTCCTTTATTAAGAAGTGTAACTAATTGGTCGATATAGTTCTTTCTAAACTTAATATTTTCTAAGGTATAATAACCTCTTTTGTCCTTGTCTATTGTTACACTTTCTATAAATTTTGAAATAAATTCTTGCTTTTCTTCTTTAGTTTTACCCTCCCATTCTGCCATAAGCATATCTTTGAATTTGTTAGAACGTATTAGTTTTTCTTTCTCTACGTCTCTGTCTGCCATTAGACTTTGAGGAGAGAAGGTCTGCTTGTTTATATCTATAATTTCAAGTCTTTTTTGCTCTAATATTTTGAGCTTATCCTCAATAATCTTGTAATCTTCTGAAAAATCTTCCATTTCTACAATACCTTTTAAATAAGCATCTTTTATTCTAGTCTTTTGATTTTGAAGTAATGATATTTCTTTGTCTAGCTTAGATGTGTTTTTCTCTTTTTTGTCAGCTAGTACAGGGAAGAAGTATTTTTTTACAGTCATATCATATTCAATTAAATTCATAATCATAGGCATTGCTACTTGTTCTATTAAATCCTCACGCAAGTATAATTTACAATCATTACAGTAATAATACATATATTTCTTCTTTGTTCCACCTGTACCTTTACAAGTCATTAACTTGCCACATTTTGGACAAATTACTTTCTGCATAAATATATAAACTCTATCCCTGCAATAAGCTCTTTGATTTTTCTCCTTTTGTGTTTGTACATCTTCGAATATTGCTCTTGATATGATAGGTTCTACTACATTTTGATAAATGATAGGTGCCTTACCTTGTTCTTTTCCTATTTTCTTTAGCCTTTCAAAATCGCCAACATAAATTTTATTGTTTAGTATTTTTTCTATTTTTACATCTGTCCATTTCTTTGGATTAAGAACTTTCTCTGCATTTAAGATATTTGCTATTGTTTGATAACTTTTTCCTTCTAAATACATATTAAATATTCTTAATACAATATCTTTTGTAGTTTCATCAATAATTAGTTTTTTTGATTCGTTTCTTTTGTAGCCAAGAGGAGCGTGTCCGTGGAATATGACCAGACTTTATTGCTCCTGATAATCCAAATTTTGTTCTTTCGCTTACTATCTCAATTTCTAATTGTGATAATACTGTTAGCATACGAACGAAAAAGCGACCGTTTGCAGTAGACGTATTTACGTCATCTCTATCACATACAAGATAGCAATTATGCTTTTCTAGGTCAGAGATTAAAACTTCTAAATCACGAACTGAACGTGTAACTCTGTCTAGCTTGTATGCTACAATATAATTGATTTTGCCTGCTCGCATATCTTCTAACATCTGCTGAAAAGCTGGTCTGTGTTCCATATCCTTTGCCGATATTCCTGCGTCTTTGTAAACCTTAAATACTTTGTATTCTTTATATTTACAAAGATGTTTTAATTTTTCTTCTTGTTCTCCTAAGCTGAAACCTTCACGTGCTTGGTCCTCTGTACTTACACGAATATAAATTCCAGCATTCTTCATTTCCTGCATAAATCCTCCTTTCTAGGAATTTTGAAGAATATTCCTTTGTATATTCCTATCTGCTTTTTGATAAAACAAAAAAGGTATCAGATAGTTTTGTAGCTAACCGATACCTTTATATAAATTTCATTAAGTCATCATTTCTCTTATTATATCTCATTATTTATTTTTAAATGTGCTAATGAAATCATAAAAATATATCAATTATCTACTATGTAATCTCTCAATTTAGAGAGTGGATACTTATTCGTCAAATCTCCAATGTAGAAGTAATCTAAATCATTGAAGAATAGGAATAACTTATCCTTTATAATTGCTCTATGTGGTTCTACATAGGCTATGTTAGTCTTTTCGATAATTCTAAGATTACCTTCTATAATCTCAGGGGAGACATTCGCAAAGGAACACGCCCACGAAATCTTAGAGTGTAAATCGTTAGTTATTATGATTTTCTTCTTTATTATTCTAAGCATAACACAAAAATCCTCCTTTTTTACCAATATTAGTCAAAAAAAGTTCCAACCCATAAGAGTTGGAATTAGATTTTTGTGTTCGTCATTTTATTGTAATCTTAAACCTCAGTTATATCAAACGTTACAAAAAGTTCGACGAAACTTTCCTTTGGTAGCGAAGGAGGGAATCGAACCCACGACACTGCGGGTATGAACCGCATGCTCTAGCCAACTGAGCTACTTCGCCATAAATATTACTTTAATATTATAAATGCATAATTACAATTTGTCAATAAAAAATACAAAAATAAAGTAAAAACTTTATTTTTTATTCTCTTTAGGAATAACAATCTTTTTATCAGTTTTCTTATTAATTTTAGGTCTGCTAACAGGAATATGTCTAGAAACAGGAGAAATATCTAAATTTTCACCATTACCAGAAACAACCTCAATTTTTTTCTTACCACAATTAGAACTCATAAAAACCTCCTAAATATTGGATATCTAAATAATAACACAAAACATATAAAAAATCAAGTAACTCTACCTTTACTTTTTCAAAAAAAAATTGTATAATAAATAAATCCAAATAGGGAAGGGGAATATATTAGAAAATGGCAGATATATTAAAAGAATTAGAAGAAAGAGGATATGTAGAACAATTGACACATGAAAAAGAGATGAGAGAATTATTAAATAAAGAAAGTGTTAGATTTTATATAGGAATAGATCCAACAGCAGACAGCTTACACATTGGTCACTTTGTTGCATTAATGGTAGCTTCGAGATTACAAAAAGCAGGACATAAACCAATAATATTAATGGGTGGAGGAACAGCAAATATAGGAGACCCATCAGGAAAAACAGATATGAGAAAAATGATGACAAAGGAAACAATAGAAAATAATGTAGCATGTATAAAAAAACAAGCAGAAAGATTTATATCATTTGAGGGAGAAAATGCAGCAATAATAGTAAACAATGCAGACTGGTTATTAAACTTAAATTACATAGATTTCATGAGGGATATAGGAAAACTTTTCTCAGTAAACAAAATGTTAGCAGCAGAATGCTATAAAGCACGATTAGAAACGGGATTAACCTTTTTTGAAATGGGATATATGCTAATGCAAAGCTATGATTTCCTATATTTACATGATAAATATAATTGCAAAATCCAAATAGGAGGAAATGACCAATGGTCTAATATAATAGGAGGAGTAGAACTAATTAGAAAAGTTGGAGCAGATGACTCATATGGACTAACATTTAAGCTACTTACAACAGCAGAGGGTAAAAAAATGGGAAAAACAGAAAAAGGGGCATTGTGGCTAAATAAAGAAAGAACTTCACCATATGAATTTTATCAATATTGGAGAAATATTGGAGATACAGAAGTAAGAAAAGTTCTAAACATCTTAACATTTTTGACTAATGAAGAAATAGAAAGACTAGCATCTTTAAAAGACGAGAATATAAATGAAGCCAAAAAGGTTGCTGCATTTGAAATAACCAAATTAATCCATGGAGAAGAAGAAGCTTTAAAAGCAGAAGAGACAGCAAAAGCATTATTTGAAGGACAGGGAAACTTAGAAAACATGCCAAGTACAAAACTAGAAAATACAGATATATCACTTGTAGATGCAATAGTACTTACAAAAATTGCACCATCAAAAGGGCAAGCAAAAACACTAATAGAGCAAGGTGGAATATCATTAAATGATGAGAAAATTACAGATACAATCTATAAATTATCAGAAGAAGACTTTAAAGAAGGTGCTGCAATTTTGAAAAAAGGTAAAAAAATATATCACAAATTGGAAAAATAGTTGCAATTTAAAAGCAAATATGATAAAATATATTCTGCATTTGTAATGCAAGGAGGAAAGATAGAAGACATGGAAATTATAAAAAATATATTATTAGTTATATATATTATAGTAACATTTGTATTAATAATACTTACATTAATACAAACAAAAGATTCAGAGGGAGCATCAAGTACAATAACAGGTTCAAGTACAAACAATTTCTATAATCAAAATAAAGGAAGAACCAAAGAAGGAAAAATGAAAAGATGGACAATTGGACTTGGAATCGCTTTTGCAGTCCTTGCAGTTGCACTTTCAATTTTTTATATTTAAGATGGTAATTAAAAAATATAAAGATAGAGGAACTTATGATTTAGCTTCCTCTATCTTTTGTTAAAATTAGCCTGTGTAAAAGGAGAAAAAACAATGTCTAGCGATATATTTATAACTAATGAAGAAAGAATAATATTAGACTTACATGATATGCAAGAAGACGAAGCTAGATTTTATCTAGAAAGAGCAATAGATACAGCAGAACCAAAAATAAAAGAAATCGTTGTAGTACATGGGTATAGAAAAGGACAAACAATACTAAACATGGTACGAAAAGAATTTAAACACAAAAGAATAGAAAGAAAAGAAATACCATATAATAAAGGCGTAACACTTATTTATTTGAAAAAAATATAATGATAGCATAAAAATTACCTCTTTTGGAAATAATGAAGATAACAGAATTATTTCCAAAGGGGGGCTTTTATTTGATAAAAAAGGTTGAAATATGTGGCGTGAACACATCAAAATTACCTGTACTATCAAATGAAGAAAAAAACGAACTATTTAAGAGGATAAAAGAAGGAGACGAAACAGCAAGAGAAGAATTTATAAATGGAAATTTAAGATTAGTTTTAAGTGTAATACAAAGATTTGGAGGAAGACGGAGAAAGTTCAGATGACTTATTCCAAGTTGGATGTATTGGACTTATTAAAGCAATAGACAACTTTGACACAACGCTAAATGTACAATTCTCAACTTATGCAGTACCTATGATAATAGGAGAAGTAAGAAGATATTTAAGAGATAATAATCCAATTAGAGTAAGTAGATCAGTAAGAGACTTAGCGTATAAAGCAATGCAGATGAAAGAAAAATTAACAAAAGAAGAAGGAAAAGAGCCAAGCATAGATATGATAGCTAAAAAACTTGGTGCAGATAGAGAAGAAGTAGCATTAAGCTTTGATGCAATACAAGACCCAATATCACTTCAGGAGCCGGTTTATAAAGATGGAACAGAGAATATGTTTGTAATGGATCAAGTAAGTGATAACAAAAATACAGACGAAAAATGGGCAGAAAACTTAACTATAGCAGAAGCAATGAAAAAATTAAACAAAAGAGAAAAATATATAATAACAAAAAGATTTTTTGACGGAAGAACACAAATGGAAGTAGCAGATGAAATAGGAATATCACAAGCACAAGTATCAAGGCTAGAAAAAACAGCAATACAAAGAATAAAAAAGAGTTATAAATAAAGAACTTGTATAATTCCCAAGCCCCCATGCATAAAATAGCATAGGGGGTATTAATATGGGAACAAAAGGCTTAGACTTTAAGCACAAAGAAGTAATAAATATAACAGATGGAAGAAGGCTACGGTTATGTACAAGATGTAACAGCAGACTTAGAATCAGGCATAATTACATCTATAATGGTGCCTTGATAGAGAATAGATATAGTAGGTTTGAATTTGAGAGGGAACAGGTACGAAAAGGCTATACAACAATGCAGGGAGAAAAAAGGACAGGCTATGTGGTGAGAGATGAGTTTGTATATGAGGTAGAGTGTAAGGTGGAGATGTGAAGAATAATATAAACTGCAAGAAATTGTTGCAAGTTCAAAGTATTTTGGCAATAAGTATTGAAAAATCATAAAAAATATAGTAATATATACATAGATTAAATCAAGAAAGTTTAAAATCTATGTATATTTCTATACATAAATAATCCATTTATAAATTTGAGAAAACAAGGATGTGAAGTTTATGGACATTGATGATTTTTCTAATCGTGAAAAAGAGTTAGAACGAGTGAATGATAGGAAATCTAAAAATGAAATAGCAGAATTTACAAAAGAACTTACTAAATATTTATTGGCTGCTGGAGGAGTAGGAATTGTAGCAAAAGGAATATCAGAAGTATTTGTTAAAAATAAAGAGCTAACATATTGTGTTATATCAGGAGTAGATGAGAACGGTGAAGTATATGTTGTAGCACAAAATGGAACAGGAGCAGGAAAGCATTTTAAGCTAGAAGAAATGCCAAGTGGTATAACAGAAGGTACAATATTAAGAGAAAGATTTGGAAAATTTGTAATAGATGAAAAAGCTACTAAAAAATCTATAGATGAATTGAATATAGCAGAGATGAAAACGCAAAAACTTTTAAAAGAATATAGAACAGAGGGAGTGGATTATTTAGTAACAGAGCTAGGAGATGATTACGTTACTCTAAAGAATTGCAAAACAGGATTAGAGTTTCCTTGTAGTGAGCTTGGAAAAGACGTATTTGAGGTTATACATGAAGGGGTAATGCTTACATGTAAAAATGGAGAGTATATTGTAAAAGATAAATTGAAATAGTAGAAATTTTAATATATAATTTATAATGTTAGGAGTAATTTATGAAAGAAAAAACGTATTTAAAGAAGATATTTGGAGCTTTGTTCGTAATGGCAATATTTTTACTATTATGTTTGCCATTATATTTTCAAGGCAAACCAATAATAAATATAAATGAAGATATTTTAAGAGTTTACTATTTTAATGTAGGACAAGCCGATTGTATTCTTGCTATAAATAATGGACAAACATTACTAATAGACGGAGGAAAAGAATCGAATAGTCAAAAATTAATAGATTATATCAAGCAATTAGGAATTAAAAAGTTAGATTATGTAGTTATAACTCATTTTGATATTGACCATATAGCAGGTTTAGACAAAATTATAAAAGAGTTTGATATAGGGAAAGTTTACATGCCAATGACAAATGAAAGAAATAAAGAAATACAGGAACTATATGATGCGCTACAAAACAAGAAAGTAATAAATCCTAATCCACAAGATGAATTTTATTTAGGTAATGCCAAATGTACTATATTAAGTTCAGGAGATACATTACAGGTTTCTGATAATAATTCTTCGATAGTGATTCGGTTTAGATTATGGAGAAACTAAATGCTTATTTATGGGAGATGCAGAGAAGGAAGTTGAAGAAAGCAGAAAATGGGAAGACATTGATATACTAAAAGTTGCACATCATGGCTCAAATTCAAGTACTACACAAGAATTTTTAGAAGATACAAAACCAGAATATTCTATTATTTCAGTAGGAGCAAGAAATGACTATGGACATCCAGATGGTGATGTTTTGAATAGATTGAGAGATATAAATTCTGTAGTCTACAGAACAGATTTAGATGGCACAGTTATTTTAATTACTGATGGTGAAAACTATAGATTTGAATTTGATAAAAGAAGTTTAGATGGCAATAGATGAATGGTATAGGAACAACGGAATTTTATGAAAGGATTTTATAAATATTGACAAGCAAGAACTAAGCGTGTTAAAAGCATTAGTTCTTTTTAAATACGATATGCAAGTACAAATGTATATGGGTTAACAAAAAAAGTATAAAAAATTAATAAATATTATGGACTTTAATTTCGATTTGTATTATAATTTAAACAAATATTAAAAAATAATACAAAATTAAATGCTGAAAAATAAATAAAAACTAAAGATAATGTATTAAAAAATGGAGGATATAAAAATGGGTATAGAAAATTATGTGGCGCAGATAATAAGAGCGAGTCTAGATAACAACTTGCAAATGGTTAGAACGATATCTACTAAAATTATAAGAAATTTGAAGAATGATAATCCTCAAATTGCATCAGAAATATCAGAAGCTTTAAATTATAATGCTTCTGGATTAAGAACTGTTAAATCATTAGGATATGAATCTACACCACAAGATATGGAAAGTAAGTTAGAATTGCTAAAAATAACTGAACCCATTGATATTGAAACACCCATATATTCTAAGGATATAGAAGATAAGATAAAAATGATAATAAATGAGAGAAAGAATATTTGTGAATTAGTTGCATTAGGATTAAAACCAACATCATCAATATTACTATATGGGAAACCAGGAGTAGGTAAAACCTTATTAGCTCAGTATTTGTCTGGAATATTAAATATCAAATTTGCAGTATTAGATATGTCTTCAGCGATTTCTAGCTATTTAGGAAAGACTGGAAAAAATTTAAAGAAGGCGATTGATTATGCTAAAGAACAACCTACTGTATTATTGCTTGACGAATTTGATGCTATTGCTAAAAGAAGAGATGATACAAGTGATTTAGGAGAATTAAAAAGAGTAGTGAATATTTTGCTAAAAGAGTTAGAAGACTGGCCAGAAAATTCAATATTAATTGCTGCAACTAATCACCCAGAACTATTAGATAATGCAATTTGGAGAAGATTTGATATATCAATAAATATTCCAATGCCAGATGAAAAAACTAGAAAGAAAATATTTATTAGTAATTTCAAAGGTACTAAATTTGAAAAAACAATAATTGAGAAATCAGATTTACTAGGAAAAATATCAATTGACATGTCAGCAGCAGATATAGCTAAAGTATGCGAAAAAGCACAAAAAAGATATGTTTTATATGATACAGAGATATTTAGAGCATTAATAATTGAAATTGCAGATATTAATAATAAAGGAAAGGAATTTAATAAAACTTTTTGTAAAATTGCAAAAAATGAATGTGGTATGACATATAGAGAAATGGCAAAAATTCTAGATAAAAGTATATCGGCAATACAAAATTATATAAAAGAAAGAGGAAAATAGAATATGGATAAACAAATAAAAAGACCAATTTTAGCAAAAGGAGAAGAATATATCAGTGTATATCAAGAACGTAGTGGTTTTCAATCAAAAGATAAAAGACCTTCTTTTGAAGTGGCTAGAAACAGATTGAAAAATGAAGTAAATACAATCATTAATGAAATTGACAAAACAAAAGAAGAATATTTAATGGAAGATATAGTTCTTACAATGAAAATGGATATTAATTATTCAGCTAAGACTTATCATCCTACATCTCTAATTTCGAAAATTAATGCAGAAGACATTGGAAGTAAAAAATGGACCCAAAAAGAAGAAGTAAGAAACAAAGAAGAAGTAAAAATAGGAAAAGAAGTATATATAAGAATAAACAAAAATAGCCTACAGGAATTTTCAAGAAATCTTCAAAAAGAAAGTTATTTTAATAAAGAGCAAAAAGATAATATAAGAAGTATTGAAGAATTATATTTAGACAATCATGAGAATATGATAAATAATTTTAGTAAAGAGTGGAATGAGGGTAATGTTGAGTTTGTCCTACACCCTTTTGGAAACAAATCTGAAAATGTAAAAAAAGAATTCTTATTTTTACTAGAAAAATTTGGAGGAGATAAAAGCAAAGTAAAGTTTAAACAATATGACTCAGGTATAACATTTGTAAGCGCTATAATAAATAAAAATGTATTAGAAGAAATAATAAAATTTAATCCAATTAGAACAGTTCATCCAATTGAATTTAGAGAATTGCCTATTATTAGAGCTTTAGGAAAACAATTTAAACTACCAGAGGTACCACAAGAAAAGATAAAATCCAAAATAAAACTAGGAGTTTTTGACGGAGGAGTAAATACTACAAATCCATATTTTAATGGATTTGTAGAAGAATATAATCTTGTAAGTACACCTAAAAGTATACAAGATATGTCTCATGGAAGTGGTGTGGTTGGAGCAGCATTATATGATAATATAGCTAAATATAATAGTGGTGATATATTGCCTATACCCAAAATCAATGTAAAAAGTTTTAGGGTATTTCCGATAAAAGATAATAGAGATATAGATTTGTATGAAACTATTGACCTAATAGAACAAGAAGTACCAAAACATAAGGATATAAAAGTATACAATTTATCATTTGGACCATGTGGACCAATTGAAGATGATTGTATATCAAGATTTACATATGCGATAGATAGATTATCCAAAAATGGAGACATTTTATTTGTAGTGGCAGTTGGAAATGATGGAGAATTAGAAGATAAATGGGGAAGAATACAATCGCCTTCAGATGGAGTTAATTGTTTAGGAGTTGGTGCATATACAAGGAATTATAAAGATGAAATAGAAAGAGCACCTTATAGCTGTTATGGAGATGGAAGAGAAGGGTGCAAAATAAAACCAGATCTTTTAGATTTTGGAGGTACAGAGAATAATGGATTTCAATTAATATCTTATGATGGAAAAAATATAAATACAGCAGCAGGAACAAGTTTCGCAAGCCCGTTAGTTGCAGCTAAAGCAGCTGAAATAGAAGGAAGATTAGAATATGCAAATTCACTATTAGCTAGAACATTATTAGTTCATACAGCTAAGCATCCAGATAATAAAGCTGATAAATACATGGGGCATGGTATTGCAAATCCAAATGTGGATGATATACTATCTTGTGTAGGCAATGAAGTTACAACAATTTATCAAGCAAAAATTATGCCAATGCATTCAATTAAATTAGAATTACCTTATATTAAAGGGTTAAATTATAAAGGAAAAGTGAAAGTGACATGGACAATTGCATTGGCTACTAATATAGAACCTCAAAATACTGAAGATTATACATCCTCATGTATAGAAGATACGTTTTATCCCAATATAAGCAAATTTCTTTTAGAAAAAGATGAAAATGGAAAGAAAAAAAGAAAGACAATCAATATTAAAACGCAAAAGGAAGAACTAAATGAATTATTGAGTGGTGGATGGATTATTGGAAATAATCCTAAATCGTATTCAGAATTTGATAATAAATATAAACCAGAGTTTGAGCGCAAAAAGAATTTTAAATGGGATACAATAATAAAAAGGACCTGCAGAATTAAATATTCAGAATTAGAAAATCCATATATTATCTTGCATGCTATGGATAGAGGAAAAACAACAGGTGATTATATAAACTATGCAGTTGTTGTAACATTAGAGTATGAGAACTGTGAAGAGGATGTATATGACTTAACATTGAAAGAATATAATAAATTAGAGGTTTCAAATATTAGAAATGTTAATGAAATTTTAATAAAGGTATAAAAAATAGAAGGTATAAATCTGTACCTTCTATTTTTATACCAAAAAATCAAATTAAAGAAAGCGAGGATGATTTTATGATAAATCAAAGAATTTTAGATTCGATTGGAGAAATCGAACAAATAAGTAATAAATTATTAAAAACAAAAGAAAAAGTAAAGGATGAAGAATTAGAAAGATATTTTTGCAAATTTGAAAAAGCAAGAATGGATATGTATGATGCAGTAGAGCAAGAAAATCTATTTATAAAATTTGGTGGTGGAGAAGCAATTAACTGTATAGGTGAGGAATACGAAGTGGAACTACAAAATGATATTTTGAAGATATATATTCCAGAAACATTACCAAAAATAAAGCAAGGTATAAGTTATACGCAAAAGCGAATAATGAGTAATATTTCTTGGAATGTAAGAAAATATGAAGGCTTGTTTTATGACAAATTTGCTATTGCAATTATAAAGATATATGATAATAAGCCAATATGGGATACAGATAATAGAAATATAAAACCAATTCATGATGGATTGATACATGGAAGAATCATAAGAGATGATAATATAAATTGTTCTTGCTATTTTGTGCAAGGATATTATTCATGTGAACCACATACTGAAGTTTATGTATTACCAGCAGAAGAAATCACAAGAATAATTGATAAAAAAATAGGAGAAAAAGTATATACAGACATAGCAAAATTTTAACGAAAAAATAACGCAAAATTTTGCTATATTTTTCTTATGCTTAAGCCTAAGAAAATACAAGTTTTTAAGCATAAAACAAAATGAAAAATTGTCTAGAGTAGAGGTAACATATACAATATGTTGCCTCTACGAAGGTGCAATTTTTTGAATAGATTAAAGGAGGATAATTTAGTGAACAAATTAGGAAGAGGTGATTTTTAATATGAGAGAAGGAATAAGATTACAGAATAGAGATATAGAATTATTGATATTTTTAGGAAAGTATAAGATTATATCGTTAGATAATACAAGGTATATATATGAAACAGTAACGTATCAAGAAAAGAGAATAGTGCTATTGGCAAAATACAATTATATTAGAAGATTAAAACATAGGTATATAACACTTGGAATAAAAGGAAAAGAATATCTATTGGAGAATGGATTTGAAGTAAGAGAGCATTGTAGAAATAAAAATAATATAGAAAGAGTAAATGTTATAAGTGATATAGCAAGTGCTATGATACAAGACAACTTGAATTTTGTACCAAGTTGGAACATGAAGAAGGAAGATGAACCAACAACTCATTCAAGGAGGTATATTGGAAAATTAGAATATAACAGTCAAGATGAATTTTTAGTATATGCTATTTATGATGGAAAAGATGATAGATATATTAAATCAATATATTACGATATAAGAAAAGAAAACGGATACACAAATGCAATGATATTTACCAATGATATAGATAAGATAGTACAATACGAAAAAGGTTTTTATTTTGGAAACAGGCATACAGTTTTAGTTCCATATAATGAATACGGAAAGTTTTTATTAAGAAATAATTATAAAGTAAGACACAGTATATATTTGAGAATTAAAGAAATAAAGAGATAGGTAAAATCATTATGAGTCAGTATAAAAGCAACCTATATTTTAAAGATGAATTTAAAGAAATGGACGAAATAACAGAAAAGTGCTTTAATAGAATAAAAGAATTAGTTATAATGGATAATGAGTATGTAAATAAGATATTAGATTTTTTTCCTTTTGGAGATGATGAAAGATATAGAGGTAAATATTTATTAGATAATACTCAAAATACGAAAAATTGGATTGTTGGAAAGTATAAAAAATATGAGATTTAATTATAAATGCATATTAAAATTACACTCAAACCATTGAAAAATAAGCATTTATAAAAATTTAAACATACATATTGCATTTTATAAAAAGATGTAGTACAATAAATTTGTCAACAACAAAGGTAAATACAAAATGACTTAAAGAGTCTATAAAAAAATGAATGGAAATACAAAGAAAGTCAAATTTTCGAAAGGAATAATTGTTGATTACTATTTTTATGAGAGGAGGTAATCAAACCAGACAGCAAGAGGAAGAAAATTTGCGAATTGTATTTTGAGAAAAACTTTAACTGCGTTTGTATAGCAAAAGAATTAGGAATAAGTCCTCAGTATGTATCAAAAGTTTTAAAAGGGCATCCTAACTATAAAAAGGAAAAGATAATAAGAAGTGAGATAAAATATAAAAATTATCTTGAAAGAAAAAAGACAAACCGAAAGTTAAGGACAGAAATTTTGAAGGAAAAAGAAGATTACGAACTAGAGTATTTGAGACATTTGCAATGGCAACATTCAATTGAAATGTCAAAGAGATACTTAACATAGCCTATATTCAAAATACTGTTCCAAAAAATCAACTAAAAGCAAGTATTTATTGATAAAGTAAATGACTTGCTTTTTAGTATGCCTAAAAATTAAAAAGAAGGGAAGTGATAATTTAGAATAGATTAATCTAACTTGAATATTAATTAAAACGAGAGGTGAGATAACTTATGAAAGAAAGACAGATAACATCTCCAAAACAAGTCAAGTTAGAGATAGAATTAATACTAAATAAAAAGTTATTTCAAAGTAAAGTTATAAATAGAGAAACATATGAAGATGTACAAGATGAATTATTAAAGGAAATTAATAAAGAAATGGAAAAAATATAGAAATATAACAAAAATAATGATATAATAATTGCACCTATAAAGATACTTTTTTAGAAAGGAGACAAAAATATGGATTTATATAATATGAGAAGAGAAATAACAAGTGGCAAAACCATATATGACCTACCATTAAAAGTAACATACTATGCAAGAGTATCGAGTGAAAAAGACGAACAATTAAATTCATTAAGTAATCAAGTATTTTATTTTGAGAACCATATAAAAGAAGTCTCTAACTGGACGTATGTAGATGGATATGTAGACGAGGGTATAAGTGGTACGAGTGTAAACAAAAGAGATTCATTTAAAAGAATGATTTTAGATAGCAAAAAAGGAAAATTTGATTTAATACTCACAAAAGAAGTAACCCGTTTTGCTAGAAATACACTAGACAGTATTTCTTATACCCAGAAGCTACTAGAAAACGGTGTAGGGGTATATTTTGAGTCTGACAATATAAACACCATTATGCCAGATTCGGAACTTAGACTTACAATTATGGCGAGTGTTGCACAAGATGAAGTAAGAAAATTATCAGAAAGAGTAAAATTTGGATTTAATAGATCCATTGAGAAAAAGAGAGTTCTTCGGAAATAACAATATATTTGGATATAGAAAAGATAAAGGAAAGCTAGTAGTACACGAAGAGGAAGCAAAGATGATAAGAGAATTATTTGAAATATATGCAAGTCGGAGAAATGGGATTTTATAGAATATCGGAATATTTTAAAGACAAAGGATATGTAGGCAAAAACGGAACACCAATATCTTCACAAAGCTTAAGAAGAATTATACGAAATCCAAAATACAAAGGCTATTACAGAACAGGCACAGTAAAAGTAGTAGACTATAAATTACATAAGGCACAAAGGATGCCAAAAGAAGAATGGCAAGTATTTGAATGTAAAGAAAACATACCAGCAATAGTTTCTGAAGAATTATGGGGAAAATGCAATAATCTTTTAGAAAAGAAATCACAAAGCTGTCTAAACAAAGTTGAGAACAAGGAAGTATTTAAAAATAGATATACATTTAGTGGACTAATATTTTGCAAAGAGCACGAAGGCGAAGAAGCTAGACCAAGTTTTAATAGAATATCAGGTGCAAAAAGGTCTAATAAACCAGCTTGGGCTTGTAGCAAATATATTACACATGGACTAAAAGAATGTGAAAGTCCAATTATTCAGGAAACAGAACTGATAGAGATATTTAAAACTATATTAAGCAAATTCTTACAAAATAAAGAAGAAATAATTGAAGACTTATTAAATAAATACAAGAAATTCAATCAAGTAAGAAATATAAAAAATGATATAGAAGATTTAGAAAATAAAATAAAAGAAGCGGAAAATAAAAAAGACAAATTACTAGAACTTACAATAAAAAATCTCGTAACAGATGAGGAGTTTTACAAAAGAAATGAAGAATTAAACAAAGAAATACAAAAATATAATGAGCAAATAAAAGAGCTAAAAGAAGAAAAAGAGAATGTTACTTCTTTAGAAGAAAGTATGAAGCAAATAAAAAATGCAATAGAAAAAGAAATCAATATAGATGAAAACATAGAAGATTTAATCAAGCTATTAGTAGATAAAATCTATGTATCAAAAGTAGATAATAATAGAAAGCATATAAAACTAGAAATATATTTCAAAATAGGGGAGCCTATGGTACTAGAAGGAAACCTAAGCAAACAAGCAAGACAAGAGTACATTATTGCACCACAAGAGTATCATTCAAATAGCAGTCAGAACAATAACAGTTCTATAAATGATACCGACTATCAAAATAACAACCACGAGCTCTATCATTGTACCAGGGAGCAACAGTAAACTCAGTATATTTGCAGGAAATAATGATATAGAAATACCATGGAAAAACATAAAATGCATAGGAGATGACATTATACTAGTGGAAATATAATTAAAAATGATTGCTTTAAACTTAAATTATTACAATAAAAATGTAAAATTCCTTCACAATATAGACACAAACAGAATGTATAATATATAATATTAATAGATGGATTTTTGTGAAAGGAAGGAACTAAAATGAGTACAACCATATTAGTAGTAGATGATGAACAAAGAATGAGAACACTTTTAAAAGATTTTCTAGTTAAAAAGGATTATGAAGTAGTAGAAGCAAAGGATCGGAGAAGAAGCACTAGAAAAATTTGAAGAAATGCAAGAAAAAATTGATCTAATATTATTAGATGTAATGATGCCAAAACTAGATGGATGGTCTGTACTAAGACAAATAAGACAAACATCAAAAGTACCAATAATAATGCTTACAGCAAGAGGAGAAGAACAAGACGAGCTATTTGGATTTGAACTTGGAGTAGATGAATACATAACAAAACCATTTAGTCCTAAAATACTTGTTGCAAGAGTAGACGCAATACTAAAAAGGACAAGCCAAAAAGAAACAGAAAAAACTGAATATGGTGGAATAGAAATAGACGAAAGTGGAAGAACGGTAAAATTAGATGGAAAAGTAATAGAAATGAGTCTAAGGGAATATGAACTATTAAAATATCTAGTAGACAATATAGGAATTGCACTTTCAAGAGATAAAATATTAAATAATGTTTGGAACTATGACTATTATGGAGACTCAAGAACAATAGATAGCCATATAAAAAAAATAAGACACAAGCTTGGAAAAAAAGGTAAATATATAAAAACAATGAGAGGAATAGGATATAAATTTGAAGTCAAATAATAAAAATGAACCAAAAATAGTAGGAAGTAAATTTCAAAGTGTAAGAGTAAAATTATTTGCAACATTATGTGCAGTAGTTGCAATAATAATGTCATTTCTTATACTAATGAATACTGTAGTATTAGAAACATATTATATACACTCAAAACAGACCGTTTTACTTGCTACATATGAAGCAGTAAATTCTTTCTATAATGGAAAGACAATCAATAGAAATATAGACATAGAACTTGAAAGAATAGCATCAAGTAATGATATAGACATATTGATAGGGGCAGATACAAGCATATATGCTTCAAGTAAAGACTTTTTATATTCATTAGTAGATGCAGAATACAATAAGAAAAATGGAGTAGATGAGAATATATTGCACAAAGGGAAAAACGTAGAAATCAGAAGAACAATAGATAAGGAAACAGGATTATCGTTTATTTTACTTTCAGGAACACTAGATAATGGATATAAATTATATATAAGAGCAGGAATTGCACCGATACAAGAAAGTGCAAGAATAGCAAATAAATTCTTAATGCTAATCGGTTGTATTGCACTATTAATAAGCATAATGCTTGTATCAGTAATATCTAAAAAATTCACATCACCAATAGAAGAATTAAATAAAATTACAAAGAAAATATCAAAACTAGATTTTAGTAAAAAATATAGAATAAAAGACACAGGAGATGAATTAGACGACCTGCGGTAAAAACATAAATGTAATGTCAGAAACATTAGAAAAAACAATAAATCAGCTTAGAAACTCAAATATAGAATTAGAAAAAGACATAGAAGAAAAATCAAAAACAGACGAAATGAGAAAGCAATTCATATCAGATGTATCACATGAACTAAAAACGCCAATTGCACTAATACAAGGATATGCTGAAGGGTTAGTAGAAAACATAACAGAAGATGAAGAAAGCAGGAAGTTTTATGCAGAAGTAATATTAGACGAAGCCAATAAAATGGACATAGTAGTAAAAAAACTACTAGAACTAATGAAACTAGAATATGGAAAAAATGCTTTAACACTCACAAGATTTAATATATCAGAACTGATACAAGAAGTAATAAAAAAATCAAGCAAGCTATATGAAGAAGAAAACATAAATATAAATTTTGAAGAAGAAGTAATATATGTAATAGCAGATGAGTTTTACACTGAGCAAGTATTTAATAATTACCTAACAAATGCAACAAAAAACATAGCAGAAATAGATGGCAAAAAAGAAATAAACATAGAATATGAAGTTATAGAAAATAAATTAAGAGTAAAAGTATTTAACACAGGAGAAAACATAAATAGTGAAGACTTAAATAGAATATGGAATAGATTCTATAAAATAGACACATCAAGAAATAGAGAAAAGGGAGGAACTGGAATAGGGTTATCTCTTGTAAAAGCAATAATGCAAAATACAGGGAATAAATATGGAGTAGAGAACAAAGAAAATGGAGTTGAATTCTATTTTGAATTAGATTTAGATAAATAAGTTATAAAGTGATAAGCATAAGTTCTGTAATAATAGAACCTAGAAAATTATTTATATCACATATAATTGACATGACATAGAAACTATAATATAATCATAATGTAAAATACGTTATGCTGTGAAAGTACAAAATAAATCATGTATAGAAACATAAGAGAAAAGAAATAATTGTATTTAAGATACGATAAAGAGGAGAAAAACAAATGCCAAAAATAAAAAGAGAAAGAGGAATAACACTAGTAGCACTAATTATCACAATTATAGTATTAATACTATTAGCAGCAGTAACGATATTTGCATTTACAGAATCAGGGATATTGCAAACAACAAGTAAGGAAGCAGAGAATTATGCAAATATCCAGAGATATGAAGAAGAGGTAATACAAATCATCTCAGACTTTGCAGATGATGTAGTAAGAAATATAACAAGCATAGGTGGAGAAAGCAATGACGGTGGAGGAAGTGGAAGCGACGAAGGAAGCAATAATCCACCAAAACCAGAAAATGAACCAATAGAGATAGCAGATGTAGGGAAATATGTATACTATAAACCAAATAGTGGAACATATGAAAAGGCTACACTAGACCAATATTCAGGAAGTACAGGAAATAGTGCATTTACAACAGAGGAGGACTTAAAATGGAGAATATGGAATGTAGATGATAAAAATCTATATCTAATATCAGAAAAAGAAACAACACAGCAATTAATATTAACAGGTTCACGTGGATATAACAATGGAGTGACATTATTAGATGAAATATGTAATACATGTTATAAAGGGAACTTCACAGGAATAAGTGCAAAAAACTTAAAAGTAGAAGATTTAGAAAAAGTAATGGAAATACCAAAAGATGCAAATTATAGTACACAGCCATATCCAGAATTTACAGGCAATGCTCCATATATATGGAGACAGAATGAATCAGCGAGTTGGACTGCCTCAAAAAATAACAAAAGTACAGCATATTCATTGACAACACAGACAGGAAGTAAAGCAGCGATGAGACCATGGTATAACACATATGCAAGTGTAGCATTACCAGCAGGGACATATAAAGATATAATAAAAAGAGGAAAATACTGGCTGTCGTCGCGTTTTGCTTATCTGGGTAGCAGTAACCATTGCTTTTTCGGTATCCATGTGGTTAGCTCCGGCACCCTCTTTGGTAAAGATAGCATAGAACATGGCTATTTGTACCATAGTTACGGGAACGGATATTCGCCTACAGCGTCGGTTCGCCCTCTAGTCACAATCCCAAGAGACTCATTTACAGGAACATGGGATGAAGCACATGAGAATCTAAGTATAAAACCAATATAAAAAGTAAAAAGTACGAGTAAAATCGTGCCTTTTATTTTTTTCTCTAATAGGAAAGTTCTCCGAACTTCCTATTAGAGAAAAGAATTGCACACAAATTTTACTTTGTAAAATTTGGCGCACGAACAACGGGCGTGGCATGAAACTAACCTAAAAAGTTAGAGTATTTTAAGTCATGCCACTGTTGTTCTAATATATTCTTGTAATATATCTTCTAAATATTAACTAGTATGCCAATTTTTACGTAAAAACCACTTGCTAAATGCAATTTAATAATGTATAATAATTTCATAGAACAAAAAGGAAGGAATGGATAATTATGAATATTAAAATAACAGGAAAAGATTTAAAAGCAACAGACGCAATAAAAGAATATGTAGAAAAGAAATTAGAAAGAATAGAAAAATACTTTGATGAAGAATTTGATGTAAATGTTACAATAAGAACTGAAAAAAATATGCAAATTGCAGAAATGCATGTAATAACAAGAGCAAATACATATAGAGCAGTAACAGAACATAGAGACCTATATGCATCAATAGACAAAGACATAGATATATTAGAAGGACAAATCAGAAAAGCAAAAACAAAAAGAGAGAGAATAAACAAAGAAGAATCAATCAAAATAAAAGAAGGCGTTATCATGCCAAATAAAGAAGTTGTAATAGAAGACGAAATACTAAAAACAATATACTATGATATAAAACCAATAGCACCAGAAGATGCAAAACTAAAACTACAAGAAATGAGAGGAAACAACTTCTTAACATTCATAAATATCGACACAGGAAAAGTAAATGTAATATTTAGACTAAAAGATGGAAAAAACTTCGGTCTAGTAGAACCAGAATGCTAAATAGAAAACCAAAATTAAAATAAAACCTAAGAATTCAAAAAATTCTATTGCAAATTGCTAATTTTTTGGATTCTTATTTTTAAAAGGAGCAATAGTGTGAAAAAACAAGTTTTTCCACACTATTAGAATTCCATCGCCCTCAAAATTCAAAGAATTTTGAGATGGCTAATTTTAACCTCTCTCATTCTCGCAAATTTAATGAAGAGGTTATTATATAAAACATTTGTTAGAGTAATAATTTGCTCGAATGGAGGTTAAAATGAAAAAACAAAAATACATATTAGAAAACTGTACATCATTTGAGGTAAAAGATATATTTGATTGTGGACAATGCTTTAGATGGAATGAAGAAGAAGACAAAAGTTACACGGGAATATTTGGAAACAATGTACTAAATGTAAAAAAAGAAAATGGCAAAGTAATATTTGAAGGAATATGTGATGGAAACATCGAAGAAATATGCAAAAAATACTTTGACTTAAATACAGACTATGAAGAAATAAAAAACAAGCTTTCAAAAATAGATGAGCATTTAAAACAAAGTGTAGAATACGGAAAAGGAATAAGAATTCTAAGACAAGACCTTTGGGAAACAATCATATCATTTATAATATCTGCAAATAACAACATTCCTAGGATAAAAGGTATAATAGATAGAATTTCAAAAAAATATGGGACAAAAATTGAATATAATGGAAAAGAATATTACACATTTCCAAGCATGGAAAGTTTATCTAAAGCTACAGTAGAAGACCTAAGAGCACTTGGACTAGGTTTTCGTGATAAAAGAATATATGAAACAACCAAAATGTTTATGAATCGGAGAAATAACCCTAGAAGAACTAGAAAATGAACAAAGCACTGAAATCTTAAGAAATAAACTAATGGAACTTCCAGGAGTCGGAGGGAAAGTTGCAGATTGTATAATGCTATTTTCACTCAAAAAATTTGATGTATTCCCAGTAGATGTATGGGTAAGACGTGTAATGAATGAACTATATATAAAAGAAGAAGACGAAACAAAAGTCTCAAAAGAAGCATTGCAAATACTTGCAAAAGAAAAATATAAAGACCTAGCAGGACTTGCACAGCAGTATTTATTCTATATGAGAAGAAGCAGCTAAAGAGGAAGGAAACTTATGAGCTTAAATATAATAAAAGGAAAAGCAGGAAGCGGAAAAAGTACATATTTATTTAAAAAGATTAAAGAAAACATAGAAGGTACTGGAAAAATTTATATAATAACACCAGAACAGTTCTCATTTACAGCAGAAAAAAAGCTATTAGAAGAAGTAGGGGGAGCTGCTATTAATGCTGAAGTTTTGACATTTAGTAGAATGGCGTATAGAGTAATAAAAGAAAATGGAAAAAATCTAAAAAACATAGAAGGTTTTGGAAAATCAATGCTAATATATAGCATATTAGAAGAAAATCAAAAAGAGCTCACTTTTTTAGGAAGAAATATGCAAAATGCAGAAGTAGCAGAAAAGACTATAACAGAATTTAAAAAGCACAATATAAGCAAAGATAGACTTCTAAGTCTAACAAAAAAGGTAGAAGATAAATATTTAAAAGCAAAACTAGAAGATCTAGCGTTCATTTATAACAAATTTCAAGAAAAAATAGAAGAAAAATTTTTAGATGAAACTGATGCACTTTCATATCTTGTAGAAAATATTAAAAATACTGATATGTTTAATAATTCACTAATTTTCATAGATGAATTTGTTCGGATTTACACCTCAAGAATATATGGTCATAGAAGAATTAATGAAATTATCAAGAGACATATATGTAACAATATGTAGGGACAAAGAAGAAGCAATAAATGAAGATAGTGATATTTTTTATAGCAATAAGCAAACAGAAGAAAAACTAATAAAACTTGCAAAATTAAATAATATAAAAGTAGGAGAATCAATTTATTTAGACAAAAATTATAGATTCAAAACAAAAGAATTAGCACATCTAGAAGAAAATATATACGCAAATATTTATAAAAAATATAAAGACGAAAATAAAAACATAGAATTATTTTTAGCAGCAAATCCATATTCCGAAATAGAACATGTAGCAAGTAAAATAATAGAAAATGTAAGAGAAAACGGATATAGATATAAAGACATAGGAATAATTACAAAAAACATAGACACATACTCAGGACTAATAAAAGCAATATTTACAAAATATGATATACCAGTTTATATAGATGAGAAAAAAGATTTAAGTCAAAACATACTAATAAAGTATATAATAAGTCTTTTAGATGTATTTGCAAAAAACTGGTCATATGATAGCGTTATCTCATATATAAAAACTAAATTCTGTGATATAGAAGAAAAGGACATATATAAATTAGAGAATTATGCAAAAAAGTGGGGAATAAAATATAGCAAATGGTATAAAGAAGACTGGAAATTTGGGGAAGATGAAGAAACTTTAAAAGAACTAAATAAAATTAGAAAAAAGGCAATAGAACCACTTTTGAAATTTAAAGAAAAATGCTATAAAAACTCAAGTTGCAAAGAATTAACCAAATCAATATACGAATTTTTAATACAAAATGAAATAGACAAAAAACTAAAACAAAAAGCAGAAGAAATAAGTTTTATAAGTGCAGACTTAGCTAGTGAATATGAAGCTAGTTTTAATACAGTAATAAAAATTTTAGATGAAATTGTAAAAATATTTGGAGAAGAAGAGATAAATTTTGAAAGGTATGTATCATTCCTAAAAATATCATTTTCAGAAAATGGACTTGGGAAAATACCAGCAGGATTTGATGGAGTAACAGTCGGAGATGTAGATAGGTCAAGAAGCCATAGAGTTAAAATCATATATATAATACGGATTAAATGATGGAAGTTTCCCAAGCGTAAATACAGATGAAGGATTTTTAAATGATAATGACAGGGAAAACCTAAAGCTTATGGATGTAGAACTTGCAAAAACAACATTAGAGGCATTATATAACGATAACTTTAACATTTATAAAGCATTTACGACAAGTGAGGAAAAACTATACATTTCATATATTTCATCTGATAGTGAAGGGGTAGCCCAGAAACCATCCACTTTACTCTTAAAAATAAAAAAAATATTTTTGAATTTAAAAGAAGAAAGTGATGTAATTGAGAAGAAAACAGAAATTACTAAAAAAGCAGCAGTCTTTGACGAACTACTTTTAAATATTAGAAACTTTAAAGATGGAAAAGAAATAGATGAGATTTGGTTTGAAGTATATAAGATATTTGAAGAAGATCAAAAATGGAATTTTAAATTAAAAACAGCAATAAAAGGTTTAGATTTTACAAATGAACCAGAAGAAATAAAGAAAGAAAATATAGGAAAATTATATGGAAATACATTAAAAACCAGTGTATCAAAGCTTGAGAGTTATCAAAAATGCCCATTTTCATTTTATCTAAAATATGGATTGAAACTAAAAGAAAAAGATATCTTTAAACTAGAAGGCTTAGACACAGGAAGCTTTATGCATGATGTGATAGATACATTTTTCGAAGAAGTAGAGAATAGAAATATAAGCTTAAGAGAAATAAAAGATGAAGAAGTAAGAGATATAATAGAAAAAATAATAGAAGAAAAGCTAAAACTTAAGGAAAATTATATATTTACAAGTTCAGCAAAGTTTAAGAACCAAACTTTAAGACTAAAAAGACTAATATATAAGGCTATGAAATATATAATATTATCAATAACACAAAGTGATTTTAATGTATTTGGACATGAAGTAGAATTTGGAGAAAATAAAAAATATCCACCAATAGAAATAGAACTAGAAAATCGGAAAGAAAGTACAAATAACAGGAAAAATAGATAGAATAGACATGGCAAAAGATGAAGAAGGAAAATACCTTAGAATAATAGATTACAAATCATCAAACAATTTTATAAACTTAAATGATGTAGTATATGGTCTTCAGCTCCAGCTTTTAACATATCTAGACGCAGTATGCAAAATAGAAAATGTAATGCCAGCTGCTGTATTATATTTTAATATAGTAGAAGAGAAGATAGATAAAAGAAAAACAAAAGAAGAAATAGAAGATGAAATAAAGAAAAACTTTAAGATGAAGGGATTACTAGTATCAGATGTAAAACTAATAAAGATGATGGATAAGAACTTAGAAACAGGATACTCTGATATGGTTCCAGCATATTTAAAAAGCGATGGAGAAATATCAGAAAATTCTTCAAGTGTGGTGGCTAAAGAACAGTTTAAGGCTTTACAAAAATATATAATAAAAACAATAAAAAATATATCTAAAGAAATTCTTAAGGGGAAAATAGACATAAAACCGTATTATAAAGCTAAAAAAACACCATGTGAATACTGCGAGTATAAAGCTATATGCCAGTTTGATAAAAATAAGTTTTGTAATAGTTATAATTATATTCCACAGCTTTCAAAAGAAGAAATTTGGAATATGATAAATTCTGATTAAAACAAAGAGGCCTTGCTTTTTCTTGTTCTACGATGGTTATTAATATTTATTTTATTCTCATTCTTTGCTGTCGGGCTCCTCTCGGACCCTCCATTCGCCTAGGGTCACATCCATTTTGGGAGCTTCCCTGCGCATCATTTCGAAAAAAATAAATATTAATAACTTGTGTGGATTTTGAATGTAGATAACCTCTTTGAATAATAGATTTAAAGGAGATTTTAATGCAAGTTATTGGAATTACTGGAATTTCTGGAACAGGGAAAAGTACTGTTTCAGAAAGAATTGCCAAAATTAAAAATGCTTATATTATAAATGCAGATAAAGTTGTGCGTGATTTACAAGAAAAAGGAAATGAATATTATGAAAAGATAGTGGATACTTTTGGGAGTGGAGTTATAAATCAAGAAGACCGGAAGCTTAGATAGGAAAAGGATTTCAAATCTTATATTTCATGATAAGACAAAGAGGGAATTACTTAATAAGCTAACGACTGAGTATGTTGTGCCAGAGATAAAAGAAGAGGCAAGGAAGAATGCAAAGAGCAAAACAGTAATAATTGATGCACCACTTTTATTTGAGACAAGGCTTGATAAGATTTGTGACATAACTATTGGAGTTATTGCAAACAAAGAAACTTGTATAAATAGAATTTGCAAAAGAGATAGAATAAGTGAAGAAGCAGCTAAAGCAAGAATAAATAGTCAAAATAAAGAAAGTTTCTTTAAAATAAATTGTGATTACTGCATAAATAATGAAATTGGGGAAAATTTAGAAAAACAGATAAATGAGATATTTGAACGGAAAGAATTTGTCAAATGAAAATACTTTGCATCTTTATAAAGGAGATATAGAATATTTACAATTTAGAAAACTAATAGAATATGAAGAAAAGATAGAACAATGCTATACTTTAAAACCACTAGACTTTAAGGCAGGTGAAAATTTAGAAGAAGAATATAAAGAAATTTGTAAAGTTCTAAAATTAGACACAAAAAACATATATAGGCCAAAGCAAACACATTCAACAAGTGTAAAAAAAGTAGAATTTCAAGGGATACATGACAAAGAATTTGAAAATGTAGATGGATTAATTACAGATAAAACAGACAAGATATTATCACTAACATTTGCAGATTGTATTTGTTTATACTTTTATGATCCAGTAAAAAATGTAATAGGTTGTATTCATTCAGGATGGAGAGGAACATATAACAAAATTTCAAAGATAGCAGTAGAAGCTTTGAAAAAAGAATATAATGTAGAACCAAAAGATTTGATATGTGTAATAGCACCAAGTATTAGGAGTTGCTGTTTTGAAGTAGACAAAGATGTGAAAGATATGTTTTATGAAAAATTTAAGAATACAGAAGAAATAAACCAAATCATAAAAAAATCTAAGGATAATAACAAATATTATATTGACACAGTACTAATAAATAAGGTAATATTAAAAAGAGAAGGATTAAGAGAAGAAAATATAATAGACAGCAAAATTTGTACAAAATGTAATTCAGAGAAACTACATTCATACAGACAATATAAAGAAAAATCAGGAAGAAATACAGGGCTAATTGCCTTAAGATAAAACTTTTCGTAAAGAGAGGAAAAAGAAAAATGGATGAACAAGCAAAAATGCTTTTGTATAGACAACTAATGAAATTTGAAGCAATGTCAAAAATAAAAGAAATAGAACTAATAACATGGGAAGAATATTTGAAATTAGACAAAAAAGAAGCTTTAGAATATGCATCAGATTATAGAGATAGATGCTCAGAGGAATTTAATAGAAAGGCAAAGAAAAAAGAAAGAAGACCACTTTATTTAGAATTACCAGAGATGGACTTTGAAGGAGAGGACTTAAGTGACTTTTATCTTCATAACTTTATGCCAGGATATGCAAAAGAAAGAGCAAATGGAAAAAAGGTTTTTATTACAACAAAAATAAACTTAAAAAATACAAACTGTGTAATAAATATGGGAACAATAAGACCAATAATAATCTCACTTGATCGGAAAAACCATAAGAGAAATTACAGCAGATATAAAAAAGTGTGATTTTAGAGGATGTACAGTTTTTGGAAAATTTCAAAATAGTAGAGCAAAACTAGAATATACACAAAACAACTTGCCAGAAGAATATATAGAAAGATTGATAAACTATAAAGTGCCAGAAGAAGCTGTTATAACAACAGATAGTGTGTATTTGGACATGATGGAAGGAAAACTTATAAGAGGTACTAATGGATTAAATAAAGTAAAGCAAATAGTAGACTATGACCTAAGCGACATAAAAGAAAGAATTTGGAATTATAGAACTGTTATTAGGGATTATAAAATAGATATTTCATATACAGGAGCATTTTTATATCAATATGGAATGGAATCAATAGGAAAAGAAAACTACTATATAGACTTAGATGGAAGAGCGAAAGAAGCATATTTAAAAGGTGAAATAGACTATGTAGAAAAAGTATATAATGAGCTAAACAAAGAAACTAAAAGACTTTTAGTTAGCCTTGCACTTAGAGATCGGAAGAGAAGAATTTGTAAAAAGACATAAAAAAGAATTAAAAGGAGTACAAAAAAAATATATTGAAGCAAGAGATAGCAAAATAAGGATAGCAGAAGAAAATAAAAAGATAAAAGAACATATTAAAAATGAATATAAAGAAGGTAAAAGAGTTGAATTTGAAATTGACCTTATGAAAGCTGATTTAGAAATAAGAAGTGAAATACTAGAAGAAATATATAATGAAGGAGATTTAGAATTTTCAAAAAGATACTTTGAAATAATGAGTCCAAAACTAAAAAATGAAATACTTCTTGGAGAATACAAAAAAGGGAATATAGATTTTGTGCATAAGAATTTTGGACAAATTGATAATGGAAGTTTAAAAGAAGCTATCTTAGAAAAAGAGTTAAAAGATAAAAATTATAAATTCTTATATGCAAATTATAATTATATATATAATAAAGATGTAAGAGAAAAAATAATAAGAGTTGCATATAAAGAAGAAAATGTAGATTTCTTAAATGCACATCTAGAAGATGTACCAAAAAATATAAAATTGGAAGCTGCAATTAAGTTTAAGAATTTGAAGCTGTCAAAGGAAGAGATGGCAGAGCTTTTAAAAAGATAAAGGAAATGTTATGGTTCATGGCTTTAATGTGGTAATGTCCTGATAACTAGGGAATTATATTTATTTTGTACTTGTTCTTTGCTGTCGGGATCCTAGCGGACCCTCCATTCGCAAAGGGTCAACTCCACTCTGGGAGCATCCCTGCGCAGAACTTCGTAAAAATAAATATAACTCCCTACACGGATTTTAAATTAAACTAGCCGTAAATTGTAATATGAATATTTTAAAATATTTTAACCAATTGGAGGAAAAATGAAAGCTAAAACTTTAAAAAGGGGAGATACAATAGGAGTAATAGCTCAGTCAGAACCAATAACTGAAGAGGAAAAGGAAGATATAGAAAAATCAGTAAAGCTTATCAAAGAACTTGGGATAAAAGTAAAATTTGGAGAGCATGCATTTGAAAATTCTACAGGATATGGAGAAACTGCAAAAAATAAAGCAGAAGATATAAATAAGATGTTTGAAGATAAAGAAATAGACGGAATATTTTGTGCTATGCGGAGGATACAACTGCAACTCAGTATTTGACTATCTAAATTTTGAGGTTATAAAAAACAATCCTAAAATAATATGTGGATATAGTGACCCTACTTCTTTGATAAATATAATACATGCAAAAACAGGTCTAGTAACCTTTCATGGACCAAACTTCAAATCACTTTCATCAGAAGAAACAAATTATGGCTTTGAAGAAATGAAAAAAAGATTCTTTCAAAATAACATAGAACTTGGGAAAAAAGAAGATGAATTTAAAACAATTAAAGAAGGAAAGGCAGAAGGAGTATTAGTTCGGAGGGAATTTGTCACTTTTTTCAAATCTAATTACAGGTAAATATACAGTAGATACAAAAGACAAAATATTATTCATAGAAGACTTAGGGTATGAAAGCCCACCACGGAATGATAAGTAATTATTTATATAAATGTAAACAAAACCGGAGTATTTGAAAATATAAAAGGGCTATGGATTGGAAACTATGAACATGAAAGTATGATAACACTTGAAAAAATAGTAAAGGATGTATTAGAAGATGAATATAACTTCCCTATTATAAAATCAGATAATTTTGGGCATGGACTTTTAAAAACAGTTATTCCAATAGGAACAAAAGCAATAATAGATACAAAAGCTGAAGAAAAAATAAAGTTATTAGAAACACCACTAATATAAGGAAAGTGAAAATATATGTACAATTCATGGGAAGAATTAGAAGAAGGAATAAAAGACTGTAAAAAATGTAAATTAAATCCTACAAGAACAAATATAGTATTAGGAACAGGAAACAGAGAAGCAGACTTAATGTTTATTGGAGAAGGACCAGGAGCAGATGAAGATAGAGAAGGAATACCATTTGTTGGAAAAGCAGGAAAACTTATGGACAAGGCATTTATTGGGCTTGGAATAGAAAGAAAAAATGTATACATAGCAAATATTGTAAAGTGTAGACCTCCACAAAATAGAAACCCTGAAAAGGATGAAGCAGAAGCTTGTATGGATTATTTACGTTCACAAGTAATGCTTGTAAAACCAAAAATAATAGTATTACTTGGAAGTGTAGCTCTTAAAAATATTTTAGGAGAAAGCTATGGAATAACTGCATCAAGAGGGAAATGGGTAGAAATGGGAGGTATATCATATATTCCAACATGGCATCCAGCAGCACTTCTAAGAGATGAGACAAAGAAGATTGACTTTTGGAAAGACCTTAAAGAGGCAAAGGCAAAATTAAATGAATTATAATTAACAATCTAGGAATACTTTACTAGAACATCATATAAAAACTATAGAAATTTGATGTAGGGACGATTTTTAATCGCCCGCAGACCACAGAGAAAATTCTTCCTTGGCTCTTCGAAGAAATTTTTAAAATTATAAATCGGAAATATAGTAAACTCTTCGAAGATACGGGAGATTAAAATCTCCCCTACATTTTCTTTATTGTAGTAATTATTAAAAAACTATATACCAAAAAAGGAAGGACTAAAAATGGAAATAGAAGAGATAAAAAAAGAAGCAGATAGATGCCTAAGTTGTAAAACAAAACCATGTATGAAGCGGATGCCCACTTTCAAATGATATAACAGAATTTATAAAGTGCATTAAAGAAGAAGAATATAAAAAAGCATATGAAATACTACTAGAAACAACTGTACTTCAGCCATTGTGTGGAAGAATTTGCCCACACTTTAAGCAATGCCAAGGCTCATGCATAAGAGGAATAAAAGAAAGCCCAATAGCTATAGGAGAATTAGAAGCATTTATTGGAGATATGGCAATAAAAGAAGGATGGAAAATACCAAAACTAGAAGAAGAAAATAGAAAGAAAGTTGCAATAGTTGGAGGAGGACCAGCAGGACTTACCGCATCAGCATATCTTGCAAGAAGAGGATTTGAAGTTTGCATATATGAGAAGCATAATAATATCCGGAGGACTTTTATCACATGGTATACCTGAATTTAGACTCCCAAGAGATATATTAGAAAAAGCTATTCAAAAAGTTTTAGACCTAGGAATAGAAACAAAATTAGGAGTAGAAATTGGAAAAGATATAACATTAGAAGAGTTAAAAGAAAAATACGATGCAGTACTACTTTGTTTTGGGGCAAATATATCAAGCAAGATGCATATAGAAGGAGAAGAGCTAGAAGGGGTATATGGCGGAAATGAATTATTAGAATATCAAAACTACCCAGACTTTACAGGAAAAACAGTCCTTGTAATTGGTGGGGGGAATACCGCAATGGACACAGCAAGAACAGTAAACAAAATGGGAGCAAAAAGTGTAAAAGTAGTATATAGAAGAGCAAGAGCACAAATGCCAGCAGAAGATGCTGAAGTAGAAGATGCAATAGAAGAAGGAGTAGAATTTTTATTCCAAAATAACATCGTAAGAATAATTGGAAAAGATAAAGTAGAAGAAGCAGAATGTATAAAAACAGAATTAATAAAATCAGACGAAGGAAGAGACAAACCAGTAAATATTGAAGGAAGCAATTATAGAATAAAAGCTGATTACATCGTAATGGCTCTAGGCTCAAAACCAAATAAAGAAATATTAGAAAAATTAGGATTAGAATTAAACGATTGGGGATACATAAAAACAAACGAAAACTATGAAACATCTATGCAAAATGTATTTTCTGCAGGAGATTTAATTCGGTGAAAAATCCACAGTTGCATGGGCTGCAAGGTCAGGTAGAAATGCAGCAGAAGCGATATATAAGAAATTAAAATAAAAATATTCAAAAGGAGCTCCGAAAAACGGAAGCTCCTTTTGAATTGCCAAATATGAAAATTTAGTACACTTATGGAAGAGTTGCCAATATATGGAACGCTTCAAAAAAACTTGAAAGTAGAGGCTTAAAATCTTCTGGTGCTGGATAGGCTGTCGCGTTAAACCGCTTTTGGATAATTTCCATACGTTTTTGCCTCACAGAATATTCTGGAAGATTTGGAAGTAATGCTGCAGGTGTACCCATAACAGGTTCATAACTTGCAACTCCAATATCGTAAAAAAGTTCACGATTTTCCTCCAGATAGAGGACTAAACGATTAAAGATTTCTTCAGTCTCTCCAGGAAAACCAACTATCACCTCTGTAGAAATTTGTATGTCAGGTCTAACTGAATGGAGCTTTTTAATTTTGCTCTCAGTTATTTGGATGCAGGGTCTGTGCATACTCTTTAAAATGCCATTGTCGTTGTGCTGAGTATGGAGCATGATATGGATGATATTTTTGTATCTTTCGATAACACTTATAACATCCTCTGTAAGTCCCTCTGGGTTAAACCAGCCAATCACAAAAGATTGATTGGGAAACCTTGTACAGATTTGCTCTAAAAGACAAGCAAATTTTCTTGCTCCATACAGGTCTATGCCATAGTCAGAAGTTTCCTGAGCACCAGAGATATAAATCACAGGCTCGCTTTTTACCATAACGGAAATCTCGCAAATGATATCTTCTATTGGTTTGCTCTTGTATTTCCCCTCAATTAGAGGGTACACGCAATATGAACACTTTTTTCGACACCCACTTGAGATAATAACCGTATTCTGACGTATTTTTTGCACAGCTTGGTGCTCAGAGCTACTGGGGATTTTGTCAAGAATTTGCAAGACTTCATCAAAACTTTTAACCTCTAAACGAGGAATAGCTTCGAGTTCGGCCCTGTTTAGCTTGACTAAACACCCAGTAGCAATAATCTGAGCTTCAGGCTTTGCATTTTTCAAAACGTCAGCGATTACAAACATACTGTAAGCTTTTTTAGTGCCAAAGGCACAAGTCATAATGATGACCATATCAGTTTCAGTGTAGTCTGCATACCACTCGTGGTTTGGATAACGAGAAGTCAAAGTGTTTGCTTTATCAATGTCCATGTGCATGTCGCTACATAAAACTAATGCAATTTTCATAGTATCAAGACTTTATTCTGATTGAAAAACCGTTATAATCACATGATTTTCCAATAGAAACAAGATAAGCAAATAGATCAACACCACTTATCTTATCTTCTGGAATATAGGAAGCGTGCGAATTCCCAAGAGCCAAAGCAACAGACTTAAAAGCACTAAGGTTAATTGTACACGGAGAACCGCCAAACTTGTATAAACTTGCATCAACAAATACTCTGATATTATTAACGTATATATCTAGAGTTGAATAAGGTGAGGCATTGCCAATTGTAACTTCAAACGGCTTATAAATCCGTTCTGCAAGCTCGAGCCTTAAGGCATCTAACTCTTTTTGATGAGCTAAGTATTCCCGAACGCGATTAGCCAAATCAGGCTCAACGAGTAAATCGTTTTTGCCCGAAGCGTCCCATTCGTGGAATAATTTATCCAGCTCATCACTTGAAAGAGAAGCAAACCCGAAAGAGGTTTCTTCAGTAGCTGAACCTTGAGATTGTGCTTGCTCATTTTTGCTTTCCTGTCCTTCAGGCAAAATCTGCCTAGGCATAAAATCACTCCTTTGCTTGTATGACTTGTAATATATGATTTCCTATAGCTCTATATAGAATGCTACATCTTTATTATCATATTTGAAAGATCCGCCATTTGCTATGACATATCCCAAGAGGTCAACAAATTGATCCTTTGAAGCATCAATATATATGGCATAGGGATTTCCAATGAATGTAAGAACAGTTTTAAGAGCACAAATATGAGTTGCCCGATAGAAATCACCTAAAGGCAAAAAGTGCTCTTGACGTAGCTTAGCGTTGTTTACATAAATGTTGAAGGGTTTAGATTTAACCTCACTTGGACTAATCGTAATCAAGTACGGCCTATAAATCCTTTCTGCCAGTTTAGCCCTCAAAGGATCAAGCTGTTCTTGATAATCCAAATACTGCTGAATGCGTTCAGCTAAAGTTTGGTTAATGCACAAATCATTTTGCCCATTGGCGTTCCATTCATGAAAGAGCTTTTCCATCTCACGAGCGGTAATGATTGTGCTTTCTCCATTAATACCAGAAGTGTTAGCAGTAGTAGTCACGGAATCCGATACGGAACTTTCTGCGGAAGCTAATTGCTGTTCATCTTGCTCCTCTTGTTGGGGCTCTTCTGCAATAATTTGGCGGGGCATAAAATCACTCCTTTACTCAGTTACGTTGTAAATTTGCTCAGTTCCATCTACAGGTTTTTCTTGGTACATCTCCATAGTTGGAACAAATTCCTCTCTGTACCCAAGGGCACTTTCGAGGTCTTGGAACTTCATACAGGTCTCTCCAGGGAATCCAGTGGTCTTAAGGTCAATTTTGCCACCGATGTGACAAGCAACATTAATTTGCCCACCAGTATCAATATCGGTAAGAGTCAAAATAATATCGTTGTCAAGGGTAGCTTCAGTTACTGCAAGAGACCTCTTAAAAGCTTCAATGCGAACTTTTTCAGCCGCATATTTCTGCATAAGAAGTCCGCAGTCTCTTCCGACATACTTTTCGACGTGCTGACCATAAAGGTCAGCACTTACGCTGTAGGAACCATCTTGTTTCGTCAAGGCAACATCGTATTTGCCAGGGAGTTTAATCACCATATCTGCTTGTTTGGTGCCATAGTAATAACGGCAGCTACCATTTTGAATAAGGGGAAAACCCATATTCGTTGTTGCAGCTTTTAGAGCCTCCTCATCAGAGATAACTGCATTGATTTTTGAAAAATGGCTCATTAACTCTCATCTCCTTGTTTTTCAGAAATAATGACTCTGCCAGTGGTTTGCATGGAGAGAATGTCTTCATCCAAACCATTGGCCTTTTGGATATGAGCTTCTTCAGCCCAACTCCTGATTGCCTGAATTTGCTCGCTCATACCACCAGAAGCAGCCATAGGGCTGATGTCACGAATAGCCATGAGAATGGAATCGTTTGTCAGGACCTTATTTTCACTGCTCCAAGTGTTATAAAGAGCGTTAATGATTGCCTGCTCGATTTCGGCACCAGTAAATTTATCACTGCTCTCGGCCAAAAGGCCAAGGTCAAAGTCAGCAGGGTTTCTCTTGTACTTTTTCAGCTGGATAGAGAAAATCTCTTTCCTCTCCTTGAAGGTAGGGATATCAACGAAGAAAATTTCGTCGAAACGACCCTTCCTCAAAAATTCGGGAGGAAGCTGAGAAACGTTGTTTGCGGTTGCAATAACGAAGACCGGAGCCTCCTTTTCTTGTAGCCACGTAAGGATTGTACCAAACGCACGAGAGGTTACACCAGAATCGGTTTTACCACTCGACTGAAGCCCAGCGAGTCCCTTTTCGATTTCGTCAATCCAAAGGATGCAGGGTGCCATAGCTTCTGCGATTGCAAGAGCCTGCCTTGTATTCGACTCGGTTTCACCGACCAAAGAGCCGAAGAGCTTGCCGATGTCGAGCTTCAAGAGAGGCTTTTGCCAAAGATTTGCCAGAGCTTTTGCGCTTAAGGACTTGCCACTACCGGGAACACCAATTAAGAGAGTTCCCTTAGGGGCAGGAATACCATATTCCTTTGCCTCAGGAGAAAAAGCGAGAAAACGCTTTTCTGCCCAACTGGTAAAATTCTTGAGACCACCAATGCTTTCAAGGGTCTCATTGGAAGATTTGCATTCAATCAAACCTCCGCTACATATAGTCTTTTCCTTCACATGGTTAATCGTTTTTACATCAAAACGATTATTTTTGGCGAGGGAAGTTGCAAATGCATTTTCAGCCTCGTTAAGGGTAAGACCCAGTGCCGCTTCCACATACACATCAGAATTTGTGGGAAGAGGAATATTAAAGGTACCTGCCAACTTCTCAAGCACAACGTGGAGTTCTTCCCTTGTAGGCAAGGGAAGAGAAGTTATAATAACTTCTCTTTTGAGTTCTTCAGGTACTTCGAATTTGGCACTTACGAAAACGTAAGTAATTCCTCTGGATTTGGCGATTTTAAAAAGGTCTTTTGCCCTGCGCCAGGTGTTTGGAGTCTTGCAGAACGGGTGAAAGTCTAAGAGCACATAAATCATTCCAGATTGAGCTTTGGCATTGAGTGCATGCTCTAAAACTTTGATGGGGTCAGACACAAGATTTTGCATACTGATTTCCTTGTGAATTTCCTGAGAAAGCTGAGAGGGGTTCATTGCGTCATAGTTTTTGACCTCATTTTGGAAGCCTTTGGTAAGGCTCCAGAATTTGAACTCTTTATCGAGCTTAAACGAAATGTCTCTGCAAGCGGTAAGAGCCCGGTCCTCCTCTGCAGTTGTAATTACAACTGCAGGATATCCTGCACGGATATAGCTTTCGATTTCTTTTGACATACTTTTTTCAAACCTTTCTTTTCAAATTTTTAGTTTTCAATGTACTTATTAAATTAACATATTGACAATAGGTCTTATTCATCTTCAGTCAATTGACAAAAGATGGATATAAACCCAATGTCTTACATTAAAATAATTCTTTAAGATTATATCACAAAACTTCTAAAAAATCAAACTTATTATGTAAAACTTATAAAACATATAAAAATCAGTAGTATAAAACTACCGATTTTTATAAAAATATTTAATTTATCTACACCATATCATTCATATTATAAAGCCCATTAGGCTTACCAAATAAGAACTTAGCAGCCTTGATCGCACCATCTGCAAAAACAGTTCTAGAATAAGAAGTATGTTTTATCTCAAATGTATCATTAGGACCAAAGAACTGAACAGTATGTTCTCCTACAATATTGCCTCCACGAATAGATGTAATTCCAATCTCATCTTCTTCACGTTTTTGAGATAAATCGTGTCTATTATACACATACCTCATCTTACCACCTAAAGAGTCATTTATACTATTTGCAAGAAGAAGAGCAGTACCACTTGGTGCGTCAACTTTATTTCTATGATGAGTTTCAGAAACTTCAATATCACAATTTGTAAGAAGTGGAGCAACTTCAGCTACCAATTTACACATAAGGTTTACATCAAAAGACATATTTGCAGATTTAAAAATTGGAAGAGTTTTGCTATAATTTTGAATAATTTTTTCCTGCTCAGTATTAAAACCAGTAGTAGCAATAACAATTGGGATATGTTTTTCTGATGCAAACTCAAGAATATTTAAAGTAGCATGGCTATGTGAAAAATCGATAATAATATCAAAATTCTCTTTTATCTTAGAAATATCACTATATACAGGAATACCATTTATATTTCCTTCATCTGCACTGAAACCACAGACAAAATTTAATTCAGGATCTTTCTCAATGCAAGAAATAATTTCTCTACCCATTCTACCTAAAGCACCACTAACTAAAATATCCATAAAAATTTTCCTTTCTATAAATTCTATTAATGTTTAAAGTGTCTCATGCCTGTAAAAATCATAGCGATACCATATTCATTACACTTATCAATAGAATCTTGATCACGAAGAGAACCACCTGGTTGGACAATTGCAGTAATTCCAGCTTTGTGAGCTTCTTCCACACAATCACTAAAAGGGAAGAAAGCATCAGATGCAAGAACAGCGCCAACAGTTACATTATCTCCAATTAACTCTTTAGAATGTTCTACACATTGACAAGTTGCCCAAATTCTATTAACTTGTCCAGGACCAATACCAACAGTTTGTTTATCTTTTGCTAAAACAATACCATTAGACTTAGCAAATTTTACAACTTTAAGACCAAACATCATATCCTCAAGTTCTTTGTCAGTTGGTTTTCTATTAGTTACAACAGCATAATCATCAAGAAGTTTACTATCAATTGTTTGAACAATTATACCACCATTAATTTTCTTTATATCTAAAGAACCCTCTGGCTGTTTAACAGAAATAGTAGGAAGCTCTAATAATCTTAGATTTTTCTTTGCTTTTAACACTTCTAATGCTTTAGGTTCAAAAGAAGGAGCAACAATAACCTCTAAGAAGATTTCTTTCATCTCTTCAGCCATTTTTAAAGTAACTTCTCTATTTACTGTAACAATACCACCAAAGATTGAAGTTTTGTCAGCGTTAAATGCCTTAGTCCATGCTTCATAAATATCAGATGAACTTCCAACACCACAAGGGTTACCATGCTTACAAGCAACAACAGTTGGCTCATCGAATTCTTTAAGAAGTTCTAAAGCACCATTTGTATCATTTATATTATTGAAAGAAAGTTCTTTTCCGTTTAACTGAGTAGCAGTAGTTAAAGAACCTTCACATTTACCGATTTCTTTATATAAAGCAGCTCTTTGATGAGGGTTTTCTCCATATCTCATCTCTTGTACTTTCTCATATGTAAGAGTTAAATCTTTTGGAAAACTTTCATCTTTTCTTTCAGATTTAATATAATTACAAATCATTGCATCATAATTTGAAGTATGTTCAAAGACTTTATTCATTAGATAGAATTTAGTATCAATAGATACTTTACCATTTTGTTTTAATTCATTTAAAACAATTTCATAATCAGTTGGGTCAGTTATAACTGTTACATCTTGGTAATTCTTAGCAGCACTTCTAAGCATTGTAGGACCACCAATATCAATATTTTCAACACATTCTGCGCGTGTCACATTATCTTTTAAAATAGTCTCTTTAAAAGGATAAAGATTAACAACAACAAAATCTATTGTATCAATATTCAAGTCTTCTAATTGTTTCATATGTTCAGGTTTTCCACGCATTGCAAGAATTCCAGCATGAACTTTTGGATGAAGTGTCTTAACCCTTCCATCTAAACATTCAGGAAATCCTGTAAGTTCAGAAATTTCAATTGCATTAATACCTTCTTCTTTAAGCTTTTTGTAAGTACCTCCAGTTGAAATAATTTCTATACCTAAAGTTTCTAACTCTTTAGCAAAATGGGCTATACCTGTTTTATCAGATACACTAATTAAAGCCTTCATAGATACCTCCATAAAATAAAATTATTTGTAGGGAAATCCTACATAAGACATTATACTACAAAAATATAACTATTACAAACTTTTTTGCAAAAAGGTAAAGTTTATAAATTGCAATATTAAGTGTCCGCTTTTTTTACAATGTAAATGATTCTTTT
>CANRQN010000013.1 GCA_947641575.1 uncultured Clostridium sp.
TGCTGGTTCTAGTCCTGCATTTATTACTATTTGTCTAATTGGTTCTTCTAATGCTTTTAGAACTATATTTCCACCTAGTTTCTCATCTTCTTTTAAATCTTTTACAGCTTCTTCTACTTTAGGAATAATATTTATATATGCTGTTCCTCCTCCTGCAAGTATTCCTTCTTCTACGGCTGCTTTTGTTGCAGCTAGAGCGTCTTCTATTCTAAGTTTCTTTTCTTTCATTTCTATTTCTGTTGCTGCTCCAACTTCTATTACTGCAACACCTCCTGCAAGTTTTGCAAGTCTTTCTTGTAGTTTTTCTTTATCAAATTCACTCATAGTATCATCTATCTGTTTCTTTATTTGATGTACTCTATCTGCTAATTTGTCTTTGTCCCCTGCACCATCTACTATTACAGTATTTTCTTTTTGAACTTTTACTTGTCTTGCACGACCTAATTGTTCTATACTTGCATCTTTAAGTTCTAATCCTAAATCAGATGTAATTACTTCTCCTCCTGTAAGTATAGCTATATCTTCTAACATTTCTTTTCTTCTATCTCCATATCCTGGAGCTTTTACTGCAACTACATTTAATACTCCTCTTAGTTTATTTAAAACTAATGTTGATAATGCTTCATTTTCTATATCGTCTGCAATTATTACTAGTTTTCCTGACATTTGCATTAGACTTTCTAATAATGGTAATATTTCTTGTATATTACTTATTTTTTTGTCTGTGATTAATATGTATGGATTATCAAATATTGTTTCCATTTTTTCTGTGTCTGTTACCATGTATGGAGATACATATCCCTTGTCAAATTGCATTCCTTCTACTACGTCTACTTTTGTTTCTGATGTTTTGCTTTCTTCTAGTGTTATTACTCCGTCTTTTGAGACTTTTTCCATAGCATCTGCAATTAGTTCTCCAACTTCTAAGTTATTTGCTGATATACTTGCAACTCTTGCTATATCTTCTTTTCCATTAACTGGTACACTTATTTGTTTTAGACTTTTTAGGGCTGTTTCTACTGCTTTATCAATTCCCCTTTTTATTGCCATTGGGTCTCCACCTGCTGCAACATTTTTTACACCTTCTTTTATCATTTTTTGAGCAAGCACTGTTGCTGTTGTTGTACCATCTCCTGCAACATCGTTTGTTTTTGTTGATACTTCTTTTACAAGTCTTGCACCCATGTTTTCATATGGATCTTCTAATTCTATTTCTTTTGCTATTGTTACTCCATCATTTGTAATTAGCGGAGCTCCAAAACTTTTATCTAGTACTACATTTCTTCCTTTTGGTCCAAGTGTAACTTTTACTGTATCTGCTAATTTATTTACACCTTCTAATAGTTTTTTTCTGGCATCTTCGCCATATAATATTGTTTTAGGCATTTTTAATCATTCCTTCCATAATAATTTTATAATTTTTAATAATTTCCTTAAAATCAGATAAAAATTGTTATTTGGCTAGTCGCGTAAAGAAAATATTCCTTAAGATATGATTATAAACTATTTTATATAGGTTTACCAAACAGCGACAAGTCCAAATGTAATTATTGTTCGATTTTAGCTAGAATGTCGCTTTGCTTTACAATAATGTATTCTTCTCCTTCATATTTTATTTCTGTTCCTGAATATTTGCTAACTATTACTTTGTCTTTCTCTTTAATATACATCTCTACTGTTTCTCCATCTACTTTTCCACCTGGTCCTACTGCTATTACCTCTGCTATTTGTGGTTTTTCTTTTGAATTTGCTGATAAAATAATTCCTGATTTTGTTGTGTCTTCGCTTTCGCACATTTTGATTAATACTTTGTCACATAAGGGTTTTATCATATTATCCTACCTCCTTCATTTTAGCACTCTATATTTTAGACTGCTAATATACTTTATACCTTTTTTTTATAATTGTCAATAGAAATCACAAAAAATTCATAAAAACATATTTCTTATTAATTAAAATACTAATTGCATAATTTACATAAATATGCTATAATATTATTCGTATTTAGCCAAGCGCTAATATAAAAAAATTGAAAGGAGTTAGCATAAATGTTATCTCGGATTACTGAGGTGACACAGAATTCTGATGGAAGCATCATTATTTCTTTTTTGCAAAATGATGGACGTATTATTTTGCAAAACTGTGTCACCATCGAAAAAGGAGAAGTACCTCGTTTCCTTGCAGCAGTTGGACTTAAGTCCGTAAAAATGATTGAGGGCATGTCTCATTGTCCTAATCATCTTGTGGATTTCGAACTTGAAACACCCTTATCGCTCAAAATCAAGATGAAAATTGCTGCACAAAGCATTAGTTCTCCTACAAAGGTAAAACGTAATGAGCCTGTCCCTGTTACAAGTGTGGATGGTAACGTCATAAGCCTCAAACGTAATCATGAATATATGCTAGACCGAAAAATTTTTGAACGCATTGAAAATGCCATGGGAACTACCATCAAGGATGCCTTATCTAATGGTGAAGTACTTATGGTTACCGTTTCTCAGATCACCCCTGATAATACACTCATCTATCTTCCTGTGTCAATTAACGTTGTTTGTTCGCACAGGTTTGCTGTCACAGACAAAAAATAACTCCTTGCAAAAAGTGCCTAATCGTTTCTTTGATTAGGCACTTTTATTTTTATATCTTTATTTTTTTTGCCGCTTCAACAAGCCCTGTAAATAAAGCCTGTGGTCTATCTGGTCTTGACTTAAATTCTGGATGGAATTGTCCTGCTATGAAATATGGATGTTTCTCATATTCTACTATTTCTACAAGTAACCCATCTGGTGATGTACCTGATATTTTTAGTCCATTTTCCTCACATATTTCTCTATATTTATTATTGAATTCATATCTATGTCTATGTCTTTCTGATATTTCTTCTTCTCCATATAGCTTTCGTGCAATGCTTCCTTCTTTTAATACACATGGATATGCACCAAGCCTCATTGTTCCACCTTTTTTAGAAATATTTTTTTGATCATCCATTATATGTATAACTGGATTCTCACAGTATGGATCAAATTCTTCTGAATTTACATCTTCTAAACCGCATACATTTCTTATAAATTCTACAACTGCCATCTGCATTCCAAGGCATATTCCTAAAAATGGAATTTTGTTTTCTCTTACATATTTTATAGTTGTTATTTTCCCCTGTACTCCTCTGTTTCCAAAGCCTCCAGGCACAACCACCCCTTGAATGTCTTTTAACTTTTCTTTTACATTTTCTTCTGTAATTGTTTCTGAATCTATATATTTTATATCTATGTTTACTCCATTTGCGTATCCACCATGTCTTAAGCTTTCTGCAACTGATAAGTATGAATCTTCTAGTCTTACATATTTTCCAACTATTGCAATTTTTACTGTTTCTTCTCCTATTTTCCTTATGTTTTCTATCATATCTTCCCACGATTTGTTATTTGCATCAATCTTATCTAGTTTCAAATGATTGCATACTGCCTTTGCTAATCCTTCTTCTTCTAACATCAAAGGTACTGCATATAGATTATCTGCCGTCAAATTTTGTATTACGCATTCCTTTCTAACATTACAAAATAGTGCAATTTTTGCTTTCATTTCTTCTGGCATTTCTTGTTCACTTCTGCATACTAGTATATCTGGCTTTATTCCAAATGACTGTAGTTCTTTCACTGAATGCTGTGTAGGTTTTGATTTTAATTCATTTGATCCATAAATATATGGAAGAAGTGTTACATGTATATATATTACATCTTCCTTATCTAACTCTAGCCCTATCTGACGTATTGCTTCTATAAATGCTAAACTCTCCATGTCTCCTACTGTTCCGCCTAATTCTGTTATTACTATATCTACATCTGTATTTTCAAAGCTATATATTTTTTCTTTTATTTCATTTGTTATATGAGGTATTACTTGTACAGTCTTTCCTAGATAGTCTCCTCTTCTTTCTTTATCTATTACACTTTGGTATATTTTCCCTGATGTTACAGAAGAGTTTTTTGTTAAGTTTTCATCTGTAAATCTCTCATAATGACCTAGGTCTAAATCTGTTTCTGCTCCATCATCTGTTACAAAAACCTCTCCATGCTCATATGGACTCATTGTTCCAGGATCTACATTTATATATGGATCAAATTTTTGGTTTGTTACTTTATATCCCCTATTTTTTAATAACCTTCCAAGAGATGCTGCTGTTATTCCCTTTCCTAATCCTGATACTACTCCTCCTGTAACAAATACATATTTCTTGCTCATAACTTATTTCCTTTCTTAGACCCATAAAAACAAAAAAAGATTAAAAGTTTTGCCCTAAATGAAAAATGGGTTTTTTTTTAATCTACTTTAATATGATAACATCTTTTTTTTCAAAATGCAACATATTTTGCAAAAAAACTACGCTTTTCTTTTTATGAAGAAAAGCATAAATTAGATTATTTTTTTAAATATACTTTTGAAATACTAATGGTTCTTCCGTTGCTTGCTCCAAAGAAAATATATAATTCTTCATTAATATGGCTAATGTCATATTCCAATTCTTTGGGTTCAGATTCATTGTATGTTGTATAATCTATATTATAATTTTCTTTTCTAGAATCTCCTAATGTTATATCTGTTGCTCCAAAATAAAATCCGCACCATATTGGTTCTCCTACTATTGATGTATTTTCTACTTTCATTACTAATTTTGAATAATCTGATAAATCTATTTTATTTGTAGTTTGTATTACATATGCACACCATGTTCCAGTTGTCTTAATTGTTAAAGTTTCTGAAATCTCTGTGCTTCCATAATTTGTTACTGTTCCATCTGAATATCTACCATGCCATCCTCCTGTTCTATCATTAAATTGTTCTCCTGAATCAAATAATGTAAGTACTTCTTCAGGTTCTACTGGAATATCTGGTTCTTGTTCTTCTATATTTGTTCCGTTTTGTACACTTGCTATATTTCTTATCACATCATTTACTTTTTTATCTATATCATTCATTATTTGTTTTTCATACTCTTGACTACTTGCATAATTCTCAGTACCTTTTTCTGCTGTGTGTAATAAATTTGTTTCTGTTAATGTTAGTATAGTTACTGCTGCCAAAATTATTAACACTATAATCGTAATAATTAGTGCTACTAGTGTTATTCCTTCTTCTTTTTCTCTTTCACTAAAGTTTTCTCTTAAAGTATCAGCAGTTTCAGTTGTCTTAATTTTCATTTAATTCTTCTCCTTTGTTTTTACACTCGTCACAATTTAATTTATAAATTTGACTATATCAGACTTAAAGCTTATTGTCAAATTTTAATGGAATACATTTTATAGTTCTATTTACAAATATTCCTTCATAGTATTTTGTAAAAGGAGTATTTGCTTATGTTTGTTTATAATATAAAATTTAATTCAAAAAAATTATTTAAGATTATTTTTGCTTTAATGGTTATGGCTGGTATTTGTATTTGTTTATTTACTGTATACAGAGTTATTTTTGAGGATAAATCCTCTGCTAAAGGAAATGATGTTTATCAAATTAATTCTAATAATTATACAAACGTTTTAAAATCTGTTCATGATGATATGAATACCTATATTGGACAAAAAATAAGTTTCTCTGGATATGTTTATAGAGTATATGACTTACAAGATGATGAATTTGTTTTGGCCCGTGATATGGTTGTTAGTTCTAATTTTCAGACTGTTGTTGTTGGATTTCTTTGTTCTCATGATAATGCAAGTAGTTTTAAAGATGGAGCCTGGGTTAATATATCTGGAACCATAACTAAAGGGTATTATCATGGAGATATACCTTTAATTAAAATTGATACTATTGAAGAAATCTCAAAACCTAAAGATACAAATGTTTATCCACCTGATGATTATTACATTCCAACTTCTAGCCTATTATTTGATAATCCTTAGGAGATTTTGTTAAAATTTCTGTTCCACCTTTTGTTATACGTACGGTATCTTCTATTCTAACACCATACTTGCCTGGGACATAAATTCCGTGGTTCTACTGCAATTATCATATTCTCTCTTAAGTTTTTTTCACTCTTAAAAGAGATTATTGGTTCTTCATGTACATTCATTCCTATTCCATGTCCTAGTGCATGTATTAAATCATATCCATTCATTCTAAAATTTCCTTCTACTATTCTGGAAATGATTTTTATTGATGCTCCATCTTTCATTTCTTCCAATGCTATTTGCTGATTATTTAATACTAAGTCATATATATTTTTTATATCTTGATCTATTGTGTCTACAAATATAGTTCTAGTCATATCTGATGAGTATCCATTATAACTACACCCCATATCTATTGTTATACTATCTCCTGATTTTATCTCTCTGTCTGTCGGAGACCAATGTGGAACGGACGAATTTTCTCCGACTTGCAACTATCGTATCAAATGCAGGAAGTCCTCCACTAGCTTTAAAAAATTTTTCTATCTCATCTGATATTTGCTTTTCTGTCATACCTTTTTTTATATATTTTAAGAGATACGTAAAACAATCATCTGTTATTTCACATGCTTTTTTTATATATTTTATCTCTTCAAAATCTTTTATTTGTCTTTGTTTTTCTATAATTCCTTCTGTCTCTACTAATGAATGTATTCTATATTGTCTAAGTATTTCTTTATATTTTGCATATGTTACATAGTTTTCCTCAAATCCTACATCTTCACAAAACATAAAATAATTCTCATAATCTTCTGGAGTTAGTCCTCTTCTATTTACTACTATTATTTCATCATCTATCATAAGTGTTCTTTGGACTTTTTCTATATATCTATCATCTGTTAAAAAAAAGTTTTCTTTTAATGTTAATAGTAAAATTCCTTCTGCATCTATATTTGTTAAATAGTATATATTTACTGGGTTTAATATAATCATCCCTTGTATGTTTTGGGATTTTAGACTGTTTCTTATCCATCTTAGTCTATCGTTCATATAAAAACCTCCTTTGTAAATTAGGCTATTTTATGCCATGCCAAGTGTAAATATTTTAGCAAGTGTCCAAAATATAATGCTAAATGGTACTAACATATCTATAAAACATGCCGCCACTATAAATGGTCCAAATGGAATATATTCGCTTTTTTTCTTTATTTTTGTAACAAGCAAGAATATACTAATAATTGCTGCAAATAGGAATGCCATAAGTGTTACAACAATTATATTTGCAAGTCCAAAGTATAATCCTAATGCTCCCATAAATTTTACATCTCCAAATCCCATTGCTTCTTTTCCTGCAATTAGCCCACCTATTAGTGTTATTAGTAAAAATACTCCTCCTCCGTACAATCATTCCAAGTAAAGCATCGGTTAAAAGATTCATGCTATATAATCCTGAGACAAATGCTGATGCTAGTCCTACTTCAAATATTGTAAGATTTAGTCTATTTGGTATTATTTGGTATTTATAGTCAATCACAAATGCTGCAAGTAACATTGGTGTAAGTATTACATATTTGATAAGCTGTAAGTTATTTAAGAACTGATTTTTTATACCATGCATTATGAGTAATACTAAATAAAGTATTACTGTTATTATTATTAGTTTATAGTTTATTTTAAATTCTTTAAAAAAGTCTTTTGATAATATTTTATTATGATCTGGCATTCTTTTTATGCACCAATCAGCAATTTGTGCTGATATTACTCCAAGTACGCAGAATAACACATAAAATAATATATGTATATTGTATAAATACATTTAAAGTTTTCCCCCATTTCGTTTTAAATATCTTCTAATTAAATAGTTCTCAAGAGGTCTCTTTATTCTAGTCATAAGTATGTCCCTCTTATCTATTGGCTTAGTTAATATTGCATACATTCCGCTTCTGTTTGCTCCAATTACATCTGTAAATATTTGATCCCCTGCTACTGCTATTTCACTATTTTCTAATTCTAGGTTTTCTTTTGCCTTTTGAAAACCTTTTTTAAATGGCTTTTTTGCAAACATTGTATATGGAATTTCTAGTTCTTTTGCAACTTTTTCTACTTTTTCTTTTTTATTAGTATTTGATAATATATAAAATTTTATGTTTTGCTTTTTTAAATTATTACACCATTCTTTTACTCCATTTAGTAGTACCTTATCAAAATCAATTATGGTGTTATCTATGTCTAAGATTATAGCTTTTAAACCATTTTTTCTTAAAAATTCTATTGTTATTTTTGTTACATTTTCTAAGTATATTTTGGGGTAAATCATCATTTTTGTTTTCTCCTTAATGAACAACAGTGACATTACTTAAAATACTCTAACATTTTAGATTAGTTTCATGCCACGCCCGTTGTTAGTGCGCCAAATTTTACAAAGTAAAATTTGTGTGCAATTCTTTTCTCTACTATTAATATTTTGCGTTTCTAATTTAAGGTCTTAAAGAAATGTAAAGATTTGCCTAACGAAAAATTGCATTGCAATTTTTCTGTGCAATGTATTTTTCTCTAATAGGGAGATCGAAGAACTACCTATTAGATTATATATATTCTATCAATATAGAGCATTTTTGTCAATTATTGTTTACAAGTTTAAATGTTTATTATATAATTCTAATAAAATAACAAATACAATTGGAGGAAAAAATGGAACAAACAAATGAGAAATTTTTAAATGCAAAAAAATTCAATAGAAAAATATTTCCAATATATAAGATGTTTTCCTGGGATTTACTATTTTACTATTCTGTAAGTTTCCTTTTTTTAACTGGAGTTAAAGGTTTTTCAGCATCAGATGTACTACTTTTTGATGCTTTTTATACAGTTTTTAAATTTCTATCTCAAATACCAAGTATTAATATTACTGAAATGATAGGTAAAAGGAAAAGTATTATTTTATCAAATATTCTAGTTGCTATTAGTATTTTAATTTTACTAATTTGCAAAGAAAAATGGCATGCAATCCTTTCTATGGCTATTATGGGCTTTGGTTATTCTTTAAAAGTACTTTGTGATCCTATATTTCTTCGTGACCAAATAACTGTAAAAGAACATCCTGGTACAGCTTTTACAAATTTAGATGGTAAAGGTTCTGCTTTTTGGTATGCTTTTGATGCAGTAACTGCTGTATCTTGTGGTTTTTTATTCGTTTTTAATAATTATCTTCCTATGTTATTATGCTTTGGTATGTGTATTATTTCTTGTATATTTGCTTTTGCCTTTAAACCTTATGAAGATTCTAATAAGAAAACAAAAATGCAAGAAAGTGGAAGTTATATAGAATATTTTAAGGATTTAAGAACTGCTTTTAGAAACATATTTAAGTCAAGAAGACTTAAGGCTCTTTTCCTATTTTCTGGAATGTTTGCAGCCATATTGACTTTACGTTCTACTGTTGCAAGTAGCTTATTTACAGAAATAGGTGTAAAAGAAGAATATTTTGGGCTTATTTTTGCAGCTCTTACATTACTTTCATCAATTAGCTCTAAATACCAAAATATTTTTCACAAAGCTTTAAAAAATAGAGTTCTTACTTATTTTTCACTTATCTTCTCTACTTCATTAATTGTAATAGGATTAACTGCTACTTTTTCAAAAAACTTTACTATTATGATTTGTATTATTTTAGCAATGTATGCAATTCAGTATATTATTAAAGGACCTTATTATACATTAATTAAAAGATACTTAAACAGTTTTTCTAGTCCTACCATGGTAACTAAGATATATTCTGTTAATACTCTTGTAGAAAGCCTTTTTAGCGCAATTATGTGCTATATAGCATCACTTCTACTTGAATTTACTTCTACAACTTATACAATTATTTTCCTAGGATGCTTTTTCATAATTGCTTTTATCTTTATTTTGGATTATATGAAGGATAAAATTGGTCTTAAACCTGAAGAATATAAAAAGTCAGATATATATTTTACAGAAGTTCATTAGAATTGGATTTTCTGCGACAATTGGACGGTCCTTTTTGCCTCATTGATCTCGCAAAGTGAGATTTGCGAGACCTTTTATCTAATAGGAAGTTCGGAGAACTTTGGTATTAAATAAAAAAACCCCAGCTTTTGCTGAGGTTTTTATTTATATCATTATATAAATTATTTATTTACTATTTCTTTTAATGCTTTACCAGCTTTGAATACTGGAGCTTTTGATGCAGGTATTTTGATTTCTTCTTTAGTTTGTGGGTTTCTTCCTTTTCTAGCTGCTCTTTTTCTAACTTCGAAAGATCCGAATCCAACTAATTGTACTTTGTCTCCTTTAACTAATGCTTCTGTAACAGCTTCTGTCATAGCATTTAGACAAGCTTCTGCACTTTTTTTAGTTGCTCCTGTTTTAGCAGCTATGGCTGCGATTAAATCAGATTTGTTCATTTAAATTACCTCCTATAAAGTTTCATTTATGTAGATTATAAGCATCTACTAATATCATTATTCGTCAAATTTCTCTAAAATCCTTCTTTTTTTCTACTAATTTTTTTGTAAAACCTTAGAGTTTGTTTATTTTCTTGTTTTTTGTCTTTTTGGTAGCTTGTTTCTATTCTGCATGTTTTGTATATATACCAAGCCTTTCAAGGATTTTGCATAGTTTAGTTCCAAATGGTATCATTGTAAGTTCTTCTCTTGTAAATATTTTTAATACAATTACTAATATGAAATATAATAATATTGCAAATATTAATGAAATTATTGTAACAATTTTTTTTGATACAAGTATTCCGTCCTAAGAATGTATATAAAGTATATGAGCATACACTCATAATAGCTGTTGCGATTAATGGTTTTATAATAAATTTGACTGGTTTCAATTTTAGTTTTATTGTTTTTGTAAGTACTATATAGCTAACTAAAAATACCACTATATTGTTTAAATTTGAGCCTATTGCTGCTCCATTTACTCCTATTTCTGGAATTTGTATTAATATTATATTTGATATTACTTTTACAATTAATCCTGCAAAACCTGATATTGCAGGTATTGCAATTCTTCCTAATCCTTGGAGTGCACCATTTGCTGTTTGTGCAAGCATAGAAAATATTACTGTAAATGCGCTAATTTGAAGTAGTACTGCTCCTGATGTTGCATTTGGAAATATTAAATCTATTATTGGCTGTGCAAATACTGCCATTCCAAAAGTGCATGGAAGTCCGAATTATCATTGTAAGTAACATTGAAAGTGATATTCTTTTTGAAGCACTTTTAATATCTCCTTTTGCTATCGCTGCTGAAATTGTTGGTACTAATGCTGTAGAAAATGCAACATTAAATGATAATGGTAATGTTATAAGTGTATCCACTTTTCCGCTAAGTATACCATATTGTATTGTTGCTTCTCTTTCTGTCATTACTTTTTTTAGATATCTCGTCACTGTCATTGAGTCTACATTTTTATTTAATGTAGACATTATTGCACTAAGTGTTATTGGAAGTGAAACAAATATTATCTTTTTTACTATACTTATAGGGCTTTCTGGTTTATATCTGGTTTGTCTTTCATTTGCATGTATTCTTGTTTTTTTACTTAATTTATAATATATTCCAAGATATCCAAAGCTTAAAAGTACTGATAATGTTGTTGCTAAGTTTGCTCCTGCTGCCATTATAGTTACATTTGTACCATAAAATAGCACTACAATTTCTACCACAACAATTGTTAAAAGTGTCTTAAATATCTGTTCTAATGTTTGTGATTTTGCTGTTGCTGATATTCTGTCTTTTCCATTAAAATATCCTCTCATTACTGATGCAACACTTACGAAGAATATTGCTGGAGATAATGCAACTAATGTTAATTCTGTTTCTGGAATTTGTAAAATTACATTTGCAATATATCCTGCTCCAAAGAATAATAAAAGTGTTCCAATTAATCCAATTAGTCCAAATGTCATTAAGCCTATTTTTAATATTCTTTTAGCTCCCCTTTTATCTCCTATAGCAATTTTTTCTGATACTAGTTTTGATATAGCATTTGGTACTCCTATTGAAGATATAGTAAGAAGTATTGCATATATTTGGTAGCCACCACTATATATTGCATTTCCTTCATCTCCAAATCCTTCTCTGTTTGTGAGATATACTCTATAAACAAATCCTAATAGTTTTATTAATACTTGTGATACCATTAGTATTAATACGCTTTTCATAAAGCCTTCTGCTTTATTCTTGTTTTTTTCTGATTTGACTCGCATTTATATTTTCCTTTTTTTATTAAATATATTCTTAATTATATTATTATATTTACCAAATTTCAATATTTTTAGAATAAAGTTTTTTAATGTTCAGTATATAAACATTTAAAGTCCGCACAGGGTAATCTAAAGACTGAACATTAAAATTTATATTCCTTCAATTTCAATATTATATTCTTCTAACCATACATCAAACTCATATAGATAGGCTATAAGCTGTGGTTTTGTCATAAGCTGACCGATACCATGGAAGTATATCGTTTTCGTCATTTTCATCTAAAAGCTTTTTGATTTCATCGATGTTAAATATTTGGTACATCTTACTGTTTTTGTTTTCTAATCTTTCTCTTAATAGTCTACTTACTTCTTGTTTAAATTTTGGATTATGTGTCTTTGGATATGGATTCTTCTTTCTATTTAGAACTTCATCTGGTATTTCTCCTTTAAATGCTTCTCTTAATAAATATTTTTCAGTATCTTTATTATATTTATATTCAAATGGTAAGTTCCATAAGTATTCTACAAGTTTTGTATCTGCAAATGGTACTCTTGCTTCTATTGTAGCTGCCATTGTCATTCTGTCTTTTCTATCTAACAAGCATTGCATAAAGTGAGTCATATTAATATAAAATAATCTTTTATCTTTTTTATTTCTATCTTCTTCTGAAAGTTCATTTATTGCACTTATATATTCTTGTTCTACTATTTCTTTTAGATTTATTTCTTCCTTCAAATTTTCATTTAGTAAATTTTGTCTATATTCTAAGTTATTTATCCAAGGAAATAGTTCTCTATCATTTAATTCTTTCCTATAAAACCATGGGTATCCTCCAAAGAATTCATCTGCACATTCTCCACTTAATATTACTTTATAGTCTTTTGCAATTTCCTTTGAAAACCAAAGTAATGATGATTCTATGTCTGTCATTCCTGGATAATCTCTTGCATAAAGGCTTTCCTTTAAGTATTTTATAACATCATCTTGTGTTATAGTTTTATATTTATGCTCTGTATTAAATTCTTTGCTCATTATATCTATATAGTGTTCATCTAGTGATACTGTAAAATCTGTTTTTTTGAAGTATTTGTCATTTCCTTCATAGTCTATCGAATATGTTGTTAATTTATCTTCTTGATTTTTTGAAACTATTGCTGTTATCAAACTTGAGTCTAATCCACCGCTTAATAAAGTTGCTATTGGTACATCAGAAACCATTTGTCTTTTTACTGAATCTGTAAGTAAATCTTTTACCTTCTCTTTTGCTTCTTCAAATGTATCTGTACATTCCTTTGTTTCTACATTCCAATATCTTTTGATTTGGATTTCTCCATTTTTCACTTTCATGTAATGTGCCGCTCTTAATTCATCTATCCCCTCAAATATTCCGTGATCCGCTGTTTTTTTGATGGACCTAATGCAAGTATTTCTCCGAAGTTTCTTTTTGCTTAAATATGGTTTTACAAGCTCTGATTTTAGAATAGCCCTTAACATTGATGCAAATACTATGTTATCCCCTCTTTTGCAATAATACAATGGTTTTATTCCAAATCTATCTCTTGCCAAAAATAGTTCTTTTGTCTTTTTGTTATATATGCTAAATGCAAATATTCCTTCCATTTTGTCTAATACTTTTTCATGATACTCTGCATATCCTTTTAATATTACTTCTGTATCTGATGTAGTTTCAAATGTATATCCTTTTTCTTTTAAGCCTTCTTTTAAGTCATTTGTATTATACATCTCTCCATTGTATACTATTATGTAGTCTTTATAATACATTGGTTGATTTCCAGTTTCTAAATCTACTATTGCTAACCTCTTATGTCCTAGCATAACGTCTTTCTCAAAGTGATAACCTGTGTTATCTTTTCCACGACAAGACATTGTCTCTAGCATTTCTTTAAATTTTTCTTGTTTTTCACTTAGGTCTTCTTTTTCATTTAGCCATCCACAAATTGCACACATATTTATTCCTCCTTTTTACTTCTTATTATTTTATGATTTTTGAGAAATATGTGTGTATACTATGCAAAATCGTGATTCTAAATTAGAATCACGATTTATTTATCTAATAGGAAAGGTCTTAAGACCGCGAGATTTGTTCTTATCTAATATTGGTTTCTTTTTCCTTTTGGAGTTTAATATCCAGGTTTCTCAAGCAGTCTAAACATATTCTTTTTGTATTCTTCTACTCCTGGTTGATTAAATGGATTTACTCCTAAAATATTTCCTGACATGCTACATGCAAGTTCAAAGAAGTATATTAAGTGTCCTATTGATCTTTCGTCTAGTCTTTCTACATTTATTACTATGTTTGGTACTCTTCCTTTTACATGTGCTTCTATTGTTCCTTCCATTGCTTTTTTGTTTACATAGCTCATTGTTTTTCCACTTAAATAATTTAATCCATCTAAGTTATCTTCTTCCTCTTTCATTATTATATCTGATGCCGATTCTTCTATATTTATTACTGTCTCAAATAAATGTCTTTTTCCTTCTTGTATATATTGTCCCATTGAATGAAGGTCTGTTGTGAAATCTACTCCTGCTGGGAATATTCCCCTTCCTTCTTTTCCTTCACTTTCTCCATATAATTGTTTCCACCATTCTGTAAAGTAGTGCATTTTTGGTTCATAATTTACTAGTATCTCTATATCTTTTTGATCTTTATGTAATATATTTCTTACAACTGCATATTGGTAACATTCGTTATATTTTAGGTCACTATCTAGGTATTTATCCTGCGCTTCTTTTGCACCTTGCATTAAGTGGTCTATATTTATTCCAGCTGCTGCAATAGGTAGCAATCCAACTGCTGTTAATACTGAGTATCTTCCACCAATATTATCAGGAACTACAAATGTCTCGTATCCTTCTTCTTTTGATAGTTCTTTTAAAGCTCCTCTTGCTTTATCTGTTGTAACATATATTCTTTTTCTTGCTTCTTCTACTCCATATTTATTTTCTAGTATCTCTCTAAATACTCTAAATGCTATTGCAGGTTCTGTTGTTGTTCCTGATTTTGATATTACATTTACTGAGAAGTCCCTATCTCCGATCAGTTCTATTAGTTCATTTAGGTATACTGGGCTTATACTATTTCCTGCATATAGTATTTGTGGAGTTTCTTGTTTCTTGTAATTATAGAAAGAACTTGTTAGGCTTTCTATAACTGCTCTTGCTCCTAAGTAAGAACCTCCTATACCAATAACCACAAGTACTTCTGAATTTTCTTGTATCCTTTTTGCAGAAATTTTTATTCTTTCAAATTCTTCTTTATCATAATTGGTTGGAAGTTCTAGCCAACCTAAGAAGTCATCTTCTCTATTAGGATTCTCACGAAGCTTTGCATCTATCTCTTTAACCTGAGCTTTATATTCTAAAATGTTTGACATATCTACATTTGAATTTGCTAAATTAAGCTTTATATTTGACATTTGTTTTCCTCCCTTTATTTATGTATTATAAATATAAACTTCTTTAAGTCATACTCAAAAGTTTAGGCATTTTCCATAAGTACTGGAAATACTTGTTTTTTTCTTGATACTACTCCATTTAAAAACATTCTATTATTTTCTATTTTCTGATTAAATGCTTTTTCTGCTATATCTCTTCTTTCTCCTAATACAATTGCTTCTGAATTACTATTTATTATATCTGTTATTAATAACATAAATATATGTACTTTGTTATCATTTATAAATTTCGTCATAGCTTCTTCTATCTTGTCCCCAATTTTTAATACATCTTCTATGCTTGCTGTATTTATTTGAGCTACTTGTATACTTACTCCATTTTGCTCTATATTTTTTGAGTCTATATTGATTAATTCTTCTGGTGTAAAATCTGATAAATCTGTTCCTGCTTTTAACATCTCCATTCCGTATGTTTCTAAGTCTATTTCTGCAATTTTTGCAAGTTCCTTTGCAGTTTTTATATCTTTTTCTGTACATGTTGGTGATTTGAATAATAGAGTGTCTGATATTATTGCACTTACCATTAGTCCTGCAATAGTTTTGTCAATTTCTATATTGTTTGATTTGTACATACCATAAAGTATTGTTTCCGTACATCCTACTGGCTCTGCCATATAAAATAATGGTGTTTTAGTTTCAAAATTTGATATGCAGTGGTGGTCCACTACCTTTAAGATATTTGCATTTTCTATTCCGCATGCACTTTGCATAAAGCTATTGTGGTCTACTAATATTACATTTGTTTTTTCTGTTAAACATTCTAAAGTTTCTGGCTCTTCTACCTTAAAATAGTTTAATACAAATTCTGTTTCTTTGTTTATATTCCCTAATTTGTATGCTTTTGCATTAGTATTTCCTAGTTTTCTTTCTAAATTTTCCATTACAATACTTGATGTTATTGAATCTGTGTCTGGATTTTTGTGTCCAAATATTAATACTTCTTCCATTTTCTTTATCTCCTTTTATTTTTATATTATATTTTTATGTAATTATGAAAAATTTGCTACACTGTGTTCTGCGGGCGATTAGAAATCGCCCATACATCATTATTCTATTGTTTTTATATGATATTCTAGTAAGTTACATCTAAATAGTTAAATTTTTATTATTGTCTCAAGTGCTAATTTTATCATATTATTTAATGAGAGTTCTCTTTCTTCTGCTGAAAGTCCTTCTGCTTCTTTTGGTATATCTACAACTGTAAGTAAACATGCTGCTTTCTTCCCTTCTCTTTTTGCATTATAGAAAAGTGCAAATGCCTCCATTTCTGAACCAAGCAGTTCTATATCTTGTGGAGCACGTTTTATTACAGCTTCTTTATCTGGAAGATAAAGATCAAAACATTCATTACAAAGCATGTCTCCTTTTACATAAGGTATATTTTGTTCTTTTGCAACTACTTCTATTTTTTTATTTATATCTTCACTTGAGGATGAAATGTTTATATGATTATTATCAAAAGTATATGCATAATTACTTTCTGTGTAAGAGTTTTGTACTAAAATTAAATCATTTAATCTTAATTTTTCTGAGAAAGCTCCACATGACCCAATCCTTATAATTGTTTCTACTCCATATATATGAAATAATTCATATGAATATATTCCCATACTTGGAATTCCCATTCCATGTGCCATAACTGATATTTCTTTATTTTTATATTTTCCTGTATAGCAATACATTCCTCTAACTTTGTTTACCAGTTTAACCTCTTCTAAATAATTTTCAGCAATGTATTTAACTCTTAAAGGATCCCCTGCCATTATGACAGTTTTTGCAATTTCATTTAATTTTGCCTCATTATGTGGAGTCATGTCTCTTCCTTTCTATGGTTTTTCTTGTAATGTTAGTTCTATATCTTTATAGTTACCATCTCTATATATTTTAACTTTTACTTTGTCTCCTATTTGACGATTATTCTTTATTTCATTTATGTCATCAACTGATGTTACCTTTTTGCCTTCTACCTCTGTAATAACATCTCCGAGCTTGTAAACCTGCCTTTTGTGCTGCACTAAAGTTTTCTACTTTGCTTATATACACTCCTTCTACTAGCTTGTATTGCTTAGCTAATTCTTCATCTACTTTTATTCCTTCTATTCCTATATATGGTCTTAATACTTTTCCTGATTCTATTAACTGTGATACTATTCCTGTTGTAGAATTTATTGGTATTGCAAATCCAACTCCTTCTACTCCGGTTCCTGAAAGCTTTAGAGTATTTATCCCTATTACTTCTCCTTTGCTATTTACTAATGCTCCTCCACTATTTCCTGAATTTATTGCAGCATCTGTTTGAATTGCTACATAAGTTTGTCCATCAGATGTTGTTATTTCTCTATTTATAGCACTTACAATTCCTGATGTAACTGTTGTATTAAGACCAAGTGGGCATCCTACTGCCATTGCAAATTCTCCTACTCTAACACCATCTGAATCTCCAAGTTCTGCTTTTGTAAGTCCTTCTTTTTCTATTTTTATAACTGCTAAATCTGTTTGATTATCTTTTCCTATAATTTTTGCATCATACACTGTTTCATCATTATATAGTGTTACCTTTATTGCTGTTGCTTCTGTTACTTCATAATATGAAGAACTTGATGTTCCAGCTACTACGTGATTATTGGTCAAAATGTATCCGGTCTTCTGATATTATTATTCCAGAACCTGTTGCTGTTTTTGAACTTAGTCCAAAAAATGAACTCACACTATATTCAATTTGTATTCCTACTATTGATGGTAATACTTTTTCTGCAACTCCCATAGAAGTTTCTGAATATCCTTCAAGTGATATAGCTGTTGCATTTATTTTTGTTCCTGCACTTTGACTAGTTCCTTGATTTTGATATGAATTACTATTAGCTCTAGTATTATTCACAAATATTTTCTCTCGTATATTTGGTATACCAAAACATACACCAATAACTAGACTTGCACCAATTATACCTGATATAAATGGCATTAAATAAGTTTTTACAAAATTATTTTTTTCTGACTTTTTTATAGTCACATTTTTAAAAGAGTTTTCATTTTCTTCCATTACAAATTCCTCCATTTTTGTCTTATAATACTAATATATTACACTTATTTTGTGTTTTTAATGTGAAGATAATGTAATTTACTTATTTTCTCCTTTTTCTTGTTTGTGTTTTTTTATAATTTCCATTCTATCTCTTCTATTTTCTAACTTTCTTTTTATTATTAAATTTTTTATTAATATCTTTTTAAGTGCTTCTTCTTTTACATCTGCAATTAGCGTTCCGTCTTTTGCTATTGATACCTTACCTGTTTCTTCTGATACTACTATTGCTATGCTATCAGATTCTTTTGATATTCCTATTGCCGCTCTATGCCTTGTCCCAAGTTCTCTTGCTATATCTTTATCTCCAGCAAGTGGAAGCATACATGCTGCTGCTTTTATTCTTCCTCCACTTATTACAACTGCTCCATCATGTAACGGTGTTTTTGGAACGAAAATATTTACTAATAACTGTGGTGAAATTTCTGCATCCATACCTACACCACTTGCTATTATATCTTTTATTTCAATATCTCTTTCTATTACAATTAATGCTCCTGTTTTTTCTTTTGAAAGCTCAAATGCTGCTATTGCAACTTTATATATTTCTTCTTTTGTTTTTGTTTCTATGTCTTTGTCAAGTCCAAAGAATCTTGTTAGTTTATTACTTCCCAGTTCTTCAAGTGATCGTCTAAGTTCTGGTTGGAATAATACAACAAATACAGTTCCATATGTTACAAAAGAGGTTAATATATAGTTTAGTATGTCTAAATGTAATAGTGAACTTATTCCCATTGCTATTATAAGGAAACATATTCCTTTTAGTAATTGCCATGCTCTTGAATCTTTTACTATTTTAAATAATTTAACAAATAGAAATATTACAATTACTATATCTATAATCATTACAATTAGTTTTAATGGATTATCATATAGTTCAGTTGCATAGTTTGTAATTACATTCATTAAGCTATTTGGGACTGCTGTTATAAGATTACTATTCATATATACCCTCTTTTCTCTTATTTCATTAACATATAATATATAAGTGTTCCTGCAGCTGATAATAACATTGCTGCAATTAATATTAGTATTATTATTGACTGTGCAAATTTTGCTTTATTTAATGGTTTCTTTTCTTTTCTCTTATTTTGTTTGTTTTCTTCTTTTGACATTTCTTTTCCTCCTAATTTTTGCTATATCTAGTTATATCATATATTGAAAAAAAGTTCAATAAAAATATTAAAAAATAGATGTCTTATAAATAAGTACCTCTATTAGGTATTCATTTATAAGACATCTATTGTCCCCCATTTTTTGTGCAAAGACTCTTGCACTTTGATTTAAAATTAGTTTAGATTTAAGCTCTCTTAATGCTTAATAATTTATCATATTCTTTATGTTGTAACTCATTTGTTTTTGATAAAAAGTGTAATGCATTTATGTCTCCTCTTATTTCGTCATTTGCGTCTTGTAGTTCTATGTATCTTTTGCCCATTTCTCCCATAATCATTGTATGGTCTTTGTCGTTAATTCTTGAGTATTCTCTAAACATTTTCTCTAGTCTTTCAAATCCTTTAATTTGCTCATTCATTATGTCCTTTTGTCCTTCCTTTAATAACTTTATTTCTTCTTTTGTACTTGTTTCTAGTCTGTCTAATCTGTCGTTTATTCCACCTATCGTTTTCATAAGTATATCAAATTGTTTGTTTTCCATATATTCCACCTCCTTTTGTTTATTAATAGTTTTTATTTTACCATGAAGTAAATTATGTGTCAATAGATTTATTAATAAACTCATAGCAAGTGAGTGGACGGGAAATTCTCCCCGTCCACTTACTGTAGATTATTCCGCCAATTTCCACTCCTTTGGGTTGCTGAAGTCGTAATTAACACAGTACGGTTTTCCTTGCAGGAAAGGTTCGGTAAATTCAAAAATAATATGGTATTTAGAAGCTGTAATAAGTTTTACCGGTTCATCCATATAAGACCTGTCGCCTAAGTGCTTGGTTGGAACTGTCCTCAAAATTTTTTTGCCTTTCCACTTGTTCAGCTTATTGTCTCCCACCTTTCGCACTCTGTTATAGAGTTTCCAGTTGCGGTCAGTGAATTCGATTGGAAGTTTGCACTCACCCAGTTTAAAGAAAATGCTTTCCTTTGGAAATTGGATAATCATTTCTCCTTTTTCTGTAAATCCTTTCAAAATAACTGGGTCTGAAGTATAGGAGAAATCTCCATAGATAGCGGTTTCCTTAGTCCGAATGATTTTGTGACCAATCAGACGACGCAGGTAATTGACGTTTTTCTTAATTGGCTTTTTCATAATGTTTACCTCATTTCAAAATTTATCTCTTGAGATTTACTAACTTTATTATATCATATTTTATATAATTTTTCAAATTATATAAAATAAAAACCCATATTCATGAGAACAGGGCTTTTTATTTATTCAATATACAGTTCTCCAAGAACTGCCCAAGAAGCTTTATTTTCAATTTTTATCCTAATTCCACTGTATTCCCCCTCAGTTACTTCTATTCTTTCTAAAGTAGTAGTACCAGCTTCAGTATATATAGTCTTAGTCAGTTTTCCAATTTCTTTCCACTCATTTTCTTCTAGTCCCTCTATTGTTATTGTAGAAATTGAAGAAGGATTGCATCCTGTCCATAATGATATACTAGTCATTTTTTCACTTTTTTTAAAAATCAATTCTATATATGCACTATATCCACCCCATGTTACTGGTTCGTTACTATTATTACCAATTATGCTTTGTAATGTTCCTGCATAAATACCTGTACTTCCTATATTAGCTATTGTCTGTGTTATTCTTTGCATATATGTTCCTACATAAAATTCCTGACTAGTCTTTGCAATAACAACTTCACTATTCTGACTTTTTATGTCTTTTATTTCAACAGTAAATTCTCCTGCCTTATCACCTACATTTATCGTTACTACTGTCTCTTTTTCTGAGCTCTGTATTTTTTCTATACTTGCATTTGCTCCATTCATATTATATATTTTAATCGTTTCATCTTTTATAACTGTATCTTGATTTATTGGTACATCAGTTTTATATGTTATATGAACTACTGCTTTTTCATTATATTTATATTCATATGAAGTAGAAGTAATAGTTGTATGTATTTTTCCTTCATCTGGATTTTGTGGTATGTTTGGTTTTTCTGAATTCTCTATTCCACTTCCTACTTCTATTATATTCTTTATCACATTTTGTGCATGTTTGTCTAAATTATCCATTACTCTTTGTTCATATTCTTGAGCATTTGCATAATTTTCTGTTCCTGCAACTGTTGTATTAAATAATCCTGTTTCTGTAACTGTTATTATTGTTACTGCTGCTAGGATTATTAATACTATTATTGTTGCTATTAACGCAACTAATGTTATTCCTTTTTCTTTATCTAGTTTAATATTTTTCTTCATTTGTGTGTCTTCTCCTTTTTATTATACATGCTTATTATATCTTATTTTAACTTAAAAGTATAAAAAAGTCAATTTAAGAATTTTCTAATTAATATGTAAAAGGATAATTAGAGGGTGTCCTAAAGTTAATAAAGAACAAATCTCGCTTCGCGAGACCTTTTCTCTACTATTAATATTTTGCACTTCTAATTTAAGGTCTCGAAGAAGCGTAAAAATTTGCCTAACGAAAAATTGCGTTGCAATTTTTCTGTGCAACGTATTTTTATCTAATAGGAAGTTCGGAGAGCTTTCCTATTAGATAAAAAAACCCATATTCATGAGAACAGGGCTTTTTATTTATTCTATTAGATTAATTCTAGTAAAACTATTTCAGCTGAGTCTCCTCTTCTTTTTCCTAGTTTTACTATTCTTGTATATCCACCAACTTGAGTTTTGTATTTTGGTGCTATTTCATTAAATAGTTTAGCTGGTAAATCTACATTTTTACCTTCATTGTCTTTTACTTTGTTTATCTTTGTCATTATTTTTCTTCTTGCATTTAGTCTTGATGGCATGTCTTTTTGTCTTTTTTCTGTAACTTCTTCTTTAACTACTTTTAAGTAATCTTTTCCATTTTTGCTTTTAGCTACTTCTGTTACTTTATTACCTTTGCTATCAAGTTTAGCTCTAACAACTTTTACTTCTACTTCTTCAAAGTTGTCTTTCTCTTTTATTGCAAGTGATATTATACTATCAGCTATTGCTTTTACTTCTTTAGCTCTAGCTTCTGTTGTTTTTATTTTTCCATTTAAGATTAAATCTGTTGTTTGTGTTTTAAGCATTGCTAATCTTTGTTCTGTAGTTCTTCCTAATTTTCTATTTTTTGCCAATTTCCTTCACTCCTTTCAAAATTTTCTTATATCTTTAATTCGGATAAGAAGTAGTATATTGCAAGGCGCACGATTTTGAAAACAATGAGGTGTACGCTGGTACATTGAATTGTTTTCAAATGAAGTGCAACGCCGCAAGATGCTGCTTATTATTCGAATTTACTCTTCTTGGGCAAAATCTAAACCAAGAGAATGCAACTTATTTGTAACTTCATCTAATGACTTCTTACCTAGATTTCTAACTTTCATCATATCTGCTTCTGTTTTATTTGCTAAGTCTTGTACTGTAGATATTCCTGCTCTCTTTAAGCAATTAAAACTTCTTACTGTTAACTCTAGGTCTTCTATTGACATTTCAAGTACTCTTGCTGTCTTAGATTCTTCCTTCTCTACCATTATTTGAGTATTTCTTGCAGCCTCTGATAAATCTATGAATAGGTTTAGATGTTCTGTTATAACTTTTGCAGCAAGTGATATTGCTTCATAAGCTTTTAAACTTCCATCTGTCCATACCTCTATAATTAATTTATCAAAGTCAACCATTTGACCAACTCTTGTATTTTCTACTTGATAATTTACTTTTTTAACTGGAGTAAATATTGAGTCTATTGGTAATACTGATATATCCTGGTTTTCCTTTTTATTTTTAGCTGCTGTATTATATCCTCTACCTTTTTCTACTGTCATTTCACATACAAAATGTCCACCTTCTGCTACTGTTGCAATATGTAAGTCTGGATTTAATACTTCTATAGTTCCATCTGTGATAATGTCTGAGGCTTTAACTTCACCTTCGCCTTTGAAGTCTATTCTTATAACTTTATCTTCATTGTCATATGATTTGAATCTAACACCTTTTAAATTTACTATTATTTCTGAAACATCTTCAACTACATTTGGTACTGTAGAAAATTCATGCACTACTCCATCAATTTTTACACTTGTTATTGCACATCCTGGTAATGATGAAAGTAATATTCTTCTTAAAGAATTTCCTATTGTAACACCATATCCACGCTCTAATGGTTCACATATAAATTTAGCATAGTTATTCTGTTCATCCATATTTGTACATTCAATATTTGGCTTCTCAAATTCTATCATTAATTTACCTACCTTTCTAGATGTTAGAATTTTAGTAGTTAGAGATTAGAATGTATAATCTAATTTCTATCTCCAAATCTCTAGCTTCTAGCTTCTAAATTTCTAATTATTAATTTCTAGCATTCTACTTAGAATATAACTCTACTATTAAATGTTCTTCTACTGGGATGTCTACATCTTCTCTAGATGCGAGTCTAACTACTTTGCCACTTAAGTTTTGGGCATCCTTTTCTAACCATGCTGGGATAGGTCTAGAAGCATTTACTTCTACATTTTCCTTTACAACTGATTTATCTTTTTTATTTTCTCTAACCTTTATTACATCTCCTGCTTTCACTAGATAAGATGGAATACTAACTTTTCTTCCATTTACTTCAAATAATCCATGATTTACAAGAAGTCTTGCTTGTGGTCTTGAGCTACCATATCCTAATCTATATACAACATTATCCAATCTGCTTTCTAATAATATTAGTAAGTTTTCACCTGTTATTCCTTTTTGTGCATTTGCCATTTCAAAATATTTTCTGAATTGGTTTTCTCTTACTCCATAAAAAGCTTTTGTTTTTTGTTTTTCTCTTAACTGAATACCATATTCTGAAAGTTTAGCTTTCTTTTGTCCATGCTCTCCTGGTGCATAGTTTCTTCTTGATATTGCACATTTATCTGTGTAGCATCTAGATCCTTTTAAGAATAGTTTTTGTCCTTCTCTACGACAGATACGACATTGTTCTTCTTTATATCTTGACATGTATTTTTTACACCTCTTCCTTTTTTATCTTTTTATTAAACTCTTCTTCTTTTTGGTGGTCTACAACCATTATGTGGTATTGGAGTTACATCCTTAATACTACTTAATTCTAGACCTGCTGTTTGAAGGGCTCTGATTGCTGCTTCTCTTCCTGAACCTGGTCCTTTAACATATACTTCTACTGTTTTAAGTCCATGTTCCATGGCAGCTTTTGCAGCTGTTTCTGCAGCTTGACCTGCAGCAAATGGTGTACTCTTTCTTGAACCTTTGAATCCTAATTCTCCTGCACTTGCCCAAGAAATAACATTACCTTGTACATCTGTAACTGTAACTATTGTATTATTAAAACTAGAATGAATATGAGCAGAACCTTTATCAATGTTCTTTCTATTTCTTCTAGGTGTTTTTCTTGTTACATTTTTATTTGCCATTTGGAAATTCCTCCTCCTTATTTCTTACTCTTGCTTACTAGTTTTCTTGGACCTTTTCTTGTACGTGCATTTGTTTTTGTTCTTTGTCCTCTAACTGGTAAATTTCTTCTATGTCTTAATCCTCTATAACAACCAATTTCTGTAAGTCTTTTGATGTTAAGAGCTACTTCTCTTCTTAAGTCACCTTCAACTTTATAACTTCCATCGATTATTTTTCTTATATTATTTACTTCATCGTCTGTCAAATCTTTTACTCTAGTATCTGGATTTACTCCTGCTTCTTTAAGAATTTTGTTAGAGCTTGCTACACCTATACCATAAATGTATGTAAGTCCTATTTCTACTCTTTTTTCTCTAGGTAAATCAACTCCTGCTATACGAGCCATGCTTTTAAACACCTCCATTTTAACTTTTATCTCTATTTATATAGAGATTTTTAAATATATATAAACACAAATAAGATATAAGAAAACCGCTTTGCCTTATACCTCGTACTTTGTACAGGCGAATAAAGAACCTGCTATTTCTTACAGCCGCACCTTATTTTGTGTTAATATCAAAATATTTTAAGGTTATCCTTGTCTTTGTTTGTGTTTTGGATTTTCACAAATTACTCTTATAACACCTTTTCTTTTTATTATTTTGCACTTTTCGCACATTTTTTTTACTGATGGTCTTACTTTCATTGTTTAACCCTCCCTTTTATGTTAGTCTGTACTTTTTTGTAGATTGTTTTACTTGTCACGCCATGTAATACGTCCTCGACTTAAATCATATGGCGAAAGTTCTAGTTTTACTTTGTCTCCTGGTAATATTTTTATATAGTTCATTCTAAGTTTACCTGAGATATGTGCTAAAACTTGATGTCCATTTGTAAGTTCTACTTTAAATGTTGTATTAGGTAATGTTTCTAAAACTGTACCTTCTACTTCAATTACATCTTCTCTTGCCAATCTACATTCCTCCTATTTTTATTCTTCTTGTATAATTAACTAATCAATTATACCTTATTTCTAAAGCATTGTCAATACTTTTGGTTCATTTTCTGTTACTAAAATTGTATTTTCATAATGTGCTGAAAGACTGCCATCTTCTGTTACTATTGTCCATCCATCGTCAAGTTCAAGTATTTCAGGTCTTCCTGCTATTACCATAGGTTCTATTGCAAGTGTCATTCCACTTTCTATTCTAGGTCCTCTTCCTGCTTTTCCGTAGTTTGGTATTCCTGGATCTTCATGCATTTCTCTTCCAATTCCATGTCCTTGAAATTCCTTTACTACACTAAATCCATTTTTTTCTACGAATTCTCCAATTGCGTGTGATATATCTCCTATTCTAAATCCTGGCTTTGCAAATTTAATCCCTTCAAAGAACGCCTTCTTAGTTACTTCTAATAACTTTTCTGCTTCTTTGCTTCCAGTTCCTACTATATGTGTTCTTGCAGCATCTCCATTATAGCCATTTTTTAATGCTACCAAGTCAATGCTTACCATATCTCCATCTTTTAAATGTACTCTATCTGATGGAATTCCATGTATTACTTCATCATTTACTGATGCACATATTGTGCTTGGAAAATCCGGAACACCTTTTTGATAACTAGGATACCCTTTTTGTGCAGGAATTCCACCATTTTCTCTAATAACTTTTTCTGCTATTCTATCAAGTTCACCTGTGGTTATCCCTGGCTTAATCTTCTCCTCAATTGCTTTATGAACAAGAGCAACTACTTTGCATGCTTCTTTGATTAATTCTATTTCTCTTTTAGATTTTATTTCGATCATTTTTAGAAATTAGAAGATTAGAGGTTAGAAGTTAGATTGTAAATTCTTACATCTTGCTTCTTACTTCTTACTTCTTATATTTCACCTCTTTATTTTTTTAACTTTTGGATCAAATCTTTGGCAACATCTGCACCCATTCTATTAACTGAAGTGCTAACCGTTTCTGTTTGTAATATACCTTTTTGGGTGTAATATTCAACTAAAGGACTAGTCTTTTCTTCATATATTTCTAATCTTTTCTTTATTGCTTCTGGGTCAGAATCGTCTTTTCTTTGTTTTAATGGTGCACCACATTTATCACAAATTCCTTCCACTTTTGGAGGATGTAATTTTGTGTTATATGTTGTTTTGCATTCTTGATTAGTACACACTCTTCTTGTAATCATTCTGTCAATAATTTCTTCTTTAGGTGTAACTAAATTTACAACTAAGTCTACTTTTTTATTCATTTTGCTTAACATTTCATCTAGTTTTTTTGCTTGTTCAATTGTTCTTGGAAAACCATCAAGTATTGCACCTTTTTGTGAATCTTCTTCTTTTAATCTATCTTCTAGCATAGGTACAGTTATTTCATCTGGAACTAAATCACCTTTTGATATATATTTATCTGCTTCTACACCAAGTTTTGTTCCTTCACTAATATTTTTTCTAAAAATATCTCCTGTTGAAATTTGTGGTATACCAAGTTCATTGCTTAATATTCCTGCAACTGTACCCTTTCCAGTTCCTTGAGCTCCTAACATCATTAATATCATATTAGTACCTCTTTCTTATATTATTTTATCTTATTTTCCAATTCGAACAAGAATTAGTATATTGCTAGGCGCATGAGTTCAAAGAACAATGAGGTGTACTAATGTACATCGAATTGTTTTTGAACGAATAGCAACGACGCAAGATGCTGATTATTGTTCGAATTATTCTAAAAAGCCTTTGTAATGTCTCATCACCAGTTGAGATTCAAGTTGATTTACAACTTCTAGTGCAACTCCAACTACAATTAGTATTGATGTACCACCAAATGCTATATTTATACTTGTAAATCTAAGTAACATTGGTAGAATTGCAATTATTGCTAAGTATATTCCTCCAAACCATGTTATTTTAGAAATTATTGATGTTAAGTAATCTGTCGTTGGCTTTCCAGCTCTTATTCCTGGTATAAATCCACCTTGTTTCTTTATGTTGTTTGATACTTCTGCTGGATTGAATGTAGCAAATGTATAGAAAAATGTAAATGCTACTATTAATACTAGGTATACAGCTGCATTTGCAATTGCATATCCTATTGGTACAGCTGATGAAGATGTTGCAATTGAAAAATTATATATTGTTGCCCAGAAACCTGTTTCTGTTGCAATATTTGCATTAAACATCGGTATTATTTGTGCTGGGAACGTTAAGAATGATGATGCAAATATTATTGGTAACACTCCTGCCATTGCAAGTTTTAATGGTATATGGGTATTTTGTCCTCCATACATTTTTCTTCCAACTACTTTTTTAGCATATTGTACTGGTACACGTCTTTCTGCTTCTTGTACAAATACAACTGCTCCTATTAATATTATAGCACCAATTGCTATTCCAAGTGCTGTAATTAGTCCAGTTGTTGAAAATCCTGCTACTGTAAAGATTAAGTTATATATTGTTATAACACTTCCTGGAAGTCCTGCAAGGATACCAACAAAGATTATTATTGATATTCCATTACCTATTCCTTTATTTGTTATTTGATCACCTAACCACATAAGTATTGATGTACCACCCATTAGTGATATTACAAATAATGCTCCTGTTAAGAATGTATTGTCTGTAAAGATTCCTGAAGATTTATATGCAAAGTAAATTCCTAAACTTTCTACTAATGCAAGTACTATTGTAAGCATTTTTGTGTATTTGTTTAGTTTCTCACGACCTGCCTCTCCTTCTTCTTTAGAAAGTCTTTCTAATGCAGGTATTACCATAGCTAATAGCTGTATAACTATTGATGCTGTAATGTATGGACTTATACTCATTGCAAATAGTGATAATCTTGAGAATGCTCCTCCTGATATTAAGTCAACAAGCCCTGCTATTCCATTTGAGCCTCCAAGTGCTTCTGCTAGTGCTACACTATTAACTCCAGGTACTGTTATATAGCATCCTAATCTAAATATTACTATCAGCAATAATGTATATAATAACTTTTTTCTTACTTCTGGTGTCTTTAATGCATTTTTTATTGTTTGAAACAATTAAATCACCTCTATCTTTCCTCCAGCAGCTTCGATTTTCTCTTTAGCTGTTTTTGTGAATCTTTTAGCTTTTACATTCAATTTTTTCTCTAGCATGCCAGTTCCTAATATTACTATTCCATCATTTATTTTTGTTATTATTCCTTCTTCAAGTAAGCTTTCTGCTGTTACATCTGATGCTTTTGACTTATTAAGCATTGTAAGTGTAACCTCTACCTCATTTTTAGAATGGATATTTGTAAATCCTCTTTTTGGTAGTCTTCTATATAATGGAGTTTGACCACCTTCGAAACCACGTCTAACTCCTCCACCTGTTCTTGCTTTTTGTCCTTTATGTCCTCTTCCAGATGTTTTTCCAAGTCCTGAACCAATTCCACGTCCAACTCTTGTTCTAGTTTCTTTCTTTTCTGCTGGTTTTAATTCACCTAGTTTCATTTTCTGATTGCACCTCCTATTTTGATTTCTGTACATTTTTGGTATTGAAATCTTTGATTTCCTAATACCTAATTATATTATAAAATTTCTTCTACTTTTTTTCCTCTTTTTTTAGCAACTTGCTCTACTGTAAGCATGCTACTTAACGCATTTATTGTTGCATAAACTACGTTTCTTGGGTTATTTGTTCCGATAACCTTTGTTCTTATATCTTTATATCCTGCAAGTTCTAATACTGGTCTTACGCTTCCTCCAGCTATAACTCCAGTACCTTTTGCTGCTGGTTTAAGCATTACTCTTGCTGAGCCTGCTTCTCCAATATATTCATGTGGTATTGTTGTTCCAACGATTGGAACTTCTACTAGATTCTTTTTAGCATCTTGAATAGCTTTCTTTATAGCATCAGGAACTTCTGCTGCTTTTCCTGAACCTACTCCAATGTGTCCGTTTTCGTCACCTACAACAACTACTGCACTAAATCTAAAAGTTCTACCACCTTTAACAACTTTTGCAACTCTACTTATAGCTACTACTTTTTCTCTTAATTCTATTCCGTTGTTATTCTCTTCCATACTTCTAAGATTTCCTCCTTTTTCTTAAATTAAAATTCTAGTCCTCCTTCACGTGCTGCTTCAGCTAATTCTTTTACAACTCCGTGATATATATATCCACTTCTATCAAAAACTACAGTTTTTATTTTCTTTTCTCCAGCTCTTTTTGCTATTAATGTTCCAACTTCTTTTGCTGCTTCTTTATTTGAATGTTTTGTTTTTATTTCTTTATCCATTGTTGAAGCTGAAGCTAGTGTTGTACCTGTAACATCATCTATTATTTGTGCATATATATTTGTATTACTTCTATACATACATAATCTTGGACGTTCTGTTGTTCCTGAAATTTTTGTACGAACTCTTTTATGTCTTCTTTCTCTTTCAAGTTTTCTATCTGTTTTTGAAACCATTTTTTTCTCCTCTCTTAAAATCAAATGAAAATCTATACATTCACTTTCGATTTAATTTTATATTCTTATATTCCTAATCGAAGCAAAAGTGGTATATTGCTAGGAAAGCAAAATTAAATTCTTTGAAATAATACGTTTGTATATTGAAAAGAATTTAATGCAGCTTGACAACGCAAGATGCCGCTTTTCATTCGATTAGGTTTATTTTTTACCTGTTTTACCTTCCTTACGTCTAATAACTTCATAGCTGTATTTAATTCCTTTTCCGCCATAAACTTCTGGTAATCTCTTTGTTCTTATTTCTGCTGCTGTTTGACCTACCAATTCTTTATCTATTCCCTTTACAATTATTGTGTTTGGGTTTGGTACATCAAATGTTATTCCTTGTGGTGCTTTATACATTACAGGGTGAGAATAACCAAGTACTAAATTTAAATCATTTCCTTGTTTTTGTACTCTGTAACCAACACCATTTACTTGTAATTCTTTACTAAATTCATCTTTTACACCTATTATCATATTGTTTATTAATGTTCGTGTTAGTCCATGTAAACTTTTCATTTCTGTTTCATCATTAGGTCTTTTTACAAGTACTTTTCCATCTTCTATAGTAACTGTTAATTTTTCATTTATTTCTCTTTCTAAAGTGCCTTTTGGTCCTTTTACTGATACATGATTTCCAGTAACTTTAACTTCAACACCTTCTGGAATGGCGATAGGACTGTTACCTATTCTTGACATTTTATATTCATCTCCTTCTAGAGGTTAGCTATTAGAATATAGAAGTTAGATAATTTTATACTATTAAACTTCTTCATTCTAGTTAAACTTCCTCCTTTTTCTAGTTTCTAATAATCTAATCTCTAACTACTAGATTACCATACATATGCTAGGACTTCTCCTCCTAATCCTGATTTTCTTGCTTCTTTGTCTGTCATTATTCCTTTTGATGTAGATACTATTGCAATTCCTAAACCATTTAGAACCTCTGGTAAATCTTCTTTTGAAGCATATACTCTAAGTCCTGGTTTACTTATTCTTTTTATTCCAGCTATAACTCTGTTTCCTTTTTCGTCATATTTTAGAGTTACTCTGATTGTTCCTTGAACATCGTTTGATATTTCTTCAAATGATTTTATATATCCTTCTTTAAATAATATATCAGCTATTGCAACTTTCATTTTTGATGCAGGTACATCAACTGTTTTATGCTTACTACTATTTGCGTTTCTTATTCTTGTTAACATATCAGCGATTGGATCAGTTGTGTTCATTTCTTTTTTTCCTCCTTTTCTTTTATTTTTGAGAATGTTCTTCGGAGTGGCGGGCGATTACTAATCGCCCCTACATTCTTCGTAGGATTATCTTCGAAGTTTTCTAACCTCTCACCTCTAACTTCTCACTTCTATTTTACCAGCTAGCCTTTTTAACTCCTGGAATTTCTCCCTTGTGTGCTAATTCTCTAAAGCATACACGGCAAATTCCATATTTTCTAATATAAGCATGTGGTCTACCACATATTTTACATCTGTTATATTCTCTTGTTTTGAATTTTTGTGGTTTTTGCTGTTTAATTATCATTGATTTTTTTGCCATCTAGAAAATTCCTCCTTTTCCTATTTATTATTTATTATTAACATTTGACATTCTTTTTTAACTATTTATAGATTAGAAGTTAGATGTTAGAAAATTATAGTTTCTAACTTCTAATTTTTAGCTTCTAAAAGGCATTCCTAGAAGAGCAAGTAATTCTTTTGCTTCTTCGTTAGATTTAGCAGTTGTTACAAATATTATATCCATACCTCTTAATTTATCAATTTTGTCATATTCTATTTCTGGGAAAATTAGTTGTTCTTTTATTCCCATAGAATAGTTTCCTTTTCCATCGAATGCAGTATTTGATACTCCTCTAAAGTCCCTTATTCTTGGCATAGCAACATTAAATAGTTTGTATGCAAATTCATACATTTTTTCACTTCTTAGTGTTACCTTACACCCTACATTTGCACCTTCTCTTAATTTGAAAGCAGCTATTGATTTTTTAGCTTTTGTTATAATTGGTTTTTGACCTGTTATTAAGCTTAAATCGTTCATAGCATTTTCTAAGGCTTTTGGATTTTCTCTTGTATCTCCTAAGCCTATATTTATAACTATTTTCTCAAGTTTTGGAACTTCCATAATAGATTTGTAATTAAATTTTTTCATTAATGCTGGAATTACTTCTTTTTGATATTGTTCTTTTAGTTTCTCCATAGTCTATTAATTCCTCCTTTCTACCCTTTTATTTTAATTTTGCCCCGCATTTTTTGCAAACACGTACCTTTTCATCTTTTTCTATTTCATACCCTATTCTCGTTGGCTTAGAACATTTTGGACATACCACGCTTAGTTTGCTACTATGTATAGCACATTCTACTGGTATAATTCCTCCTTCTTCACCTTGTTTTTTAGGTTTTATATGTCTTTTTCTAACATTTACACCTTTTACAATAACTTTTTCAGTTTTAGGTATAATTTCTAAGACCTCTCCTTTTTTGCCTTTATCATTTCCTGATAAAACGTATACTGTATCGCCTTTTTTTATTTTCATATTATTATTTCACCTCTTTTTCATTGAGCGCATTTATAACTTTGTATTACGTCTTATGTCGTTAATTTTTCAAATCGTTCTAAATGTGCTCTTTTAGAACATATTCTTCATATAAACGAAGCAAAAGTGGTATATTGCTTCATTCAATTTTCTGATTGAGCAAGAATTGTTATTTGGCTAGGCGCGTGAGTTCAAAGAAGAGCGAGGTGTACTTATTGTACATTGAGCTCTTTTTGGACGAGTAGCAACGACGCCAAATGGCAATTATTGTTCAATACTAAAGGACTTCTGGAGCTAAAGATAATATCTTCATATAATCTTTTTCTCTTAACTCTCTAGCTACTGGACCAAATATACGAGTTCCCTTTGGTGTTCCGTCTTCACGAATTATTACAGCTGCATTTTCATCAAATTTTATATATGAACCATCAGCACGTCTTACACCTTTTTTACTTCTAACTACAACAGCTTTTACAACATCACCTTTTTTTACAACTCCTCCTGGTGTAGCATCTTTAACTGAAGCAACTATTATATCTCCAATATTTGCATATCTTCTATATGAACCGCCTAAACATCTAATGCACATTATTTCTTTTGCACCAGTGTTGTCAGCTACCTTCAAAATACTTTGTTGCTGTACCATATCTTATCTCCTTTCTATTTTGTTGCTTTTTCAAGTATCTCAACTACTCTCCATCTTTTTTGTTTAGATAAAGGTCTAGTTTCCATTACTTTTACTTTATCTCCTACATGACATTCGTTTTTTTCGTCATGTGCTTTTAATTTATATGTTCTTTTCATAGTCTTTCTATAAGTACTATGTCTAACACTTGTTTCTATTGATACTACTACTGTTTTATCCATTTTGTCAGATGTTACTGTACCAATCATAACTTTGCGAAGATTTCTTTCCATTAGTCTTGTACTCCTTTCTTAGAAGTTTCTAATTCTCTTTGTTTAAGTACAGTATTTATTCTAGCAATATCTTTTTTTACTTCTTTTATTTTCATAGGATTATCTAATCCGTTTGTTGCTAGGCTAAATCTTAATTTAAACAATTCTGTTTTTAATTCACCTAATTCTTTTTCAAGCTCTGGTGAAGACATTTCTGTTATTTTATTAATCTTCATCTAATTTTCACCACCTACATTATTTTCTTTTGCTACAAATTTTGTTTTAACTGGTAGTTTATTTGCAGCAAGTCTTAAAGCTTCTTTTGCTACATCTTCTGGGATTCCAGATATTTCAAACATTACTCTACCTGGTTTTACTTTTGCTACCCAATATTCAGGTGCTCCTTTACCTTTACCCATACGAGTTTCAGCAGGTTTTTTAGTAATAGGTTTGTCTGGGAATATTTTTATCCAAACTTTTCCACCTCTTTTGATGTAACGTGTCATAGCAATACGGGCAGCTTCTATTTGATTTGATTTAATTAGTGCTGCACCTGTTGCTTGTAATCCATATTCTCCATCTGTAACTGTTGTTCCACGTGTTGCTTTTCCTCTATTTCTACCTTTTTGCATTTTTCTATATTTTGTTCTTTTTGGCATTAATGGCATTATTCTTCCCCTCCTTGTCTAACGTTATTTTTCTTAGTAGGAAGAACCTCTCCTTTATATATCCAAACTTTAACACCTATTTTTCCATAAGTTGTATCAGCCTCATAGAAACCATAGTCTATGTCAGCTCTTAAAGTTTGAAGTGGTATTGTTCCCTCTTTATAAAACTCTGTTCTCGCCATATCAGCTCCAGCTAATCTTCCAGATACAGCAGTCTTTATTCCTAGTGCACCTGCTTTCATAGCTTTTTGCATTGCTTGTTTCATTGCTCTTCTAAATGAAATTCTCTTTTCTAGTTGAGCGCAAATACTTTCTGCAACTAATTGTGCATTTGTATCAGCATCTTTAACCTCAATTATATCAATTTTAACATCTTTACCAATCATTTTTTGTAAATCTGTTTTTAAAGTTTCAACTAAAGCTCCACCTTTTCCTATCACTAGTCCTGGTTTTGCTGTATAAACATTAACTTTAACTAATTTAGTAGTTCTTTCAATTACTATTTTTGAAATACCACTAATAAATAATTTTTTCTTAACATATTCACGGATTTTATGGTCTTCTACTAGGTAATCTGAATAATTTTTCTTGTCTGCATACCATTTTGAGTCCCAATCTTTGATTACACCAACTCTTAATCCATGTGGATGCATTTTTTGTCCCATAACTTAAGACTCCTCCTTTCTAATCTCTTTCCTTTAATACTATTGTAATATGACTTGTTCTCTTTCTTATTCTTACTGCTGATCCTTTAGCTGCTGGTCTAATTCTTTTTAGAGTTGGACCTTGATTTGCATAAATCTCAGCAACATATAAATTTTGGCTTTTCATGTTATGATTGTTCTCTGCATTTGCTATAGCTGATTTTAATAGCTTTTCAATTGTCTCTGATGCTATTTTTGGTGTAAATTTAACGATTGCTAATGCTTCATTTACATCTTTTCCTCTTATTAAATCTGCAACTATCTTTACTTTTCTAGAAGATATTCTTGCATATTTAAGAGTAGCTCTAGCTTCAGCTTTTACTGTTTCTTCCATTTTGCCAACCTCCTTATTTAAACTTATTCTCTATTTTTTTACATTTGATGCTTTTTCTCCTGCATGACCTTTAAAAGTTCTTGTTGGAGCAAATTCACCTAATTTATGTCCTATCATTTCTTCAGCAATATATACTGGTA
>CANRQN010000014.1 GCA_947641575.1 uncultured Clostridium sp.
GTGTGTGTGTGTGTACAGCCATAAGGGTTATGTGGTTTGGTTTGGTTTTCATTTTTTGGTCTCCTTGGTTTACTTTTGTAGTTTTATTTTACATTAACTTTTTTTACATGTCAACTGCTTTTTCCAAAAGTTCTACAAAATTCACTTCCAATTTGCCAAAATGCTACGTCCCCTTTGGTAAAAATTCACACAATCTTAGTTCCAAGTTTCTTTCCTGCCAATATATGGAAATGCAAGTGTTTTACTTCTTGACCTGCATCTTCTCCGCAGTTTGATATTACTCTAAATCCTGTCTTATCTATTCCTTCACTTCTTGCAATTTCATTTATAACTGTAAATATTCTTCCGAATTAAAGCTTCGTCTTCTTCTTTTAATTCTATAAGTGATGTTATATGTTTTTTAGGTATTACCAATATATGAACTGGCGCTTGTGGATTTATATCTTTAAATGCTATCACTTCTTTATCTTCATAAACAATATTCGATGGAATTTCTTTATTTATTATTTTACAAAAAATACAATCTTCCATTTTATTTTTTCTCCTATCTATTGAACTTGATTCGCAAAATGCTGATTATCTTACGAGTTTTTTAATAAAACTGCCTTTATACGTCTAACTCCAGCTGAAGAAGCTTCTTCTTTTTTTATTTTGAATGTTCCAAGTATTCCTGTATGCTCTACATGTGGTCCTCCACATATTTCTTTACTAAAGTCTCCAATTGTATATACTTTTACTTTATCTCCATATTTGTTTTCAAATAATCCTATTGCTCCAGATTCTTTTGCTTCATCAAATGTCATTTCCTCACATGTAACTTTTAGGTCTTTTCCGATTTGTTCATTTACTATTCTTTCAACTTCGTCTAACTCTTCTCTTGTTACTTTCTGTGGATGAGCAAAGTCAAATCTTAATCTTTCTGTTGTTATATTTGAACCTTTTTGTGTTGCATGCTCTCCTAAGACTATTTGTAGTGCTTTATGAAGAAGATGTGTTGCTGTATGGTAAGCTATTGTTTGTTCGTTTTGTTCAGCTAGGCCTCCTTTAAACTTCTGCTCTGAACCAAGTCTTGATTTTTCTTGGTGTTCTTTAAATAGTTTATCAAATGTGCTTAAGTCTATTTCAAATCCATTTTCTTCTGCAATTTCTTTTGTAACTTCTTGTGGGAATCCATATGTTTCATATAGTCTAAATACTTCTTCTGCTGATAAAATATGTCCATTCCTCTCTTTTAATTTGTTTAGTTCTTTTAGAAGTTCTTTTTCTCCATTTTCTAGTGTTTTCATGAATTTGTCTTTTTCTTCTAATATTGTTTTTATGATTGTTTCTTGATTTTTTACAAGTTCAGGATACATTTCTCCTAAAAGATTTATATTTAGATTGATTAGCTCTTCTAACTTATCTAATCCTATTCCTATTTTGTTTAAATGTCTTATCATTCTCCTTATAAGTCTTCTTAAGATATATCCTCTATCAATATTACTTGGCTTTCCGCCATCTGCAATTATCATCATACTAGATCTTAGATGTTCTGCTATAATTCTTCTGCTTGAAATATTTTCATCTTTTGCAAGCTCTTTTAATTTATCCATCATAGGAGCAAATATTTCAGTATCAAATGGTGTTTCTTTTCCTTGAAGTAGCATATTTATTCTTTCTAGCCCAAGTCCTGTGTCTACATTTCTTTGCTTCAATTTTGTATATACTCCATTTGCATCTTTAAAATATTCCATGAAAACATTATTCCATATTTCTACGTATTTCCCACATCCGCAAGAAGGGTCACAATGCTCACTACAAGGCTTTTTCCCTGTATCATAAAATATTTCTGTATCTGGTCCACATGGTCCAGTTTCTCCTGCTATCCACCAGTTATCATCTTTTCCAAAAAAATATATTCTTTCCTCTGGCATTCCATTTTCTTTCCAAATTCTTGCTGTCTCTTCATCTCTTGGTGCATCTTCATCGCCTTTGAAACATGTTACTGATAGTTTTTCTAATGGTATATTTAACTCTTTTGTCAAAAATTCCATACTATATTTTATTGATGTCTTTTTAAAATAATCTCCAAGTGACCAGTTTCCAAGCATTTCAAAAAATGTCAAGTGTCTATTATCCCCAACTTCATCTATGTCTACTGTTCTTAGACATTTTTGATAATCTGCAAGTCTAGTACCTTGTGGGTGAGCTTCACCTAATAAATATGGTACAAGTGGATGCATTCCTGCTGTTGTAAATAACACGGATGGGTCATTTTCTGGTATTAATGGAGCGCTTGGAATTATACTGTGTCCATGGTTTCTAAAATAGTTTAAAAATTTATTTCTTATTTCAATAGCATTCATTTTTGATTTTCCTTTCTGTTTATAATTATAATTCAGATGCCATCTAACTAAAAGTCCGCGCAGGGATTTCCATAAATAATTTTATGATGTGAGTTCGACCTTACTTATTTCTCTATTTCACAATAGCTAAGTTTGTATCAGCAAATGAACAAGCTTCGAATCATCACGCCTTGCAGAACGGAACAGAATAAAATTATTTATAAATCCCGTTGCAGGACATTATCATACTCGAAGCATCTGAATTTTTTTAATTTTATACTGATGTTGAACCGAATCCACCTAAACGCTCCCCTTCTGCCATATCACCATCAGCCACTAAAAATTTCTCAAATATTGCTTGTCCTATGCATTCTCCCTTTTTTACAACTGTATCTTCTTCTTTTACATTATAGAATGCAAACATTATATGTCCATCATTATCAAGATTTCCATAATAGTCACTGTCTACTACTCCTATACTATTTGAAAGTATTAGTCCTTTTTTCTTTGGATTTGAACTTCTGTTACATAGTTTTAAATACTCATCATCTTGCATATATGCTTTTAATCCTGTTTTTACAAGTGTTGGGTTCATTCCCTTCTTAAATGATGGTATTACAGTGTCTTCTGCAGCTTCTATATCGTAGCCTGCTGAATATTTTGTTTTACGTACTGGCATATTTATTCCTGCATTTTCAAAACCTTTTGCTATTTCAAATCCTCTAACTTTTTCCATATATTTCTCCTTCTATTTATTAAAATTTTCTAGATTATATCACATAAAGCTTAAATTTTCAAATGTGAACTTTTTGTAATGGTACATTAATGTTCGTACTTTTCTAATATCTTTCCTAAGTCGTTTGAAAAATCTTTTAACATTACAAGTTTTATACTGTTGTCTTTATCTTTTGTATAATCATCTATTACTTGCTTTAGTTGTTTAATATTTTTCATTTCTGGTTCTATTTCTTTTGTAAATAGGTCTGCTCTATTTACTAGTTTTTCTTTTATTGTAACTATATCTTCATTACTTGCACATGATAATCTCTGGAATGTTTGATATACATCATAATACTTAAATATTGGTATATTCATACACTCTTTATCAAATCTCTCGTAAAATACTTCCATTTTCATTGGTATACATTTAAATATACTATCTGCCATTTCAATATACATTCTATCTTTTAGTTTTGAATTTAAGTTATAAAAATGTTTTAAAATATCTTCTACATCCACAGAGGGTTCTCCAATTCCAATTGTATCTAGTTCATCTTCTACATTGTCGCAGTAGCTTGATACTAGTGATGATATATTCATTCCATTTATGAAAATGTTTTTTACAGATCTCATGTCGTGTTTTATCAAGCCTTTGTTTATCAAATAGTCAAAATATATGAATAATTTTACATTTTCAATTAGACTTGTTTTCCCTGTTCTAACATCATTTAAAATATCTTCTACTATTGGATCAAATTCTTCATCACTAATCTTCCAATATTCTTCTGTAAGTAGTCTTTTGTATCCTGGTAAATTTGATGTATCTACAGTATTTATTATCATTTCCATGTCTTTTTTGAATGTTTTCATATCGAATATTCTTGTTCTAACATAGATTTCTATAAATTTGAAGAAACGATATTCTGATTTGAAGTTATAGTAATATGTGTTATCAAATTCTTTTATATAAAATTGTCTATTATCCATAAGTACTCTTGATGAAACAAGAATTGATTTGTATTCTTCATTGTTTGAAATATTAATGAATTTATCTTTTGTGATTTTTCCTGCTTTAATCTCAAATGATACTGCTATTGTAAAAATTAGCATTGTTTGCAATACTCTATGATTTGTATTTGGGTAGTTTTTGCTAACCATTTCAAAAATTTTTTTGAAGTCATTTAAAGCATGCTTTAAAATTCTTAGGTTCCTAGTTCCACTCTTATTAAATGTTGTAATTATAAGCCCTGTAGATTCTCTTAAAAATCTTATCAAATCTTGGTTTGATTCATATCTCATTAAAAGTCCGGTTTATTATATAATCAAATTTTGGTTGGTATTCAAAGGTTTCTCCTATTAATTTTTCTTTTATTCTTTCATAGTCATTTGCTTTATCAAATACATATTCGATTTTGTCTTGGATTTTTTCTACCATTGGCTTGTCTGTAACTTGTGTTAAATCATCTTCTTTGTCTAAAATATATGTTGCAATAAATGTTTTCATTTCTAAATTTGTACTTTTTAGTTTAGTTGAAAGTTCTTTTTCATTACATATAATTATTGTTTTTATATGATCATGCTCTACGAAATTGTTTATATAACCTAAAATGTCTATAACATCTACATTTGCTCTTTCTAGGTCATCAAAACATAAAACTTTATCTTCTGTTGAGAAAAAGTCTGAATAGTCTACTCTATCTCCATTTTGTGTAACTCCAAATAAGTTGGCCATATCTATTCCAGTTTTTGCATATTCTGGAATTTTTGTCACACTATTTGTATCCATGAATTTTTTTAGGTTTTTATCCATAAGCTGAGTAGTTTCTATAAATATTTTTTTACTTATTTCTTCTAGGTTAGATATTCCGATATAGTGACATGTATATTGTTGTATATGATTTTCCGATTTAGTTTCATCGATTCTATTTTATTTCTTACCTTGTTATTCCAAAAGTAAGTTTTTCCGCTTCCCCATTCACCGATTTATCATAACTGCATAGTCTGTATAATCTGCTCTTACATAATCTAATATACTTTCAACTAATTCCTCCATTTGTACCTCCGTTTCTTTATTACGTAGGAAATTACTAGCTTTGCTAGTATATTTCCGAAATAAAAAGGTTAAGTTACCTTGATTCGTGCGATTGCGAAGCAATCTGCACATGTGGCGAAGCCACTTTTCTTATTTTGCTAAAGTCAAGATTAATATTTCTTTAGCTTTCATTTGTTTTAGAACCTTTGCACATTCATTTGCTGTTGCACCTGTTGTATATATATCATCAAAGATCACTATTCTTTTACCACATATTATTGCTTTATTTGTCACTTCATATGCATTTCTAATGTTTGTAAGTCTTTCTGATTTTTTAAGCGAGCTTTGTCTAGGCGTATTTTTTACTTTTTTTAATAACTTTTCATATTTAAGTCCACCTATATTTCTTGCTATTTCCTTAGCTATCAGCGCACTTTGGTCATATCCTCTCTCTTTTTTTCTCTTTTTATGTATTGATACATCTGTAATTATATCATAATTTTCTAAAATATCGCATATTTTTTTTGATTTTAATATAATTTTTGAAAAAGTTTTATACATGTATGACTTATCATGAAATTTATAATTTAAAATTTCATTTCTAATTATTCCATCATACTTCATAGCATATATGTGTTTTTCAAAATATTTATCGTTAAATGTATCTATACAATAATCTACTTTCATAGAAATTTTTTGTTCACACTCTTTGCATAAACCTTCTTTATTTATTTTACCACAAAATCCACATACAGTTGGAAAAATAAGCTCCAAAAATTCGTCAAGAAAATTCAAAGTTCCTTCCTTTCTCCCCCCATATAAAATTTGAATGTTTAACTGTTATTTTTCAATCTATGTCCGAGGTTATATATAAATTATTGCCGTGACGCGTAGCTAGGAGCGAGCTAGAACCTGTCAGACATTATAGCTTGCGAAAGCAAGCTTACGTTCAAGTCTTTACAGGTTGTGCGATGCGAACAACAAGGAACAAAATAATTTATATATAACCTCGGACGCCTCGAGAATACAAACTAAACATTTCTAATTTTATATTCAAGCCCTGTATTTCTAACTTTTGCATCAGTATTTCTTATCATAAACTGTATAACATCTTTGCTGCCAATAAGTATAAGCAGTTTTTTAGCTCTAGTTATGGCAGTATAAAGCAGATTTCTTGTAAGAAGCATTGGTGCAGTTCTCATAATAGGAAGTATTACTACATCAAATTCACTCCCTTGAGATTTATGAACAGTTATAGCATATGAATGCTCTATCTGATCAAGTTCGCTAAATCCATATGTTGCAATTTTTCCGGTCATAGTTTATATCTATATTTTCCCCTATATTGCTAATATTTTCAATCACACCCATTTCACCATTAAAAATACCGAGTCCCGAGTTCTCCATCTTGTTCCCATTCTATGTCATAATTATTCTTCATTTGCATGACGCTATCACCTTCTCTAAATATAGAAGAGCCGTGATGCTTTTTCTTTCTTTTTACCTGTATTTGCATTTACTAGTTCTTGTATTTTCTTATTTAATTCTTTTGTTCCGAATTAAACCTTTCTTGCTTGGTGTAATTATTTGTACACTTTTAAAATCTTTATACCCCTCAAACTTCTTTAATCCATCTTTATATAAAGAAAGCACAAAATTTAATATTCTTTCTGGATTTCCTTCTTCTACAAAGAAAAAGTCTTTTTTTAGTTCTTCATTTTCATCTTTTATAAATCCTTCTCCTGAGTTTACTCTGTGGGCATTTAAAACTATTTTAGATTTCGCAGCTTGTCTAAATATTTTATCTAGTTCTATTACTGTTATTCTTTCTGATGCTATTATACACTTTAGTATGCTTCCGTGGTCCTACTGATGGTAGCTGGTCTACGTCTCCTACTAGTACTAGTTTAGTACCTTCATATACCGCCATTAGTAGGTATTTCATTAGACTTAAGTCTATCATTGATACCTCATCTACTATAATTACGTCTGCGTCAATTGGTTCTATTTGTATATCTTCATTTATATATTTAGTATCATTTATTTTAGTTATTTGAAGAAGTCTATGTAGTGTTTTTGCATTTTCCCCTGTTGTTTCTGTCATCTTTTTTGCGGCTCTTCCGAGTAGGTGCACATAGAACTACTTTTTTTCCTTCTTTTTTATATAATTCAATTATGCTTTTTATTATTGTTGTTTTTCCTGTTCCTGGTCCTCCTGTTATTACACATACATTGTGTCTGCTTACTGCTTCTACCGCTTCTTTTTGTTTATCTGATAATTCTATATCATTTTGCTTTTCTTGTTTTTCTAATTTTTCTTCTATATTTACTATTTGTTTTCTGTTTTTTACATTGTCTAGTCTTATTAGTTTCGCTGCGACAAATTCCTCTGCTTCATAGATTTCTCTTAAGTAAATCCATTCTTCTTCGTCTCTTTCTTCTACAACAATTATTCCTTTTACTTTTAACTGATTTATAAATAGGTCTATTGTACTCTCTGAAATTTGAAGTAGTGATGATGTGAAATCTAGAAGGTTATTTTTTAATACACAAGTATGCCCATTATATGTTGCAAGTAGTAAACCATATTTTATTCCATAGATTATTCTTTGTTCGTCGTCATCTCTTACACCAATTTTAAGTGCAGCTTCGTCTATTACTTTAAAGCTTATTCCCCTTACAACATCTATTAGTCTATATGGGTCATTTTTTACTTCTTCTACTGCATTTATTCCATATAACTCGTAGACTTTTTTTGCGTAACTTGCAGCTATTCCTATTTCTTCTAAAAAGTCTACTATTTTCCAAAGTTCTTTGTTTTCTATAAAGCTTTCTGAAATATCTATTGCCTTTTCTTTTGTTATTCCTCTTATTGTAGCTAACTTTTCTGGCTCTTTTTCTAAAACATATATAGTATCTTCTCCAAATGTTTTGATAATTTTTTCTGCTGTTTTAGGTCCTACCCACTTTATACTACCTCCGCCTAAGTATCTTTCTAATGCATCTAGTGTTTTTGGCATTTCTTTTTTAAATGTTTCTACTTTAAACTGCTCTCCATAGTCTTTATGGGTTACAAATTCTCCTGTTATTTTTATGCTATCTCCTATATTTATAAATGGCAAAAAACCGACGATGGTTATCGTTTCATCTTCGGTTATAAATCTTGCAACTGTATATGAGTTCATTTCGTTTGCATATATGATTGTTTCTATTTCGCCTTCTAATTCTAACATTATTTGCTCCTTAATTTCTTAACCCCTCTATTGTCTCTTCCATATTATCGCTATTTACAATAGCTGTTCCAACAACAAAGATATTTGCTCCTGCTTTCTTTGCAAGTTCTATATTTTCTGTTTTTATTCCTCCATCTACTTCTATGTCTATGTCTAATTTATTTTTGTCTATATATTCTTTTAAGGCTCTTACTTTCTCTAAAGTTTCTGGAATTAACTTCTGTCCTCCAAGTCCTGGTTCTACTGTCATTATTAGGCACATATGTATATATGGTAAAAACTCATATATTTCTTCTATTTTTGTATTTGGTTTTACAGAAAGTCCGGACTTTGATACCTTCATTTTTTATCATATCTATTAGTTCTTTAGCTTCTTCTTTTGATTTTGTAGCTTCTATATGAAATGTTATAATATTTGGCTTAAACCCTATATATTCATCTACAAATCCCTTTATATTTTCTACCATAAGGTGTACATCTAGCGGTATGTTTGATATTTGTTTTACTAAGTTTGTATATTCTGCCATTTGCTCTTTTGTATCTTTTGGCACAAACTTTCCATCCATTACATCTATATGGAAGTAATCTGTTTTTGCAACTTCTAATCCGTAAAAAATCCTATTTGCCTCACTCTTTTCTACATTTAATATTGAAGTTGATATTTCTACCATTTGTGTTCCTCCTTTTCTTTTAATTCCTCATATATTTTTATATAATTTTGGTATCTTGTTTCTTGGATCTCTCCTATATTTAATGCATTTTTTATTCCGCAGTTTTCTTCTTTTATATGTGTACAACCTACAAATTCACAGTTTTTTATATAGGGTTTAAATTCTCTAAAGCATTTGTCTAGGCTCTCCTTTTCTATTTCAAATATATCTATTGTTTGAAATCCTGGTGTATCTAGTAAATATGATTTTTCCTCTATTTCATACATGTTAATATCTGTTGTTGTATTTTTTCCTCTTTTATTCTTCTTACTTATATCTCCTATATCAGCTGCAACTTTTCCTATCACTCTGTTTGTCAAACTAGACTTTCCGAACTCCTGATTCTCCTGCAAGTACACTTGTATTATTTCTTAATTCTTCTTTTAATTCTTCTATTCCTATTCCCTTTTCTGCATTTGTTCTTATAACTTTATAGCCTGAATTTTCATATATTTCTTGTATCCTTTTTGCTTCTTCTTCGTCTAAATCTATTTTATTTATAACAATTATTGCATCTATTTTCAAAAATTCTGCAAAACAGAGTTTTTTGTCTAATATGTTTAAATTTGCTTTTGGCATTTTGGGAGATATTACAAATACTACTTTTGTAATATTACTTACTTTAGGCCTTTTTAGGTAATTCTTTCTTTCCAATATTTTATTTATTACTGCTTTTTCCTCATCTATTTTTTCAAACTCTACATTATCTCCGAACGGCTGGTTTTATCTCGTCTAATTTTAATTTGCCTCTAGCTACTGCTTCATATTCTAGCTCTTCTGACTTTATTATATATGTATTTGAAATATTTTTTATAATCTTTCCTTCTATGTCCTTTTCACTTCCTTGCTTTTTAACTTATCTTCTCTAACTTAAAATCCAAATAATCTGCACTTACAAGCTTTAACTCTACTGTTCCGAATGTCTCCCTCTATCGCTTCTTTTAATGCTTCTCCATGTAAATGTCCATATATACATTTTTTTATGTTATATTTTTTCATAAGTCTTATAAATTCCGAATTTCCTAGTAAGCTTTTATTGGTTGGTGGATAATGCATACAAGCTAAAATTTCTCTATCTCCTCCATATTTTTCTATTCCATCTTTTATTGATAATTCAAATCTTTGTAATTCTCTATCTAGTATTTTCCTATCTTCCTCTTCTCCTGATAAATTCCATCCTCTTGTTCCGCACAATTATTTTTCCTTCTACTTCAAATGAGTTATTATGTAAGAATTCTATATTTTCAAATGCATTTTCTTCTATATATTCATTTAACTTTTTTAAGCTATTCCACCAGTAATCATGGTTTCCTTTTAGCATTATCTTTCTTCCGTGGAAGCTTACTCAAATATTCAAAGTCTTTATATGTATCTTTTAAGTCCATAGCCCATGAAAAATCACCTGAAAGTAATACTGTGTCTTCTTCTCTTACTTTTTTCTCCCAGTCTTCTTTGATTTTATTTTCATGATTACTCCAATTGTCTCCAAATATATCCATTGGTTTTGGATCTGAAAATGACAAATGTAGGTCGGCTATTGCATATATCATTTATTTTCTCCTTCTTAATTGAGTGCGACAAATGGGATGGTTCTCTTTGTCGCACTTAAAATGCAACTTTCAAATTTTTCTACTTCTTTAGATTCTAGTGCGACAAAGAGAACCGTCCCATTTGTCGCATCTTTCATGCTTCTATTCTCCTATTCTTAAATTTGGCTTTGCATTTAAGCTTAAGTCTGCTTCTTTTCCTGCTAAGAAGTTATAATATCCGGCTGTCGCTATCATTGCTGCATTATCTGTGCAAAGTTTTAATTCTGGAAAATATATTTCTACATCTAGTTCTTTTCCAAGCTCTAAAAATTTATCTCTTATATATGAGTTTGCAGATACTCCTCCTGCTAATGCAATCTTCTTTAAGCCATTTTGCTCTACTGCTTCTTTTGTATTTTCTATAAGCATTCTTGTTACTGTTTCTTGAAAACTCGCACATAAGTCTTCTTTTTTTATATCCTTTTTATTGTGATTTATATTTATGACCGCTGTCTTTATTCCACTAAAACTAAAATTTAATCCGTCCAAATGTACTTTTGGAAGTTCTATATTTGGCTCTCCTTTTTTTGCAAGCTCGTCTATCTTTGGTCCGCCTGGATATTTCAAATCCATTACTCTTGCAACTTTGTCAAAGGCTTCTCCTATCGCATCATCTTTTGTTCTTCCAAGTATTTTAAATTTTGTATAATCTTCTATCTGAACTAAATGTGTATGCCCACCTGAGATAACAAGGCACAAAAATTCTGGTTCTAAATCTTTAAATGTTATATAATTTGCTGCAATATGTCCTTCTATATGATTTACTGGAATTAAAGGGATATCTTCTGCATAGCTTAAAGCTTTTGCATAACTCACCCCTACAAGTAAAGCTCCGAACCAAACCTGGTCCATATGTACATGCTATAGCATCGATATCTTTAATTGTCATGTTTGCCTTCTCTAAAGCTTCTTTAACTACAATAGAGATAGCTTCTATATGTTTTCTTGAAGCTATTTCTGGAACTACTCCTCCAAATTTTTCATGTATAGCAATTTGTGTATTAATAACGTTTGATAGCACTTCTCGTCCGTTTTTTACAACTGCCGCTGCTGTTTCATCACAACTTGTTTCTATTCCTAATATTGTTACATCTTTCATTTAATTTTGTCCTTTTTATTCTTATTATAATCAAGTTCAAAAAAGAATACTGTCAAATTGCTAGGCATTTTTATATAGAAATTCCATAGTTTTATAAGTGTGCGTTGATTATTTTATATATAAAATACCATTTTGCAAAATGCTGATTCTTATTGGAAATTATCCTATTCCAAATATTGCAAGGACTATACTAAGTAATCCTTTGTATAAAAAGTTAAGTATAGGGCTTATAATATATCCTGCAATTCCTGTTATCCATATGATTAAGAATATAAAGTAAAATATATGCTCTTTTTCTCTAAACCATTGTTTAGCATTATATGGTAAAAATTTAACTAGTATTTTTGAACCATCTAATGGTGGAAGTGGAATTAAGTTAAATACTCCAAGTCCTATATTTATCATTATTGAATATATTAACATACTAGTTACAATAGCTCCTGTTTGTGTTAAGACAAACACTGATGCAAATTTATACAAAAGAGCATAAATTATCCCAAATACTATTGCTAGAAAAAAGTTCATTAATGGTCCTGCAATTGATACAATTGCTTCTCCTGCTTCCATTGAATATTTTCTATCGAAATTTCTTGGGTTTATTTGTACTGGTTTTCCCCAGCCAAATCCTGCAAATAGTAATAGCACAAATCCAATTGGATCTATATGACTTAATGGATTTAGATTAAGTCTTCTTTGCATAATTGGTGTGTCATCTCCAAGTTTTGTTGCTGCATATGCATGTGCAAATTCATGAAATGTTATTGCAATTAATACTGCTGGTAAAGTTAATACTACTGAAAGTAGCCCCTGACCCGTCATTCCCATTAAGTTTGTTATTATAAATACTGCAAGTATTAAATATAAAAATCTTTTGTCTTCAAGAAACATAAATTTTTCTCCTCTTTATTAATTTATTGTCTATATATAATATTTTAATTATACCATATTTTTCAAAATTATCAATGATTTAGAATTATAAAGGTTAAAAATATTGTTAACTTTTTACCATTTTCTACAAAAGATGGTGTCCTGAAATAGGACACCATCTAATTTTATAATTCTTCAGTTTTAAATAATAAATACCCTTCATATAAATAGCTAATATCTATGCCTTTCATATATACTTCTCTATCATTTATTTTATCAGTTAAACTTTGTTTTAACAGTTCTTTAATTTCTATATCTTTTATTGGACTACGTTCCATTGCAAGTAGGTAGTCTGTTTTATTGACTTTGCTCCAATCAACTACTAAACTTAGCTCTTTTTTTAGCATTAAATCAAGCCAAATTCTTGTGCTTCTTCCATTACCTTCTCTAAATGGGTGTGCAATATTCATTTCCACATACTTTTCGATGATTTCTTCATAAGCTGATTGTGGCATTTTTTCTATATTCTTTACAGATTCACTAAGATAAGCTAAAGGCGTAAATCTAAAATTTCCTTTTGCAATATTTACTTTTCTTAACTCTCCTGCAAATTCATATATTTCTTCAAATAGAAATTTATGAATTTTCTTTAGTGTTTCAAATGTTCCTGGTTCTAATGTATCTAAATATCCTGTTTCAAACATTTCTTTTGCACGTTTTTTACTAATTCTTTCTTCTTCTCTTGCTAGTTGTGCTTGGTCAGTGATATTTAGTTTGTTTTCTAAAATCATTTTTACCTCCTAGCTTATTATAGGTTTGTTCTTATTATAAATTTTATAAACAAATCAAAAACGAGTAGTACTAGGCAATCGAGTTAAAATGTCTTGAGACTAACCTAATAGTTGTCGAAAGACTTTTAACGAAGATTAACGATGTAATGCGAAGTTTTTCATTTGTTTAATTTAAAGGTTTCATTGTTGGGAATAGTAATACGTCTCTTATTGATGCTGAGTCTGTAAGAAGCATTATTAATCTGTCTATTCCAATTCCAAGTCCTCCTGTTGGTGGAAGTCCTATTTCTAGTGCATTTATATAGTCTTCATCCATCATTCCTGCTTCTTCATCTCCATTTTCTCTTGCTTTTATTTCTTCCTTAAATCTTTCATATTGGTCAATTGGATCATTTAATTCTGAGAATGCATTTCCATATTCGCGTCCATCTATGAATGCTTCAAATCTTTCTACAAGTCTTGGATCTTCTTTTTTCTTTTTTGCAAGTGGAGATACTTCTATTGGATAATCGTATATAAATGTTGGCTGTATAAGTGTTTTTTCAACATATTCGTCAAAGAATAAACTTATTATATGTCCTCTTGTTTCTTTTCCTTTTGGAATTTCTATTTTTCTTGTCTTTGCTAGGTCTACTGCTTCCTCATCTGTATTTATATTGTTGAAATCCACTCCACAAGCCTCTTTTATACTATCTATCATTGTAATTCTTTTCCATTTTGTACCTAAGTCTATTTCTGTTCCTTGATATGTTATTTTTGTACCACCGCAAACCTTTTCTGCACACCTTGTAAATATTTCTTCTACTATATCCATCATATCATTATAATCTGCAAATGCCTCATATAACTCTATTGATGTAAATTCTGGATTATGTCTTATATCCATTCCTTCATTTCTAAATATTCTTCCTATCTCATAAACTTTGTCATATCCACCAACTATTAGTCTTTTTAAGTTTAACTCTGTTGCTATTCTTAAATACATGTTTAAATCTAAAGTGTTATGATGTGTTATAAATGGTCTTGCAGTTGCTCCTCCTGATATTGTATTTAATATTGGAGTTTCTACTTCTAAGTAACCCTTTTCGTCTAATATTTTTCTTATTTCACTTATAATTTTACTTCTTTTTACAAATGTATCTTTTACTTCTGGATTTACAATTAAGTCTACATATCTTTGTCTATACCTTAAATCCATGTCTTTTAAACCATGAAATTTTTCTGGAAGTGGTCTTAATGATTTTGAAAGTAATGTCACTTCTTTTGCATGGACCGATATCTCTTCTGTTCTTGTTTTAAATACAAAACCTGTTATTCCTATAATATCTCCTACATCACAGGTTTTAAATTCTTTATATGCTTCTTCTCCTAAGTCGTTTGTTGATACATAACTTTGAATTTTTCCTTCGCTATCTTGAATTGTGCAAAATGATGCTTTTCCCATTATTCTTTTTGACATTATTCTTCCTGCTATTGTTACATCTTTTCCTTCTAATTCTTCATAATTATCTCTAACACATTTGCTTGTATGTGTTCTATTATATTTTGTTATTTCAAATGGATTTTTTCCATTTCTTTCTAACTCCTCTAGCTTCTCTCTTCTAATTTGCATTAAGTGGTTTATATCTTGTTCTATTTCATTATTTTCATTTTCGTTCATACATATCCCTCCGCATTTTTTATATTTATATATTATATATCATACATTATAAAAAAGCAAGCCTAAATTCCCCAAAAAGTCCAGCTCCGTAAAGAACTGGACTTTTTGTCTTTCGAGGTTTCCTGAATTTAGGTATCCTCGTCCGCATGGCAGAGCTCAGGGTGCTCCTGCTTGATCCTCTCGATGTAGGCCCGGAAGTAGCCGAAAGTCTTTAAATCCTCCTCTACAAATTTTGAATCCTCTTCGTGTAATTTGTTCTTCACAATATGCTCGGCAACCAGATACTCAAAAATCTTCTCCTTTGTGCAGGTAACCTCATACTCCTGATGAAGATACCTAGCCTGCCACACCCCAGAATGCGTCAGATATTCTGCATTGTATTCATCTTTCCATATGCAGATTTTGTCTTCTCCGAACCTGAAGCGGTATGCCTCACGGACCAATTCTGCCATTTCTTCCGCAGTTTTAGTCAGCTCTTGCATTGCACACACAACTTCAACCTCTTCTGGCGTCAGTTTTTTGATCTTCTCCAAGTTTACCATGCTTTTTCCCTCCATTATTTTTGTCCTATTGTTTATACTTGCTGTAAAACGGTGGGTATGCTACTATGTTTTACGTAGATTATTATATCATGCTTTACATAATTTGTCAAAATATATTCTTTAGTGAAAATTCATACTTTTCTTTTATGTGGTCTATTACAAATGTACAAGTATCTACTGATTGTATCGCCATGCTTATTTCATCTGTTTCTATATGACTTTTTGTTTCTATTATATACATTTCTACTTTTTCTAATTCATTATGCTCTAAATATATTACAAACTTTTCTTTTATATTATCCCATTCTTCTTGTACTTTTACCATTTTTTCTTTAGCTTCTTCTATATTTTCTAGTGATAATGATTCTTTAACTTTAGAAAGCATGTCCGTAAGTTCTGTCATTTTTACATTTGTATATTTTTGAGTAATAATATTTAAAATTACAATTAAAACAAGAATAACTATCACTATTATAACTTCTTTTTTCATTCTAGTATCTTCCCTTTCAGTAATTAATTATTGATATTCACAGCAAATGGAATTTAAAGTCTGCGCAGGAAGTTTCATATTTATTTTTTCCGAAGTGACGCGTAGCTAGGAGCGAGCTTAGAACCTGTTGGGTATTTCAGCTTGCAATTAGCAATCAATTCTTACATCCTTACAGGTTCTGCGAGTCGAACAACAAGGAACAAGAAAAAAATAAATATAACTTCCGTTGCAAGACATTATTTAACTAAAATGCTGTGAATTATCAAAGTTATTTTTCGAATTTTGCCTTTTTTTGGCAAAATATCTGTCCTTTCCCATCTAATGTAACTATTAGTGCTTGCTCTGGGTTTATTCCAAATTTTCCGCACCTCTTTTTTTAGCCAGTTATAATCTCTTCCTACTTCTTTTAAATTTTGCTCCATAACTTTTCCGTCAATTACTAAATCATAAGGTATTCCTTCATATTCTGGCTCTATATTAAAATCTTCTGGTATGGTATTTCTTTTATTGGGTTTTGGTATTACAGAAAGCTGTCCACTTGTTTCAAGTATTGCATATTCTACATCTCCAAGTGATGATATATTTGCACTTCTTAATCTTTCCTCTAACTCATTTATTGTAAATCTCTCTTTTCTTAAGGCCTCTTCTTTTATTTTCCCTCTATATACTAAAATTCTGGGTTTCCCACAAATCACTTCTCTTGCATGTATGCTTTTCATATTTATAATCGAAATTATCAAATGCATAAATAGAAGTCCAAGTATTGGTATTATTCCATTTTGTATTGGAATTCCTGTATCTGTCATTGGAATTGAAGCAAGGTCTGCTATCATTATTGATATTACAAGCTCAAATGGCTGAAGCTGACCAATTTCTCTTTTTCCCATAAGTCTCATTACTGCAAGTATTATTACATATATAACTATTGATCTTATGAAAGTGACTAACATTTTTGAAAATTTCTCCTTTTTTTTAATTTTTTTTATTTTACTTCTATTTTTAACATTTTACATTTCAAATATTCATACCTTTGAATAAAAATATTTTTTTAGTCAATAATAAACTTGAAAGATTTTGCTTTCAATCTATAAATGAATTTTTCAAGGAGGGTTCTAAGAAAATGGAAAATAATCAAACAAGTGCTAGACAAAATTCAGGAAATACAGCTTGGCAGATAATTGGTAGACTTGTTGTTTCAGCCATTGTTTTAGGAATAACAGCATTCTTTACACCCGGATTTTCTATAAATAACATTTGGTCATTAGCAGTTGCAGCCATTGTTTTAACAGTTATTGACTATTTAATAGTAAAATTTACAGGGTTACACGCTAGTCCTTTTGGTAAAGGATTTGTAGGTTTCGTACTTGCTGCTATTACTCTATATGTAACACAGTTCTTTGTTGCTGGATATTCAATATCTTGGATAGCTGCAATAATTGGTGCTCTTATATATGGTGTGGTTGATTACTTCATTCCTGGCGAACAACAAATGTAAGTATTAAAAAAATAAATATCCCCCAGCTACGCTGGGAGATATTTATTTTTTTATTTATTTCTTATTCCAATCTTTTTTATTTGTTTGTCTTTGTCTTGCAATTGATAAGCTATCTTTTGGTACATCATCCGTTATTGTTGAACCTGCTGCAATTATTGTATTGTCTCCTATTTCTACTGGTGCTATAAAGTTTACATTTGAACCTACAAATGCGCCATCTCCTATTATAGTCTTACTCTTTTTAAATCCATCATAGTTGCAAGTAATTGTACCACATCCTATATTTGTTTTTTTACCTATTTCACAATCTCCCATATATGATAAGTGAGGAACTTTTGTGCCTTCTCCAATAACTGCTTTTTTTACTTCAACAAAGCTTCCAATTTTTACATTATCTGCTATATTGCATCCTTCTCTTATATATGCATTTGGTCCTATTTCACAATTTTCTCCAATGACTACTCCTGATTTTATTGTTGTATTTGGATGTATTACAGTATCTACTCCAATTTTTACATCATCATAAATGTAGGTATTATTAGTGTCTTCTATTGTTACTCCGTTTTTCATATGTTCTTGGTTTATTCTAATTCTTAATAATCTAGTTAGCATCTCAAGTTGTGCTCTATCATTTACTCCAAGTATTTCTGTTTTGTCCTCTACTATCATAGCACCTACTTTTAAACCTTTTTGGTTCATTATTTTTATGACATCTGTAAGGTAATATTCTCCTTGGCTATTGTTATTTGTAAGTTTTCCTAAAGCTTTAACTAATTCTTCTATATCAAAACAATATAAACCTGAGTTTATTTCTGTTATTTTTCTTTGTTCACTATTAGCGTCTCTTTCCTCTACTATTTCTTTTATTCTTGTGGTATCATCTCTTATTATTCTTCCATATCCTGTTGGATTTGGAACTATCGCAGTTAATACTGTTGCATATTCTTTTTCTTTTATGCTTTTTTCTATTAGTTTTTTCAGAGTTTCTTCTCTAACTATTGGTACATCTCCATATAGAATTACTACTTTTCCTTTTTTATTTTCTAAATATGGAATTGCTTGCATAACTGTATGACCAGTTCCAAGTAATTCTTCTTGATATGCATATGTAACATTATTTCCTAGTACTTTTTCCACATCTTCTCTTTTATGTCCGTACTACTGTTACTATATCTTCTATTCCTGCTTTTACTGCTACTTCTACAACTCTTGTTATCATTTCTTTTCCATATATTTTATGTACAACCTTTGCTTTATTAGTCTTCATTCTTGTACCTTTGCCAGCTGCCAACACTATTGCTATTAAGTCTTCCATCATTTTGCCTCCATTCTTTTATGATAAATTACTATTATCATTATATGCTTGTTCTTTTTATTTGTTTACTTTTCATTCCATCTTACTAGTTTTATGTCTCTATATATGTCTAAAATTTTTGTATATTTCTGATATTCATCTTCCCATAGCATATCTGGAACTTTGTCAAAAGCATTAAATACTTTTTCTGCTTCCATTAAAAATACTATTTTTTCCTTTGAATCCATTTTGTCATATTTTTTTGTTATATCGTAAAGGTCATCTAAAATTTGGTTTGCTTGTATAAAGTCAGTAAAGTCTTTAACATTCATTCCAGCCATTTTTATTTGCATTACAGAAAATATTACTAATCCTAATATTAAAAATATTAATATATATATTATAGCTAGTATTCCCACTTTTCCTTCTCCTCTTTTGCATTGATTTTAGCATACTTAAATTTTTTTTGCAACTTTTTATATTTTAAAATTATTTAAGTTTGTTTCACATTCTTTTAAGAAAAAATTATCAGTCTGTCCTGATATATAATCAATAACAATTCTTTTTACATCTGTTTTTTCTCTATACTCTTTTTTCTTACTATTTACAAATGAATATAAGTTTTTATCACTAAGACTCATATTCTCGTTTATTTTGGTGTTTTTTCGTTCTAGCTTATTTAAGTAAAAATAATATAGATTATAAAAGCCTTCTTCTAATATATCTAGATTTTTCCTTGCCTCTTTGGATCTATATATATTATTGTAGTTCCATGTTTTTAGCTTCATTAATGCTTCAAAAATATTATCTGAAAATTTTAAATATGGCTTTTCTATACTATTTTTTAGTATATCCATTATTAGAGTATTTACTATTTCTGCATTAGTATTTCCTAATATCTTTGTAATTTCTTCTGGAATATCTTCTCTTTTTATTGTTCCAACTAATATTGCATCTTCAATATCTCTTCCTATATATGCAATTATATCAGAAAGCCTTACTACACTTGCTTCTAGTGTCATTGGTTTTATTTCTTTACTATAATTTTTTATACTAAATACTTTTTCTACTTCTTCTAATAACTCTTCTTTTGTTTTGTTTCTATTTGGTTCATATCTATTTAAAAGTATTTCTCCATTATGTGCTAAAATCCCATCTAAAGTTTGAACTGTTATATTTAAGTTTTCTATATCTTTTAGCATTCTTACGCCTTGTGCATTATGGCAAAAATATCCAATTTTTTCTTTTTCTGCTATATTATTTAAAAATTTTTCTCCAGCATGTCCAAATGGTGTATGCCCTACATCATGTCCTAATGCTATTCCTTCTATTAAATCTTCATTTAGCCTTAACGCTCTTCCTATTGTTCTTGCAATCTTTGATACCAATTGTACATGTAGTACTCTATGTGTTATGTGGTCATTTTTTACAAATGCAAATACTTGCGTTTTATCTATATATCTTGTATATGCCTGAGAATGTATTATTTTATCTATATCTCTAAAGAACATTGGTCTTATATCTTCTTTTTCTTCTCTTAATTTTACCCCATCTTCTGATTTGCAAGAATATTTAGATAGTTGGCTTTCATTATGTTTCATTATCTCTTTTATCTGATCTATCAATGTTTTCTCCTTCTTCCTGTTTATCTTTTTGCTCTTCTAATATATCTTCTATTACTATTTGTCTGTTTTCGTCCATTTTATATTTTGGTAAATCTGGAAGGTCGCTTGCTGTATTTAATCCAAATTTTTTTAGGAACTCTTCTGTTACTTTATATGACATTGGTCTTCCTGGAATGTCTAGCTTTCCCGCTTCTTCAATAAGATTATGCTCAAGTAACCTATATAGTGCAGCATTTGATTCTACTCCCCTTATGTTGTCTATTTCTGCTCTTGTGATCTTAGGGTTGTACGCAATTATTGCAAGAACTTCTAGTGCTGCTTGCGAAAGACTTGGCTTTACCCTTTTATCTACTACACAATATATATATTCATAATAATCTTTTTTACTTGCTAAAGTATACCCTTCATTTACTTTTACGATTTCTATTCCTCTATCTTCTTTATTATATTCTTCTTGCATTTCGGATATTACATCTATTATTAACTTTTGGTCTAGTTCTAAACTAAGTTCTAATTCGTGCATGTTTACAACTCTACCACTTGCAAAAAGAATCGCTTCAATCGCTCCTTTTATTTTTTCCTTTTTCATGGTTCCTCCATTAATACCATATTTATATCACATATTGCAGTTTTTTGCAATATTTTGTGATAAATGAAATTTAGGGAAGTTACTTAAATTTCATTATAAAGGAAAAAGACCTAGCAGATTTCTGCTAAGCCTTTTCTTCTATTTCATGTTTTATATATTCTAGAATTTCTTTAAATTCTTTGAATTTATAGTCTGATAAGCTATCTATTTCTTCTCTGTCAGAGTCAGAATATTTATCATAAATTGTAATTACTTCTATTCCACTATTTTTTGCTGCTTCTACTCCAATAAGCGAGTCTTCAACTATTATACATTCTTCTTTTTGTACATTTAATTCCTTTAGAATTTTATAGTGCACCTCTGGGTCCGGCTTTATATTTTTTACTGCTCCCTTTGAATATATAAGTGTAAATATTTCTTGAAATGGAGCCTTGTTTATTATATTTTTGTTATAATTTTTGTATTTTTCAATTGCATTTTCTCCTGTGGTGCTCGCTATACATAATGTATATCCTTTTTGTTTTAAGTATTTTAAAAGTTTTTCTGCATTTGGTTTATAGTCTACTACTTCTTTTAAATACATATCTGCAATCTCATATCTTAATTTTTTTATTTCTTCTTTTGGCATATCTGATTTATATTTTTCTTTTAGAAATTCACAATATGCTAAATAAGAATCTTCTAAATTTCTATATTCTTTTAGCTTTGTATCTCTTTGTTTTCCTATGTCTATATTGTCAAATTTTACTTTTCTTATTTTGTTTATTAGTTCTTCATCTATCTTATTCCATACCCCAACAGAATCTATTAATGTTCCATCTAAATCAAATATTATTACTTTTTTATTTTTTAACATATTTTTCCTACTTTCTTCTTAATATAAATATCTTGTTTGCTCATTTCTGTCAACAATATTATGAGCATGCTTCATTTCTTCTGGTGTATTTATAAAGTATCGTTTGTTTCTATATATGATTCCATGATATTTCTCTTTTCTAATTATTTATTCTAGTTTTTATATTCTTTATTATGCTATCTAAATATTAAACTAAAGCAAGGCGTTTGTCAATAAAAACTCCTTCCTTTAGTTTAATTTTTTACCGTTTCTTTTGAAACGGTTTAAGTTTTTGTGTTAATCAAACTTTTTGTAATCTTAAAATTAAGTTGTATCAAACTTCTCAAAAAGTTCGACGAAACTATGCTATGGCTCCTTAAATATTGTCAAAATAATTTAATATCTCAATTATTCCATTCTCGTCAACATTTCCACCAATATAAAAATGTCCTTCTTTCTTTGTTTTTACTAATTCCTTTAATTCATTACTAGCATTTCCCATAGCTGCACCATATCCACACAATTCTATAAATTGCCAATCACTTGTACTATCTCCTACTGCTAAAATATTCTTTAATGATATATTCATATTTTTAGAAATCTCTATTGCTCCTTCTTTTTTTGATATGCTTGGAGCTGTAATTATTCCAAATTTTAGTGGATTAGCAACAGGATGTATTCCCCAACTTAGCGTTAAACCCGTGTTTAATTCTTTAAATAATTTAGAAACTCTAATTTGGTCTTCTTCATTTAATGCTATTGGCATTATTTTTGTAACATCATATTGGTAACTATCTTCTACTATGTTTTCTAGTATAACAGGATTAGCTTGCAATATATGTATATGTTTTGGTGTAATATCACATTCTTGACTTCTTTGAATAAAATAATTATCTATCGTATATATTTCAGTATACACATTATTTTCAATATACATTTTTAGTATTGATTTTACTAATTCTTTATCTAGAATATGTTTTTTCACTATTGTGTTATTTATTGGATTTATAATAACACTTCCACCATCTGCTATATGGTAATTATCTAATTTAGCATCTTTTATAATTTTTCCAATTGAAAAATGTGGTTTAGCAGTACATAAACTAATTGATATACCTGCATTTCTTAATTCTTTTAATTTATTAATAACATCTATGTGTGGGTTTGGAGAATTAAATCCAACTTTTTCTCCAACAATTACTCCATCAACATCTAAAATTATACCTTTTATATCTTTCATTTAATCCTCCTAGTATCATCATATTAATTTTAAAATTCGTTTTGAAATACATTTTTATTGTATTTTATTCTGTTATAAAATTTGTTTATTCTCAAATTTTTCATTTAACAGATTCAATAATGTATTCTGCAATTTTCTTATGACCATTATGGTTTGGATGCAATCCATCAATATAATCAGTTTTTTCTAATACATATTGCAAAATCTCCAATTCCATATGTAATGCTATCTCCTATAATAATATAATTTATATTCATTAATAATTCCTCCACTTAATTCGTAATTTCTTGTTTAGTCTTGATTTGAAAGTAAAAGTTAATATGAATAATATTTATAGAATTTTCCAATATCCTGACTTATTTGAACCTACTCTTTCTATTATCTTCTTATCTTGTAGTTGTTTCAAACATCTTGAAATTGTTGCTGTTGATATCTTTGTAGTTTTGCTTATTTCAGGAATTGTATAATTTGATTTTTTCATTAATATATTTAAAATTTGTCTTTCTTTATCATTTATCTTATCATTTATCTTATCATTTATCTTATCATCAGTCTCATATTCAAATGGATTTTCTTTATATTTAAATGAAACTCTTAAGAAATGCTCCATAAATTTAAAACAACTTTTATCATAAGCATCTAAAATTCTTAATACTCCTGATCCTATATTTTCAATTAAATCAACATCTTTAAAGACTCTAATAAGTTCTTTATTTCTTGGAGCAGTAACACCTTCTAAAAATTCCTCTTGTGATAGTTCTTGAGGTAACCCACCTGCTGATGTTATCTCAATTCTATCTGAATACAATTCTATAATAGGCGTATTCCCATAAGAATAATCATTATGTACAATAGCATTGATAACCGCTTCTTTTAAAGCTTTAGTATCAATCATTTCTTGTTCTTTTCTACCAAAATATTCTATTTTAGCATATACAGTATTTTCAACCTTAAGCCTTTCCAATATATTCTTCGTAGCTGTTATTAAACAACAATTTCCAAATTCTAAATTTTCTAATAAATCAAGCTTGTTTTTTCCTAAATACTTTACAAGTTTTATTGAAACATTGTTTTCATCAGCTAATAAAAAGGCATTATAATTGTATTTTCCTTCACTTGTCATCAAGTCAAGGTTGTGTAAGAAGTTATCATTTAAGTTTAAATTATCTTCTTCATAATAAATTTTTAGTTGGTTAAATGTTAATTTTTGTCTAGGAGAATCAATTTCTTTTAATGTATTTTTAATTCTTTTAGCATACATATCATCAATCATTCTTTCAGTCATTCTCTCTTTGCTAATACCTACTCTGATATAACATCCTTCTGGAGTTCTCCCTTTTTTTCTTAAATAATAAGGCTTTTCTGTACCACTTGAAATAACTACTTTTATAACTTCTTTATTATTTATTGTTTCAACTATCACGTCAAATAATCCCAAAGTAGATGGTTGTATATTATTTTTTATTCTATCTTTAATTTGCAATTGAGTTTGGTCAATATCATTAACTCCAACTACTTGTCCATCTTTTTTTATTCCAATATAGATAGCTCCACCTTCTCTATAATTAAGAAAAGCTATTACTTCTTGCTCAAAATCATCATTTAGTTGTTCTTTATTCTCAATTCGGTTAGTTTCTGTATTAGTCATACAATCATCTCCATTATTCTTTATTTATAAACTCTATAATTTCTACTTTTTCCTTATCTAAATCATAATCCGATATATCTATGGCTGGTTGAAATATACTCATATTACCTTCAAAGTGGTTAAATTCATTTAATAAGGTCTTTTTAGATATTAGAAACACTCTTTTATTTATTACATCTTTCTCTTCTTCTTTATATGCCTGATAAATAATCGCTCCTAAATTTTCGTATTTTTTTGTATTAATACCATATTTATCAACTAACTTTCTTTCCACCAATAATCTTAAAAACAAATAAGATAGTGAATGTTTCAATGTTTTATTTAACATAGGATAATTACTTTTTAAAATATCAACATTATTAATATCTGTCATTAATATATCATCAACTGATACTTTATAAATATTTTGAACGGATTTGTTAAATAATGTATTATATATTTCAGTAATATTTATCTCATCTTTAAAATAGCCATGCATTAATTTAGTTAGTTTATTTTTTATTTCTGTATTACCTATAAATTTAGCATATCCTCTCATAAATGGTATTAATGAAAATAAATATTCTTTTTCTTGTTTTACAAATTCGTCAATATCATTTCTAATAAACTCCAATAATTCTGGTATAAAAATCATTATTTCTTTTTCATTCTCTGCTACTTCTATAAAACCGTTCTCTTGCCCTTCTATATTATTTAACAAATATAGATTAAAACATTTCTTTTTTTGTACTTCCAATAGTCTAATTAAATCTGTATTATGCGTCAAAATTATCTTTTTCTTTTTCTCTAAAAATTTAATAATAGAATATACTATTTTGTTTTTATAAATCGAATCAAAGCTTGATATTGGGTCGTAAATAACTATGATGGGTTTTTCACAATTTTTTGCTTTTAGCAATTCAAATGTTAATGAAATAAAATTTTGCTCCCCTGTGCTTAAGCTTAATTCTTCCCTTTCTTTCTCTATAAACTCATTATTATCTAGCATTAATTTTAAATTGTTATTAATATCTCTTTATAACGAAACTTGCTTACCAATACTATTACTTATAATTTCTTTAATATATATAATATCTTCATCACTTATTTCTGGTTTTATTTTTACCATTTCATAATATTCTTCAATTTTATCTATTAATACATCATCTAATAATTTATTTGCAAACAAGTAAGTTATTTATTCTTTGATTTAAAACAGTATTATATTTTTGAAATTTTTCTTTTAATTCAAATAAAATTTCCTTATTCCCTTTTTTCATAGTATCTATTAATTTTATTTTTATATTAAATGGATCTATTTGTTGCAATTTTTCAATAATCTCATTAACAATATATTTTTCCGTTTCATTAAGTTTCTCAATTATTTTACTTTTATTTTCTTTCTTACTATTTAGCAAATCCTCTGGAATGTCTGGATTATCACATACTATACAGCATTTTTTATTGTTATATTTACTTAAAATTTCAATTGCTACACTATTTTCCTCAATTTCCTCTACCTTCTCATTTGTTCTAATATTATTTACAGCAATTTGATTGATTCTATTTATTATCGAATCCTTACTATCAATATCTTTTACATAATACTCGAATTTATCATCTTCGTACTCTAAGATTTGACATTCTTCTAGCGCTTTTATCTTTTTAGTAAATTTCTCTACATCTATTCCTTTTCCTTTTGATTTTATATTAGCTATATCCGAAATATATTCTTTTAATTCCACATCTTCAATTAAATCTATTAATAAACTTTTTGTTTTTGAAATATTGAATGTTTCTTTTAATATTTTAGGTAATCTATTTTCAAAAATATCTTTTACTGCTTTATCTATCTCTCCTTTTAATTCAAATTCTCTTTTTATATTATTTCCAAGTAAAAATTCTTCTGTTTCACCTTTAATTATATGTCTACTATTTTGATCTGATATAACACAAAATAATTCATTTGTGTTCTCATTTGCTATAATTGTTTCAAACTTTGCCTCAAATGTACATCCTTTTTCACAATTAAGTACTCTTGTAAAACTTGTCTTTCCTACACCATTTGGTGCGTAGATAACAGCCATTCCATCATTTGAAAATCTAAGTTTATTATTTTTATCAAATTTTTCAAAATCTTTTGAAAAAATGTCTTCCTTCTTTATTTTATAAAATTCTACTGTATTCATTTTCTTCCTCCATTTTTACTGCTCATATATTTTTATCATTAGAAATTATTATATCAAAAACTAATACTTAAAACAATATTTTGACAACTTTTTCATTCTTATATTTTCTCTCATCATACTTCATAAAATTTTTCAAAAAAGGGGATTGGGGATTTCCCCATAATAACATTTGGATGTATATACAAGTGTCTTGCTTGTTGGGACAAAAAAGACAATCTATGTGTATATACAAATGTGTTGCTTGTTAGGACATAAAAGTTCATTTTTAGTATCAAATTTTTTAATATTTCTAATTAGAATTTTACAAAAAATATAAAAAATTTAGAGCCAATTTTTACGATTTTTAGCTCCAAATTTGATAACCTTTTATCTATAATTTTTGTTCAATTTATATCTTTTTTCAGTTAGTTTTTTATTAAAATTTTCGCTAAACTCCTCATATTTTATGAATATTTTCTAGCTATAAATTATCTCATTATATATAATTTCTTCAGCACGATTTTGAATATTATTCATAGATTTTACCCATTCCATTTGATTATTTTCTTTCAATTCTTCTGTTATATTTTCTTTTTTTGTAATTTCTTTTATTATAACTTTTAGTCTTTTTTTCTACTATTTTTTGAATCTCTTTTATATAATTATTTAGTGTTCCATCCATAAACATTACTGTATATTCTGCTCTCTTATTTTCTTTCAAAAATCTTAATCTTACTCTTCCATATTTGTTTAAAATAACTTTTTCTTTTTGTTCTAAAATAATATTTGGTACAAAATAGTCTCCAACTTTTTTATATTCAATTCCTGTTTTTTCATTTATATAATTCTCTTTTATTTCATTATTTTCCATATCTATTTCTCCTCCATTATTTTAATTTTTTAACTAACTTTTTCTCTCTCTTTTATTCTAATTTCTCCTACAATTCTATTAGCTTTTTGTATTGGGAAAGCCTTATCGTCACAAATTATTTCTACTAATTTGAATAATTTTTCTCCATTATCATTTACTAAATCTATTGTATAGTTTTTCTTTTGATAACCTTTTTTCGGTTCATCTAGTCTTGCAATTTCATAGCAGGATACCTCATAATAATCGCTTAATCTTTTCATATATTCTTTTAGCTCTTTTCTGTCCATTGCTATACTAGATGTTATTGTAGTTTCTTCTTTTCCTTTGGTACAAGGTATTGCTACTTCAAACATTCCTTTATCCATAAACTTGTATAATTCTTCTAAGAAGCTATTTCTAAAGTTTATATTTACTAGATTATAATAACCTTTCTTCTCCTTTTCAATAGTTACATCTTCTATAAATTCCTGTTTTTCTTCTTTTGTTTTATTATTCCATTCTGCCATAAGCATATCTTTTAGCCTATCAGATTTTATTAGTTTCTCTCGTTCTACATCTCTGTCTACCATTAGTGCTTGTGGTGAAAAAGTTTTCTTGTTTGTATCAATAACTTGCATTCTTTTTTGTTCTAATATATTTAGTTTTTCTTCAATAAGTTAGCATTCTTATAAAAAATCTACCATTAGCATTTGATGTATTTACTTCATCTACATCTTCTTATGACAAAAATTAGAAAATATTGATATTTAGTACAGTCTAGCCTATAGTTTATAAATAAAAATTGGAGGTAAAAGATTATGAAAAAGGAAGAATTAAAAAAAGAATTTACAGATGAAAAGACTGGAATAAGTTATACATTAGTTGGTGATTATTATTTACCAAATTTATTTTTAGAGCCAGAGGAAAAAGTTACACTTAACAAATATGGATTATTAAGACTAGATTATTTGAAAAAACACAAAAAAGCTGATTATATAATATTGTTTATGAATAAGGAACTTAATAGACATTTAAAAGAGGTACAAGAAATAGCACAAGCAAGAGTAAATGAATTAATAGAACAATTAAAGGCTAAAAGTAATTTAACAGAAAATATGAAAAATACTGATATGCTTTATTGGATTGGAACAATGAATGCAATAAAAAATCAAGCAGAGGAAATCGTTTTGAAAGAACTAATTTATGTATAATAAAGTTACTCTACTTTTAAATATAAATGCCTTAAAATTAATTTTGGAGCTTAATTGAATAGGAACAAATTAACTACTTGTAGTTTTATAACTATGAGTAGTTTTTTATGTCCAAAAGAGAAATGCAACACCTCTTAAAAAGTGTTTGGTGTGATGAGCCGATGCTATAAAGTTCATTCGTATTTGTATAAGCAGTCTAATTATACAAAGTGCGTGAGTGAGATTTTAGAACACAGACTCACAATAATAAAAGAGTATTCGGTGGCAAAACTTGAATGGATTTATAATTGTAAAAAGTTTGGGCAAGTATGAACAAGATATTTTAATAATATCAGCAATTATAGTAGCAAAGCTACTTACTAGACTACCTATGAAACGAGGCGAATGACCGACGGTTTCTGAAATAATAGGTGTAATAATTCTCTTATTTGTATAAGGGAATATTACACCTATTCCACTTCAGCTCATTCCCTCTGGTTTCTATATAGATTTACCATAGAGCGTGGAAGTTTGAAACCGAGCAAGGTTTCATAGAGTAAGGAAAATTTATTTTTTCTTACTCTTTTTCAATAAGTGCAGATATGCAGTTTATTGAAAGCCTAACAAATGAACTTGTCATTTGTTAGGAAAAATCAAAAATGCTAATAGCAATTTTGATTTTGGGTTGTAGGGTTTCCCTACCACACAGATAAACTTTGTTTGTCTAGTGTGTTAGACAAGTAAACTTATTTTGAGTAAGAAAGGAGCGTTGGAGAATATGAGTTACGCTATCGTAAGAAATGAAAAATTAACACGAGCAGAAATAAATGGAAAAGGCACTCATAATGATAGAAAAGCAAAAAATCATTCTAATAAAGATATTGATCCTACTAGAACACATTTGAATTATTATATTAAGAAAAATGAGTTCACATATACAAAAGAATTTGATAAATATATAAAAGAAAATAATTTACAAGGTCATCTTCGTAGTAATAGCATAATAATGTGTCAAATGATATTTACTTCTGATCAATCATTCTTTGATAAAATTGGAGAAAAAGAAACTAAACGATATTTTGATGAATGTTATAAATTCATTTGTAATTATAAAAATTTAGGAGAAAAGAATATAATATCAGCAGTAGTACATCTTGATGAAGGAGCACCACACATGCACTTAATGTTTATTCCTGTTGTTCATACAAAAGATAAAGAATGCAACGATATTGACAAGATATGTGCAAGAGATTTTTGGAAAGGTCGAGACAGTTACAGAAAATTACAAGATGCCTACTTCAATCATGTTAAATCAAAAGGCTTTGATTTAGAAAGAGGTATGTTTGTTGAAGATACTAACAGAAAACATTATACTATTGAAGAATATAAGAAAATTACAAATTATGATAATACCAAAAAACTTTTAAATGAAATGAAACTTGAATTGCCAGAAGTTCCAGATATAAATGACATTAGTAAATTTTCAATAAAACGAGATGAAAAGATATTAGAAAAAATTATAAAACCTAAAGATGATTTAATTAAAAAATTATATAAAGAAAATCTTTCTTTGAATAAGGAATTATCAAAACAATCTAAAGTTGTTAATGAGGCTGAAAAATACCAAAAAGAACGAGATAAAATACTTGCTGATAATAAAGAACTTCATAATACTGTTAAGAATTTAGAATATGGATACAAAGAAAAGAAGAAAACACTCGAAAACGAATTTGAAGATAAATCATTTAATTTAGAATGGCAATATAAGAATAAAATCCACAAACTAGAAAAGGAAAATCAACATTTACACAAAGTTATTGATAAATTCAAAGAAACTATTACAAAATTCATAAAGTGGATCTGCAAAAAATTTGACTTACCTTCTGAAGATGAGATTATTAGAGATTTTGAAAAAGAAACTCATACTTTTATTAATGCAGAAAAACAAATCAAGAAAGAAGATAGAGAAAAAGAATGGGGTTTGGAGAAATAGTAAATAAAATGCAAATCACAAAATAGTGCTCACCCACTAGATACTATAAGTATCCAAAGGGTGAGCATCTGATTCAGTCTAAACTGTCGAAACGTGTGCCAGGGAACTCCATGCATCTTCCTGAAATTTCATCTAACTTTTGTATTTTACCGAATTTATTCTTTGTCATACCAAAGAAAAGTCCATTTCCATAATACGTGTGAATACCCTTGATTTCATTAGAAAGTCGCCGTGTAAGTTCTTCCACACATGGAATTAATGATGAAATCATAAAATATCCTGTACCTTTTGTATCAATGCTAGATATTATTTTGCATAATTCCATTACTTTTTTCATGGCTTTGTCTGCTTGTTCAGATAAATACAACTCCTCATTAAACTTCTTTTCCAAAATTTCAATGATAACTTGTTTTTCCTCATCTTCAAGAACAACTTCGGTCATAGGACCTTTTTTTGTATCTCTCCATGAGGTAATAAAAATCTTCCGTGAGCCATTGATAAAAGCCCAGATGTGAGAAGTTAAGTCAAAATATAACTCACCTTCTTCAGTTTTCCAACATTTTTCTTTATTTGCCATGCATTTGTCCCTCCTATAGATTTTACTTTCTTAAAATTACGGATTAAAAGAAAGTAGTGGTAACTAGCCACTTTGCAAAAAATTTTTATAGATACATTATTATTATACCAAATTTCTAGCTAGAAGTCAATTTTATGTAAAACGCTCTAATACTTTGACTTAAATTCTTAGCCTTTTAGATTATTACTATAACAATCTAAATTATTTATTTTACTATATATATCATACCAACTATAACATCTAATTATTTTCTTATCTTTACAATTTTTATTATATTCTGCATTATAACAAATTACTGGAATAATATTAGCTAACTCATTTATATTGTTAGGACTATCTTCAATCATTAAATCTATTTTGTGTTCAATAATTTCTTGTGATTTTCTTTCTTTTGATGCTTTTGAAAAAATTAATTTATCATATAATATTTTATTTTCATGTAGCCAATTTTTCACTATGTCTTTCATATTATTTCCTATATCATCATCTCTATTTGTTAGCCATCTAGCAGTTATTATATATATTTCATGTCCATCTTCTCTTAATCTATTTATTACTTCGGCTGCAAATGGTCTTGCTTTTTCATTTATAGCATAATATTCTAAATATTCATTCCAAAAATTTTCTTCTTGTTCATCAGTAATATTGAAAGTTTTTGAATAATTATAATCATAATCTCCTATATTATACTTAATTTTATTTTCCACACAATATTTACTAATGTAATCTATAACAAATTGTTCTATATCTGTTAAAACTCCATCTATATCTATTCCTATTCTCATATTTATATTCCTTTCATTTATATTATTTTAAATATGCTATAATTTTTTCATAAAACTCTTTTCTATCCATTATACTTTCATTTTCTATAATTTGCTTAAATTGTGATAAATCACATAATTTCACTTGCTCTAATTCACTTTCTTGTACTTTAATATTTTCTATATCTATATTGTCTTTTTTAACAATATAACAATCATAAATTTGATTATCAATATAATCTTCTTCTATTTTTGCATTATCTTTATATGTAAGTATATATTGTAGTTCTTCTTCATTTATGTCTATTCCTAATTCTTCTTGAGTTTCCCTTATAGCAGATTCAGTAGAAGTTTGACCACTTGATACATGACCTGCTGAAGATACATCCCATTTCAAAGGATTTTTAGCTTTATTTTTTGAGCGTTGTTGCATTAATAAATGCCCATCTTTATCAATAATAGCAACTACAATTATTCTATGCCATAAACCTTTTTCGTGTACTTGCTTTCTTGTTACAATTTTTCCTGTTTTATTTCCATTTTCATCTAATACATCAATTAAATCTTCCTTTCTTTAAATTATATATATTTATTTCTAACTCTGTCACATCTCTATCATTACTCTGTCAATTTATATTTCTTATTTGGTGATTTTTCATTGTCATCAGTAGTTTCAATCTTTTTATCTTGAAGAAATTTTCTTAAAATCCTTCTAACTGTACTATCAGATAATTCAGTTTGTTCAATAATATCTTTTGCACCAATTATAACATTTCTCTTTATACATTCTAATACTTTTATTTCATTTTCAGAAAGTAGTAATATAGCTTTGTCTTTCATTTCTTTTGAATTATTCATTTCATCTATTGTATTATCAATCATTTTTAGCATAAATTCTATAAATTCAGTAGATTCTCCAGCATTATTGCAATTTTGAATAGCTGTATAATATTCTTCTTGATTTTTCTTTATCATACTTTCAATCGGCAAATAAGTAAATGCTTTTTCCCAATTTGATAAAATTGCAGTTTGCCATATTCTTGCAGTTCTTCCATTTCCATCATGAAAAGGGTGTATAAATACAAATTCATAATGAAATATAGAAGATAAAATAAGTGGATTTATTGTGTCTTTGACTTCATTCATCCAATTAAATAAATTATCCATTAAACTTGGTACTAATCTATGTGGTGGAGCCATAAATATTTCAATATCTCCATCATAAACAGCCTCACCATGATTTCTAAATTTACCTGCATCTTTTTCAACTAAAAAAGTTAATATTCCGTGTATTTTCTTTAAGTCATCTACAGAATAAGGATTTATCTTATCAATTTGCTCATAAGCTTCATAAGCATTTTTAACTTCTTGAATGTCTTTTTGTTCTCCGAATTACAGGTTTCCCATTTATAACATCTTCAACTTGAAATAATGATAATTGATTATTTTCTATTGCTAAAGATGAGTGTATTGACCTTATTCTTGATTTTCTTCTTAATTCTGGATATCTATTTAAACTCTCAAAATAGTTTGCTTCTCCAATTTTTTTCATTATATCTGATACATAATTTAACATTTTATCAGTAATTTTATATGGTGGATAATTTCTTTCCATATTTGACCTCCAATTTTGCCACCACTGGTGGCAATTTTCATTTATTCTTTATTTCTTGCTCTACTCTTATAAACATTTTCTTGATTTTTACAGCTAAATGTATCATATTCAGTTTTTGGGTTTGGTGCTGTAAATGCTTTTCCACAATGTTTACAAAGTTTTAAATATTTCTTTTCTTCTATTGCAAATAATTTAAAATCTTCATCTATGTATTCTTTCAAACTTCTTACATGTATTGTAATTCCATTATATTCTAAATTAGTTCTAATATGGTTTGATTCTAACTTTTGAATTAAATAATAGTCTATATGTTCTTTATTTTCTTTTTTTAGTTCTTTCAATATGTTATATAAAGTTTGTGCATAATTTACTATCATCTCTGCTTGTTCATAGTATTTTTCATTTTTATAGTATAACTCGTTTAAATCTGGAGTAATAAATTTTTCCATACTATGCTGACAAATAAGTTTATTACTTTTTTCTATTAGTCCTTTTATTTCTTCTTTACTTGCTGTTGGAAAGAATATTTTAAAATATTCTATTATGTCCATTGTATTAAAGCAATCATAATATTCTTTGCCTGTTACATTATTAAAT
>CANRQN010000015.1 GCA_947641575.1 uncultured Clostridium sp.
GAGCAGCTTTTGTTAGAACAAAAATAAAAAATGTAATAACAGGAGCAGTAATAGAAAGAACATTTAATCCATCAGAAAAATTACAAGGAGCAGAAGTAGAAAAAAGAGATATGCAATACTTGTATAATGATGGTGATTTATACTATTTCATGGATAATGAAACATATGAACAATTACCACTTAATAAAGACCAATTAGGAGATAGTTTAAAATACATAAAAGAAAACATGAATGTAAAAACATTATCATTCAAAGGAAAAGTTTTTTCAGTAGAGCCACCAATGTTTGTAGAACTTGAAGTTACATATACAGAACCAGGTTTTAGTGGAAATACAACAACAACATCAGGAAAACCTGCAAAATTAGAAAATGGATTAGAAATAAGTGTACCATTATTTATAGAAATAGGTGATATTATTAGAATAGATACTAGAACTGGTGAATATATGGAGAGAGTATAATTAAAAAACTTGTTAATAAAAGAGAGGATTTTAGAAAATGGCAAATTTAAAGAAAAGATTTAATGAAATCTTACAAGACATAGAAAAAAACATAAAGAACAAAGAAGATTTAGAATATATAAAATCTCAAGTGTATAATATTTCTATACTATTTTTAGATGAATTAGATAAACTTGCAGAACTTAATTTAGACAGACTAAATGTGTTAATAGAAAGAGAAAAAGAGTTAAGTAAGAAAATTACTAGTATGGAAAAAATGATGAGTTCAATAGAAAAAGAAGTTTTTGTAAACCCAGAATGTGATTTTGAAATTATATGTCCGTATTGCAATACTGAATTTATACAAGACTTAACAAGTGGGGTAGAGAATGAAGTAAAATGTCCAGAATGTGGAAATGCAATAGAAATTGATTGGCATGAAGATGAAGAATGTTGTCGGACATCACTGTGGTGGAGAATGTGAATGCGATGATTGTGATGACTGTGAGGAAGATGAAGAAGAACTAGAAGAAAATGAAGAAGAAGACGATATGTAAAGAATACCTATTTGATTAGATATAAATTTAATCAAATAGGTATATTTTTACTCTTTTACATCTACAAAATCTAAGGGGTTTACTGTTTTTCCATCTATCTTAATAGAAAAATGAAGATGACATCCAGTAGTAGAGCCATTAGTAGGATTTCCATTTTTATCTTTATATGGATTATTTAAAATATCGTAAACATTAAATGGACCAACTTGTCCAAGAACTTGAGAGTTTTCAATATTATCACCGTACATTTACTATGAAATTAGGTGAAACATGGCAATATATGGCTTTAATATTCTTATTTTCCAATATGATAGTATAACCGACCACTTCCACTAAAACCAGTATAAGTTACTTTGCCAGACATAGTAGCTAGAAGATATGTTCCTTCCACAGCAGGAATATCAATACCAGAATGATATGATGATGCACCAAAAAGATCAATATTTCTAAAACCAAAATAAGAAGAAATATAATAGTTGTTAGGAATTGGCCAAGTAAACCCGAGAATTACTTACTAGTATATCATCAGGATTTATATTATAATAACTATAATCATAAAGTGAAGAATATTCAAATATTGAAACAATAACCGCAATAATTACTATAAAAATAAAAGAAACATTAAATAAATTGTTCATAAAAAGCTACCTCCTAAAAAGTAGCCTCAAACCGAAATAAATATATCTATTTTTTTGCTTTTTTAAATGCAAAAAATTTACTGATAAAAAAGTTGAGAATTATAACAATTACAGAAATAGCAAGTTTACTAATCATCTCTTGAATTCCAATTATATTAAATAATAAATAGAAACCTACCATTTCAACTACCATTGTAAAAGCACGTCCTAGCATAAATTTATAAAATTCTGTAAGCTTTTCTTTCAAAGTATTTGCAGTTGAATTAAATACAATTTTTCTATTTGTAAAATAGGCAAATAGAACAGCAAGAATAATAGCGATAACATTTGCTAAATTTTCATCAAAATGAATTAAAGTAAGTAAATAAAATATAGAAATATTAACAATTGTTGTAAGTACTCCAAAAATTATATAAAAGATAACTTCTTTAGTTAATACTTTTTTTATTAGTGTTTTTAATTTTTCCATTTACTTCTCCTTTAATTCATTATATATTTGTAATTATTTTTCTTTTATATCTATATACATAGCTTTTATTGATGGCAGGTTTACTTTTGAATGTGAGCCTGTAAGGTCTGTATAGCTGTATAAACCTTCAGATTTACCATAAATAGTTATTATATCACCATCTTGAATTCTAGATTCTTCATTACTAGAATATTCGTAAGTTATATATATTGTATCTGAATAAGAAGTTTCTATAGGATTTGTATCAGGAGTAACATTAGCCCTTAATGTTACATTATTGTTGAAACCTTCTTTAACTTGAATAACTTTACCTGTAAAAGTAAAATCCTTTTCTATATATTGATCTGGATTTTCTACAAGTTTCTTATAATCAATAGTAGTACATTTAGGAATATATGTTGAGCGATCCTCTTTTTCCTTTATCATAGATAGCAAATCTGAATTAGTCCCAATATCATTATTACTACTACGAATAGCAACAATGATAGCAACAATAAATATAATAACTACAGCTAAAACTATTAATGTAATTCCTCTTTCGTTGTCCTTCATTAAAAATCCCCCTTCTTTTGTAAAATTAACAAAAACCCCTTAAGCGAACAACTAAAGTGTACATTTAAGGGAAATATGGCAGGGGTAGAAGGACTCGAACCCTCACAGGCGGTTTTGGAGACCGATGTGCTACCATTGACACTATACCCCTACATTCAATTACTAATATATTAACACAAATATAAAAAATATGCAAGAAAAAATTATAATATATTTCATAAAATTATTCTTGTATTAGGTCATCTAGTTTCACATCCAAAGCAACTGATATTTTATAAAAAGTATCTACTGAAAAGTTGTATGCAGTTTTTTCGCTTTCAATTTGTCTTATAAAATCGTGTGATAAGTCTACAATTTCGGCTAACTCTGCTGATGTAATTCCTTGTTGTTTTCTATATTTTTTGATATTTTTTCTAATAGTATTATAAATGTTTGTATTAAAATTTAATTTTTCCATTGTTAATCATCACCTAACAATAGTATAGATAAATCATATCTAAAAGTATGTTAGGTAACTTTTAACATTTTGTAAGGTAAAACATAACAAAAATATTGACTTTGTTTGTCGAATTATGATAATATCATTGCAGAAAAACACAAATGAAAGGGTAAACTTTAATGTATTACAAATAGAAACAAGAAAAAACAAATAAAAGTAAAAACAAGGCAAAACTAAAGCTAATCATTAAAATTATGAGTGCATTTATAGGCTTTTTTATATGTTTTAAAAGCTTGTATATGTTTCCACTTTAATAGAAAATCTACAAAAGAAAAGGAGAGCAAAAAAGATATTTATTCTATCTTTTGAGCATACTAAAAATATGGAAGATAAAAAAGAGTATTTAGTAAAAACATTATCACGAACAAAGCGAAAAGATTATGAAAATTATGTCATAAATAGGCTATACAATAGACTTAACGATTTAGACATTAAGCCTATGACACAAAAATATGTCAAAAGAAATCTAAACGGAAAAAACGGTTATTGCTTAATTGATTTGTATTTCCCCCAATTCAATATTGGTATAGAATGTGATGAACCACACCATATATCTAGGCAAGAAAATGACCTATTAAGAACAGAAGATATAATCGAAGAATTAGGCAATTATAATGAACAACGTATTACAGTTTATGACAAATCAATAATTGATATAAATAATGCTATTGATAAAATCGTGGAAAATATCAAAATAAGCAAAGAAGAACAAATCAAAAATGGAATCTTTAAAAAGTGGGAAATTTTAAGTCCACAAGAATATTTTGCAGATAAAGACAAAATCACAATTTGGGACGACATAGAATTTTCTACTATAAATGAAGCAAGCAATTTGATTTTTGGAACAGATTACAAAGGACAACAGCAAGCATGGTTTCAAATAAAAACTATAACAGATAAGCAAATAATGGCTTGGTTTCCTCAATTAGCAATAGAAAAAGATAATACAATGGTTGCTTCTTCTAATGGTTGGAATAATACCATAAACGATAACAAAGACACGATTTTTGAATATAACGAATTTATGCAGAATACAAGTAATGATTTTGACAAAAGGGAAAGAGTAACTTTTATGAAAATGAAAGACAAAATAACTAATAAAGCAAGTTATAAGTTTTTAGGTGTTTTTCTTCCAATAAGTAAAACAAATGGCAAAGTAGCATATAAACGAATTGACACAGAATTTCAAATAATAAAGAACTAGTATAGTAAATAGAAGATAACAACAAAATGCTATCTTCTATTATTTTTTTGTTTTGGTGTTTCTTCTTTAACTTCGTAAATACTTTGACATTCACAAGCCATTCTATCTACCAATTTTTGACTTAATATGTGAATTTTTTGTTTTTCGTTTTTTATATCTTTTTTATCTTCCATTTTTGCCCTTTTCTGTTACTAATTACTAGAATTAAATTCTAGTTTGGTATATATAATTATATTATTTTTTTCTGAAAGTTTATCTGAATTAAAACTGATAACAACTAGATATACAAAAAGTAGGAAAATATAAAAAATTCCTACTTTTTCCCTTACAAATTATAACTTTACATTTATGGCAAATCCACCAATAAAACAAATAAGGTTCACATAAGGGAACATTGGTGGAGATGAGGAGAGTCGAACTCCTGTCCAATAGCACATCCATATAAACTTCTTCGAGTGCAGTTTATTAAAAGAATTTCCCAAAAGTTCAAGCTAATAAACAAACTTTAAACTTTCAGTAGTTTCAGATTATACCCACTATCTTAGAAACACTCAGATAGCTTTGTTTCCTACGTAATTTGACGCCTTATCTAAAAATCGTAGGACTTTTTAGTAAGACGTAGCCGCACTTAGGCAGCTAATGCTAATTCTCTATTATCAGCGTTTATTTTAATTTTTCGTCTTTTTAAGGTGGCCAGACGAACCCACCACTCGCTATCTATATTTCAGTATTATTGTCGAAACCAAATACATCCCCGTAAATAATTATTATACACTAAAAGATGCAAGAATGCAAGTGTTTTAATGCTAAAAATATTGACAAAATGATACAAAAAATGCTACAATAAATAAGGACTAATTATGAAAAGCGAGGGATGTAAAATGTATGAAATAAGAGAGTATAATGTAAATGATAAAGAACAAGTAGTTAAACTATGGCTAGATGTTTGTGTTGAAGAACATGGATATAAAGACTGGAAAGAAGGTATGGAAGAGTTAGAAGAAAATGAATATGAAAAAATTCTAGTAGCTGTATGTGATGAAAAAATAGTAGGAACAATGGCATATAAAAAAGTAAACGATGAAGCGGTGGAACTAAAAAGAGTATATTTATATCCCGAACATAGAGGAAAAGGAATAGCAAAAAAATTATATGATTCTATACTAGATATAATCAAAACAGAAGAAAAATATAAAGAGATACTTGCAGAAACTTGGGAAAATTTTCAAAGTGGAATAAACTTTTATTATAAAAACAATTTTGAACTTAGACTTCAAGAAGCAGAAAGATATGTATTTGCATTAAGTATATAAGATGGGAGAAAGTTAGAATGGACGATAAAAAAACATATATGACAGTTTTATCAACAGATGACTATTTAATTGGAGTATTAGCATTAAATGAGTCACTAAAAAAGGTAAAATCTAAATATAAATTAACAGTTCTAATAAATGAAAATATTTCTCCAAAACTAAAAGAGATTTTAAAGGAAAACAATATTGAAGTTATAGAAGCAAAATCTTTAGAGTTGCCAGAATGGATAATAAGTCAAAATAGAACTAAGAGAGCCAACTGGAATTATACTTTCGATAAGCTTTTAATATTTGAATTGACGAAATATGATAAAATTGTGTTTTTAGATTGTGATATGTTTGTGAGAAACAATATTGATGAACTATTTGAAAAGAAAAATATGTCTGCAACAGTTGATAGATGTGATACTGTATTAGTAAAAGAAGAATATCAAGAACTTACATCAGGTATTTTGGTAATAGAGCCCAAAAAAGGTATAATGTCCCAATTTATGGAGATTATAAGGGATAATAAAATAAAAGAAAAGTATGATAATATAGGTGATCAGGATATTCTTCAATTATATGACAGAGAGTGGAAAAATAAGAAAGAATTACATCTTGAAACCAAGTATAATATGTTCTTTTTGGACATTGAGTATTATATAAATAAAGGTATTTATTCATTGGATGAAATCAGTGTTATTCATTTTATTACAGGAAATAAGCCATGGAAATACAAGGAATCTGAATTAGAGAAAGAATATTTAGAGTGGCTAAAAGAAGTTTCTATGAGAGATTATAATAAGAATAAATTAGAGGAGATAAGGGAAAATATAGAATTTGGATTAGAGAATAAAAAGAAAGTTTTACACGAATATGCTAAAATACTTGCTGATTGCAGAAAAGAAATAAATTTATATAATTTTGGAAAAGTGTAAAAAAATCTTGACAAAATCTTATAAAAATAGTAAAATAATAAATGCACTTGTTTAGGTGCAGGAAGAGTGGAACAATGGTGGATGTAGCGTAGTTGGTTAACGCGCCAGTTTGTGGCACTGGAGACCGTGGGTTCGAGTCCCATCTTCCACCCCATATAAAATTACGAGGCTACAGTTTATTATATTGGGCTGTAGCCAAGCGGTAAGGCACATGACTTTGACTCATGCATGCGCTAGTTCGAATCTAGCCAGCCCAGCCAAATTGTTAAAGTAGTCACGTAGTTTTATAAAAAAATCGTAGCTTGGCTACGATTTTTTTATACCTATTTTACACACATCTATTCATATTTCCATTAGTATATTCAGGACCTTCAAAACGTTTACCAGCTTTAACAGTTCTAATAACATCGTTAATTTCAGGGATAGTTTCATCCATAATATCAATACGAGCACAATCAATATTCAAATCATCATACTCTATAGATAAAATTTTAGAATTGTAAATATTAGAAAGAGTCTGCAAATTATTAGGTACAATTCTAAAAGAAAGCCCCATTCTGTCTTTTAAATAATACTTATGTTTTCCAGTATCTCTGCACTTAGCATCACAAGTTGGATAACATGAATTTGAGTTTCCAAGCAAACAATATTTAATAGTCATAACCCTTATTCTTCCATATACAATTAGTTCTTTATCAATACTAGAATTCATATTTTGAATATCAGTCTTATTAAGCTCAGGAGATAAAATAATAGAAGAAAGACCGTGCTTTTGACATTCATCCAATGAGTAATCATTAAAAATATTTAAAGTATAATTTGAAATAAACTCAAAATCACCTTCTATAGCATTCTTAATAATACTAAGTTCACCGATATTAGAAAATATAAAACCTTTAATCTTATATGTAGATACAATAGTAGACATTATATTATTTAACAAATTAAGGTAGTTAGAATTTATAACAGTAGGTAAAAAGATATATGTATCAAACTTAGAATTAATATCTTTAATAGCATCTTTGTTATTTGTATTTCTAAAACAACGAAGAGGGATATATACTCTATCAATACTGTCAAGTTTAGTATAATCAAAACTTGGATTAATCTGAGATAAAAGCATTGAAATTTTTACTTTATTATGTGCTTTATCCTCAAAAGTTTTTTCTTTAACTTTAATAGGAACTCTTGTAAATTTAAGTTTAACTAAATCTTCTAGCTTTTTAAGTACATCTCTTCTTAAAGCATTTATTTGACTTAGCTTTGGTATATATAAATTATCATCTAAAATAACATCAATTTTAGAAAATTCAAAAGGAGTATCAGTTGTTTTAGAAAACTGAGAGATAATTTTATCAGCAGTTATAGGATGATTTAAAGCAGCTTCTGGAATAATATCAGAAGTAACATTAACACTTATATCTTTATAATTCTCATAGCCTTTAGATGGATTTATACAAACAGAAACTGGCATATCTTTTTTTACAGTAACTCTACAAGTAAGTTTAATCTTTTTAATCTCTTTTCCAGAATAAGAAAGACTAACTGAATCCGATAATCTTTTACTAGAAATTTTAAAAATCTTATCACCAGGCTTAATATTTCCTTTCATTCTACCAACAGTAATAAGCTCATTATTGCAAGCAAAAGGAATATTTTTGTTTTGAAACATAAGCTCAGAAACATGATATTTGGTAGGTTCATTTTCAAAAGTAATATAATCACCAAGAGAAATATTCTCGTTAAGGTTTAAAGTAATATGTCCTTTATTAGAATTGTAATTTGATACATTACCAATATAAATTCCCATATTATTAGGTTTTTCTTTAAAAATCAAATCATGATTAGGTTCTTTACTTAAATGACCATCAGAAAAATTACCTCTGTTAAACACTTGGCGAAGATCATCTATATCCATTTGATCAATTTCAAAAGGCTTTCCAGATAAGTATAAATCAATATATTTTCTATAAACTTTAGTCACAACGGCAACATACTCAGGAGATTTAAGTCTTCCTTCTATTTTAAACGAAGTAACTCCAGCTTCTATAAGCTCTGGAATAAATTTTAGACCGCATAGGTCACGAGGACTTAAAAGATAACCATTATCAATAACCTTGTCATCTTGAATTAAACTATATGGAAGACGACAAGCTTGAGCACATTTGCCACGATTAGCAGAACGGCCACCTATCATACTAGACATCAAGCATTGACCAGAATAACTAATGCAAAGAGCACCATGTATAAAGGTTTCAATTTCTATATCAGAATTTCTACAAATATGTTCTATTTCTTGAATTGATAATTCTCTTGCAAGAACAACTCTTTTAAAACCTAAGCGAGACAAAGTTTGAACACCACTTAGATTATTAGCAGTCATTTGAGTACTTGCATGAATATCAAGCTTAGGAAAATGCTTAATCAAAGTCATAGCAAGACCAATATCTTGAACAATAATTGCATCAACACCAAATTCATAAGCCTTTTCAGCTATAAAAATAGCCTCTTTAAATTCGTCATTTTTGATTAAAATATTAAGAGCTAAGTGTACTTTTGCGTTATGTACATGGGCATAATCAATAACCTCTTTAAGTTCTTCTAAAGTAAAATTTGTTGCACCAGAACGTGCACTAAATGAGGAAAAACCAAGATATATTGCATCAGCACCATTTTGAATGGCAGCTTTTGCACATATGAAATCACCTGCTGGTGATAAAAGTTCAACTTTTTTCTTCAATTTATAATACGACCTCATTTCTATTTAATAAATTAGGACAAATCACCTTAGTGCTATTTGTCCGTTCAAAGAATTGCACACAAATTTTACTTTGTAAAATTTGGCGCACGAACAACGGGCGTGGCATGAAACTAATCTAAAATGTTAGAGTATTTTAAGTCATGCCACTGTTGTTCTAATATGAAGCTTGAAAAATTTTCATATTATATAAAAATATTGTATCACAAACCAGAAAAAAATCATAGTATAATGTAGAAACTTTTAAAAGATTAAAAGTATGTTATGAAAGGAAGGTAAAACATATGCAAGAAGAACAAAGAGTTTATAATGAATCAAGAAACTGTGGCTGTAACTCAGGATGTGGATGTGGTTCAGGATGTGGCTGTGGACTTGGAAATCTATTTGGAGGATGTGGCTGTGGAGATAGCGGAATACTATTCTTTTTAATAGTTTTCTTACTATTATTCACAAACTGTGGATGTAATTCAGGATGTGGCTGCAACTAAATTTACTTATTAAAAATAGGGAGACCTGGCAAAAAGGCCTCCTTAAAATTTTGCTATTGCCAAAAGGGACGTAGCATTTTGGCAATAATATAATTTTTATAAAAATTCTTTAAGTCTAGTTACGCTATTTTCTTGTAACTGTACAAATTCATCTAAAGCAGTTTTAATGTTTTTATCAACATTAGGATTATGATTTAAAATTTTACGTCCTTCAATAATTCCCATAACAGTACCTTGAATTAACATCTCAGAAAGTTTAGAATTACTTTTATCATTAATTGTATTCATTTGAACTCCCATCCAAGTCATAACATCATTTTTAAGGTTAGAAGTACTTGGAACTTCACCATAATCATTGTAAAGGTCAGTTACCTTATTTAAAATATCCTCATATTGGTTATATTGAGTACTGAGTTCCCTTTTAAATTCAGCATTTTCTGTTTTCTCCGAAACATAAGAAATAGCATTAATTCCCATTTGAGCACCAGTATGAAGTTCTTTTAAAACTTTTAAATTTTCATTATTGTCCATAAAAATCATTCCTTCCAAAATTCATTTCAATTATAGAATAACCAATTATTAAAAAAATATTAAAATATATAAAAATCTAAAACAGTTGACTTTACATTATTTTTAGTAGATAATATAAATTAAATAAAAACAAAGGAGAAAAATAATGAACAAAAATATTGAGGATATAGAAAAAGGTATAACATTAGTTGCTTTAATAATCACGATAATTGTATTGTTGATATTAGCAGCAGTTACAATATTTGCATTTACAAAGTCGGGGTTACTTAAAACAACAAGTAAAGGAACAGAAAGCTATGCAAATGCACAAGAGTATGAAAAACAAATAATGAATAATATTGATAAAAAAGTAGATGATGTGGTAAAAAATATAACAGGAGAAAATGGAAATGATAAGCCGATAGAAGAATTTAATATAAATCAAGAATACCAATTTACAGGAAGCGAACAATCTGTAACATTAAAACCAGGAATATATGAAATAGAGTGTTATGGGGCCGGAGGAGGTCGTGGTAAAGCTAATGATGTGTATAAATATGAAGGAGGAAAAGGAGCATATACAAAAGGAGTAATAACACTTACAGAAGAAACTACATTATATCTATATGTTGGAGGACAAGGAGAAGACGCTCCAAAGGGATATGGAGCATTAGGAGGAGCAGGAGGATATAATGGAGGAGGAGCAGGAGGACAAGACCCAAGTGACGATGAATCAGCAGGAGGTGGTGGAGGAGCCACGGATATAAGACTAGAAGGAGGAGAATGGAATAATATAGAAAGCTTAAGAAGTAGAATAATGGTAGCAGCAGGAGGAAGTGGATCTGGTGAGTATGCTAAAGGGAAAGACGGAGGAATAATAGAGGGAAATAGTGAGGATGGCCAGAAGGTTGCGACACAAACATCTGGAAATGCGTTTGGAATTGGAGGCAATGGCGCAAATAGTTCTAATAGTGCTGGATCAGGAGCAGGAGGAGGATATTACGGAGGATTTGGAGGTACTGTAAATAACCAACCACATACATTGGGAGGAAGCGGAAGCTCATATATATCTGGACATGGTGGATGCAATTCAGTAAAATCTGTAAATAATAGCACTCATACAGGAAATTCAGTACATTATTCAAATCTAAAATTTCAAAATACTATGATGGAGTCTGGAGGAAATAGCGGAAATGGAAAGATAAAAATTAGAGGAGGAACAAATTATACATTTAATATAGATCAAGAATACCAATTTACAGGAAGCGAACAATCTGTAACATTAAAACCAGGAATATATGAAATAGAGTGTTATGGGGCCGGAGGAGGTCGTGGTAAAGCTAATGATGTGTATAAATATGAAGGAGGAAAAGGAGCATATACAAAAGGAGTAATAACACTTACAGAAGAAACTACATTATATCTATATGTTGGAGGACAAGGAGAAGACGCTCCAAAGGGATATGGAGCATTAGGAGGAGCAGGAGGATATAATGGAGGAGGAGCAGGAGGACAAGACCCAAGTGACGATGAATCAGCAGGAGGTGGTGGAGGAGCCACGGATATAAGACTAGAAGGAGGAGAATGGAATAATATAGAAAGCTTAAGAAGTAGAATAATGGTAGCAGCAGGAGGAAGTGGATCGGGAGATCAAGGTGAAGGACAAGATGGAGGAACAATAGAGGGATATAGTTATGATAGCTCAAAAATTGCGACACAAACATCTGGAAATGCGTTTGGAATTGGAGGCAATGGTGGAAATCATACTTATTCTGGTGGATCAGGAGCAGGAGGAGGATATTATGGAGGATTTGGAGGCCCAGGGGGATATGATATTAAAACAATTGGAGGAAGCGGAAGCTCATATATATCTGGACATAGTGGATGCAATTCAGTAAAATCTGTAAATGATGGTACTCATACAGGAAACTCAGTACATTATTCAAATCTAAAATTTGAAAATACTATTATGCAGTCAGGAGTAAATAGCGGAAATGGAAAGATAAGAATTAAGAATATAACAAAATAAATAAATCCAAGAGAAAAATCTATGACAATAGGTTTTTCTCTTTAAAAAATGGAAAAATAGTATTAAATATGATACAATAAAAGATAATGGAGGTTTTTATGGGAGAAGTAAAATGGACAAAGGAGCAAAGCTTAGCAATAAATGAAAAAGGCGAAAACATACTAGTTGCAGCAGCAGCAGGAAGTGGGAAGACAGCAGTATTAGTAGAAAGAATAATAAACAAAATAATAAATGAACAAATAGATATAGATAAAATATTAGTTGTAACCTTTACAAAAGCTGCAGCCTCAGAAATGAGAGCAAGAATATTAGATGCAATATATAAAAAAATAGAAGAATCACCAGAAGATAAACACCTCCAAAGACAAATAGTTCTTTTGTCAAAGGCAAGTATATGCACAATAGACTCATTTTGCCTAGATGTAGTAAAAAACAACTTCTTTGAAATCCGGAATTTCCCCAAACCTCAAAATAGGAGAAAATACAGAAATACAAATAATAAAACAAGAAGTACTAGAAGACATATTTGAAGAAAAATATGAATCAGATGATAGAGAATTTATAAAACTTGTAAATATGTATACGAGTTATAAAGGAGATGAACCCTTAAAAGAAGTAATCTTGCAAATATATGATTTCATGCAAAGTATGCCATTTCCAGAGGAATGGTTAAAAGAAAAAATAGAACTATTTAACATAAAAGAAGAAAGTTTTGAAAAAACGCCATGGGGAGAAATTTTATTAAAAAAGGCAAAAGATGAATTAAAAGATGGATTCTTAAGACTAGAAGGAGAGTTAGAGAGAATAAAATATGAAGAAGATACAGGAAAGTTTGTAATAACTTTATCAGAAGATATTAGAAAGATACAAGAAATATATGAAAGTGAAACTTGGGATGATATGTATCTAAAAATTAATAATTTAAAGCTTGATAGATTTCCAGTAGATAAAAAAGTACCAGAAGAAATAAAAGAAAAGATAAAAGACACAAGGGGAAAAGTAAAAGAAGAAATAAAAAATATAAGCAAAAGTCTTTTAATATATACTTCAAAAGAAGCAATCCAAAATGCAAAAGAGATGTATGATATTTTATCAAAAATTGGAAATTTAATTTTAGAATTTGCTGAAAGATTTACAAAAGTAAAACAAGATAGAAATATGATGGATTTTAATGATATAGAGCATTTTGCTTTAAAAATACTTATAAAAGAAGAAAATGAAGTATGTAAAAAATATAAAGAAAAATATGAAGAAATATTAATAGATGAATATCAAGATAGTAATTTAGTACAAGAAAAAATACTAACATCAATATCAAGAAGAAATAATATATTTATGGTTGGAGATGTAAAACAAAGTATATATAAATTTAGAGGAGGAAGACCAGAACTATTTCTTGAAAAATATAAAAACTATAAAGAAAAAGAAGAACTAAAAGAAGATGAAGATTTAAAAATAAAACTATTTAAAAATTTTAGAAGTAGACAAAATGTATTAAGCTTTACAAACATTATATTTGATAGCATAATGAGTAAAGAATTAGGAGATATTGACTATAATGAAGGAGAGTACCTAAATTTAGGTGCAGACTATAACGAAGGAGAGAATCTAAAAGCAGAATTACATGTAATAGATTTAAAAGAGGAAGAAGAAAGTATATATAAAGAGGAAGAAACAGAAGAAGAGATAGTAGAAGAAAGAATAGAAGATGTTATAATAGAAGCAAAATTTACTGCAAAAAAGATAAAAGAGCTAATAGATACAGGCTTTCTTGTATCTAATAAAGACAAAACACTAAGGAAGGTTACGTATAAAGATATAGTAGTCCTTCTTCGCTCTAGTAAAAATTTAGCACCAATTTATGAACAAGAAATATCAAAACTAAATATACCAGTATTTTCTGATGTTTTAACTCGGATACTTAGAATCAACTGAAATACAAGTAATTATGAGCTTGCTAAAAATAATAGATAATCCTGTAGATGATATAGCATTAGTTACAGTATTAAGGTCAATGATAGGTGGATTTACAGATAATGAACTTATAGAAATAAGACTTATAAATAGCCATCAAAGTTTCTATAATTCAATTTGCGAATACAAGAATAAAGAAAACGTAGATAAGAAATTAGAAAATAAAATACAAGAATTTTTAGACAAAATAGAAGAATTTAGAAAAGTACAGGAATGTATGCCACTTAACGAATTTATTTGGAAAATATATTTGGATACAGGCTACTATAATTATGCAAGTCTAATGCCAAATGGAGTGTTAAGAGCAGGAAATCTAAAAATGCTATTTGAAAAAGCTAAGCAATATGAAAAGACAAGCTTTAAAGGATTATATAATTTCATAAGCTTTATAGATAAATTGAAACTAAGCAGTAATGATATGTCAGGAGCAAAGTTAATAGGAGAAAACGAAGATGTGGTAAGAATAATGAGTATTCATAAAAGTAAGGGATTAGAATTTCCAGTTGTATTTTTATGTGGAACATCAAAAAGATTTAACATGACAGACATAAATCAAAACAGCATTTTACTTCATCAAGATTTAGGTTTTGGACCTAAATACATAAATTATGATGAAGGAGAAAGTTATACAACTCTTATGAAAGAAGCAATAAAAGTAAAAGCAAAAGAAGAGATGATTTCAGAAGAAATGAGAGTACTTTATGTTGCACTTACTAGAGCAAAAGAAAAACTAATAATTACAGGATTAGAAAAAGACTATAAAAAAAGTATTGACAAAAAAGAAGAACTAATAAATTCATATAATGGTAAAATAAATAAAAATATAGTACAAAAATACATAACATATTTAGACTGGATAGAGCTAGTTTACTTAAATTGCAAAAAAGAATTAGAAGAGATATTAGATGTAAAAGTATATACTAAAAAAGAAGTGTTAAAAAACATATCTAAGAAAGAAGAAGAAATAATTATAGATTTAAAAGAAAAACTAAAAAATGTAAATATCAATAATCTTGAAAAAATAAAAGAAAAACTTGAATGGGAATATGGATATAAAAATTTGGAAGGAATCCTTACAAAAAGCTCAGTAACAAAAATAAAAAACATGAAGCTAGATTTAACTGAGGAAGATAGAAAAGAAGTAGACTACAAAGTACCAGAATTTTTAAAAGGAACTAAAGAGTTAACAGGAGCAGAAAAGGGAAGCTTGCATCACTTAGTTTTACAAAAATTAGATATAAAGTTTGACTATGATAAAGAAAAAATAGCAAAATTAGTAGAGACTTTGGAAGAAAATAATGTTATTAATAAAGAGGAAAAAGAAGTAATAGACATAGAAAAAATATATAACTTTACTAAAACAAATATCTGGAAAGAAATGCAAGTAGCAAAAGAAGTAGAAAGAGAAAAGCCATTTTATATAAACATTCCAGTAAAAGAAATATATGAAGAAGACATAGACGAAGAAATATTAGTACAAGGAATAATAGATTTGTACTATATTACAAAAGATGGTAAGTTAGTTTTGGTAGACTATAAGACAGATAGAGTAAAAGAAGAAGAGAAGCTTTTAGAAAAATATAAAGGACAATTAGAGCTATATAAAAGAGCGTTAGAACAAGCAATGAGAAGGAAGGTAGATAAGGTATATATTTATTCAATGCACTTGGATAAAGAGATATTATGCTGAGTTTTTTGTCACATAAGTGCAAAATTTAGCTTGACAATTGATACTAAATATGATACTATATATAAAAAATTGGGGCAGCTATTTTAAATTAAGGAGGAAAATAGATGCCAGAAGCAGAAAAACTAATATCAAAAATGAAAAGACAGCCGAATGGTATAAGATTTCAAGAACTGTATAAAGTATTAGAATATAATGGGTACAAAATGAAATCAAAAACAGGAACATCACATAGACAATTTATAAATAATAGAGGAGATGTAATAACAATAAAACAAGAGAATCCACTCAAGGCTGTATATGTAAAAGATGTTTTAAAAAGAATAGGAGGAAATTCATATGAAAAAAATTAAAGAATATATGAAATTACCATATAACTATATAATTCATCCTGTAAATGATGAAAGCGGAGAATATTTTTATGCTAGGGTTTTGGAATTAGACGGATGCCAAAGTACAGGAGAAACATTTGAAGAAGCATATAATAATTTAAGAGAAGCTATGGAAGGATGGATACAAACGAAAATCGAAGAAGGATTTGATGTTCCATTGCCTATAGGATATGAAGATTTTAGTGGAAAATTTGTAGTAAGAATACCAAAATCTTTACATTATAAACTCACAGTAGAAGCAGAGCAAGAAGGAGTATCATTAAATCAATATGCTTTATATAAACTCAGTCATTAATTAAAATGGCTGAGTTTTTTGTCATATCTTTGCAAAAAATAAGCAGTCTATTCTCTCAAAAAAGAATTGACTTAACAAAGCAATATTGATATACTTTAACATAAGAAAAGAAAGAAAAAACAAAGGAGAAAAATAAAATGATAAAACCTAAAACCCTTACAGCTGTCACACACAAGAGCCTTAAAGGATTATTAAAATCAGACATAGCACCCGTAGGGGCGATTTCAATCGCCCGCCACTTCGAAGGCAAGGCTAAAGAAAGACGGAATCACATTAGTAGCATTAATTATAACAATTATAGTACTAATAATACTGGCAGCAGTAACAATATTTGCATTTACAGAATCAGGTTTGCTAAAAACAGCAAGTAAGGAAGCAGAGAATTATGCAAGTGCCCAAGAGTATGAGCAAAAAATTATGGATAATATAGATAAGCATGCACAAAATGTAGTAAGAAATATAACAGAAGGAGCTCAAGATAATGAGACAAACCAAGAAAATCCAGTAACTCCACCTACTACAGAAGAACCTCAATTACCAGAAGGATGGGATGAAAGTAAAGTATATTTAGCAAAAAGTGAAGATGGGATAGATATACCAGTACCAATTGGATTTAGTGTATCACAGATTGCAGGAGAAAAAAGTGTGCAAAATGGCTTAGTGATAAAACAGACTGAAACAAATAATGAATTTGTATGGATACCAGTAGAAAACACAAGTGAAATGTTTGGAGTAGATAAAAACGGAAATAACTTAGGAAAATTGTATGAGTTTACTAGCTCTGGGGTGAAACCACTAAACTGGACAGAAAATGAAGAAGGAATAATGAGTTGGACTAGCAGTACAGGAAATCGCGAACCAGATATAGTAACATATTATGATAATACCACAAGTTATTATCAAATTGCTGGCATAAAAGATAAAAATGGAAATCAAATAACAACATCTGCAGAATTAAAAAAACAATTGCAAGAAGAATTTAAAACTATGAAAGAAAGTGTAGAAAAATATAATGGATTTTATGTGGGAAGATATGAAACAGGAAATTTACATGAAATGAATGCAGTAGTTGCTAAAGGAAATGCAGATATATCAGGAGTAAATAGATCCGATTCTGCAACAAATTGGTATGGACAGTATCAAAAAAATAAAACTATAGCAGAAGGAATAAATGTAAAAAGTAGTATGATATGGGGATGCCAGTGGGATGCTATTATGAAATGGTTTTTAAAAGATGATAGAATAAAAAAATATGTAATAGACAGTTCTGGGAAAGGGAACTATAATTCAAGTGGACCAATTCCAACAGGTTCGAATGATGGTTATAGTGTAAAAAACATATATGATATGGGAGGAAATGCATATGATTGGACAATTGAGGCTTGTGGAGATGGATATCGTGTAACCCGCGGTGGTGCAATAACCCGTATGTCTAAAGAGTTTCCTATATCTAAAAGAGATAATACTGAACGTTCTACAGATGTTTACTCTGGATATCTTGGTTCTAGAGCAGTCTTAGTAATGTAACACAGAAATAAAATAATAATAGTTAAAAAATAGAGATATATAGTAACCAATAAGGTAGTATATATCTCTATTTTTTAAAGGATTCTACTTAAATTTAGAGAAATATTTTGACTAATACCTTATAACTTATCAAAATAGTTTTGTTTACCATGGAAAATATGTAGCATAAAAAATTGTCACATAAGTGCAAAAAATATCCTAAAAAATAGCTTGAGAAAATAAAGAAAATTTGATATACTTGAAAGCATGATAGTAGAAGTAATAATAAGCAGTAATGCTAAAGATTTGAATAGAATATTTGACTATAATGTGCCAAGCAAATTCGAAAGTTTTATAAAAATTGGTTCTAAAGTAACAGTCCCATTTGGAACTATGAAAAGGTCACAAGAAGGCTATGTAATAGGTATAAAAGAAGCTTCAGAGTATAAGGTAAAAGATATAGTAAATGTAGAGAAGCGGAATCTTAAGTGAAGAAAAAATAGAACTAGCAAAACTTATGTCAAACAAATACTTTTGTAATATTTCGGACTGTATAAAGCTAATGCTTGCACCAGGTACAACTTCAAAAAATATAGAAAACAGAATAAAAGATAAAGAGCTAAAATTTGTTTACCTAAAGAAGGATGAAGAAGAAGTAAAAGATGAAATTGAAAGAGGAACTATAAAATCAGAAAAACAAATTAGAACATTAGAATTCTTAATAGAAAATGATGAAGTAATACTTTCAGAACTTGTAGAATTTGCAGATACAAGCACATCGGTTATAAAAACACTTATAAAAAATGGCTATGTAGAAATTATCCAAAAAGAAGTAAGTAGAAATCCATTCAAAAACAAAAATATAGCAAAAACAGAAAACTTAAATCTAACAAAAGAACAACAAAAAGCAATGAACAAAATAGAGGGAGCAATAAACGATAAAGTTTTTAAAGAAATTTTATTGTACCGGAGTAACAGGCTCACGGAAAAACAGAAGTCTATTTACAGTTAATTGGGAAAGCTTTAGACAAAGGAAAAACAGCAATAGTACTTGTTCCAGAAATATCACTTACTCCACAAATGGTAGATAGATTTATAGCAAGATTTGGAGAAGAAAACATTGCACTTTTACATAGTAAACTTTCAGTAGGCGAAAGGTATGATGAATGGAAAAGGATAGAAAAAGGAGAAGCTAAAATTATAATTGGTGCAAGATCAGCCATATTTGCACCAATAGAAAATTTAGGTATAATTATAATAGATGAGGAACATGATACATCATATAAATCGGACATGACCCCTAAGTATAACGCAAAAGAAATTGCAGTATACTTAGCAAAACAAAATAAAATACCATTAGTTTTAGGAAGTGCAACTCCAGATATTGGAACATATTATAAATTAGATAAAGAAAATAATATAATAACTTTAACTAAAAGAGCAAATGAATCTAAGCTCCCAAAAGTAGAAATAATAGATATGAAACAAGAACTTGCAGTAGGAAACAAATCAATGTTAAGTAATAGACTATATGAAATGATAGAAAATAATATAAAAAATAAAAAACAAACTATATTATTTTTAAATAGAAGAGGATATTCCACATTTGTAATGTGTAGAGATTGTGGCTATACAGCAAATTGCAATAAATGTAATATAACGCTTACATACCATATAAAACAAGACAAATTAAAATGCCACTACTGTGGATATGAAAGACCTAATTTTAATGAATGCCCAGAATGTGGAAGCAAAAACATAAGATATTTTGGGACAGGAACAGAAAAAATAGAAAATGTAGTAAACAAAGCTTTTCCAAATGCAAGTACAATAAGAATGGATGCAGATACAGTAACAAAAAAGAATTCATATGAAACGATATTAAACAAATTCAAAAATGAAGGAATTGACATATTAATAGGAACGCAAATGGTAGTAAAAGGTCATCATTTCCCAAATGTCACATTGGTTCGGAGTAATTGCAGCTGATAGCAACATGTTTATGTCTGACTTTAGAAGCAATGAAAGAACATTTGACATATTAACTCAAGTTGCACGGAAGAGCAGGCAGAGAAGGCGAAGAAGGAAATGTAATTATACAAACATATAACCCAGAAAGTTTTCCAATCCAATGTGCAAAAGAACAAGACTACCAAAAATTCTATAATCAAGAAATCACTTTAAGAAAAGTATTGAAATATCCACCATTTTGCGATATAATAAAAATTGAAGTTAGCGATTTTGATGAAAATACGGTACAAGGAGTAATAAATGCTATATATGAAAACTTGCTAAAAACAAATGAAAAAAATATGCAAATATATTCGCCAATGCCATCTCCAATAGCTAAGGTAAAGAACAGATACAGATGGAGAATAATTGTAAAATGCATATTAGGAAATAGCATAATAAACAAAATAAACAAAAGCATAAATGCAATAAAAATAGGTAACAATACAAGGATTAGTGTAGATATTAATCCCAATAACATGAGCTAAATAAGAATAACAGTAAAAATATCAAAATAAATTAGTTCAAAAAAGAAACGAGTATTGGTAGGAAAGCAAGGTTAAAAACCGCAGGTGTACTATTATACATTGAGGACTTTTAACCGTAGCTTGACACCCCAAGACAAAGTTTATTTTTTGAACGGAAAAGGAATGAGGAGAAGTGGGGCTAAGAAATATAAGAAAAGAAGGAGACGAAATACTAAAGAAAAAATCAAAAAATGTAGAAGTAATAGATGACAAAATAAAAGAATTAATAAAAGATATGATAGACACAATGCATGAATATGACGGAGTAGGACTTGCTGCAGTACAAGTTGGCATTTTAAAAAATATAATTGTAATAGACTTATATGATGAAAAGCCAATAATAAAATTAATAAACCCTGTAATTACTAAAACAAAAGGAGAGCAAAAAGTAGAAGAAGGATGCTTAAGCTTTCCTAATAAATATGTAAAAGTAGTAAGACCAGAAGAAGTAACAGTAGAAGCTTTAGATGAAAATGGAAAAGAAATAAAAATTACTGGGACAGGTTTACTTGCCCAAGCAATATCACACGAGATGGACCACCTAAATGGAATAGTACTTACAGATGTTATGATGCCAGGGACTATGGAACTTGTAGAACCAGAAGAAACAAAAGAAAAAAAGGAAAGGAAAAAGAAGAAATGAGAATACTATTTATGGGGACGCCAGACTTTGCGAAGGCGTCTTTAGAAAAGATATATGAAGAAGGATTTAATATAATACGGAGTTGTAACAAACCCAGATAAACAAATGGGTAGAGGTATGAAATTTGCTGAATCGGATGTAAAAAAATATGCAGTACATAAAAATTTTAAAATATATCAGCCAGAAAAAATAAAGCAAAATGAAGAATTTATAAAAGAAATAAAAGAATTAAATCCAGATGTAATATGTGTTGTTGCATATCGGTAAAATACTTCCAAAAGAAATATTAGACATTCCAAAGTTAGGTTGTATTAACTTACATGCGTCACTACTTCCAAAATATAGAGGAGCAGCACCGATACAATGGGCTGTACTAAATGGTGACAAACAAACCGGAGTATCAACAATGTACATGAATGAAAGAATGGACGAAGGAGATATAATATTCCAAGAAAAAACAGAAATAGGAGACTATGAAACAACAGGAGAACTTTGGAATAGACTAAGCAAAGAAGGAGCAGACTTGCTTGTAAAAACATTAACAGAAATAGAAAAAGGAACAGCCCCAAGAACACCGCAGGGCAGATATTTTACAATGGCACCAATGTTAAAAAAAGAAATGTCAAAAATAGACTTTACTAGAACATCAGTAGAGATAAAAAACAAAGTACGTGGATTAAATCCAATAATGGGAGCATATGCAATATACAATGAAAAAAAAGTTAAATTCTGGAAAGTGCAATCATTAGATGATGATATGGCAAGTAGCCTTATAAGAAAAAATTCAGAAGAAAAAATAATGCCAGGCGAAGTAATACTTGCAAATGACAAAATAGGTCTATACATAAAGACAGGAAGAGGAATAATAAAGGCATTAGAAGTACAAGGAGAAAATGCAAAAAGAATGGATATATGTGACTTCTTAAGAGGAAATAAAATCGAAGAAGGAATAAAATTTGAATAAACATTTAAACACAAAAAGACCCTTGATAGTTTCAGGGGTCTTTTTGTGACAATTGATATAGCTTTCTTTACCACATATTAATTTTTTCTTTGAAAAAAACTTAAAAAAATGTAAATTTTTGTTTACTTTTATCAAAAGATAATATACAATATAAATGGATTAACAAAAGAATATAAAAAGGGGGCTTTTGCTCATGAAAATTTTGATGCTCACATGGGAGTATCCACCTAGAATAGTAGGAGGAATATCAAAGGTTGTATATGATTTGTCAGGAAGATTAATAAAAGATGGACACGAAGTAACAGTTATAACATATAGAGAAGGAAATGCACCATATTTTGAAGTAGATAAAGGAGTAAATGTATATAGAGTAGATAATTACATGATAAATCCAAACAACTTTATAGACTGGATAATGCAATTAAATTTCAAAATGATAGCAAAAGCTGGGGAAATAATAGGAAAACAAGGAAAATTTGATGTAATACATGCACATGATTGGCTAGTTGCATATAGTGCAAAAGCATTAAAAGATGCATATGATATGCCAATATGTACAACAATACATGCAACAGAAAGCGGAAGAAATAGTGGAATACATGACAATACACAAAGATACATAAATGATACAGAATGGATGCTAACATATGAATCATCAGAAGTAATAGTAAATAGTAATTATATGAAATGTGAGCTTCAAAGACTGTTTGGACTTCCATTTGAAAAAATAAATGTAATACCAAATGGAATAAATATGAATATGTATAATGGAATAGAAAAAGATTATGACTTTAGAAGGGGAGTAGCCTCAGACAATGAAAAAATAATTATGTATGCAGGAAGATTAGTATATGAAAAAGGAGTACAAAACCTAATTGCAGCAGCACCTAAAATACTTGCAGGATACAATGACACCAAATTTGTAATAGCTGGAAAAGGTGGAATGGAGAATGAACTAAAATCATTAGTAAACAACTTAGGAATAGGAAATAAAGTATATTTTACAGGACAGCTAAGCTACAAAGACTTATGCAAAATGTATAAAGCAGCAGATGTTGCAGTATTTCCAAGTACATATGAGCCATTTGGAGTTGTTGCAATAGAAGCAATGTATGCGGGAATTCCAACAGTTGTATCAGACATAGGAGGATTAAACGAAATTGTAGAGCATGGAATAGATGGAATGAAGACATATGCAGGAAATTCAAATTCAATAGCAGATTCAGTTTTGGCAGTACTTTACGATCATAGATTGGCTGACACAATTTCAAAAAATGCAAAAGCAAAAGTAAAAAATATATATAATTGGAATAAAATTGCTCAAGATACACACTTTATATATCAAAAGGCAATATGCCAAAGTGTTGCAGAAAAACAAAAACATCAAATGGCACAAGAAAATGCAAGAAAAACGAAAAAGGCAAAATCAAAGGGGACACTTCTTACTTTCAGAGGTCGCGAAGCTTTAGCATAGTGTGAGCCTAACATTACTTGTTTCTTTTTTGAACAAAATAGGAATGAAAAGAGGGAAAATAATGAATGTATATGACACAGCAAATAAACTAGCTGGGGAAATTAGAACATCAAGTGAATATTTAGAATACAAAAGAATAAAAGAAGAGTTAGACAAAAATCCAGAAGTAAAAGCAAAGATAAGAGCATTTGAAGAAAAAAGATATGAAGTACAGTTAGAAGGACTAAAAGGAGAAGCACAGGACAAAATAAAATTAGAAGAAATGCAAAAAATATATATAGAACTTATGGAAAATGAACTTGCAAAATCATATTTTGAAATAGAACTAAAATTTAATGTATTACTAGCAGATGTAAATAAGATAATTGCAGAATCAGTACAAGATGTAATAAAATAAAGTATAATATCCCTCAGCAAATCTTATCTGAGGGATATTTAAGTTTGAAAGATAATCAGCACTTGCTTGGTTTATAATTCGGAGAAAGATAGAGAGGAATGATAGTTAACAATGAACAAGAAATGGCAATATATTGATATTGATAAAGAAAATGCAAAAAGAATAGCTGAAAGATTTGGAATAAGTGAAATAACAGCAGGAATTATAGCAAATAAGCATCTAACAGATGAGCAAATACAGATTTTTTTAGAACCTACAAGAAATAACTTTTATGATCCATTTTTATTACCAGATATGGAAAAAGCAGTTAAAAGAATTGTCATTGCAATAGAAAAAAAAGAAAAAGCTGTCATATTTGGAGATTATGATGTAGATGGGATAACAAGTACAACAGTACTCAAAAAATTCTTAGAAGAAAGAGGCTTAGAAGTTCGGAACATATATACCAAATAGACTAAAACAGGGATATGGACTAAACAAAGAAGCGATAAAAGAGATAGTAGATAATAAAACAGATTTAATGATAACAGTTGACTGTGGAATATCAGGAATAGAAGATGTAGAATATGCAAATAGTTTAGGTTTAGCTACGATTATAACAGATCACCATGAACCATTAGATGTCCTTCCAAATGGTGTAGCTGTTATAGACCCAAAAATAGTAGAGAGCAAATATCCATTTAGAGAACTTGCAGGAGTAGGAGTAGTATTTAAACTAATAGAAGCTATTTCAATAGAATTAAAATTGGATGCCAAAGAATATTTAAAATATTTAGATTTAGTATGCCTTGGAACAATATCAGATATAGTACCACTTGTAGATGAAAACAGAGTAATAACAAAACTTGGGCTAAAGCTAATAGAAGTTCATAGAAATATAGGACTAAAATATCTTTTAGACTCTTGTGGATTTAAAACTATAAACTCAGGAGTAGTATCTTTTGGAATAGCGCCTAGAATAAACGCATGTGGTAGAATGGGAGCTGCGGAAGATGCACTTAAACTATTTCTAACAAATGATATAGAAGAAATAAAAGAACTAACAAATAAACTGAATGAATATAATAGGAAAAGACAAGAAACAGAAAAGAGTATAATGGAAGAAGCCATAAAAGAAATAGAAGAAAATAAAGAAGCAAATAGAAATATTATAGTATTATCAAAAGAAGGATGGCATCATGGAGTAATAGGAATAGTATCATCAAAAATAACAGATATGTATTTAAAACCTAGTATTTTGTTATGCGAAGAAGATGGAATATGTAAAGGTTCGGGAAGAAGTATTCAAGGGTTAGACCTTCATGAAGCACTAAATGAGGTGAATGACACTTTAGAAAAATATGGTGGACACGCTATGGCTTGCCGGAGTGAGCCTAAGAAAAGAAAACTTACAAAAGTTTAAAGAAGAGATAAATAAATATATAGAGAAACTAGAATTATCAGAAATAAAACCAATAATTAAGATAGATATGGAAGTAACACTAGATGAATTAGGAGTAGAACTAGTAAAAGAACTGAAAAAACTAGAACCATTTGGAGAAGCTAATGAAACGCCAATATTTGCAATAAAAAATGTAAAAATAGAAGCTATAAGAGCAATAACAGAAGGAGCTCATTTAAAACTTAAATTAAAAGACAAAAGTCATATTTTAGATGCAATAGGTTTTCATTTAGGAGAATATGCAGAAGAATATAAAATTGGGGATAAGGTTGACATTGTAGGTAATCTTGATATAAACTCATATAATGGAATGGAAACTATACAAATGAACTTAAGGGATATAAGCAAGTCTTTATAAAAAGGAGATGTAATATGCAAGAGGAAAATGAAGTAACTATCTATGATGTAATAAATACTTTAAAAAAGAATAGGAAAAAGGTTAATACAAAGTTAATATTAAAAGCATATAACTTTGCAAAAGAAAAACATTTAGATCAAAAAAGACTCTCAGGTGAAGAATATATAATACATCCAGTACATGTAGCAAGCATTTTGTCACACTTAAATTTAGATGATGAGACAATTTGTGCTGCAATTTTACATGATGTAGTAGAGGATACAAATGTTACAAAAGAAGACTTAGAAAAAGAATTTGGTGAAGAAGTTGGAGTCATGGTAGATGGAGTTACAAAACTTGGTAAACTTCAGTATACAACACGAGAAGAACAGCAAGTTGAAAATTATAGAAAAATGTTTTTAGCAATGGGAAAAGATATAAGGGTAATACTTATAAAGCTTGCAGATAGACTTCATAATATGAGAACACTTAAATATTTAAAAAGAGAAAGACAAATAGCAAATTCAAGAGAAACAATGGATCTTTATGCACCTCTTGCAAATAGACTACGGAATGTATTCACTAAAATGGGAATTAGAAGATCTAGCATTTAAGTATTTAGAGCCAGAAGAATATAGAGAAATAGTAGAAGGATTAGATGAAAAAAGAGAAGAAAGACTAGCATTTATTGAAAGAATGAAAAAACAAATAGGGTTAGAACTAAAACTTCAAAGAATAGATGCACAAATAACAGGACGTGCTAAACATATATATAGTATATATAGAAAAATGCAAAGAGATAATGTGGGACTTGATCAAATATATGACTTACTTGCACTTAGAATAATAGTAAATTCAGTAAAAGACTGCTATGCAGCACTTCGGTGTTGTACATGAGCTATTTAATCCAATGCCAGGAAGATTTAAAGATTATATAGCACTTCCAAAAGCAAACATGTATCAATCTTTACACACAACACTAATAGGACCAAAAGGAATACCATTTGAAGTACAATTACGTACTTGGGATATGCATAGAATAGCAGAATATGGTATTGCAGCACACTGGGCATACAAGGAAGCAAACAAAAATAAAAGGACAACAGTAAAAGTAGAAGAAGATAAACTTTCATGGCTTAGAGAAACGCTAGAATGGCAAAAAGATATGCAAGACCCACAGGAATTTTTGAACACACTAAAAACAGAATTATTTGAAGACGAAGTATATGTATTTACGAGAAATGGAGATATAAGAGTTTTGCCAAAAGGTGCTACACCAATAGACTTTGCATATAACATACACACAGATATAGGGCATAAAATGACAGGAGCCAAAATAAATGGCAAAATGATGCCAATAATTACTAAGCTAAACAATGGAGATATAATAGAGATAATAACAACAGAAGGTGCGAAGGGACCAAGCAGAGATTGGTTAAAATTTGTAAAAAGTTCTAGTGCTAGAAATAAGATAACACAGTGGTTTAAAAAAGAGGATAGAGAAGAAAACATAGAAAAAGGAAAATACTTACTACAAAAAGAAATAAAAAGAATAGGTATGCATGAAGAACAGCTGTATAAGGGGGAATATATAGAATCAGCAATAGATAGATACAAATTTGGAGATATAAGTGATATGTATGCATCAGTTGGGTTTGGCGCAGTTTCAGCTGGAAAAATTATATCAAAACTTTTATATGAATATAGAAAAGACCACGAAGAAGAAAATATAGAAGAAAAAATCGAGGAACTTGTAACTAAAAAGAAGGTCCCAGAAAAAAATGCAAAATCAGGAGTTATAGTTAAAGGAATAGACAACTGTTTAGTAAAATTTTCAAAATGTTGTAATCCAATACCAGGAGATGAAATAATAGGATATATAACAAGAGGAAGAGGTGTGTCAATACACAGGAAAGACTGTATAAATATAAAAGATTTATTCCAAGAGGAAGAAAGAATAATAGATGTAGAATGGTCTGGAGAAGAAAAAACGAGATATAAAGCAGATATAGAATTACGTTCTAATGACAGAAGCGGATTAGTTGCAGATATTGCAAGAGAAATGAATAATTTAAAAGCTGATATGTTGCTAATAAACTCAAAAGTTATTCAAGATAGAATTGTAGTGACAGAAATGACAATAGAAGTAGAGAGCTTAGATGCGCTAAATAAGGTGCTTAAGGCACTTAGAAAGATTGATAGTGTATATGAGGTTAGCAGAAAAAAATAATTAGTTCAAACAAAAATCAGCATCTTACGTCGTTATTCTGCGAAAGAAAATCCTCGACGTACACTAGTACGTCTCTGGTATTTCTTTCTTGAATGCCTAGTAATATACTAATTTTTGTTAGAACTATGAAAGTAAAATATGGAGGTAATAATTAAATAACAAATGATACTAAAAAGATTAAAGATAGAAACAATGATAGGAAACTTTACAAATTGTTATGTAGTTTCTGATGAAGAAAAGAAAGAAGCTATGGTAATTGACCCAGCAGGTGATGCAGAGAAAATAGTAGAAACAATTGAATTATTAGGTGCAAAATTAAAATATATATATTTAACACACTGTCATGCAGATCACACAGCAGGAGTAGAAGAATTAAAGAAAGCCACAGGTGCAACTGTTTTAGTTCATAGAATAGAGTATGAAAACTTGCAAAATCCAGATGTGAATTTAAGTAAGTTAGTTGGAATATATGATATGAAAGTAGAAGCGGATTCAAGAGTAGATGAAGGAGATACATTACATATTGGGGATATAGAGTTTAAAGTTATACATACTCCAGGACACACAAACGGAGGAACTTCTTTGTATTCAGGAAAGGAAAAGATACTATTTTCAGGTGATACTTTATTTAAAGGGACATATGGAAGATGCGATTTGCCAACACGGAAGTGAAATAGATATACTAAAATCAATAAAAACAAAATTACTTACTTTGCCAGAAGACACACTAATTTACCCAGGACACGGAGAACCAGGTCTAATTGCAGAAGAGAAATATTTATATGAATAAGCTATTCATAAACATTAATTAGGTAGCATATATTTAACTAAATATGGACTTACCTAAGGAGAAGATATGAATATAGCTGTAATAAATATAAAAGATTTAATAAAAGCTCTACTCGCTATAAGTTTAGTAATTATAATAGTTATCTCTGGAATAATAATTGTAAATGGAAAAGAAGAATTAGAAAAAGAAATTGGGGTAGAAGAAAAAGAAGATTCATCTTTTTTATATTGTCTAGGAATGGAAATACCATTAATGATAGAAGATAATGAAAATGAAGAAGAAGGGGAAAAAGTAGGGAGTAACTATAAAATACTAGAAGCAGAGCTTGAAATGTTATATAATATAAAACAAAATGAAGGAAATACTGGAAACCATGAAGTAGCACAGGAAACAGGAGAAGATATACAAGGAGTAGAGGAAGTAAAAGTTATAGAAACAGCGGAAAAATTAGATACAAAAGTAATTGAGGAGAATAATATAGAACCCTCATACACACATGATAAAAATAACATACAAATAAAAAATCAATCAAAATATGATGCTAATGAGATATTAGAGAATTCAAATTATGAACTAAAAAATAAAAATAAAGTTATAATATACCATACTCATACATGTGAGAGTTATACATCAAGCGAAAAATATAACTATGAAATGACAGGAGCATATAGAACGACAGATTTAAACTATACAGTTGCAAGAGTACGGAGACGAATTAGAATCAGCCTTAAAGCAATATGGAAAAACAGTTGTACATGATAAGACTTACCATGATTATCCTTCATATAATGGCTCATATGATAGATCAGTAAAAACACTTACAAATATATTAAAGGATAATCCAGATGGAGAAATTGCAATAGATTTACATAGAGATGCAGTAGGAAGTTCAAATACTTATGGACCTAGCGTACAAATAGGAGAAGATAAGTGTGCACAGCTCATGTTTGTTGTAGGAACAGATGGAGGAGGACTAACTCACCAAAACTGGAGACAAAATATAGCATTTGCAATAAAAGCACAAAAAAAGGCAAATGAATTATATCCACGGACTATTTAGACCAATAATTTTGCGTAACTCAAGATATAATCAGCATTTAACACCAGCTACAACCATAATAGAAGTAGGAGCAACGGGAAATACATTAGATGAATGTTTAAATAGTATGAAGTATTTAGCAAAAGTGCTAGATGAAGTAATGAAATAATATAAAAAAGGAGCCGCCCAAATACATATGCATTCGGGTGGCTCGCTTTGGAGCTTTGACTGACATTAGATTAACTGTCAGACTTATCTGGATAGAAATCGCTAATCCAGAACAAATATGACCAGGAATCATCATTTGAGTTATATTCTTTATCTGTACAAATGCCAGTATCATTTAAGGTGTCATGCAGTGAATGGATAAGATCGGACATATTCGAAATGAAATCTTCGCAGAAAGGAACGAAATTAGAACCTATCAAGGAAACGACATCCGATAATTGAAGTTCAGGGCGTTTATCTTTGCAGAATTTAAACACAACTACTGGTTCATCAGTATCAGGGTAAACCTTGAGCACTTGCTTGAACCCACGTTCCTTGAGAAAACTGATAAAGAATTCTAAATTTTCTTTATCAATTGTTTCTCTGGAACACTGGATTTTCCTCTGAAAATCCAGCAGTTCCTGTTTGTCAATCATATTTTATAACTCCTTTTCAAAGTATTCTAGCTCTCGGCTAGTTTTGATACAATGTAAGTATATCATATTTAACATAATATGTCAAAAGATGGTACACAGTTGATAGTGTCAAAAAATGTATTTTTTTGAGTACGCACAGAAAAACTTTACAAATAATATAAATTTATATTGGAAAATATTTTAGATTAAAAATTTAATTTATTTGAATAAGAATTATAAAATGATTTAAAATCTCTCTTTGCATGAATTACAAAATGTATGTAAACAATATCTATATCTTCAAAAATTTCATAAACTATTCGGTAACTCTTGTATATGAGCTCAAGTAAATGCTTATCTGAAAGTTCTGGGACATATCGACCCAAATAAGGAGAAAGTTCTAAATCATGAATATTGGAGCGAATATTTTTAGTTATTTCAATGGTATATTTAATAGAATTTTTTGCAATATAATCAAATATATTATTAATGTCCTTTTTCGCTTCGTTTGATATTACAACTTTCATATTTTGCCTCCATTTCTTGATCAAAATCTTTTAAAGTTAAATAATTACCATTTTCTAAATCTTTTCTACTTTTTTGAAGTTTTGAATGAAAATATAAAGCATAGATAATATCGTCCCAAGACGCATCATTAGGTAAAGTATTAACTATTTCAATGATTTGTTTTTTTGCGTTAACCATAATTTTATCACATTCCTTTCTTTGTATTAGTATAACATGATTTTTATTAAAATATTTAAGAATCAAAATAAAATGATTTAAAATCCCTTATTAGATTGAAACTACTAATAAGGGAAATATTATGGTGACCCATACGGGAATCGAACCCATGATTCCACCTTGAGAGGGTGGCGTCTTAACCGCTTGACCAATGGGCCATAAACTATATCTATTCTAGCATAAAACCTTAAGAAATGTCAATACTTTAAAAAAGTTAAATAAAATTAGCAAAAACTATTGACAAGTGCTAAAAAAAGATATATTATATTAGCAGTCGAAAACAATGAGTGCTAAAATGTTATATTAAGGGGTGAAGAGATAAAGTGCTAGATGAACGAAAAAGAAAAATCTTAAAAGAAATAGTAGACGAATATATAGAATCAGCAGAGCCTGTTAGTTCGGCTGTAATAGTCGAAAAGTATGAACAAGATATAAGTTCAGCAACAGTTAGAAATGACATGGCAGAATTAGAAAAAGCAGGATATCTCGAAAAACCACATACATCAGCACGGTAGAATTCCATCAGCAAAAGGATATAGGTTATATGTAGATGAATTATTAAAATATGATAATATAAGTTTAGAAGAAATAAGATATATACAAGAAAAGCTAGAAACAAAGGCAACAGGAATAGAAGAACTAATTAGAATAGCAACAACAACTTTGTCAGAAATTACCCATTATACAACAGTAAGCATTGGTCCAAAAACATCAAAACAAATAATAGAAGAAATAAAATTTGTACTATTAGGTGCAAGAATGCTTATGGGAATTATAATGACAGATACAGGCTTAGTTAGAGAAACAATAATAAAATTTGATGAAGATGTAACAGATGAACAAGTAGAAACTTTAAATTACTTCTTTAATAATAAACTAAAAGGAGAACCATTTGAAAAAATAGACACATCATTTGAAGAATACATATTTAGAGAATTAAAATACAGTGTAAACATTATAAGACCAATAATAGAACAAATGAAAAAATTAATTGAAGACGAAGAAAAAATTTACTTAGAAGGAACTAATAAAGCTTTTGAACTTCCAGAATTTAAAAGCTTGGATCTTGCAAAAAACTTTGTAAATTTATTAGATACAAAAGAAGTTATGCTAGATATATTAGATAGTGGTTTTGCAGAAGACATAAAAATATATATAGGTGATGAAAATGATAATGAAGATTTAAAAGACTTTAGCATAGTTACATTTAAACATGCAGTGGGAGAAAAAGATATAGGAACAATAGGAATTATAGGACCAAAAAGAATGAATTATTCAAAAGTAATTTCTGTTATGAAATATATTAATAAAAAATTAAATGATGATTTAAATGAAAAAGAAAATTAGAAAGAAGTTTGGAACTTTTAGAAAGGAAAGAGGGATAAGAAAGTGGAAGAAAATAAAAACGAAGAAGAAAAAATAGTGGAAGAACAAACTATTGATAATACAAAAATACAAGAAGAGTTAGATAAGCAAGCAGATAGATTAAAAAGACTAATGGCGGAATTTGATAACTTCAAAAAAAGAAGTGCAAAAGAAAGAGAAGTACTATATAGTTCTATTGTAGGAGATGTTGCTTGCAAATTATTACCAGTATTAGACAATTTAGAAAAAGCAGCAAGTGCTGAAACAGAAGATACTGGATATAAGCAAGGAATAGATTTGGTACTAAAACAATATATAGATGTACTTTCATCTTTTGGTGTAGTTCAAATAGAAAGCATAGGAAAAACATTTGATCCAGAGTTGCATGAAGCAGTGAGCATGGTAACAGATGAAGCTTTAGGTGAAAAAGAAATAAAAGAAGAATTTAGAAAAGGATATAAAATTGGTGATAAGGTTATTAGGCATGCTATGGTCATAGTGGCCAACTAAGCAAATTATAAACGTCGTATTACGTCGTTAATTTTCCTTCAAAAATCCTCAACGTGCAAAAAGCACGCCTCCGGTATTTTGAAGAAAAATTGCCTAGTACTACTCGTTTCTAATTCGCTTATAATAATTATTGATATTAAATTTTTAAATATATAAATCATACAAAAGAAAATAAATATAAATAATAAATTAAATTAATAAAAAATCAATCAAAAACGACTAATACTAGGAATTCAAGGAAAAAATCTTGAGACTAACCTAGTGGTTGTCGAAAGATTTTTGATGAAGATTGACGACGTAGTACGAAGTTTTTCATTGATTTTAAAGGGAGGAAAAAGAAAATGGGAAAGATTATAGGAATTGACTTAGGAACAACAAATTCATGTGTAGCAGTTA
>CANRQN010000016.1 GCA_947641575.1 uncultured Clostridium sp.
TTACAGATAAAGAAGGAGAAGTAATACTTAAAAAATATTCTCCAATAGGAGAACTATCAGAATTTGCAAGTGGTTATGCAGAAACTTTATCAAAAACAACAGGACATATTGCTTGTATAACTGACAAAGATTCAGTAATTGCTGTATCTGGTGGTTCTAAAAAAGAATTTTTAGAACAAGATTTATCAAAAGAACTAGAACAACTTATGGATGACAAGGAAGTTTATATAAGTAAAGAAAATAATGAAGTCTCTATTCCAGTTATAAAAAATGATAGTAAAGAGAGAAAGTTTAATTCTCAAGTAGTATATCCAATAATTGCACAAGGAGATGTAATAGGAAGCGTAATTCTTTTATCTAAAGATGCTAAAACAAAAATGGGAGAAACAGAAAAGAAAGTGGTAGAATCAGCTGCTGGTTTTCTCGGTAGCCAGATGGATATATAATGTATTGAAAAATGATAGAAAATATGTTATAATAAATATATAATTTAGTTGAAGTTTGCCCTCAAATAAGTAATTTAATTTAAAAACTTTGGAGGGTAAAACCTCCAAAGACAAAATGGAGGAAAATTTATGCAAAAACGGATTAATCTCGTGATAAGTATCTTGGCACTGGTAATAGTAATTATGGCGATATCACACAATATGTCAGACTATTCCAGTAAACGAGAGACGGTTCAAGCAGAGGTAGTGATGTGCGAAGAAATCACTATCTACAATGCAGAGAAATACCATGTTACTGAAAATGGGAAGATGAGTACAACTGTGAAATATGAAACGAAGAATCTCTACAACATTACGGTCGATATCAATGGTGAAGACTATGTTGTAACCAGAGAGAAATGCTATGAAGTTGGAGAGAGTATATCTGTAACAATGATAACCCAATATCATGGCTCAGAATTGCTGAAGCGAGAGTGCAAGTGAGAAAACGCAAATGCTCTTTGGATAATACCAAAGAGCATTTGCATGTTATAGTATAGTTTTTTTCATGTTTTATGTAATATATAATTAGAAAAAATGTTTTGGAAAATAACTTTAAAATAAAATTAGTAACTTTTTTCTACTATTTTAACTTTGCATTCTAGAATTACCTCTTAATTGTTATATAAATTATTATAAACAATGGTTTTTTGTTGACAATAATTAAATATTATTGATATAATTAAAAAAACGAACTGAAAAGGAGAAAACCAAGAATGCAAAAGATAAAAAAAGCTAATTTTGAAAATACAAAAAGAGAAGAAAAAGGAATAACACTAGTAGCACTAATAATAACAATAATAGTATTAATAATTTTAGCAGCAGTAACAATAATCACATTTATAGAGATGGGAATATTAGAAACAGCAAGTAAAGGAGCAGAAGACTATGAAAGTGCTAAGGAATATGAAAAACACATAATGAATGATATAGATGAAAAGGCAAATAAAATAGTCAAAAACATAATAGATATACAAGGAGAAGCAATAACAGAGCCAGAAGAAACAAAAGGAGTGTTCTTTGATGCTACTGATAAAATAAATAGAGAAAAATGCGGAGTACTTCAAAGTTATGGAGAAATAAGTGAAGTTACATCTAAATGGTTTGATGACTATAACTTATGTACTTTTGGGATAATTCAGTCAAAAAATCCTATATTTTGCTTAAAGGAACCTAGTGATATTACTGGACATAATTTTCTAAAAGCAGAATTAGAAATAACTACAGATAATGGATACGCTTGGTCAAATGTTGGTTTATCAATAGTTAATAAACCAATGCAATGTATTAAATATAAAACTATATATGGAAACAATCCACAAGCTGAAAAAGGAAAACCACCACTTAATACAAGAGTAATAATAGAACTTGATATATCAGATATAGCAGATACAGAAACATATTATGGAATTACTGGGAATTCACATCAAGTGAAAATTTATAAAATGTGGTTAGAATAATAAAAAAGGGAGCTATGAAATGTGTCATAGTTCCCTTTCCATTAAATTTAAGTTTTTTTCTTGTACAAAAACGAAAAATAATATATAATTAAGAAAAAATGTTTTGAAAAAGGAATGAAAAAATGTCATTAAATAAAGATATACAGTACATAAAAGGGGTAGGAGAAGCAAGAGCAAAAGTTTTAAATAAGTTAGGTATATACACTTTAGAAGACTTAATTACATACTATCCAAGAGATTATGAAGATAGAAGCAAAGAAAAGGAGCTTTGTGATGTAGTAGACCGGAGAAGAAGTATTAATAAAAGCAAAGGTTGTTACTCCCATGCAAGTTATAAGAACAAGAAACAGAAAAATGACAATTTGCAAAATAATAGTAAGTGATATGACAGACGCTTGCGAAATAGTTTGGTATAATCAACCATATCTAAAAGATAAACTTAAAGCAGGAAATGAATATAATTTTTTTGGAAAAATAACTAAAAAATCTCGGTCATATAGAAATGGTATCTCCTGTATTTGATAATGAAGGATTAAAGAACAATACAGGTAAAATAATACCACTCTATCCACTTACATATAGTATATCTCAAAATCAAATAAGAAAAGTAATAGAAAATGGGCTAAGCTTAGTAAAAGGTAGTCTAAAAGAGACTATGCCCAAATATATATTAGATGAATATAAACTATTAGATATAAATAGAGCAATAAATGAAATACATTTTCCAAAGGATTTTAATGAGTTTGAAAAAGCAAGACAAAGACTAGCATTTGAGGAACTTCTTACAATGCAAATCCTTCTATTAAATTTGAAAAATCAATGCACAAAAAAAGAAACTGGAATTGAATTTAGTAAAGAGGCAAAAATGTCAGATGTTATAAATACACTTCCATTTAGACTTACAGGAGCACAGCTAAGAGCACTAGAAGACATAGATAGAGATATGGAATCTGACAAAGTTATGAATAGGCTTCTTCAAGGAGATGTAGGTTCAGGAAAAACAATGGTTGCAATAATATCTGCGTATAAAGCAGTAAAATCAGGTTATCAAATGGCAATAATGGCACCAACCTCAATACTTGCAAGTCAGCATTTAGAGAGCTTTAGAGAGATGTTAGAACCATTTGGAATAAGGTGTGAATTACTAATAAGTAACATTCCAGCTAAAAAGAAAAGAGAAATAATAGAAGATATAAAAAATGGAAATATAGACGTAGTAATTCGGAACACATTCTATACTTCAAGACAACATAGAGTTTAAAAACTTAGGTCTTGTAATAACAGATGAGCAGCATAGATTTGGAGTAAACCAAAGAAAAATAATAAGTGAAAAAGGAAAAAATGTAGACAAAATAGTAATGACAGCAACACCAATACCAAGAACATTGGCACTTATATTATATGGAGACTTAGACATATCAGTAATAGATGAACTACCACCAAATAGAAAAAAGATAGAAACATTTGCAGTAGGTCTCTCTATGGAAGACAGAGTAAATAACTTTATAAAAAAACAGGTAGACGAAGGAAGACAAGCCTATATTGTATGTCCATTAGTAGAAGAAAGCGACGAAGTAAATGCAAAATCAGTATTAGAATTATTTGAAAAATACCAAAATGAAGTTTTTAGCGAATATAAAGTTGCATACATACATGGAAAGTTAAAACAAAAAGAAAAAGACCAAATAATGGAAGATTTCAAAAATGGAAATATAGATATATTAATATCTACAACAGTTATAGAAGTAGGAGTAAATGTACCAAATGCTAGTATAATGGTAATACAAAATGCAGAAAGATTTGGCTTAGCCGCTCTACACCAATTAAGAGGAAGAGTAGGAAGAGGAGAATATCAATCTTACTGCATACTTAAATATCAAGGAAACTCAGATAATATAAGAGAAAGAATGAAAGTAATGCAGGAAACCAATGATGGATTTATGATATCAGAAAAAGACTTGGAGCTAAGAGGCTCAGGAGAATTTTTTGGTACAAAGCAACATGGAATTCCAGAATTCAAAGTTGCAAACTTATTTGAAGACATGGATATATTAAAAAAGGCACAAAACTTAGCAATAAAGATATTAGACAAAGACCCAAACTTAGAAAAAGAAGAAAATCGTATTTTAAGGGAAAACATAGAAAAGAAATTTAGTGGGAAAATTGAGATTTAGATGTTCAGCCTTTATCTATTTAAACTTTATACCGAAAGGTAGTATCTAAGTTTAAGGGCTGAACTACAAAACTTATAACTTTTTCCAAAAATTGCTTGATATTTTTCCGATTGTATTGTATGATATTATATGTAAATTTAAAACCAATTATAATTATAAATAGAAGGGACTAACAAAGATGAAAAAAGTAGTAATTTTAATGTCAGTAATATTAACACTTGTTATAATATTTTGTACAAATACAGTATATGCTGCCGATCAAATTTTAAATACAGAAACTACTAGCAAAATGATAGAAATGTCAGAAAAGCAAAAAGAAGATCTAGAAGATTTTGTAGGAGAGTATGGCTCAGAAACTTATGGATTTACAGCATTTGTATTGGATAGAATAAGAATATTCAGTATTCCATTTTGTTTTTTAGGAATAGCAGTAAGTGCAATATATCAATATGTAATAGGTATTAGAAAACTAGATGTAAGATATAAAGGTTTTTATACGATGATAGCATTTATTACAATATTTGTTATAGCCCAAGTGTTACCACTTGTATTTGTAATTGTAATAAAAGGTTTTGGAAGGAGTTAACAAATGAAAGTTTTATTTGCTGTTAATAATGAAGATATATCGGAGTCTATTATAAAATTATATCAAAAAGAATATAGAGAAATAATATCTGGTAAAAATGTTTATTATTTTAATGCAATAATAAAAGAATTACAAAGAGATCAATCATATGATAGAATTGTAATTAGTGAAGACTTAGAACCTTACACTAATAACAATTTTGATATTATAGATAAATTTTTATTTGAACAATTAGATAAAATTAGTGATGAAGCAATAAGCGAAAATGGAACAGACATACCAATTATATTCATTTCAACTGACAGACGTTCAAAATCAGACAATTTATTGTCTAAATTGTTTTCTATTGGTGTATATGATGCTTTGCTTGGAGCTGATAGAAGTATTCCAGAAGTATGTAAGTTATTAAATAAACCTCGTACCAAAAAAGAAGCAAAAATATATTATAAAATTGAAACAGAAGAAGTAAATTATCAAGCAGAAGCAGAAGATAGTGTTAGCGAGAATGAAATACAAAATATTTTAACACATTACAAAAAACTTGGAAAAAATACAGACAGATATGCTGATAGTTTCAATAATATTGCTGCACAATATACAGATGCACAATTAAGAGTAATATCAAAATTCTTACCGATAGGAGTAAGAGCAGTATTAGAGGTAGAATCACCAAAATATCAATCAATAATGACATTTGGAGAAGGTACATATAAAAGAATAGAAAAAGCTAAAGAGAATAAGAAAAAAGAAGGATTAAAAATAGGATTTATAGAAACAACTGGATCAAAGAATACACCTACAAAAAATGTCGTAATTCCGTCTGCTGTAAAAACAGAATCAGCTAAAAAACTTACAAAAAAAGTTGAAGAAAAGGATGAAGAAGAGGATTATGAATTACCAGGACTTGAAGAAGTAGAAGAACCAGATATTAGTTCATTTGAAAATCTTGATGAGATGTTTGAAGAAGGACCAAAAGAGGAAAATGTTGAAATTAGTATTGCTAAAGAAGAAAAATTAGAAGAATCTGCTGAGGAACCAGTAAAAAGAAAAAGAGGAAGACCTAAAAAAGTTGTAGAACCAGGTACAGAAGAAGTAAAAGTACCTAAAAAAAGAGGAAGACCTAAAAAAATTATAGAGCCAGTAGAGCAAATGGAAGGGCAGGAAAGTATTCTTCCAGGTTTTGAAAAAGAACCAGAAAATATGGTACTTCCTGGATTTGAAAAAACAACAAAAGAAGATGTTAATTTATTTGGACTTGCAGAAGAAGTAGAAGGAAATAAGGAAAGATATATAGAAAATACTAGACCTAGAGGAGAAAGTGTTGAATTAACAAGGCTACTTACAAAAGATAAAAAAGTAGTAGCATTTGTAGGAACAGCAAAGGCAGGAACATCATTCTTAATAAACAATGTCGCAGATATGTTATCAAGAACAGGAATAAAAACAGCAATAGTAGATCTTACAGAAAATAGAAATTCATACTATATATATACAAAAAATGAGGAACCTTTAAGAAGAATTGCATCAAATTGTCTAGAAAAAATAGAAAGTGGTATTGTAGAAGGAATAGATGTAAGTAAAAATTTAACAGTATTTACATCAGTTCCAAACCAAAAAGTAGAAGTGACAGATGTTGACAGACTAGTTTCAAACTTAGTTAAAAAATTCTCATTAGTATTATTAGACTGTGATTTTAAAACAGATGATAGATATTTTGAACTTGCACAAGAAATATATCTAGTACAAAGTATGGATATACTAACAATACAACCATTGACAGCTTTCTTACGAGAATTACAATCAAGTGGTAATTTGAATCCATCTAAACTTAAAGCTGTAATAAATAAAGCAATGAGAGTAAGAGGATTAAGCGCTAAAGCAATAATTGGAGGAATGTCATGCTACAATAATCCAGAAATGTCATATATGAGAGAGCTATTTGATAAAGATAAAATAGAAGTAATTGCTATTCCATTTGATGAAGATACATTATCAAAATATTTATCAGGTATGGTAGATTGTTTTGTATCTACAAGTGGATATTCAAAACAATTCTTAAGTGAACTTAAAAAATTGGGAGATCATGTATACCCATTAGTTACAAATAAATTTAAGCCAGAATTTACAAAAAGAAATGGAAATGCAGAGGAAAATATAGAAGAAAGTGTAGATGAAGAGGAAAAGCCAAGCTTCTCAAATACAATGAGTAATACATTAAACAAAATGAAACAAAGAATGAAATAAAACTTATGAAGGGAGAAAATGATGGAGCTAATCACAATGGTAGTATTGGTATTAATAGTAGTTGCATTATTAGTATATAATATTATCATAAGTAAAAGAATTAAAAATTTTAAAGACATAAATCAAAAAGTAACAAGTCTAAATGTATTACAAGATTTTATGAATACCATTGGCGATGTTCAATCAGTTAATGAAAAAATTGAAAAAATCAACGAAATATTAATAGAGCAATATGCAATAAAATATTCTACAATAGTTGTATTTGATGGAGCAGAATATGTTGTTAAAGCATCAAATGTAGATAAAAAACATTGGGATACATTAAGAAACTTACAAAGTGAAGAAATATTTACAGACAGTATAACAAGTGCTAAACCAAAATATGTTACAGTAAATACAGAAGAAGAAAGGCTACCATATCAGAAAATGGAATTTGGAAGAGCAAAATCTGCAATGTTTTTCCCTTTATATATAGACAATGTATATATTGGATATTGGATAATAGAAAGTGGGAAAATGCATGCATTTGATCATATAGATACTACTATTCTTGAAGTAGTAAAAGAAAATATTGTATCAATATTTAAGATTGTATCATATCAAAATGTAGTAGAAAGTTTAACAAGGAAGGATCTATACTCTGATTTAAAAACATCAGAATATTTATATGAAGAAGGAAGAAATATAATAGATAACTATACTACATCTACAGTATGTATGTTTAAAATTACAAATTTAGTAGAGACTAATGAAAAGATAAATAGGGATACAGGAAATCAAATGATAGTAGATGTATGTGATTACATAAAAGACAAACTATCACCAGAATATCTATTTGTAAGATATATGGGACCTAAATTTGCTATAGTATTTTCAGGAATAGAGATAGATGGTGTAGTAGAATTTTTAGAAGATTTAAAAAAAGATGTAGAAGGACTTGAAATAGAAGATGCAGTTGCATTAGAAGAAAATGAGAAGAACAAAGAAGGAAAACAAAAAAAGATTGCAACTGTAAATCCAAAATTAAATTTTGTTCTCGCAACATATTACAAAGGCACAGCATTAGAAAAAACATTGAAAAAGCTAGAAGAATATCTTGATACAGCAAATATTAAAGAAAGCAATATTAATAGTATTTAAAAATGGAGCTTTTGCCACTAATATGGTAAAAATTCCTACTATATAAATAATTTTAAGGAGGTAAAAATGGATTTTGATAAAACAATGAATTTTAAAGTAGAAAATGAAAATAGTGTAAAATATAAAGAGGTACTAAAAGAAGTATATAAAGCACTTGATGAGAAAGGATACAATCCAGTAAATCAAATAGTTGGATATATATTATCAGGTGATCCAACATATATTACAAGTCATAACGATGCAAGAAATATAATAAGAAAAGTTGAAAGAGACGAACTTCTAGAAAAAATGGTTAGATTTTATATAGGTATAGATGAGTAAGATGAGAACTTTAGGAATAGATTATGGTGATAGTAGGGTTCGGAATAGCAATTTCTGATCCGCTTGGAATAACTGCACAAGGATTAGAAACTATTCATCATAATGGTAATGATAAAATTGTTTTAAAAAGAATAGAAGAACTCTTGAAAACCTATGATGTGTCGGTTTTTGTTATTGGAATGCCAATAAATATGAATGGAACAGAAGGAGAAAGAGTAGAAAAAACAAAAAAATTTATACATAAACTTAAATGTAAGTTTAATAATATAAGTATAGAAACAGTAGATGAAAGACTTACGACAGTTGCTGCACATAAAACTATGAATTTCTTAGAAATAAAACCAAAAGATAAGAAAAACATAGTTGATACTATTTCAGCAGTATATATACTAGAAATGTATATGAATCGTCATTAAGATTGTAGAAATACAATTTAAAATATAAAGAAAGAATTGAAAGGAGAAATTCAAATGGACGAAGAATTAGATAATATCATAGTATTAAATGATGAGGATGGAAACGAAGTTAATTTTGAGTTTTTAGATTTAGTTGAATTAGATGGAGAGGAATATGTAATATTATTGCCAACAGACGAATCAGGGGATGAACCAGGAGAAGTAGTTATATTACAAGTAGAAGATACTGATTCAGAAGAAGAAGAATCTTATATAAGTGTAGAAAATGAAGAAGTACTAAACAAAGTATTCGAAATATTCAAAGAGAAATTTAAAGATGAATTTGATTTCATAGACGAAGAAGAATAATAGGAAGTTCGGAGAATTTTCTTATTAGATAAAAAAAGCACCTAGGTGCTTTTTTTAATATGTAAGCATTTTTGTTGTATAATCTAAATTAGAATAAGAATCATATTCATAGCCTAAAGTATAAATATTAGTTGCCTGAATATCTTTTTCAAGCATCATCAAAAGCTTTTTATTCCTACAACTTGTAGTAAATTGCTTAACAGAAGTTACAATAGGAGTTTTTTTATTGGCTTTAGAGATTTCAGAAAGTAAAGTTTGTCCTTTAGATGTACATCCTAAAACTCTAACATATGGGTCAATTTTTTTAGAAGTCTCCATATCGTCCTTAGTAAATCCTAAAAGAGCATAAATCAAAATTCTTTGGATTCTAGTTTGAGTATATCTTTTAGACTTCACAATATTCATAAGCTCAGAAATGGTATTGCATGAATTTGCAGCAGCTTTAATAGCATTTTCTAGACCTTCACTTACATCGGGTAAGTTTGCAATTTGTGCAACAGTCATGTTTCTAAGAACAAACATAATCTCTTTTTCATAGCATTCTATACCTTTTACATAGTGCCCCTTTTTTATATCATCTTCTAAAATATCATAGCAAACTTTTGGCATAACTTTATCTATTGCATAGAAGTTTCTTTCAAGTGCATATTTTCTAATAGCAGTAGCACTTGCAATTTCACCTGAAACTACATTACTATGGTACCCAGCACCAATTCTTTTTATTCCTAGAGCAGTTATATTAGATTCTGTCATCCTAAGAGCTTTTAAATATTCAATAGCTAATATATTATTAGGAGATGATAAAATATTGGCAGATTTTCTTATATCATTCAAATACATCAAAAGAGCATTCTCTCTAGCTTTTGGAAAAGAGATACCCTTAGATAACTCATGTGCAAGTAAAGACTTAAATTCTTCTGGTTGTTCGTATAAAATATCTGCAAATTCTTTGAGTACAGAAATATCTTCAGCTTCACAGCCAAACGAAATATGACTAACTATATTTAACGAATTAAGTATTTTTATACTACCTAATGCAAAATTTTCAGCACTAGATATGCTGTATATAGTAGGAAGCTCTAAAACTAAATCAAAACCATTAAGTAAAGCCATCTTAGCTTTTGTCCATTTGTCTACAATAGCTGCATCGCCTCTTTGGACAAAGTTACCTGTGATTAATGCAATAGCATAATCAGAATTAGATATTCTTTTAGCTTCATTTACATGATGAAGATGCCCATTATGAAATGGATTATATTCACCGAATTATAGCTAAGACGTTATCCATAAAAACCTCCTTCATAGTTTCTCTTTACAATAAAAATATTTATTGATATAATATCACAAACATTGAAAAAAAACAATGCTTTTATGTAAAATAAAATAAATTTTGGAAGGAATTAATAAAAAAATGAAAAAAGTTGTAATATATACAGATGGAGCATGCTCAGGTAATCCAGGACCAGGAGGTTGGGGAACAATACTTATGTGTGATGGAGTAAAAAAGGAAATTTCTGGTGGAAAAAAAGATACAACTAACAATGTTATGGAAATTACAGCAGTAATAGAAGGCTTAAAACTTTTAAAATATCCATGTGAAGTAGAAATATATAGTGATAGTGCATATGTAGTAAATGCTTTTAATCAACATTGGATAGAAGGTTGGAAAAAAAATGGATGGAAAAACTCTAGTAAAGAAGAAGTAAAAAATAGAGAACTTTGGGAAGAACTAAATGAGTTAACTAATATACATACAGTCACTTTTATAAAAGTAAAAGGTCATAGCGATAATGAACTTAACAATCGCTGTGATGAACTTGCACGCGCAGCAATTAAAAAAATAAATTAGAATTCAACTATTTGCGAATGAAAGGAGAAAAAATGAAAATAGGAATAGATATAGGCGGAAGCCATATGGCTGTTCGGACTTATAGAAAACCGGGAAAATAGTTTTAAAGAAAGAAAAGGACTTTAAAGATGAAGAAAGAAAAAATATAACAGAAATAATAAAAGTGAGAGCTAAAAAGTATATAGAAGAAATATTAAGAGAAATTAATTTAAGTATAAATGATATAGAAATGATTGGAATTGCAGCACCAGGAACTCATAGAGAAGGGAAAATTGTAAAAGCAGAGAATCTTGGAATAATAGATTTTGATATAGTAGGCATTTTAAGTAAATATTTTAATTATCAAAATATTTACTTAAGAAATGATGCAAAATGTGCTGCACTTTGCGAAAAAGAATATGGAAGATTAAAGGAATATGAAAACAGCATATTTATTTGCCTTGGTACAGGAATTGGTGGGGCAGTATTTATGGATGGAAAACTTTTAAGAGCAAAAAGAAATGAAGGTTTTGAACTTGGACATATAATAATTAATAAAAATGGAGAAAAATGTACATGTGGAAACAGAGGGTGTTTTGAAAGCTATTCCTCAATGAAGGTTTTAAAGGATAAAATTGCAATTAGAAGGAATTTAAAGTATGTGACAGGTAAAGAGTTATATGAGATTGTTAAAACAGATACAGACGAAATAAAGGACATACTAGATGAATTTATAGAAAACCTAAATATTGGACTTTCAAGCCTTAATAATATATTTGAACCAGAAGCAATATGTATAGGTGGAAGCTTTGTACACTATGAAGACTTATTATTAAAACCATTAGTAGATAGAATGAATGAGGAGAACCTTGCATTTAACAATAATATTCCAAAAATAGTAGTAGCTAAAATGGGAAATGATGCAGGAATGATAGGTAGCACACTTATATTACAAAAATAATACATTTTCTTTACATCTTTGTAACATTATTGCAAAATACTTAAAATTCAAATATAATAAAATTGCAATTACTAAAGAATAATATATAAAGGAAAGGGAAGTATATGGAAACATTTGCTGACTATATTTTATCTGAAAAAGATTTTATAAAGAAAATGGAAATAGTGTATTATTTGCAAAAGAAAAAAGATATCTTTTTTGATAATTCAGTGATATTAAAGACAGATATAGCAAGACTATTTATAGAACAAATGAAACTAGATGTAGACAAAAATCTAGTTCTTACAGCATGCCTTTTATATGCTTGCAAAAAGAATATTTTATCACATGATTTAGATAAAATAAAAAGATATGCAGTAGAGGGATCAGAGTATTTAGAAACACTTGGATTTTCAAAGAGATTTTGTAAAATATGTAGAGAAGTAAATAGATATCAAGGAGATGAAGGAAGAGAAAAAGAAAGTGATATATTAGAATTAGTAGATAACTTTGGAGGACTTGTATTAGATAGACCAGAAAGAAAAGGTTATCCAATAGATGAAGCTCTAAACCTTATAGAAAACAGAAACCTAAAAGGAAAAAACAACCATTACCTTAAAAAATTTAAGGAATTTATGTGTTTGAAAGAAGGTGTGGCTGCATGAGAGAATTAGAAGGAGTAAACGAATTACATAAATCAAATACAGATTACAATCCACATGTTGTAGAAGCTATGAAAAGTGCAGCACGTGCAAAAAATCCAAGAGCATATATAGATTATTTAGGTGGAACAAAGCGGATGGCCAGAAATAGAAGAACGTATGGAATTTGAGTATCCAGAAGGAAATAAAAGTCAAAAATTAGAAATTAAAGAACAGCCAAGAAATTTGGTTGTAACAGGAATAGAAACAGAAGAACCACAATTAGAAGAAGAGGAAGAAAGATAAATGTACGAAGTATTTGCAGATTTACACATACACATAGGAAGAACAAAAAATAACAAGCCAATAAAAATAACAGCTGCAAGAAGTCTAAATTTTGAAAATATTGCAAAGGAATGCGTGGAAAGAAAAGGGATAAATATAGCAGGAATAATAGATTGTGCATCTCCTTATGTAATAGAAGACATAGAAGAATTTTTAAGAAATGGTGAAGCAAGGGAGCTTGCTAACCGGAGGAATAATATATAAAGATAAACTATGCATAATACTTGGGAGCGAAATTGAAACATCAGAAATAAATGATTACGGAAAAACAGGAAGTGCCCATAATTTATGCTATTTTCCGTGTCTAAAAGACATAAAAGCATTCTCAAAAGAAATGAGTACACACATACATAATATAACATTAAGCTCACAAAGAGCAGACATATCGGCATATGAATTAATAGATATAGTAGAAAAATATAATGGAGTATTAATTCCAGCACATTGTTTTACTCCACATAAAAGCTTTTATGGAAATTGTACAGATAGACTAGAAAAAATATTCAAAGAGAAATACAGTAAAATTCCAGCAATTGAATTAGGATTAAGTTCAGATACATTTTTAGCAGATCAAATATCTGAATTAGAAACAAAATCGTTTTTAACTAATTCAGATGCACATTCACTTCCTAAAATTGCAAGAGAATACAATAAATTACAAGTAGAAGACATAAGTTTTAAGGAACTCATGAAAGCAATAAAAAACGAAGATGGAAGAAAAATTTTATCAAATTTTGGATTAGATCCGAAACTTGGAAAATATCATAGAACATACTGTGAAGTATGTGATAAAAGAATAGAAGGAAAAATGCCAGTAACTAAATGTGACACTTGTGATAGCAGAAATATTACAATGGGAGTTCTAGACAGAATAGAAATAATAAGAGATAAAAAAGAAACAAAAAGTCCTGAGTTTAGACCTCCATATGTATATCAAGTACCACTTACATTCATACCAGGAGTTGGAGCAAAAGTTATAGAAAAGTTACTACATAATTTTGAAACAGAAATGAATATCTTGCATAAATTATCATTTGATGATATTGAAGCAGTCTGTGGAGAAAAAATTGCAAGAAATATAATACTTGCAAAAGAAGGAAAACTTGAAATAGCAGCCGGTGGCGGAGGAGTCTACGGAAAAGTTTGTAATAAATAGTTCTATAATTATTTTGTATTACATAAAAATTAGATAAGAAAAATTAAAAGCGAAAGAGTGATATGTAATGCAAAACAAAAGAACTAAAAGAATCTATAGTGGGAGAAGCCTACTGCATACACATATAGAGAACAATTTGAAAAATTATATAATTGTTACCATATTTTTTTTAATAGGAGTAATAATTGGGGTACTTTATATAAATAATGTAAATGAAAACCAAGAGCAAGAGATTAGCGCATATATAAATGATTTTATAACAAAAACAAAAAATAGTGCAGATATAGAATATACCAAACTTTTTTTTAGTTCTATAAAAACAAATTTATCTCTTGCAATTTTATTATGGTTTGCAGGACTAACAGTTATTGGGATTTTTGCTGTATATGGAATGGTATGCTTTAGAGGATTTACCTTAGGTTATAGTATATCTAGTATAATTGCAACACTTGGCATAAAAAATGGAAGTTTATTTATATTATCTTCAATGCTTTTGCAGAACATAATATTTGTTCCCGCTCTTTTTGCACTTTCAATAAGTGGTATAAGACTATATAAATCAATAATGAAAGATAGAGGAAGAGAAAACATAAAATTAGAAATATTAAGGCATACAATATTTTGCTCTATCTTAAGTATAATACTAATTGTAGCTTCTTTCATTGAAACATATGTATCTACCAATATATTTATGTTGACTTTAAATATTTTGTAAAAAATTACAAAAAACTATTTACATTTTTGCTTTAATTTGATATAACATATATATCTTATGTTAATAATGGGGAGAGATGAATAATGCAAAAGCAAATTAAAAATTTCTTAGATTTTATCGAAAATGATAAAAAAGCATCAACAAATACATTACAATCATATAGACGTGATATAATGCAATACAATAATTATGTAGAAGAGAACAAAGTAAATTACTTAAAAGTAGATGAAGAAGAAATTAGAGAATATTTAAAATATATGAATGAAATTGGGAAAAAAAGCTCAACAATTTCAAGAAGTTTAGCATCAATTAGATCATTTTATCAATATTTGCTAAGGGTAAAAAAGGTAAAAAGAGATCCAACAGAAGGAATACAATCTCCTAAAATAGAAAAAAGAGTACCTTCAGTATTAACTTCTCAAGAAGTTGAATTGTTACTAGAACAGCCAAAAGATATAGATTTAAAAGGTATTAGAGATAAAGCTATGCTAGAATTTGCTTATGCTACAGGAATGAAAGTTACAGAAATAATCTCACTCGACTTAGAGGATGTTAATCTGGAAGAAGGATATGTAACTTGTAAAAATAAAGATAAAACTAGAAACATTCCACTTGGTTCATTATCATTAAAAGCATTAAAAGACTATGTAGAAAATTCAAGAAATATATTAATCAAAGATGAGAATGTTACAGCTTTGTTTGTTAACACAAATGGTCAAAGATTAACAAGACAAGGGTTTTGGAAAATAGTAAAATATTATAAAGACCAAGCACATATAACAAAGGAAATAACACCACATATACTAAGACATTCATTTGCAACACATCTATTACAAAATGGTGCAGATTTAAAAGCAATACAAACTATGCTAGGACATTCAGATATTTCATCAACACAAATATATATGCAATTCCAAGATGCAACAATACAAAATATATATAAAAAGGCGCATCCAAGAGCATAAAATTTTAAGTCCACCTAAAGTTATTTTAGGCGGACTTTTTGGAAGGTTGAAGAATAATTATAATTTTGGCGTTGTTATACTGCGAGAGAAAATCCTCGACATACACCAATACGCCTCTGGTATTTCTCTATTGTATGCCTAGCCAAAATTTAATTCTTTTCCAACCAGATTCGAGTCTTTAAGGAGATAAACATATGAAAAAAGAAAATGTAAAAACTAGAGATAATATAGAGAAATTAGGACAAGTTATTGAAGAAAAAAAGAAAATTCCAAAAAAAGTGAAAGAACAGATAAGTGCAGAAATATTTAGAAATATAATATTTGGAGCAATCATTTTACTTTATCTTGGTGCTTTAAATATAGGAATGAAAAATATACCTACAGAGAATTATATAATGGATTTAAAAGTTTTTGGAATATCACTTTTAGCTTTAACGATAATAGTATTTGAGATTGCATATAAGAAAGATAAAGGTGAGCTTTGGATGCATGGAGTAGAAATAATGGTTACTTCTATATTTACAATATATTTAATATATTTATATTCAATATATTATAATACCTATGGAACAGTTTTATTTACTGCATCTATTCTATATTTAATATATTATGGAATAAAAATATTAATTGAAAGAAAACAAACAATAAAGAATTATAATAAAAGTCTCACAGATATTGGCGAAATTGTGAAGAAAGGATGATATAAAAAATGGAAAAATGTTTATTACTTGGTAATGGTGGACGTGAGGCAGTTATAGCTGAGTATGTATCAAAAGATTACAAACTATACTCAATAATGCCATATGAAAATCCTACAATAGTGGAATATTCAAAAAAATCAGAAGGAAAATATATTATAGGAAATCCATTTGATAAAGAACTTGTTAAAAAATTTATACAAGATGAAAATATAGAAAACTGTATTATTAGTAGTGATAATTTATTACAAGAAGGGCTAATAGACTTAGCAAGAAGTCTTGGACTTAAAACTTTTGGACCAACATCAAAAGGGGCAAAAATTGAGTGGAGTAAGACCTATGCATTAGACATTGTTTCAAAAATCGCGCCTGAAATGATTATAAAAAACTATAATGTTACAAATGAGAAGGAACTAAAAGAAATAATTGATACATATAAAGACGATAGTTTTGTTGTAAAGCCAGAGGGATTGACAGGAGGAAAAGGAGTTAAAGTCGGAGGCATCCATTTCAAAGGAAAAGAAGAAGGATTGGAATATGCAAAATCTTGCCTAGAAACAAGTGGAAATGTTATAATTCAAGACAAAGTAGAAGGAAGAGAATTTACAGTAACTGGACTCACAGATGGAAAAAATATAGTAATTACACCAACAACATTTGACTATCCATATAGATTTGATGAGGATAAAGGACCAGGAACAGGAGGAATGGGATGCCTTGGATTTGAAAATGGTTTACTTCCATTCTTAACAAATGAAGATATAGAAATATGTAAAGGTTTAATGAAAAAGACTTTAGAATATGTAAATAAGGATAGTTTAGAATTTAATGGAGTTATTTATGGAGGATTTTTCAAATGCAAAGATGGTATAAAATTCATAGAATTTAATGCGAGATTTGGAGATCCTGAATCATTAAATATTTTAAATGCAATAGAAGTTCCCTTCAAAGAATTGTTTGAAAATATCCAAAATAAAACTTTAAGTGAAGAAAATTGTAAATTCAAAAAAATAAACACATTTACAGTTTATGTAGTTACACCAAATTATGCAGTAGCTTCTTCAAAAGAACCTATTAAATTTACATTAAACAAAGAAAACATTGAAAGACAAGGTGTAAAAGTATATTTCTCAAGTACAAAACATATACAAGGAACAGATTATGAGAGTGTAGGGAACTCTAGACTATTTGCATTAGTTTCAGTAGATAGCTCTATAGAAGAGGCGAAGAAAAGAGTATATGAAGCAATAAAGGGAAATATAGGAGATAATTTACATTATAGAAAAGACATAGGAAATATTTATACACATTAAATTTAGAAAAATTTTAATAAACAAATGATAAGGAGGGTAAAATATGAAAGAATCGATAGTTTTATTAATATTTGGAGGTATATTCTTATTAGTTGGAGTAATAGTATTTGCTCAAACAATAATGAAAAGGAAAAAATGTTCTGAAGTAGTAACAGGAACAGTAAAAGAAGTAACAACAGATAGAGAGCTACAAAGAGATTCAAATGGTATACATTCAAAAGTTGTATTTCATACAATAGTTGAATATACTGTTGGGGAACAAAATTATATTCAAAGATCATCATCAGGTTCTACAGCTAATGCACATTATGTGGGCGAGCAAATAGAAGTACATTATGATCCAGAGAATCCAATTAAATCGTATTGGGGAACATCGAACTTTTTAGGATTATTTGCAGGCACAATTTTTGGATTAGTTGGACTTGGAATTATGATAGTTAGTATGTTCATTAAATAAGAAAGGGGAAAATATAAAAATGAAAAAAACAAAAATTTTTATGACATTTTTAATTATAACAGTAATGGTGACAGCAATTTGTTTAAACTCAAAAGTTTTTGCACAGGATATTACAGCAGGAGATATGGCAAGAGATACTGGGGGAAATGAAGAAGGTATAATGCCAATAGATGAAGAAGGAAATGATCAAAATGTTATATCAGATGAAAATAACCATGAAAATATAGAAATTCATAATGGAGATTTATATGTGGCAGAAGCAGGACGTGAATATGTTATGGACAAAAATGTAGATGGAAATGTATATATTTTTGGAAATAATGTAAAAATTACAGGAAGCATAAATGGTGCCTTATTCGTTTTTGCATCTAAACTTACAATTGAAGAAAATGCATATATAGCAACACATGTATTTGCATTTGCAGATACAATTTACATGAATGGAATGGCATTTGATATGTATTCAGGAAGTAGAACTCTTACAATGGGAGATAGTGCAGTAATTTATAGAGACATGAAAGTCGCAGCTGAAAATATATATCTAACAGGAGCTGTTGGAAGAGATGTATCTTTATATTCTAGAAAAATAACAGTTCCTACAGAAGAACAAAAATTAATGATTTATGGAACATTAAAATATGAAGCACTAAATGAAATTGAAAATTTAGATAAAGCAATAATCCAAGGAGAAACTATATTTAATAAAGCAGAAGATACAGAAAGAAGAGATACATCAGATATAATATTAAACTATGTTTTTAGTGCAGTAGGTACAATAATATTTGATATAATTATGTATATAGCTCTATTGTTCTTAGCACCTAACTTTGTAAAGAAAACAAAAGAATATGTATCTACAAAAGGTTTACTTGCATTTGCAATTGGTCTTGCATTTACAGTGTTAGTTCCAATAATAGCATTCTTACTACTATTAACAGGAGTAGGAGCAGGATTAAGTCTATTTATGATATTCTTCTATGCAGCAGTACTAATGCTTAATGCATTTGTTGTAACAGTTACAGTAACTGAATTTGTAGCAGGTAAGATAGAACTATCAGAAGATAAATTCAAAAAGGGATTATTATTAATACCAGTATCACTTGTGATTTGGGCACTTAGAGAAATACCATTTATTGGAAGCTGGATTAGCATAATTGTATTCTTATGTGGAATAGGAATAATAACATTTTATCAATTTGATAAAAGAAGAAAAGCAAAAGAAGTAAAAGAATAAAATAGAAAAGGTTATGAACATTTGAAAATTGTTTCACTTATACTAAAAATTTAGTATACCATATTTAATTTAATTAGGTGACAAAAGCATTATTTATAGATGTTTGAGAAAAACTAAATGTGTGACAGCATTTGGTTTTTCTCGCTTTTTTATTTTTATGTTATTATAATGTTTATATCTAAAATTTAGTAGTGTGATTTCATAAAATAGTACAAAATGTAATAAAAGCTACGAAGCTTAGCTTAAGAGGTGTAGGGGCGATTTTAATCGCCCGCAACTTCGAAGGATAATGCTAAAAATATTGAAAAAATGCAAAAAGAGAAGTATAATATTCAAGGGGCAAGAAAGGAACATTATGCGAGAAAATTTGCCCGTAAGAAAAAGAATAAGGATAAGAAATTATGATTATTCAAAAGAAAATGTATATTTTATTACAATATGTATAAAGGATAGATTAGAATTATTAGGTAGAATAAGAAAAGAGAATTATATAGAATTAACCCCAGAAGGAAAAATAGTAAAACATAATATAAAGAAAATAGAAGAGATATATGATAATGCTATAATAGATGAATATATAATAATGCCTAATCACATACATATGTTACTTGAGATAAAATATAGGAAGGATGTAAGCATTTCAAAGATAATAAAACATTATAAAACAAATGTTAGTAAAGAAGTTACATATTCGATTTGGCAGAAATCTTTTTATGAGCACATTGTAAGAAATGAGAAAGAATATTTAAAAATAAAAGAATATGTACGAAATAATATAATAAATTGGAAAAATGATAAATATTTTTAGCATTATTCTTCGAAGTAGCGGGCGATTAAAATCGCCCCTACACTTTGCATTCTAGAACTATCTCTAAATAATCACAAAAATGTTAAATTTATATTACATTTTTGTAATTATAAAAAATTTAATTGTGTAAAGAAACTTTATATGTTATACTATGAATGAGGAGAATGAAAAAAATGGATAATAGTGAAAATATAAAAATTAGTGATGATAAAGTAGAAAGATTAAGTATGGCAGTTTCTGAGTTAAGAAACGCTGGTATTAGTAATGGAGTAATAAGAACTTATTTGCAGATACGTGCTGCTGGACCTCTTGCAACACTAGAAGAACAAGAAAAAATAATTCGAATTTTTGACAAGTATGGAATAGATGATATAAAGGAAGAAGATTTTTTTGCACATAATCAAAGGCAAAGTGATGAAATGATAGAACTAATTTTACAACTAACAAGAGATTCTGAGCAAAAATTTGAAACATATAGAGATTTTCCAGAAGAAAGTGTTGCACGATTAGATGATACTCCACAAATGCAACAAGAAGAACATCAAGGATCATCTAGTAAAGTAGAAATAAGCCAAGAAAAAATAGATAAATTAAGAATGGCAATACAAGAAGCCAGACAGAAAGGAATGGATGCTGAAACAATAAAAAACTACATATATCCATATGCAACTGTAACAAATTTTAATTGGGAAGATTATAAAAAATGGGGTGAAATAAGTACTAAATATGGAATAAGCGAAATAATGGGTGAAGATTATATGTCTCTAGACAAAGACTATAGAGGAAATAGTACAGAAATTTGTGATATAATTGATGGCTTAACTCAAGGAGAAACAAGAGATTCTGAGCAAAAATTTGGAACATATAGAGATTTTCCAGAAGAAAGTGTTGCACAATTAGATGATACTCCACAAATGCAACAAGAGAAAGTTGTTTCATTAACTGAATTAGGAGAAAAGTCATATCAGCATTTTGGAAGAAGAATAGCAGAAAAATTAAGACAAACAGTTAATGCTTTAAAAAGTAGATTTTTCTCAAAAGATAAGGATAAAATAGATGATTTGACAAACGAAAGATAATATGTAAAAGAGGAATATAAATATGGAAGAAAACTATACAAAAGCTTTCAGAGAAGTTTATATGATTTTGAATAAATGTTCAAAAGAAGAAATTAATAAAATACCAAACTCCTTTTTAGAGTTTATTGAAAAAAATATGGATATAGAGTATAAACCACAAATTAAATTTAATGAAAATTTTGAAAAATCTGTATTAGAAGAAACACTTTTAATATTAGCTTTAATATATAGAGACTATCTTATCTCTAAAGAAGAAAGACAAATATTGTTACAAGATGAAAAAAGGCAATTAGATGAGCTAAAAGAAAGTTATAATGTAGAAAATCTATTTAAGAAAAAAGAGCAAGAGTCAGAAGAACATGACATTAATATTGAAAAACAACTTGCTGTAATAAAAGAAGAAAAGTGGTATAAGACAATTTTAAACAAAATATTAAATTTTTTTAGACATTAATATTAAAAAATATTATAGCTGTTGTATCATATAAGGAATCGTTTTTTACCAAAGTCAGAAAATAGTTTAAAAGTATTTTAATAGTCAATTTAAGGCAGTTTAACCCCTGCCTTATTTTTCTAAATCCCACTCTTTTGCTTTATCTTCGCGTTTTATCTGTTTTTTGCCTCAACAAAAATATGAGTTTCTTTTTCAAAATCCCTAATAATTTCATCTTTAGAAGGCAAGTCAGACTTTTTGCATATCCATTTTATAAATTTAATAATAGTTTCTTTGAATTTATTAATAACTTTTTTCAAATAGCTATTTTCTTTTTCTAACTTATGAATTTTGTGTTTATATTCTCGTATGATACAAGGGGCGCACATTGTGCGTCCATGCTTCAACGGCTTTGCTATATTTATAATTTATAATTGCAGAAATTCCTTCGAAGAGCCACAGAAGAATACTCATTGTGGTCTGCGGACGGCTAATAGCCGCCCCTACATGGTCTGATATTGCTTTTATAAGATATTCCAGTTCTATACTCTACTGAACAATGACCAAAAAATTGTGAATAAATTATGAATTTACTTGATATTTTTTTCTATATTATATATAATAGACATGTATTTTTATACAATATAGTTTTTCAAAATACAAACAACAAAAATGGAGGAATTACATATGTTTTGTGCTTTAATTATGGCAGGTGGAAAAGGAACAAGATTCTGGCCAAAATCGACTGAAGATATGCCAAAGCAATTTTTAAATTTAATAGGTGAAAAAACAATGATACAACTTACTTATGATAGACTTCTTGAAGTTATTCCTAAAGAAAGAATATTTGTTGTAACATGTAAGAAATATAAAACATTAGTAGAAAAACAACTTGAAAATATACCAGATAGAAATATTATAATCGAGCCAGAAGGTAGAAATACAGCACCTTGTATTTTACTTGCAACTTTATATATCAAACAAATTTATAAAGATGCCGTAGTTGCAGTACTTCCATCAGATCATGCTATAAAAGACACACATGAATTTTGCAATATATTAAATTATGCAAATGAATATGTGGAAAAGGAAAATAAAAAAGCAATTGTAACAATAGGAATAACGCCAAATAGACCTGAAACAGGATATGGATATATCAAATTTGAAAATTCTGATACAAAAGTATTAAAAGTAGAAAAATTTGTAGAAAAGCCAAATATAGAAAAAGCTATAGAATATTTAAACTCTGGAATGTATCTATGGAATGCAGGAATGTTTATATTTGATGTAAATAATATGTTAAAGGAATTAGAAGCTAATTATTCTGGGTATACTATACTTAAAGATTTACCAAAAATAGAAGAATCAAATTATAATGATGAGCTTAGCAAAGTATATTCAGAATGTGAAGCAATATCAATAGACTATGCAGTAATGGAGAAATCAAAAAATATATATGTAATACCAGGCAATTTTGGATGGGATGATATTGGAACGTGGAATTCATTAGAAAGATACATAAAAAAAGATGAAAATGAGAATATACTAAATGGTAAGGTGTTAACATTTAATTCAAAAAACAATATTGTTTACTCAGGGGACAAAGAAATTATATTACTAGATGCAGACAACATATTCTGTATAGATACAGATGATGTATTAGTAATAGGAAATAGAAACACAATTAATAAAGTTCATGAACTTAGAAAGCAATAGAATATTCTACCGTTGTTGTCTATGAAAGGAATGATTCAAAACATGAAAGTCGCAATTGTGCATGATTGGCTTACAAATATGGGAGGAGCAGAACAAGTTGTAATAAGTATGAAAAAATGCTTTGAGGATGCTCCAATATATACAAGCTTATATACACCTAATAATTTAAGCAAAGAGTTACAAAATATAGATGTGTGTGTAAGCTCTTTACAAAAAAAGAATAAAAAAGAAATTAATCATAAAAAATATTATCCTCTTATGCCAGCAGCTTTTGAGAGATTTGACTTAAATGAATATGATGTTATTATTAGTAGTAGCTCTTGTTGTGCTAAGGGAGTTATAACAAAACCAGGAAGTGTACACATTTGCTATTGCCATACACCAATGCGTTATGCATGGGAAAAAAGAGATGAATATATAGAAGGAATGGGAAAACTAAAGAAAAAGTTAGTTAGACTTCTATTACATTACATGAGAATGTGGGATGTGGCATCAAGTACTAGAGTAGACTATTTTATAGCAAATTCTAATGAAGTAAAGAAAAGAATACAGAAATATTATAAAAGAGATGCAGTTGTTATAAATCCACCAGTAAGATGTGGATTCTTTGATATATCAGAAACAGATGGAGATTATTACTTAGTGTTATCAAGACTAGTTGGATATAAAAGGTTTGATTTAGCTGTAAAAGCATGTAAGGAATTAAACAAAAAACTAATTGTAATAGGAGAAGGACCAGAAAGAAAAACATTGGAAAAAATGGCGGAAGGAAACAAAAATATAAAATTTTTGGGTAGAAGGTCAGATGAAGAAGTAAAAAGATATATGTCAGAATGTAAAGCTTTACTATTTCCTGGAGAAGAAGACTTTGGAATAGTACCAGTAGAAGTACAAGCCTGTGGAAGACCAGTAATAGCATATGGAAAAGGTGGAGTATTAGATTCTGTAATAGACCGGAAAAACAGGAGTATTTTTTGAAAATCAAACAGTAGAAGATGTTAAAAAAGCAATTTTAAAATTAGAAACAATGAACTTTGATAAAAAAGAAATAAGAGAACATGCAATGAAATTTGATGAAAAAGAGTTTAGAAAAAAACTAACAGACTTTGTAAAGAAAGTAGTTGAAGATTAATGAAAATAGCAATAGATGCTAGAATGTACAAGATGTCTGGAATTGGAACTTATATACAAAATCTTATTAGGAATGATTGTTATCAAATAGCTTTAGGAAGCAGAAAAGACTTAGAAAATCTGCAAGAATTAGAAGAAATTATTGAATTTGATTCTCCAATATATGGAATAAAAGAACAACTAAAATTTCCATATAAAAAGCTAAAAAAACTAAAACCAGATATATTACACATTCCACACTATAATATCCCTATATTTTATAATGGGGATATGGCTGTCACAATACATGACTTAACACATCTAGTATATAGCGAATTTTTTGGCAGTAAAATAAAAGTACTTTATGCAAAAATCATGATGAAAATAGCAATAAAAAAGGCAAAAGTTATACTTACAGTATCAGAGAACACAAAAAAAGATATAATAAAATATTTTAAAGTAGATGAGAGCAAGATAAAAGTCACATACTTAGGATTAAAAGAAGAATTAACAGAAAAACCTAAAGAAAAAGTAGAATATCTATATAAAAAATTAGGAATTCCAAAAGATAAGAAAATACTTATGTATGTTGGAAATTTGAAACCACATAAAAATTTGGAAAGACTATTAATTGCTTTTAGTAAACTAGAAAATAATGAGAATTGTAGACTTTTATTAGTTCGGAAAAGCCTTTGAAAACTATAATGTACTTCAAGATAAAGAAAAAGAACTAAATATAGAAGAAAAAGTAATACATACAGGACTCGTACCAGACAATGAACTTGTAGACTTGTATAATTTAATAGATTTATTTATATTTCCTTCATTATATGAAGGGTTTGGTCTTCCCGTAATAGAAGCGATGGCATGTGGAACAAAAGTTGTAAGTTCAAATGCATCATCACTTCCAGAAGTTGGGGGAGATAAAATTTTGTATTTTGATCCAAAGAACATAGAAGAGATGAAAGATGTAATTGGGAAAGAATTAGAAAGACAAGATACAGAAGAAGATAAACAGAGAAGAATAGAATGGGCTAAAAACTTTGATTTTAAGAAAACGAGTGAAGAAGTAAAGGCAGCGTTTGCCTTGTATAAAAAACAATAGGAAAAAGGAGAAAACAAAATGGAAATAACACTACTTGGTGCAGTAACAATTGTTATATCAATATACGCATTTTTTAAAAATGAAAAATTACTTTTATATACAATGGTATTTTTATCTACATTTACAGCAGCATATCTAATGAATATAACAGTAACAACAACTCCAATTGAAAGCTATGAATTTGTAGGAGGACTATGGTTACTTAGAGAGCTAATTAATTTTATAAAATCTAAAACAAAAATAACAAAAGAATTTATCATAAATAAATTTAAAGAAAACAAACTAGCTATGGCTTTTTTTATATTTATAATAGCAATAATTTTGGGAGAAATATATTTAGCTATATCAGGAATATGCGTAGAATATACTACAATTAATGGAGAATTATCACTACTTAGATTTAGCAAAACTAATATAACAAGAGCAGTTATTACAATATTTATATTTGTAAATATGATAGTCTTATCATTTAAAATAAAAACTAAAGAAGAGATAAGAAATCTTTTAAAAGTATTTTGCTATAGCTCAATATTTGCAGTAATATGGGGACTGTTACAGTTTATAACATATTACTTAGGAGTTCCATATCCAGCATTTTTATTTAACAATAACAGTTATGCAGCGCAATGTTATGATCAAATAGACAACAATGTAAAAAGAATTACCTCAATTGCATTAGAACCATCAACATTTGCAATAAACCTTATTTGCTTTATCCCATTTGTACTTGGAACATTCTTGAAACTAAAAGAAAAAATTAGAGAAAAGAAATATATAATAGTATTTATAATATTAGTTATTACAACAGTATGTGCTATACTTACAACATCTTCTACAACATATGTAGGAATATTTGCTGTATATGGCATGTTTGGAATATATATTTTATTCTGCTTTATAAAGAATCGGAGAACTATCAAATAGAAAAAGGAACTTCTTAAAAATGGCTATGACAACAGTTATTTCAATAGGTGTTGCAGCTTGCATGTGTGTAGTATTTTTGAAAGTTCGGATACAAGTTAAAAACAATAGAACCTATAAAGGTAGAGCATAAACTTCCAAAAGAAGATGAAGAACAAGAAGAAGAGTACAGTTCTGCATTTGATAATATGATAAAAACAGTAAAACAAATGACAATAGATAAACTATCATCAGGTTCAGGACAAGAAAGAATGAATGGAGAAAAAGTTGGTCTTTCACTTTTAAAATATTCACCAATAGTAGGTATAGGACTTGGATCATATAGAACATTTAGTCTAGGAACAAATATATTATTAAATATAGGAATTGTAGGACTAATATCATATATATATATTTTATATGTTGCATTAAAAGAACTTTTGAAGTACAGAAAAAAAGAAGAAACAATAAGTGTTATGTTTTTAATTTCAATTATAGGAGTAACAATTGCATTTTTTGTAGGAGTTCCAGATTTAACACTCACATATTATTGGATGATTATTGTATTTGGATATAAATATGCTACACTAAAGGACTAGGGAGGATGTATATGAAAATAGGAATAGATGCACGTGGGCTTGATGGAAATAGAGCAGGAATACCAAAATATATAGAAGAAATCATAAAGAAATTTAATAGTTTTACAGATGAAGACAATGAATATGTCCTATATTCTCCACGAGAAATAAAAATAGAGAATAATTTAAAGGATAATATAATAATAAAAGATGGAAATATGAGATTTGGAAGTTTTTGGCTATATTTAAAATTGCCTAAAATATTGAAAGAGGACTCAATAGATGTATTTTGGGGAACTCAGCACTGCCTTCCTAAAAGAAATAAATATACTAAAAATATGAAATTTGTACTTACAATACACGATTTAGCAATTAAAAAATTAAAAACAGTAGGTTCAATTAAAAATACCATAATACAAATGCTATTTCTAAAGAAAAGCATAAAAAATGCAGACAAGATAATTGCAATATCAGAAGCAACCAAAAAGGACATTATAGAAATATATAATATAAAAAAAGAAAAAATAGATGTAATATATAATGGGACAAACTTTGAAGAAAATTTAGTTTTAAATGAAAAAACAAAAAGTGAAATACAAGAAAAATTCAAAATAAATAATATTCCTTATATATTCTTCTTAAGTACAATAGAACCTAGAAAGAATGTAGAAACATTAATAAAAGCATTTAACTACATAAAAGGAAAAGAAAATATAAGCTTAAAATTAATAATAGCAGGAGGACTTGGATGGAAATATGGAGAAGTAATAAAACTATTTAATGAATCTCCATATAAAGAAGATATAGAAATGCCAGGATATATTTCAAAAGAAGAAAAAGACTATCTATATCAAAACACAAAATGCTTTGTATATCCATCATTATATGAAGGATTTGGACTCCCAATATTAGAAGCGATGGCAAGAAAATCACTAGTAATAACAGCAAATAATTCTTCACTTCCTGAAGTAGGTGGAGATGTGGCATTTTACTATAACAATGTATTGGACTATGAAGAACTTGGAAACAAGATACTAGAAATTATAAAATTAGACGAAAATGAAAAACAAAAAAGGATAGAAGCAGGAATAGAACAAGCAAAAAGATTTACATGGGAACAGTGTGCAAAAGAAACACTCAAAATATGTAAGGAATGATGTAGATATGAAGATATGTTTTATAGTAGGTGCATTTCCAAAGATGAAATGTGGAGTAGGAGATTATACATATAAATTAGCTGAAGAATTTGCAAAGCAGGGAAATGAAGTACATATTATAACTTCTAATAAAGCAGATAAAAATTCAAAACTATTAAATATACACAATATAGTAAAAGAATGGGACTTTTCTGACTTTAAAGTAATACTAAAAGAAATAAAACAAATAAAACCAGATGCTGTAAATGTACAATATCCAAGCAATGAATATAAATCAGCATTTATGTTAAGCATATTGCCACTTATGATAAAAATTAAAACAAGATGCATAGTTACAGCAACAGTACATGAGTATGACTATGATACTTTTTCTATTCAAAGAAAATTAAGACTATATCTTAATTTTGCAAAACTAGATAAAATAATAGTTGCAGAAAAAATTTTTATAGATAAAATAAAGCAAATCGTACCAAAAGCAGAAATAATATATATACCAATTAGTTCTAACATTCCAAGAAGCCAAATAACTCACAAACAGAAAGAAGAATTATTAGAAAAATATACATTAAAAGATAAAAAAGTAATATCATACTTTGGATTTGCAAGACCATCTAAGGGTATCGAATATATTTTAAAATGTATACCAAAACTAACAGAAGATGTAAAGCTACTTTATATAGGTAGTTTAGATGAAAAAAACGAATATGAAAAAAGCTTATTAGATTTAATAGATAATCTCAATATAAAAGATAAAGTAATTATAACTGGTCTTTTTGATAATGAAGAAGATGTTGCAAACTTATTGCAGATAAGTGATTTATGCGTACTTCCTTTTACAGAAGGAGTTCAAACAAGAAATGGAAGTTTCTTAGCAGCGTATAACCAGAAAATACCCGTAATAACTACAAGTATAGATAAAAAAGATAATAATGGTATATACTATGTAGAACCAAAAAATCAAGAATTATTACTAAAAAAAATTAAAGAAGTTCTAAAAAATACAGAAGAGATAGAAAGAGAAGTATTAACATGGGAACTAGTCTGGAAAAAATATATGGAAAGTTTTAATAGAGGTAGTAAATAAAAATGACAGAAAAAACCACAAGAAGTAAAAGTTCAGTAAAAAATGCTATAATTTCATTAGTTTATTATTTCATTAGCAATATATTTACTTTTGTAATGAGAACATTCCTTGTAAATAATATAGGTATTGAGTATGCAGGTTTAAACTCATTAGTTGTAAATTTAATAGGAATGCTAAATATTGCTGAACTTGGACTATCAACTGCAGTAGGATATTCTTTGTATAAACCTATTGCAGATAATGACTATAAAAAAATGAATGAAATACTATGCTTATATAAATATTTATATAGGATAATTGCCATAGTTATAGCTATAATAGGTATAATAATAACAATCTTTATAAGTAGCTTTGTAACAACAAATATTAGCTTAAGCGAAGTTAGAATATCATTTGTATTATATTTAATTGCAACAGTAATGTCATATTTACTTACTTTCTTAAATGTGCTTCCAGCTGCAGACCAAAGAAACTATGTAGTAGTAAGAATACAGAATAATGGAAAAATAATAAAAAATATATTACAATTAATAAGTATAATTGTATTTAAAAACTTTTATATATGGCTTATAATAGAAATAATATCTAGCATTATAATTTATATATATACAAATGTAAAAATAAAGAAAATGTATGAATGGTATGAAGCACAAAAAGATCTGACATTCAAAGAACTAATAAAAAAATATAAAGATGTAGTTAAAAGGACCAAAGATCTAGTGTTCCACAAAATTGGTAGTTTAGTTGTATATCAAACAGATAATATATTAATATCAAAATTTGATACACTAGAGGGAGTTGGTATATATTCTAACTACATGACAATTTATACGTTACTAACAGGACTTGTGGAGCAAGCATTTATGGGGATAACAGCTTCAATTCGGAAACCTAATAATAGAAAAAACAGAAAAAGAAGTATACAAAATATGGAAAGAAATATATGTGCTTATGTTATTTATAACAGCACTCTTTGGATTTCTATTCTATAAATTAGCAAATCCATTTATTACAGTTTGGCTAGGTGAAGAGTATTTACTAGGTTTACCAATTGTATTTGCAATATCAATAAATACTATGTTTAGAATTATAAAAAACCCAATAGATAAATTTAAGGAAGCATATGGTATATTTTGGGATATATATGCCCCAATAGTAGAATCTGTAATAAACCTTGTGTTTTCAATAGCTTTAGCACTTGAATTTGGAATTATAGGAGTAGTAATTGGAACAATAATAAGCAATATATGTATTACGTTTATTTGGAAACCATATGTAATATTTAAACATGTATTTAAGGAAAAACTTATAAAGTTTTTTGTAATTACTGCAAAATATATGGCAATAGCCTTAATTCGGTGTTGCAATAGCATGTTTTGTAATCAATATATCAGCATTTCAAATTGCAAATAAATATGTAAATCTAATAATGCTATTTATTGTATATGGAATTATATCTATTGTAGTATTTATGACATGTTTTATGATTGATAAGTTCTTTAGAGAAACTTTCAAAAAATATTGCAACATAATAGTTGGAATGGTAAGAAAAAATAAAAAATAATTTATATAAAGTTTTAAAGGAGGTTCAAAAATGGATTATTTACAAAAATATGAGGAATGGTGCAAAAATGAAGTATTTGATGAACAAACAAGAAAAGAATTATTAAACTTGAAAGGTAATGACAAAGAAATCAAAGAAAGATTTTACAAAGACCTAGAATTTGGAACAGGAGGATTAAGAGGAATAATTGGAGCAGGAACAA
>CANRQN010000017.1 GCA_947641575.1 uncultured Clostridium sp.
GGCGATATAGCCAAGTGGTAAGGCACGAGTCTGCAAAACTCTGATCCCCGGTTCGAATCCGGGTGTCGCCTCCAAAGAAAAAGCGAGAAAACGTTGAAATATCAATGTTTTCTCGCTTTTTATATCTTTTTATGTTAAAAATAAGAATGTAGTATTTTCAGTACTTTCAAGGTTTGAAAAAGTAAAAAATTATTTTATATGTGACAAAAATGTAACAAAAAAACTAATGCATATGTATATAAATGTGACAAAATTTTAGTTATTTTTTTTGCGCTCATCAATTATTTTATCAAAATCAGAAATGTATTTTCTATCTTGTTCAATTCTAAATTTCTCAAATTCATTTTCTGCAAATTCTTTTGCTTGTTCAGCTGATATACATCCTTTATTATCTAAAACTTCGTATCTATTTGTTTTTAGCATAGTATTTAATTCCTCTATCCAATCTTTCATTTTCATAGGTATTTGTCTCTTGGCTCTATTCTCTGCTATATCTAAATACATATTAACAATATCCTGCAAAAATTCTAGTTCTTTATTTGTTAAGTAATTTTTTGCAATACTAACATCTCTTTTTAATATTTTTCCTTCTGGAAAGTGTTTCCAAGAAGTCAATCCCATATGTTCTTTTTTACTATCTGCTCTATGATAAATTATTTCAGCTGCTGTTTCATTTGTAATAGCATAATGGAATTTATTTTGAATAGTAGCATAAAAATCATTTGCAATTTCAGAGTTTTTATTATAATCAATACTACATTCTGCAAAAATATCTGTTACTTTTTGATAAAATCTTCTTTCACTTGTTCTAATTTCTTTAATAATTTCTAGTAATTCATCAAAATAGTCTTTTCCATATTTATTAGGATTTTTTAATTTTTCTTTATTAATACTATAACCTTTTATGATATATGACTTTAAAATTTCTGTTGCCCATTGTCTGAATTTCGTTGCTTTTTTTGAATTAGTTCTATATCCGTACAGCTATAATCATATCTAAGTTATAATAGTCAATATTTCTATTAACTTTACGATTTCCCTCAATTTGAACTGTTGGGAATTTCCCAACAGTTGAGTTCTTGTCCAATTCTTGTTCATCAAATATATTTTTTATATGTTCACTTATTGTAGACTTATCTTTTTCAAATAATTCAGCAATTTTATTAAGAGGTAGCCAAATTGTTTCATCATATAAAAAAGCCTCAATTTCTATTTTATCATTCTCATCTTCATAAATAATTAAATCACCTTTTGTTAAATCTTGCATATAATTTACCTCCTTTTTTTATTATTTCATTTTTTCTTTCAACTGGCTTATCTTTTTACTTCTACTTGGTTGTTCGTTTAAAAGAAATGCTAAAAGTAGCATTTGATATGTTTCATCATACCACTTTTCCATTGTATCCTTCCTCATTTTAGAAACATACTCTTTTTTACTCTTTCCACTTTTATTGTTGTGTCTTATATTTATGTTGTTTAGCATAAATCCAATATCATCATCTAATTTACCATTTAAGCTTTTAATATTACTTTTTATACCCTCATATTTATTCGCTAATTTTAGCAAAATCTCTTTTTTCTTATCAATATCTCCTTTTAATAAATAATGATTATACTCAATTACTTTACAAGCAGTATTTTCATCTACAATTTCAGCAACAGCTATTGCTGAAGGATTTTTTTCAATTAAAATTATTCTCTCTTCATTATTAAGCTCTTGCTTACAAAAATTCAAATGTTCTAAAGCAATATCTATGTTTTCATCTAAAATCCAATACTTATTATTATATTCATACTGACTATTCTCTTGCAAAATTTTACTATCACACAGCATAATAATATTGATTGCAAATTCTAAATATTTCAATATTTCAACAGTTGTTAAATTGTCTGGAATGTTATCTTCATCTAATTCAATATCTAAATCGTCTGCCATATCTTCAATATTAAGATAGCTATATCTATTTTTCCATTCTGAGAAACAATAGATATCTGCAAATTCTATTGGCGATATGTAATTTACAGAACTTCTTACAGAATTATAATTTAATAAATAATAAATTCTTTTTATTTCATCTATAATATCCCATTTATTTTCTAAAATTTCAAATATGTTTTTTCTTACCATTTTATACCTCATCAAATTTATAATAATTTTATAGTAGTTATTTTATCATATAAAATAATAGTTTTCAATACTTATCGCAAACAAATTTTCTTTTTTGTATTTAATTAGAAATTAAAAGATTATATAAAATAAATTAATTTATGTGTGACAAAAATGTGACAAAATAAAATTATAAATAGATAGAAATGCACTATTTAAGCTAATTATAGAAATTAGTCTACCCGACTGTCGCCTCCAATGAAATTAGCATTTTAAGCAAATGGTACAGAGTATCACGAAGTATCCTATATTAGCACAAAATGCAGAAATACTCTCTTTGTAAGGGAGTATTTTTCGTTTTATAGGATAGATGCCTATCATAGATTATCACAATTTAGTATAAAATTTGCTGTACAATTGGTGCACTTTGTTTTTAGCAAATTTTTATAGTATATATATAAAACTAATAAATAATAAGTTCTAATGTATTAACCTATTATTTAGTCGTTTATTGCTCTTTAGCTTGTATTATTGTAAAATGTGTAGTATAGTAGTTAAAGATAGAAATGAGACGAGCAATGTGTGTTGCCACTTTACTACATAGCTAATGCTATGAGAGAGTGAGGTGGTGTTTATGGGATTTATATTATTTTTAATATATGCTTTGGGATTTTCCCTAACTGTAAACGTAACCTTATTGACGATTATATACATAATTTGGACTAATAAGGAATAAATAAAACAACACATTTGCTTTTGACGGAGTAATGTGTTGTTATTACAATAATATGTGGTAGCCACATTGTCTGTAGCTCTCATTTTCTATCTATATTATACACAGATTTTTGAGAAAAGTCAAATATTTTGGAAAAGAGCATTGCATAAACTTTTTGTGGGAAACACCACTTTTGATATTTACCCATACATTATTTTACCTAGTATTTTTCTTATATTGCTATGCATTCCAGTTTTTTCAATTTCAAATGTATATGTTTTTGCTTCTTCAACGTCAGTTTTTATATTTCTTTCTATTATTTTATCATATTTCCTTAGTCTTGTGTTTATTTTTCTCCTTTTTATTAATTCTTCATATATTTTTCCACCATTACTTACAAACACTCTTAATCTACTCATTTTATCTATTCCATCATCACACCATGTTCTTGGTCTACTACTTCATTCTATCTGCATATACATGGCTTATATGTTCTTCTGCACTACATCCTTTTAAATATTTTCCTTCTGTCTCGTATATTTTGATTTCTCTATCCAGTTTAGTCCTTCTTTTATCCAGCTTGCTCCATCTCCTCCTATATATACTCTTTCTATATTCTTAACATCATATTTCTTATCTATATATTCTGCTACTTCTAACCATAATTCTTCACTATTCTTTCCTAGACAACCTATTTTTTAATATATTTCTTTTTCCTTTTATATAGTTTCCTTCATGAACATATATCAATTTCGGCATTCCTACTTTGTTTCCTCTTTCTTATACATGGTCTTCATCTGCTTCTATGTATAGCCTTTTTATTTTCTTCTTCTCTTGTCTATTTTTTTATTTTATTTTTCCCACATATTATTTATGCTAATTGCTATATATTATCCCTTGTGCACTTCTTTTATATGTATATATCTAATTTTTTGATACTGATATGAATTTATATCCCTTCCATACGAATCAAATGTATGAGATGAGACATATATTTTTTCTCCTTCTATTCCTACAATTATTAGCGTGTGTGTAAATTTTTCTCCATCAAAGGATAATTGCACTATATCTCCTATTTCTAATTTGTTTGACACCTCTCCTATTGGACCTACTCCCTTGTTGGTTGTTAAAAAATTATATAGAAATTCTACTCCTGTCCATGATGGTGATTTATTATTTCCATTTATATAATACCAACCATAAGTCTTGTTGTAGTTCATAACTCCGCTTCCCTCATATATACATTGTGATACAAAGTTTGTACAATCTCCTCCTATTTCATCAAAGTTATAGTATTTAGGATTTCTTTTGTATGCCCATTTTCTTGCATATTCTACAGCTTTTTCTCTATCATACTTTTGAACTTTCATATATTCACCCCTAGGTAAATTATATGAAAAAACTTAAAATATGCTATATTGAATTACTCCTTTATTTACTATTTAAAAATGCTTCTTATTTTTCCTAATATTTTTTTACTTTCATATCTTTTGCTTGCTATTCCTCTAGCAAACCCTTTTATTGCGATTTTTTCAATTGGTCCATTTTTACAAGTCTAACTATTCCCCAAATATTTCCATTGGAAGTCAACATAAAGCGTGATATAATTATATTATAATACTTATATGGAGGGTTTTATTTATGAATATCAAAATCTGGGCACAAGAAGACACACACAAGTTGGCTCTGGCTATTCCAGACGGTACAATTGATCATTGGGAGATGTTTGACGAATTAAATTCGAGCAAATATAGTGGGGTTCGTATTGTCCATTCCTCAAAAAATATATTTGCTCAGCTTGGAGACTATTCCGATTTTCAAAAGGTCATCGGATGGCTCAGCTGTAAAATTACAGGCATGTAATATAACCTCGCAGGAATGAGAATTTCGTTTGTTCTGCAAAAAGCACCACTTGATGTAAAATTAAGTGGTGCTTTTTTCTACCCTTTCCCCTCTATCAAATTCCTTATTGCATCATATAGATATGACTTATACTCTTCTATTGGTAGTGGCTGATTATGTATTATTGAGTTAAAACAAGTTGAGCTTACTAATTCTATTATCATATATAGAGTTACTTCTGGGTTCTTAAGTTTAATGTTACTTTCTTCTACTCCTTTAAGAAATAACTGATATACTCCATCTTGTTCATTTTCTTTTTCTTCATATATTTTTAATATCGTATTATGATATATTCCCCAAGATAAATTTTTTGAAATAAACTTTAAAAGTGTTGGTGCTTTTGCAAGTTCATTTATTACATAGTTTATTATAAAAATAACTTGATCTGATAAATTTGATATGTAATTCTTTCTTAATTCTGCTAGTGCATCCTTAAATAGCTTTTCTGATTTTTTTACTATTAGTATATCTCTTATTTCATATTTATCTTTAAAATACAAATAAAATGTTCCTTTTGCGACATTTGCCTTATCTACTATTTCTTGTATTGATGTATCTTTTATTCCTTTTTCTGTGAATAAACCAAATGCTGTTGTAAGTAATCTTGTTTCTTTATCTTTTTCTTTTACTTCTTTTTTCATTTTTTATTTCCTCTTTCTTTAGAAAGGAAACTCATTTCCTCTTCATTATTATTTTTAATATAACACATTTTAGACTAACAGTCAATTACTTTTATTAATTATTCTATTTTACAAATTATATTCTTGTCCTTTATTATTAATATTTTCAAAACTTTTTCAAAAAGTGTTGACTTATTAAAATCATGAGAGTATAATATATAAAAATGACCATCGGTCATAAATTGTAAAATTAAGAAAGGAGTGCTTTTATGCATAAATTTGGAAAAGCAATTTGTAAGCACAGCAAGCTAATTCTAATACTCGCTTTGCTTTTACTTATTCCCTCTATTATAGGAATGAATGCAACTAGAATTAATTATGACATTTTAGTTTATCTTCCTAGCGATGTTGAAACTATTCAAGGTGAGAAGATACTTTCAGATGAGTTTAACATGGGCGCTTTTTCTGTAGTTATATTAGAGGATATGCAGACAAAGGATATTATTAAACTTACTGAAAAAATCAAAGAGATTGATAATGTAGAAAAAGCAGTTAGTATCGCTGATATTATTGGTACCAGTATCCCTACTGAAATGCTTCCAGATGATTTAAAAAGCAGAATATATAAAGATAACGAAACTATTATGCTTGTTACTTTTAAAGATCAAATATCATCTGATAGTACTATGGAAGCTGTAGAAACTCTTAGAGATATTACTGATGAGCACTGCAAAATTAGCGGTATGACTTCTACTGTCTTAGATACTAGAAATCTATCAAATTCAGAAATTACAGTCTATATTGTTATTGCAGTAATTTTATGCCTAATTGTTTTGGAAATTGCATTAGACTCTTATTTTGCTCCATTTTTACTACTTATTAATATTGGTATTGCCGTTTTTTATAACATGGGTACTAATATTTTTCTTGGAGAAATTTCATATATTACAAAAGCAATTAGTGCTGTTTTACAATTAGGTGTTACTATGGATTTCGCTATTTTCTTGTATCACAGTTATATTCAAGAAATGAAGCATTCAAAAGATATAAATGAAGCTATGGCTAGTGCTATAGAAAAAACTTTACTTTCAGTTGTAGGAAGTTCGCTTACAACTATTGCAGGGTTCTTAGCACTATGCAGTATGAATCTTACTTTAGGTAAAGATATTGGTCTTGTCATGGCAAAGGGTGTGCTTTTAGGTGTTATATGTGTTGTAACTATTCTTCCTGCTATGATACTTGAGTTTAACAAAATTATCGAGAAAACTAAGCATAAAGAGATTATTCCAAAGTTTACTGGTGTAAAGAATCTTGTTATGAAACATTATAGAATAATTATCTTACTATTTATAATTATTCTACCTATTGCATTTTATGGATATTCTAACACCGATGTTTACTATAACTTAGATAAATCCCTTCCAGATACTTTGGAAAGTATTTCTGCAAATAAAGAGCTTAAAGAGAAATTTGATATGGTTTCTATGGAGCTTTTACTTGTGGATAAAGATATTCCTGATTATAGAATTAATAAAATGCTTGATGAAATAGAATCAATAGACGGAATAGAATGGACTCTTGGATTTTCAAAAATTTCTGATTTAGGTATTCCTAAAGAAATTTTATCTAAAGATGTTCTTGATATTTTCCAAAATGAGAATTACCAAATGATTATTATTAATTCTAAATATGAAATGGCAACTGATGAACTTAATAGCCAAGTAAATAAAGTAAACGAGATTATTAAAAAGTATGATGAGAATGCAATTCTTGCAGGTGAAGGTCCTCTTATGAAGGATTTAGTAGAAATTAGTGACCATGATTTTAATAGTGTAAATACTGTTTCTATCTTGATTATATTTGTACTTATGATTATTGTACTTAGGTCAATTTCTCTACCTGTAATTTTAATTTCAGTTATTGAATTTGCTATATTTATAAATATGGGTATTCCTTGCTTTACTGGTACTTCTCTTCCATTTATTGCTTCTATTGTTATTGGTACAATTCAGCTTGGTGCAACTATTGATTATGCAATTTTAATTACTACTAAATATATTACAAACAGAAAAGATGGTAAGGGTAAAGAAGATGCAATAGGTGAAGCTCTTGGTACTTCTATAACCTCAATTATAATTAGTGGTCTTTGCTTCTTTGGTGCAACTTTTGGTGTTGGTGCTTATTCTAAAATTGAGATGATAGGCTCACTTTGTACTTTGATGTCAAGGGGTGCTATTGTGAGCGTTGTGTGTGTTACTCTTGTACTTCCATCATTACTTATGCTTTTTGATAAAGTTATTTGCAAGACTACAATTGGAATGAGAAAAGTTAAGTAAATTAAAATAGAAAGGATTGATTTTATGAAACACAAAGTAATAACTAAAATAACTTCTGGTGCACTTCTTTGTTCTATGCTTACTTATTCTGCACCAATCTTTGCTTACACTAAAGATGAAACTGTATATGTTAAACAAGATGCTTATGGAAAAAGCTATAACACTCTTGTTAACAGTCATTTAATAAACAGTTCTGAAGAGAATTTGATTAACGATTTATCTGATTTAGTTAATATTAAAAATGTAAATGGTGATGAAGAGTTTACTAGGGACCGGAAATAGTTTAGTTTGGAATTCTAATGGAGCGGATATTTATTACCAAGGTGATTCTAAGAAGGAGTTACCTATTGAATGCACAGTTTCTTATGAATTAAATGGTGAAAAAATATCTGCTAAAGATTTAGCTAGAAAGTCTGGAAATGTAAAGGTTTGTATTGAGTATACAAATAAAGATGAACATATGGTAAATATAAACGGAAAATCTACTAAATTATATACTCCTTTTGTGGCTGTTTGTAGTACTATTATTGACAATAAGACTAACCACAATATAGAAGTTGCAAATGGTAAAGTTATAGACGACGGAACTAAAACTATAGTTATGGGAATTGCTCTTCCTGGTATGCAAGAGAGTTTAGGTGTTTCTAAATCTAAGTTTGAAGTTCCAGGCAAAATAGAAATCACTATGGATTCTACTGATTTTGAACTTGGAAATATAGTAACATATGTTACTCCTAAAGTTTTTGAAGAAAGCGATTTAGAAATTTTTGATAAGTTGGATGAAGTATATTCAAAAGTTAATACTTTATCTTCTTCTGCTAATCAGCTAGAAGAAGGTGCAAATACTTTGAAAACCGGAACTAGCACTTATTATGAGAAGTCTCAAGAGTTTAATTCTGCTATGAAACAACTTTCTAGTGGTGCAAGTAGTGCAAGTAAAAGCTATTCTAAGTTAGATAGTGGTATCAGTTCTTTAAATAAAAGTAGTTCTACTCTAAAAAACGGTGTTAAATCACTTAATGATGGAATTTCTACTGTAAGTTCTTCTCTTAAAGCTCTTAGCACTGGTACAAACAATTTACAGACTGGAACTCAAAAATTACAAGAAGGGCAGAAAAAAGCAAGCGCTGGTTTAGATACACTTGTAAAAAGTGTTAGCACTTTTACAAGTGCAGATAGTAAAAAGAAATTAGAAACTCAAATTACTCAGCTTACTGCTATTATAAAAGAAAACACAGAAGCTATAAACGAGCTAACAGAAATTAGTAAAGATTTACAAGAAAAATTGAAAACTGCAACTCCTGATGAAGCTAAAAGTATTAGTAAACAATTAACTACAAATAAATCTGCAATTACTGCTTTAACAAAGGATAATTATTCTTTACAAACTACTATTGATAATTTAAAAAGTTCTAGTAAATCTATGGCAGATTTAGGAAATGGCTTATCTAGCTTACAAAGCGGAATGAGTGAAATAAGTGCTGGTATTGATGGTTTACTTGTTGGGGAAAAAACATTAAAAACTAGTATTGATACTTTATCTTCTGTAACTGATGAGAAAATTTTAACTGGTGCTGAAGCACTTTATGGTGGTACTGTAGAGCTTGAGAAGGGTACTCAAACTTTAAATGCTGGTTCTTCTGAAATCAAAAAGGGATTAAATACTTTAAGTACTAGTACCTCAGGATTAAATGAAGCTAGCAATCAGCTTATAGCAGGTGCAAATACTATTTCAGAAGGTGCTAGCACTTTAGCTGATGGCGTTTCTAAGTTTAATAAAGAAGGGGTTCAAACTTTTTGTAACTATATAAATGGAAATGTAAAAGATATTTCTTCAAGATTAGAAAGTTTGCAAGATTTAGCAAATGAATATAACAACTTTACTATGTTAAGTGATGGAAATCAGGCGCAAGTTAAATTTATTATGATTATGGACAGAATAAAAAAAGATTCTGACATAAAAGAAGAAGTTATTTTAAGCGATAATAAAGAAAATGAAAAAGTAGAAGAAAACAATAATTAAATAAATATTAAATGTAGCAAAGGAGGAATATTATATGGACTACATTCAAAAAATTTTTAAGAAAACTGGGTGGATTTCGATTTGTGAGTCTATAGTTTTTGCAATTCTAGGTGCCATTTTAATTTGGAAACCTACCGAAACAGTAAAAGTAATTTCTTATGCATTAGGTATAATTTTCATTTTAATTGGTATTTTCAAGATGGTTAATTACTTTTTATCAAAGGGCAAATATGATTTTTATAATTATGATTTAATTCTTCGGTTTAATGGCTGTTGTAATTGGTATTATTACTATTGCTTATAGCGAAACTATTGGAACTATTTTTAGAGTTATCATAGGCATTTGGATTATTTATAGCTCTCTTATTAGAATTAATTTAGCTATGAAGCTTAAAGCTATGGATGTAAATGCTTGGAGTTACAGCTTACTTTTAGCTGTTATAATGTTTGTTTGCGGTTTATTTATTGCCATGAACTCTGGCTCTGTTATTGTAACTATTGGAATTATTATCATTGTTTATTCAGTTATTGATATCATCGAAGACATAATATTTATGAAGAATGTAAAAGAAATATTTTAATAATTGTGCGACAATGGGGACGGTTCTCTTTGTCGCACTTTATTTATTATATATCCTATATATGATATCCTTACTTAGTCCCATTTCTCCTGCTATCTCTCTAAAGGAAAGCTGATATCTCTCCTTTAATAGTTTAACTATATCTTTTAATTTTTCTTTATCTGTTTTTAATTTATTTAATGTTATGCTATTTTGTTTTAAAAATTCTTCTATAAATTCTCTGCACATTTTTTCATTGCTTTCGTCGGTGTCTATAAACACATACTCATCATCTATTGTCTTATCAAACTTCGGGTACTTTGAATAAGGATATTCTTCTGGAGCTTTGCAGATTCCTGCTTTTACAGGATTATTAGCAATATATTTTATACAATTATATAATTGGCTTTCAGTATAAATTGCTTCTGATTTATATCTATCACGAAACACAAAACCTACTTTATTATATTTCTTATTGTAATACTTACCATATGTCATATTTAGTCTTTGCATATATTTGCTTAATTCACCTATTTCATTTGTTCTTATTAAAAGATGTACATGGTTGTTCATTATACAATATGCTAGTATTTCTATCTTCTGCTCTCTCGTTAATTGTTCCATTTTGTTAATATAGTATACTATATCATTTGAATTATCAAAAATATAATTTTTGTTAATTCCCTGAGTCATAACATGAAAAAATGAAGTGTTTAAATAACTTCTTGGATATCTTGGCATAGAAAATCTGCCTCCTTTAAGAAATAAATTATTGTTAGATTATAAACATTATTATTGTATCACAAAAAAATGATTTTTGAAACTAATTTTTAACAATTTTATAATTTTTTGAACCCATCTTTTTTGATAACTATTCAGAGGTCAGCCTAGAATGCTAAATTAAAATAATAGAGTAAATGAACTGTACCCCGAAAGGTGGACTGTGAAATCAGCCCTACCCTTAATTGGTTTGTTCTAATCATTTTTTCTTAGGTGCGACAAAGAGAACCGTCCCCATTGTCGCACTAATTCTTTAAAATAGTCTAATACATTCTTTTTTCTTACCTCATTTGTTACTTGTATGTCTAATTCATATATTACATTTCCCTCTAGTTTTACTTCTAATTTACCGTATTTTCTGTCCTTTTGTTACAGGTGCTTCTAATGTAGTTTCGAGCTCTGTTATTATTTGTATATCTTTTACTTTTTCATTTTTTACTGGATAAAGTGTTATATCATTTTCTTCTAAGTCTAGTTTTAGTTCATTGCTAATTCCTTTTATTATATTAAATTTTGAATTTTCTACTATATCATTAAATTCGTCATGTACCATGTATTCTATGTCTATCATTTTATAATTTGCAAATGAGTATTCTATTATTTTTATACTGTCTTTTGTTCTGTCTTTTTTTGTGTCTGCACCAAGTACAACAGCTATAATGTCCATATTGTCTCTTTTGACTGATGTGACTAAACATCTATTAGCTCCATTTGTAAATCCTGTCTTAACCCCATATACTCCATTTAAAACTCCTAATAATTCATTTGTATTTCTAATATTTTTTGAATTTCCATCTATATTTACTGTATAGTTTCCTGTTTTAACTATTTTTGAAAATCTATCTATTTTCAAAGCATAGTCTGTTATTTTTGCAAGTTCATATGCTGTTGTATAATGTTCTTCTTCGTCCAATCCGTGTGGTGTTACAAAATGAGTAGTTTTTAATTCTAATTCTTCTGCTTTTTCATTCATTAATCTAGCAAATTCTTCTATACTTCCTGCTATATGTTCTGCAAGTGCCACTGCTGCATCATTTCCGTGAACATAACATTAATCCATATAAAAGGTCATTTACTGTTATTTCATCATTTTTATGTAGTCCTAGTCTTGAGCCACCTGTTCCTGCTGCTTTAGATGATACTTTTGTTTTCTTACTTAAATCTTGTTCTTTTTCTAGTACTATTATTGCTGTCATTATTTTTGTTGTTGATGCCATTTTACATTTTTCATTTTCTTTTTTTCCATATAAAATTGTACCGTGTTTTTCTATCATAAACTACTGCATATCTTGAGTTTATATTAGGTACCTTTTGTACTTCTGCTCCGAACTGCTGTTAGTAATTCATTTATTTCATAAACTTCCCCATCATCTTCTAAGTTATCATCCGCAAAGACTGGAATTTGTGCAAATACTATACAAACAAATATTATTATACTTAAAATCCTTTTTAGTTTTAACATAAAACCCCCCCTATATAGATTTATATTGTCTATATAGGAATTTTATTCTTAGTAGACAAGCGACAAAGAGAATCATCTCATTTGTCGCTTTTTCCTTATTTTTAATTCATTGCATGTTTTCCCCCTGATGCTTTCTTTAGTTTATTTAATGCTAATTTAGGATCTATTCCTCTAGTTGTTTGTGCTTTTGGTGTTGGAGCTGCAAGTGCTAAAGTGTTTGCCTTTTTGTTTACTGCTGATGTTATTTCCATTTTCCATAGTACCAAAAGTTCTTTTTTAGCATTTCTTATTTTTTCTTCTGATTCTTCTACTATTCTCCTAGAATTGTTAAGTTTCTTTTGTGTGCTCATGATTTGCTCTTCATAGACTTTTACTTCTGCGTGTGCACCTTCTGATGTTCCATTATCTAATTTTTCTATTACAGATGCAAATTGTTTTTCTCTTTCATACGATATCTTTAGTTTCTCTAATTGTTTCTCTAGTTCTTCTAATGGATTTGCTTTTATTAGGTTAGTTGCTTCTATTATAATTGTTCTTAGATTTTCCATTCTTACGTATCTTGCTTGTTGTATATTAAAGTTTTGTATCCCTGTTTTCTTTTCTTTAGCTTCTATTATATTTCTTATTTCATTTGTACTTCTATAAACTTTCTTTTTTCTTTTGTTTAATGCAGATTTTACAGAAGTATATTCAGCCTTTGTTAAAATTTCTTCTATTCCATCAATTGTTATAATTGCATCATCTATTGTACACATTATTTCCCTAGGGTCTAATAGCTTTTCATAGTCTGTTTTCATTGTGTCTAATATTTTTATTCTTCTTTGACGGATATTGTTAAATTTCTGCATTTTTGACTGAATATCTTTGTCTGAGTTCTTTAGTATTTCATGTGGAATGGGTACTGAGTTAAAGTATTTTACTTTTTCTATGATGTCTACCTCTTTTTGTATTAGTGCTTCCCTTTCTTCTTCTGTGTATTCTAGTTTATATTGTTCTTTTGCATGCTCTAAACCATTTCCCTTTGCATCGTATTCGCTGAAGTCTACTCCCACTATTTGTGAAAGTATAGGGAATTCATTTACCTTCTTTTCAACTTCATCTTGTATTTCATCATATCTTTTTGATAAACTCTTTGATACTTTGTTTATCACTTTTTCTGCTTTTCTTAAATCTACTCTATATAGCATATATTCTGCAATTTCAAGTTCTTCTATATCTTTTGGTATAGTTTTTATTTCTTCTAATAGTTCTAATAATTCATCTCTTGTTTTTAATCTTGTTACATATTCTTTGTCTATTTGTTTTTCTATTTTTGCTATTTGTCTTTTTTTAGGCTTTGTCATAGTGCTATTGCATCTTTGTCTATATGCGTGTATTTCTGCCATTTTTTCTCTTTCTTTTTCTTTTTCTAGGGAATAAAGGTATGTTTTTAAATCATAAGCAGTTAGTATATTTGATTTATGCTCAAGCATATCTTTTTATCCCTCCTTTTTCATTTGCAATTATAAATTATTATACCACATTTACGTAGTTTTTATATTACATTTTTGTTACAATTTCGTTACAAAATGATTACATGTGCGTTTTTTCTTCAAAAAAGTACATTTGGCTTTTGTATTCCAAATGTACCCTTTTTAGTTATTATTTATTAAATGATAGTTTAAAGTCCAAACCTTCTTCTAATAATATTATAAATGTTTTTGTGATTTCTTCATTTCTATTTTTATTTCTATCTGTTATTTTTATTTGGTAAGTATAATAAGTATTTGCTTCATCTCCAAATTTTTCATATTTGAAGTCATTTTTTTCAAAGAAATTCGTTTTTATATAATTTTCAAAGTCTTTTTGTGTGTTAAAGTTTGTTTCTTTAAAGCTATCTGCAAGCAAGCTATATGCATATTTATAATCTTTATCGTTTACCCCCTGCATAAATTTATTTATATTTAGTATTACCTTTTCCTGCGCATTTGACGTTTCATATTTTTCAGTAAATTCCGGAATTTCTATTGTATATGTGTCTAGAATTAATGAATATTGCATTAGTTCTGTTACTTTGAATATATAATAATTATTATATGTATCTTGGCAGATATATTTTGTATATCCATCTTCTGAAGTTTTACTATATCTTTCAAGTTTTATATTTTTTATAGATGTCATATATTCCATATAATTTTCGTAGTCTTCTCTATTTGTATTATATGTTTTATAAATATCCATTATATCTGGATTATTTTTCACATATTCCCTAAAATTCTCTAAACTTCCAAATTTTTTATTTCTATATTCTTCGTCTAAATTGTTATATGCTTGTTCTGGAAAGTTTACTGCATTTTCTATATAGTCTAAGAAATATTTTTCTACTAAATCATCTTCTCCCAAATATTTATATGGTATTCCGTTATAGTTATTTTTCTCTATAGTTTCTTCTTTTGATTTTACATCAGTTACTTTCTCATTTATAGCTTTTTCATATTCTTCTTTTGTTATTATTTTTAAATCAAAGGCCTCATTTTCTGTATCCCAGTTTACATTGAAATATATGCTATTTCCACCATTAATTAGCACTTTCAAGTAGTAACTTGAATAACTTAGACCTGTTAACACATAGCTTTCCATAAGTTTTAAGTGCTTTATATTTTGAAGTCCCATTATTTCAAATACATTATTCTCAGTTATATTTTTTTCCTTTATATAGTCTTCTTCTAATAAATTGTATACGCCTTTTTTATTTCCTTCTTTTGTATATGAGAGCATTTTTTGAACACATGCCTCAGCTGTAAAGTACAGATTTTCTAATTTTACTTTTTCTGGTTTTTGATCTTTTATAATGTAACCTGGATTATCTAAAATATATTGATGATTCTCTCTTTCTTCTGCTAGTTCTTTTTTTGTATTTTCATTATTCAAGATCATAATTCCAATAATTAGAATTATGATTATTACTATTACGGATATTATTGTAATTATTAACTTTTTCAAATCATTTCCTCCTAGCTTTCTAGATATCCTACTATATACTCGCTTGATAATGCCCAATCTTTAGCAACAACTCTGCTCTTATTCCAAGGTAAACCATTTTCATTTTTTCCTACAGTATTTCCTTCTACAGTATATACCCTTGTACCGTCACACTTATAAACTATACCAACATGGCTCGCATAAATAGCTCCTCCCCAATTGAAGAATATTAAATCTCCTGATTTTGGAACATATCCGCTTGAACGTGGTCTATATCTAGTATTTCCTTGCATGATAGGAGCACCTGCACCTGCAAATTTTGCTGGAATTACACTTGGAATTAATCCACATTGGTCATAGCAATATGATACAAACATTGCACACCAATCAGCTCTAGTTCCATACCAACTTGTAAATCTGCTATGTCCTTCCCCCACAAACTGCAAAGCAAATTCTCCAACTTGTGAGCTTCCTCCGAATATTGCCTTATCTCCAAATATCTCTTTTGCAATTTTAGCTATTCCATTATCTACATAGTATTCTATATATGCTGCTTGTTCTTCTACTGTTGTAGGGTCTATCAAGCCATGGTTACATTCTATATTTTTTAAATATCTACTTATAAACTCTTTTACGTTTACACTTCCATATACTATACTTTGGTGGTCATCTCCAAGCCATGCATATATACACCATATATCATATAGATTTGATGCACTTCCTGTAAATTTATTATTTACTGTTTTAAATGAGCTTGAACGTTCTATTATTCTGTTATATGCCGATGTTCCTGGTGTTTGATAATTAAGTATAAGATTACACCAACTTGTTATTGCGTCTTCTATACTTGTAAATTGTGTTCCTGTACTTGAATTATTGTAGACTCCTATTCCCCAATAGTTAAATTGTGAATTTGAAGGTACTGATGCTCCAAAATTACTTTCTTGTCCTGCAACTGCTACACATAGTATAGGGTTTATATTTTTGGACATACATATGTCATATATTATTCCTGCATATTTCGCAAATTTATCTTGATACTCTTGACTTGTTTTGTAGTTTTCTACAAGTGCAATAAATTCTTCTCTTGTTAAATCACAGCCATTTACTTTTATTGTTCCATATCCTTTTATAATTGTCATTATATCTGTGTCTATGAAATCTAATATTCCATCTATATCTACATCATATATATTATCATTCATATATATATTCCAGTAGTACTTCATAAGCTGTGTTTGCATTTGTAGATTTTGGTCATTTGATAAAAGCTCTATTAATTCATCTATTCTTTGTCCATTTTCTTGTGGTATTACATCTACTGGATATGACTTAGTAATATTGTCTGTTGGTAAAACATAACCTACTTTTTTGCCTTTTGGGTCAAACTGACAGTCTAATTCATATTCTCCTTTTTCATTTTTCCATAAGCCTAAAAATCTCTCATGATTTATTCGTTTTGGTGTAGTTTCTGATGTATTCCAACTAAAATCTTTTTCGTCTATTTTTTCTGTTGTTGAATATAATATTGGACTTGCTGATATACTTGTTATTGTAACAGTTGCTGTTTGTCCTGAACCTGTTGGTGTTCCCAAGCTTCCTGACGTCGAAACTTGTAAATATCCAATTCCTGATAATCCTTCTTGTTGGCCTTCTTCTGTCGTTGTTACAGCTTCACCTGGTTTATCTGTTACAGATAGTATAGCTTCTTGTTCAAAATCTATACACCAAGTTTTCGCTTTTTTTATAAAGACATTTGCAGTATTCGTATATGTTGTTGTAACTGTTTCGTTTATTATTGGTTCTCCTGCTGGATATAAATAACTTACTGTGCCATGTCCTCCTCCACCCCATGAATAACCTGTTTCTTCACTACCAAATGAGGTATATGTATATGTTACTGTTTGCTGTGCATGATATGAGGTTTCTGTTTTTGTATGTTTTCTTATATTCATCCCATCTTGTATCATAAGTACTAGTTCTGTATCCTTCATAAGTAAGTCTATTACTTTCATGATATATTCTGGATTTTCTGATTCCTGTAAGAGTGGAAACAAGAAATTATATGGCATACTACACATACTTGTTATATTTTTATATGATATTGGATTTTCAGTTAATCTTATTATATTACTAACTTCTACTCCATTTACTTCGACTTTTACTCTTTGATAAGTTGCATAATATAGTATTTCTCCTTCAAATGAAAAATAGTTTAGTGCTTCTAGTGCTGATTCATCAGTCCTCTGTAACATTTCCTTAAATTTATCATATGGTACATATTTTAGTTCTATTGGTGGCTCAATTGGCTTTCCTTCTTCATCCATTTTTGTTCTTTTGATTTTTGCAACTCCTTGCACTGCATAGTTTCCATTCTTGTCCTTTTTATTTCCTACTTTATCTTCTGTTCCTGGTTCTCCTTCATAATCTCCAAGTTTTGGATAACTACTTGCTATTTCTGCTCTTATCATTTTTATAAGATATGGTTCATAGTCATCTGTTAAAAACCATTCAGCAATCTCTTCTTCTTTTATATATGGATTTTCTTTATCATAAACAAATTCTTCAATATCATCATCTTTTTCTGGGTTTGTTTCAAAATAGTATCCTTCATAGTATGCTTTATTTATTAGCTTTATATAGTCATCTTTAAGCTTCTTATCTATTTTAAAATAATATTCACCATTTCCTGCATCTTCTATGTCTACATATTCCTTATTATTAATAATAGAACTTGATGCGACACTTGATACACTATTATCTCCTTCTAAATCAAATATATATATGGCGGCTCCTAATATGAAACCTGCCGCAAACATACCTATTATAATTGGTAACATTGTCTTAGAAAGAATTATAGCAGCAAGTCTTGATGCTATCATTTTAAATTTACTTTTGTTGTTTTTCTTTGAGTCTTTTTCAAGCATTCCTTGCATTTTTTCGTCTTCTTGCTTGTCTCTTCTTTTTTCTAATTCTTCATTATCCATATGCCTTAGTCTCCTTATATGTATTATGCTATATATCTATATCAAAGGTTATTTTATTTTTCTCTTCTACTTTTGATTTATAATTTTCATAGTTTATAACTACATCTTTTAATGCTAGTCCACTTATTTCTCTACTTGTTGGATTATACATTTTGTTAAATTTAATTTCTACTGTCATTTCCATATTTCTTCTAAATATTAGCTCTTCTTCTGCTGTTTCATTTAAAAAACTACTATATCTTACTCCATTTGTATCGTATAAATACATTGTGTCTAAGTTCTCTTTTGTATCTAGACTAATTATATCTTTATTTGTGTTTTTAACTTTTAGTGATAATATTGTATAGTCCATGTACATATACATTTTTTCTATTTCTATTGTTATTCCATTTTTTGTCTCAAGTTTATTTATGTTTTTACTTCCTACATAACTACTTATGTTTAGAGAGTTCTTATCTGCAAGCCTTGTAACTGTTATATAGTCTCCCATATTGTCTTTTGAATTTGCATTTCCTGTTGCTAGTACATCTTCTGTATATTTAATGTAATATGTAGCTAGATTCCCATTTACATACCAATTTTCTAGTGTGTACATTCTATTTATTTTAAATATTCTATCATAGTACATGGTTTTAAAACGCTCTAATGAAGGATAGATACGTGCTTTGCATTCATCTGTTAACATATTATATGCTTCTTCTACTTTTCCCTCATTACAGTGTTTTACAAATAGTTTTATTATATCTGTGTTTTGTTTGTTATTTATATCTTTTTCCCCTGTTATGGCACTTGTATCTTTCCCAAGAATAGTAGTACTTTGGCTAGTACTACTATTCTCCTCATTTGCTATATTTTGTCTTTTGATTTCTTGTTCCTCTTTTACAAGTCCATTTAATGTTTGGATAATAATTATAATGAGGGCTATAATTACAATTATAGCAAATATAAGTGCTCTGTTTTGGTTATATAATCTAATTAACTTACTCATAAATAGCCCTCCTTTATAAATTATTATGATTCAAAGTATTGTAACTGTTCTAATATCTCGTCTACATCTCTACTTGCCTTTGATTGACTCACTCCACTTGCTACAGCTTGTTTTACTAAGTTATTTTTCCATGCTATTTGTTCCCTCGAACCTGGATTAAATATTCCTGGATTTATATCTCTATTCCACATAGACATAGCAACTGATTTTTGAAGTGCAGCATCTTTATCCATTCCTTTATCTATGTATTTATTCTTTAAGCTAAGTGCTTTTGCAATTTTACTTGGATCTGTTACATTATTATTTAAAAATGCTTGTACTTCCCAATTATCTATTGCTTCTCTTGCAGCAGACCTTGAGCCTAAACTCTTTGTAAGGGCATCCATAAGTTCTGGGCTACTTAAAAATTCTTTATCAAATTTAGCTTGATTTATTTCTTTTAAATCTGATCCCCAAAACGCTGTTCTTGCAGAGCTTACAGCTCCTCCTGCACCTTTTGCTAATTTATCTCCATAGAAGTTAGTAAAGTTATATCCAGCTGCTCCTGCTGCCATTGCAAGTGTCGCAGCTTTACTTGGATCTCCTGTTGCAGCTCCTACCCCTGCAGCAAGCATTGCAAGTGGTACTGCTCCTGCTGCTCCTACTCCTACACGTCTTAGCTTTCTTCCCATATTTTTAGGCAAGCCCTTTGCTCCTTTTATTGCTTGAGCTTTTATATTTCCAAGTGCCGCCCATGCAGCATCTGACATTCTTCCTCCGTAATCCTCTTTTACCACTTTTTGCTAGTCCCCATTTTCCTTCTTGCAATAGTGGTGCAACATTAAATCCATCTTGTAATCTATTTGGATTTGATGTACTTCCTACTCCAACACTTGCAGATGGTATATATCCTCCATCATTTCCGCCTAAGCCACCTGTTCCTCCGAGTACCGAAAACCTGTGCCTCCGAATTCCTCCAGCAGCTCCTTCGTCTCCACCGTCCTCCGCTTCCTGCTGAACTTGTTCCCATTATTGCTTTTGATGAGTCAAATGAGCTTGATGATCTTCTTGCTGGTGGTTTTTCTTCTCCTTCTTTTGGCTCTGGTGGTTTTGGTCTATTTATTTTGTTAATCATTGCAGAGAATAATGCTCCTCCTGCGAAGCTTCCTGCTGCGCTTAGTGTTCCTGCATTATCAAATCCGAAGAACTTACGGAGTAATTTTTCTGCTGGTATTATAAAGTATATTGCAACTACTGCATATATTAAGCTCTTTGTTGCAAGTTGTATTGCACTTCCTACTAATACTGTATATATAAGCAAATGGAATGGCTGAATAAGGACATTAAATACATATTCTTTAAACCACATATTCCATGCTTGTGCTTTTCCGGTCTTTTATTTTATCGATTGGATATGTAAGTGCAACCATTGGTGCCATAAGTGTTAAGAATGCTACATATATTACCCTTTTTATGTATCTTACTGTAAATACTGCTGTAAATGTAATTAATGCTATATATATAATTAAATATGCTGTTGACATTGGTAAGTACTGATCTTTATCTTTTACATTCAAATACATTCTAGCATAGTTAGTAAAATATAGTACTTTTGAAGGAGATGTAGATACTTTTACCATTTTACCTTGTTTACTCATGATTTCTCTTATATCTTCAGATATTTGTGTCCCTCCTGTAGACTCCTCCCATTCTTCAGCAGTTCCTCCTGAAATATAAGTTCTTAGCTTTTCCACTTTTTCTTGTGGAAATAGCTCTGTATTAATAGATGATATTGTATAAGTTGTTCCATAGAAATTTAGCCAAGCTAAATTTTGACCATTGGATTTAATATAATATCCACCTGGTGATGAAGGATTAGCTATGTTATTTTCTTCTATAGTCACATTTTCATATCCATCATTTTTAAGCCATGTCAAAATTTTATTTTTTACTTCTTCTTCAGTAACTGCTGAATTATCTGGTGCACTCGGATTCTGTGAACCTGGTGGTACTGTATTTGGTTGATACTGCGGAGTATATTCAACATTTCCATAATCCGGACTTAAGTCTAATCCTTTAATTACACTTTCTCCTAACATATCGTCAACTTTATCTACAACCATACAAACTGCTGCCATTATATAGTGCATAAAGAATAGTAAGCAAAAGGCAACTATCCAGTCTACTAGTCTCTGCTTATATTTTGCTTTATCTGCTGCTGTACTTGATATTATTATTCTAATTCCTACATATATAAGTACTGAAAGAAGCCCTACTATTGCTATTGTTCTAAGTGTTACATACCAACCAGCAATAATATTTCTAAGTGATGACAGTGGACTTGCATCTTGTGCCTCTACTAAATAATCATTCTCTCCTGGAGTTGTTATAAAGTTTGCATCTAGTAGCTGAATTTTATTTGCAAATATTACTTCTGGGCTTATTTGTAATATTGGATATCTAAAGTTACTTTGTGTACACCAATAATCTCCTGTACCGTATTCCTGATCCTTTATTATCTACAGCATATAACCAATTACCTGTCATTCCAAGTTGAATTACTGATGCTGCAACATCTGCTATAGCTGTTGTAAAATCTCTCATTATTGACATCATTTTTCCACCAAAGCTTGTTCCTCCAGCTCTTACACTAGGTGCCATGCAAAAGTTAACCAAGATTAGACATGCTAATATTGATATTATGAGTTTTGAAATTAAATTTTTACTCGTAAAGATTTTCATTTTTCTGTTATCCTTTCTATAATCTAGTCTCTTCTAGATTATAAGAACCTCACCCACTACACAATTAAAGATTGTGAGTGAGGTCCCCAGAACCTTGTTGCTTTCGCAATAAAATTAGTCTACTTTAATTATTTCAATTACTTCTTCTTTTTACTAGTTTATTTAGGTTTGTTTCAACAAACTCAAATTCTTTTGCAGTTGGAGTTATTTGTAAAATTGCTGTGTCTGCTCCTACTTTTAATAACCCTTCACCTTTCGTACATGTTATTAAGAAATTTGCTTCTCCATCTGATAGCTTAAATACTTCTTTTAAGTATTGTATTTCTGATTTATCTTGTGCTAAGAATAGTTTTGTATCTGATGATGTAAGTACAGCTTGTGCTTCTGGTTTCTCATAAAAGTCTTGGAATCTTTGTGATATGATTGCAAGTGATACATTTCTTTTTCTTGCACGTCTTGCCATTGTGTTTAAGAAGTCTACCGCTTCTGGATATGGAAGTAACATCCATGCCTCGTCTACGATAACTCTCTTACGATTTGCCTTTGTTCTATCTTCACTATTTTTCTTAACATATTTTTCCCATATCCAAGAAAGTAGTATTTGCTGTGCAAGTGGTCTTGCAAATCTTTCTTCTAGCTGTGATATATCTAGATTTATAAATGGCGCTCCATCTAATAATTCAAATGTAGATTGTCCATCGAAGTATGCCATTTGTCCGTCATATTCTCTTATGTATTGTTTCATAACTTTTAAAAGATAGCTGTATTGAAATGCATAGTCTGCTATTTTATTTTCTTTAGCTTTTTTCTCTAATCTTTTATACCAACTTCCTATTGTAGGCATTTCTTTTTTATCTTTTGCTAAAATATTCCTTTTGTCCATACTCGTCTCATATAGACTTGATGGCTCATTTGTTATTCCTTTTGCTGCATATTCTTCTGCTACTGTTTCTGCAATTATCTGTTTTGTAAGCTCTGTTACATCTGTACTTCTTGTACTTCCTCTTGCCATTGTAAGAAGTGCTTGTGTTACGTCTTCTACTTTGTTTTCTACATTTAGTACTATTCTATCTTTTCCTGTAATTTCGTCTTTTATTGTTTCTAACTCTAAATCAAATATATTTATTACTGTTTTTGAGTTTGGACTTAGTACTACATTTATTCCACCAAGGCTCTCTGCAACTATAGAGTATTCTCCTTCTGCATCAAGCGCTAAGCTTTCTATTCCCATAAGTACTGATGATCTTGAAATTAGAGTTTTCATTGTAACTGATTTTCCGAGCACCTGACTTTGCGAATATTACCATGTTATAGTTTGTAAGTGATGAGTGGAAGTTATCAAATAGTATTGGTACTCCAGTTTGCTTGTTAAATCCTAATGGTATTCCTGTAGGATGTCCTACTTCTGATGTTGTAAATGGGAATACTGTTCCCATTGAACGTCTATCAAATGTGTGTGATTTACTTATTTTATTCTGCATTAAAGGTAGATTTGACTGAAACCCTTCTTCTTGCATTGCCCATGTTGATTTTATTCCTACTAATGTTTTTGACATTTCTGTTGATAGTAGTTTTGTGAATTTGTCAAGTTCATCTAAGCTATATGCAAATAAGGTTGATACTACTGTTGCTTCAAATAGTTTGTTATATCCTGCTGCAATTTCATCTCTTAATTGTTCTGCTTCTAATCTTTTTTGTGTTAATACACTTTCTCTGTTGATATTTCCTCTATCTGCTGCAACTATTCTTTCTGTTTCTAGTTCATTTATTACTCTATTTAGTTCATTTTGTGATCTTGCTTCTGCTATTGGATTTATGTATATTGATGTATTTATGTCTCCAAACATATACATGTCTCTAAATATATCTGGGAATGAACACATTCTAGGTAGTGTTGATACAAAGAAACTTCTTGCAAATCTTTTTGCATTTGATATTATTTCCATATGGTCTATGTTAGAAGCGTCTATTCCTGATGGAGATATTAAGTCTTTTACAGACTTCTTTTGCAAAATCTCTACTCCGTCACTGCTGTTATTAAGCTGTTTTAGCTCTTCTTCCTCTTGTTTTTTTAACTTCTTTTGGCTCTTTTTCATTTGTCTTTACCTCCTTCTTTGCAGCTTTTTCTTCTTTTTCATTTCGTTTTTTTCTAGAACTTGAAAGTTCCATTATAGCATCTTGTGCAACTTCTCTTCCAATGTAGGCTTCATTTTCTTGTATTATCATTTTTGCCATTTCATCTACTATGTCATCCATTCTTCTTTTTCTTTCTTCTAGTTTTCTTTCTTTTGCTGTTCTAACAAGTGCTACTGTGTCTTCTGCTTTTGAAATCGCTTTTTCTTCTATTTCTTTGTCTAAGGCTATTATTCTCTTTTCAATTACTTCTGGTGCTGTTGAGTATAGTTCGTCATATCCTGCTGCTAATGCTTTATCTAGTCCAAATACTTCTGCTTCGTCTCTATTGTATGCCATATATAATAGGTCCACTAATGAGTTTGAGTCTAGTATCTTTCCTGTAACGCCTGATGAATATAAGGAACTTATCATTGATTGACATCTTGTGTATAATTCTGAAAATGCTATGTTTTTTAGTTCTTCTTTATCAAAGTTTGTGTTCCCTAGGTCTGATGGATAATATGATGTTATTATATAATATTGTTTATTTAGTACGTTTTTGTTTAAACTCATTTGCTGTGTATTATATATTATATCTTTTCCATATTCATATAGGTTTCTGATTTTAGTTAGTTCATATAACTGTGCTTTTAATTCTTCTTTTTCAAATAAACCTGATTGTCTGTTTGATTCATATTCTGCTTCTCTTCTTCTTAATGTTGATTCTACTTCATCTACTCTTCTTTTGTAGTTTGATATGCTATTTTCTAGGTTTACTGTTCTTGTTTGTACATATATTTGTATTGGATATCTAAGAGAATTTAGGAATTGTAAAAATCCTTCTTCTACTGCTGTTTGCTCCATTGATGACATTAAGTCATAGTTTACTCCTTGGCATTCTATTACCATTAAGTATCTATTTCCATTCTTTTGTACTATCATGTTATCTTCTACTTTGTCAAATTCCATAAATTTTGATATTAATTGTTTGTTATATCCTCTAGTTGCGATGTTTGATAAGCCTCCATCTGTGCCATCCTCTGCTGCCTTTTCTGCTTTCTTTCTTTTACTGTCTTTTATTTTGACATAAATAAAAACTACGAATAGTGTAACTAATAAGAATGTCATAAATATCAGTAAATATGTAAGTATTTGTGTTACTTGATCATTTGTCATTTTTTTACCTTCCCTTTCTTTTGTTTTATTTTATATTGTACAAATAATTTTAATTTGAAATAACTATACGAGATGTGATTATTTTTCAAAATTCTTTTCTTTTTCCATATAAACATATATCTTTTTCTTATTATTCAATTTGAATTTTATCCATCTAAGTATTACATCATCTATATTTTCTCCGCCTGTCTTCCTTGTAACTTCAAAGGCTGATGTGTTTGGCACTTTTAATGTTCCTATTCCAAATCCAAGTACTGCTAAGACTAACATTATTATTAATCCTACTGTTCCAATTCCCATCATGCCTGTCAGCCACCAAATGATTGCACCAACTCCTGCGCCTATTCCTGTTGTAATTAATGCTTTTGTTGAAAATATGAATAGGATTCTTCCTTCTCCTCTAACATTTCTAGGTATTTGATATGCCATATGTTTTTGCTCCTTTCTCTTATGTATGTCATTTATTTTTGCATATAATAATCCATTATCACTTGTATTATATTATAGCAGAATATTGTAAAATTTCATAGTCTTTTGGCGAAAAAACTTTATTTTGTAATGTATTTGTCATATTTTCGTAATATATATATCAAAAAAATGAACTGAGCGAAATTCCCAGTCCATTTTATATAATTTTATTGTTTTTATGATTAAGCAATTGAATTTGCAATTCCTACTATGTAATCTGCAATGTTTACTGCTGCAAATAATATTACTGCACCAATTATGTATGGAAGCATTGTCTTTTTGTATTCTGCTTTTTCTTCTGCACTTCCCATCATATATTTAATACCTACAACCATAAGTACTCCTACTGCTATAACTGTACCAACAACTCTGATAATTCCTAAGATATTGTTACCTATTCCAGCAACTTGATTTGCTGAATTTGTTTTTGGATCAATTTTTACTCCAGCGATATCTTTTCCTGTTGTAGCTAATACTGGTGCACATGTCATCATTATCATTAATACAACCATTAATATTGGTAATATTTTTATGACTTTTTTCATAGTGTTTCCTCCTTTTTTATTTTCTAATTTGTATATTTAAAATTTGTCTCAATTTCTTGAGAAAACATTAATAACGTTTTTATTGTTCTATCATGTTGTTACGAACTAAGTATTGATATAATGTATTTTTATACGCCATTATGGAATCTAGCTGTTCTGTAGATATACCTGGTGAATTTTCTAATTTTTTATACTGTTTAGATACTCTTTCCCATTCTGCATATATTTCTTCTTTTGTGTGCTCCTTCATATAGTCATCTGCTGATGTTTGTCCACCTTCTATATCTCCATATCCTGGTTCTTCATCCAAAGCAAATGTTTCTACTACATATGCAGTTATATTTACTGCTCCAAATAGAAGTATTGCTCCTATAAAATATGGAAGCATTGATTTTTTATATGATGCCCTTTCTTCTATACTTCCAAGCATATATTTGATTCCGAGTACCATTAATACTCCTACTGCTATGAATGTTCCTATATTTTTTATTATTCCTAAGACTAAATTCCCTACTTCTTCTGGTTCTGAAAGATTTTCAAATGTTTCTATAATTTGTGGTGCAATTGTTGCTGCTCCAAAAATTAATATACATCCTATTAAATATGGTATCATAGTTTTTTTGTAATTTGCTTTTTCTTCTATACTTCCTGACATATATTTTATTCCTATTACCATCATTGCGCCTACTGCTAAAAATATCCCAAAAAGTCTTAACATTTCTATTATCTTCCTAACAAAGTCTGTATCAAATTTTGTATCATCTTCTATTTTTCCTGTTATACTTCCGAGGTGTTAATTTAGTAGAAGATGTAGTTCCTCCTCCATCAATCTCTTGCATTCCTTTTTCTGCAAAGCTTTTAGGTGTAAAGACAGTTATGAATAATAAAAATATAGCTATTATTATTATTGTATTTTTTAATAATATTTTTTTCATAACTTCACCTCTTCTTTTGATTAGTTATTTCTTATATTTCCACATGAAGGACATATATATTGTTTTTTATCTTTATCATATGTTGGCTCTACTGATGTTCCGCATCTACTACATCTACTCTGTGAAAAATCTGGCTGATAGGTAGTGCTCGAATTTTCTAGTTTCTGACCAACTGTTATTGCAATCTTCCAAAATCCAAATCCTCCAAATACTATTACACATCCAACTATGAATGGTACTAACATTTCTTTTACTTTTGCTTGTCCTTCTGCTCCTCCCATCATAAATTGTATTCCTAGTACTGTTGCGACCACTACTGCTATTACAATTCCTGCTGCAAGCAATATATTATACAAATAACTTGATAAATCTTTTAAACTAGTAGTATTTATTGTCTGATTTTGGTATCCTTCTCCTGCTTGCATAAAATCTTTTCCTGATTCTATGATTGGATCCCAAGCAAATACTTTGGTATTTATACTAAATAGTATTATAAGGATTAGTAGCATAAAAATTATTTTTATTATTGTTTTTTTCATAACCTTACCTCCTATTTAAACATATTTTTTGTAATTTTTCAATAGTTTTTGCTAAATTTGATTTTGCTTATATTAATTAAATGCTTTATATATTATATCTGTTAGTGCTGCTCCTGCAAATATGAGCACTGCTCCTATTATATATGGCCACATTGATTGTTTATATTCTGCTTTTTCTTCTACACTTCCTAGTACATATTTTATTCCTATTACAATTAGCATTATTATTGCTATTGATTCTCCTACTGTTCTTACTAACCATACAATTACATTACCAATTCTTATTGCTTGTGAATTGTTTTCTTCTGTTTTCGCAAATACTTCTGGATTTTTAGCTATATCATTTAATCCAACTGCATTTGTCTTATAAGTGCAAGCTGCAAATATTAAACTTAAGCAAAGTATTGATATGATAATTATTATATATTTTTTCATTTTCATATTACTCACTCCTCTATTTGCACAATTATCTAAGTTTATTATACATTATTTATTTACATTTTGCAAACTTTTTCTACTAATTTATTAAAAAAATGACAAAAAACAGCTATTTACCCTTTTTAAATAGCTGTTTTTTTATTATAAATACGTCAAATAAGAATTTATCAAGTAGTAATGCACAAGATACTGATTCTTTTTTTATTTTAAGCTCTTTTTCGTATATATCCTTCATACATTTCTTCTATTTCATGTATTCCTGATGTGTTTAGTATTTTATCATGTCTATCTAGTATTTCATTTAGATCCTCATTGAATTCTCCTACTTCATAGCAATTAATGACTTTTATTTGCTTTTTCTTTAATTTCTTTTCTGCTCTTTTTATCCATTTATCTATATTTTTATTTATGTATTCAATTCTATCTTTTTTTCCTTCAACTATTATTGTTATTTTTTCTTTATCTTTTGTAATCTTTTCCATGTATTTTCTTATTTCTCCATATTTTATTAATTCTTTATTTTCCCATCCTATTTTAATGATATTTTCTTTTTTTCTATCACTCATTTTTACTCTTGTTAATATTTCTTTCATATTATATGATATGTTTTTTTCTAATATTGTATTTAAATTTTCATTTATTTCTTCTGCTTCTTCAACATATGGAAGTAGCATTGCCGTTAAATGCCAATCACTTACATAAAAACTACAGATTTTTAAAATCTTCTTTTCCATTCGTTTACCATCCTTTTAACTTTTGTTCACTTTCCAAATTTTACCATTTATTTTTATTGTAGTCAAGTCTTTTTTCCGTAAATCGTTATACTTATTTCGACATTCACAATTTATTAATTTTATTCTTTGTATTTTTTCCTTTTTACTAAATTTATGCTGTAAATGTATATTATTTCTTTTTTTGTTAATACTTTATTTAACAAGTAATTTTTGTTTTAGAAAGGAAATGTAGCTAATTATGAAGATTTTTAAACGTTTTTTATGCGTTTTACTATTATTTGTATGTTATACTTTTATATGTGCTATTTCTTATGCAAGTTCTATTTCCTCAGATTTATCTGATAGTGTATTTAGGCTTCATATTCTTGCTAATAGCGATTCGGAAGAAGATCAAAATTTGAAGCTTTTAGTTCGTGATAGTGTTCTTTCTTATATGAAAGAAATCTCAGGTAATGTTTCTTCTAAGGAAGAAGTCATTTCTCTTATGAATGAACACTTAAATGATTTTTACGATATTGCGCATAAGACTATTTTAGATAATGGTTTCGATTATGATGTTAAATTAGAGATTGGAGAATTTGATTTTCCTACTAAGGTTTATGGAGATATATCTCTTCCTGCTGGTATGTATGACGCTCTTAGGATTGAAATAGGAGAAGCTGGTGGACACAATTGGTGGTGTGTAATGTTTCCAACTTTATGTTTTGTAGATGTAAGTTCTGGTTCTCTTGATGATGAGTCTAAAGAGGTTTTGGAGAGTAATCTTAATGATGAAGAGTTTGAACTTATTTCTGAGGATAATATGGTGGCTAATCTGAAGTTCAAAATTGTTGAATTTTTTGAAGATATAAAGATTTCTCTTGCTAGCAACTAAAGTTTAGTTATAAGTAATGTGAGTTAAAAATTGATTTGCACCCAAAATGTTAGACAAAAATCATAACATTTTGGGTGCAATTTTTATGAATAAATTCTTTCCTTATTTTGACAACTGATTATATTTTTTATTAATTATTGCTATCTATTTTTTATATAATCTAGTATTTTAGCTGTTAGTGGCTTTAATATTAAATATATTGTATATCCAATAATTCCACCTAATACATTAGTTATTAAGTCTGTTATATCTGATGATCTAAAACCATCTATTAGCGGTTGTAATATTTCTATACCTAAACTTAATAAAAAAGTATAAAAAATGACTTTTAAAAGTTTTATATTTTCTTTTTTTGTTAAAGGTAATAAAAATCCAAAAGGAACTGTCATTATAACATTTAATCCTACTTGTCTAATAAAATCTCCTCTACCATTTAAAATATCAACAAATGGTACTAAATTCATTGGATCATAAGGATGATTAAATATGAATGGTATAGATGTTAAGATAGGCATTAGAGTAAAATATAGTACAAAGGATAAATATATGTACATTATAGTATTTATAAATAATACATCTCTACCTTTTTCTTTCCATTTCTTATAAAATTTCCAAAAATATATTATTATTAAAACTACAAAATCTACTAACTCTTTCATATTTTTAATCTCCTCGACAAATTACTCGTATAATGAACATGTAGTTCATTATACATTTTTTTATTCTTAAATCCAT
>CANRQN010000018.1 GCA_947641575.1 uncultured Clostridium sp.
GTTTGTCTAATCTCTTGTTTATTACTCCTAATTCTTCTTGCTGTTTGTCTAATCTTTTGTTTATTAATCCTAGTTCTTCTTGCTGTTTGTCTAATCTCTTGTTTATTACTCCTAATTCTTCTTGCTGTTTGTCTAATCTTTTGTTTATCCCTCCTAGCTCTTTCATAATTGTATTAAATTGTTCATCTTTCATATTTTCTCACCTCCTAGTTAATTAGAATGTAATTATTTTATCATGGAGTAAAGTATATGTCAATGTATTTTTAAAATATTTTAGAAATGTTTTAAGAGCAGGAATAGCCCCGCTCTTTTAAATTTTATTAAATTTAACCAATAAATTTAATCTACTTTTTCAAATAGTGATTTTGGTACTCCACATAGTGGGCATACCCATGTATCTGGTAAATCTTCAAATTTTACTTCTTCTTTTTCATCATCATATATATATCCACATACTGTACATTTATATTTATTCATTTAAAATTCCTCCCTCTTGTTTTAATAATTTTCTGCCTTTAGTTCAAAGAATGATTTTGGATGGCTACAAACTGGGCACACTTCTGGTGCTGATTTTCCAATTACTATATGTCCACAGTTTCTGCATTTCCATATTTTATCTCCGTCTCTTGTGAATACTAGTCCTTCTTTTACATTTTCTAATAATTTTAGATATCTTTCTTCATGTTCTTTCTCTATTTTTCCTACTTCTTCAAATAAGAACGCTATTTGGTCAAAACCTTCTTCTTTTGCTTCTTTGGCCATTCTAGCATACATGTCTGTCCATTCGTAATTTTCTCCTCCTGCTGCTGCTTTTAAATTTTCTTCTGTTGGTGGAATCTTGCCTCCACATAGTAGTTTTAACCATAGTTTTGCATGTTCTTTTTCATTTGCTGCTGTTTCTTCAAATATTGCAGCTATTTGCTCATATCCATCCTTTCTTGCTTGTGATGCATAAAATGTATATTTATTTCTTGCTTGTGATTCTCCTGCAAATGCTTCCCATAAATTTTTTTCTGTTTTTGATCCTTTTAGTTCCATAAATACCTCCTCATTTTTATTTATTATACACATTTTTATAATTTTATATCATATTTTATAAAATAAATCAAGGTAATATTGAAAAAAGTGAAATTTAAGGAATTTCCCTAAATTTCACTTTTTTATATAATAAGAAAGTTCTCCGAACTTCCTATTATATAAAAATACATTGCACACAAATTTTACTATGTAAAATTTGGCGCACGAACAACGGGCGTGGCATGAAACTAATCTAAAATGTTAGAGTATTTTAAGTCATGCCACTGTTGTTCTATTTAACATCTTGATTCTACAAGAATCTTTATTCCCGTTCTATCTTCTCCTTCGACCTCTACCTCCGCAAATGCGGGTACGCATACTAGATCTACTCCTGATGGCGCTACGAATCCTCTTGCTATTGCCACTGCCTTAATTGCTTGATTTAATGCCCCTGCTCCAATTGCTTGCATTTCTGCTTTGCTACTCTCTTTTACCAAACCAGCTATTGCTCCTGCAACTGAATTTGGATTTGATTTTGATGAAATTTTTAAAACTTCCATTGTTTGTGCCTCCTATAATTTATTTTTTTGTTTCGTTTGAACAACTATATTTATATTATATTTTACAAACAATGTCTAGTACTTTTTGGAAATTTCTGGAAATTTCAGTCGCACGTTTTTTACTTTTTCGACGTATTTTTACATATTAATTCTTTTTATGTTTGTTATTTTACAAGTTTCATCATTTATTTCAAATATACATCCATTTAACATACTATCTCCAGTAGCTACTCTATATTTTTCTGGAAGTGTTGTTACAAATCTTTTAAGTGAAGCCTCTATATTCATTCCAATTACTGACTCTTTTGGCCCGGTCATTCCTATATCTGTAATGTATCCTGTTCCTTTTGAAAGTATTTTTTCATCTGCTGTTTGTACATGTGTATGTGTTCCATAAAGAACTGTAACTTCTCCATCTAAATAATACCCCATTGCAATCTTTTCTGCTGTCGCTTCTGCATGGAAATCTACTACTATTATATCTGCTCCTTTTTCTTTTATTGCTTTTATTACTTTTTTTGAAATTAGAAATGGATTTTCTGAAAGTACATTCATGTCTGTTCTTCCAATTAAATTTATTACTGCTATTTTTTTATCTTTACATTCATATATATTATACCCTTTTCCACATACTCCACTTGGATAGTTTGCAGGTCTTATTATTTTTGGATTATCTATAAATGAAAATATATCTTTTTTACCCCATGTATGGTTTCCCATTGTAATCACATCTGCACCAATCTTTACAATCTCATCAAAGTGTTTTTTTGTAATTCCCATTCCATCTGATACATTTTCTCCATTTACTATTACAAAATCTATATTATTTTCTTTTTTTATTTTTTCTATTTCTTCTGATAATTTTTTTAATCCTGCCTCTCCTACTAAATCACCTATTGCTAAAATATTCATACGTTTCCCTCCTTGGCTTATATCATACTACAAATTTTAGTTTAAGGCAATATGTGTTTTTTGTTATTACATAAATTTTTTTATGTTTTCAAATTGTTTATATTCTTCTTGTGTCATTTCATATTCTATATCTTCATCTGTAACATTTCCTTTTATAATTGTATATTTATGTTCTTGACAAGAATATACTTCACCACATAACATATTTATATATTCAATTTTAAATAATTCCATACTTTCTTTGTTGATCCATATATCTGTATAGTTTCCATCTTCGTAATTATTTCTTATAACATAATATTCTTGCATTTCATGTTCTTCATTTCTAATTTCAGAGTTTGTATATCCTAGAACCTCTTGTTTAAGATATGATTCTAATAGATTAATTCTATATGGAGCTATTGCTGCACTTCCTGTGTATTTCATTTCTTTATCAAGTTGTATATAAATCAAATGCTCTCCTTTTGCTTCTCCATAATTTGTATATACATTTTCATTACTATATTCATAAGTTTCTTTAAATTTTCCATCTTTATATAAAAATATTTGTTTTCCATTTTCTATTCTTTCTTCTTTGATATAATTAAAGATTTCATCTCTTATTACTGAATAATTATTTCCGCTTTGTTTTTTCTTCTATTTTTTCATATGCATTTTCCATAATTTCACTTATATATTCGCATTTATAATAATTTTTTTCTTCTTCTATTTTACCTTTTACATTGTTTACTATAATTATAGCCCACATTATTACTATAAATATTGCAAGCACTGATGCAATGCTTTTTAGTATTGTCATCTTTCTATTATATTTTTTTAGATGCTTTATTTCCTCTTCCTCACTTTTTTCTTCTTTTTGTTCTTCTTCTTTTTTATCTCCTTTTAGTAAAGCTAAAGTATCTTTGCAATTTTTACAATTTTCAATATGATTTTCTACAAATTCTTTTGTCTCTTTGCTTATAAGGTCTTCTACATAGTTTGGTAGCAAATCTTTTACAATTTTACATTCATTTTTAATCATTTTAATCACTTTCCTTTCCTATGATCTAACTTTATTTCTTCTGCCAGTTTAACTTTACCTCTATAAAAAGTAATTCTAGCCCATTCTTCACTTTTTCCTAAAATTTCTCCAATTTCTTTAAAGCTTAATTCTCCCTTTATCCTAAGTAAAAATACTTCTTTTGTTTTTTCGTCTAATTTATGTATTTCTTTATATAAGTTTATTATTTCTTCTCTTTCTGCTTCATCGTTTTCTAAAGATTTATCTATTAGGATTCCTTCTAAATAATTATCATCATCTATTGATATTTGTTTCATTTTTTTCTCTTTTGATAGATAGTCTTTCCACTCATTTTTTGCAATTTGACATAGCCAGGTGTTTATTTTGCATTCATTTCTAAATTTGTTTATTCCTTTTATTGCTTTGTAAAATGTTTCTTGCGTTAACTCTTCTGCGATTTCTCTGTTTTCGCATAAACTATATAAATAGTTATATACAATCTTTGAATACCTTTTATAGATTTCGTCCATCTTTGATTTTCACCTCTCTTTACTATTAAGACCTTAATTTTTTTATATTCGTTACAAATTTTAGAACAACAGTGGCATGACTTAAAATATTCTAACATTTTAGATTAATTTCATGCCACGCCCGTTGTTCGTGCGCCAAATTTTACAAAGTAAAATTTGTGTGCAATTCTTTTATCTAATAGGAAGTTCGGAGAACTTTCCTATTAGATAACAACAGTGGCATGACTTAAAATATTCTAACATTTTAGATTAATTTCATGCCACGCCCGTTGTTCGTGCGCCAAATTTTACAAAGTAAAATTTGTGTGCAATTCTATTAGATAAAAATAGACGGTTTTAAATTCCTTTTTTAGAAATTTAAAACCGTCTTGTTTTTTATTTTGCGTATTCAATTGCTCTTGATTCTCTAATTACATTTACTTTTATTTGTCCTGGATATTCCATTTCGTCTTCTACTCTTTTTGCAATATCTCTTGCCATAATTGTCATTTCTCCTTCAGATACCTTTTCAGGTTTTACTATTATTCTTACTTCACGACCTGCTTGTATTGCATATGATTTATCAACTCCATCAAACGAATCTGCAATTTCTTCCAGTTTTTCTAATCTCTTTATGTATGCTTCTAGTGTTTCTCTTCTTGCTCCTGGACGTGATGCAGATATACTATCTGCTGCTTGTATTAAAACAGCCTCTAGTGTTTGTGGTTCTACATCTTCATGGTGAGCTCCTACAGCATTTATAACTAGAGGATTTTCCTTGAATTTTTTAAGTACCTCTACACCTATTTCGACATGTGTTCCTTCCATATCATGGTCTAGTGCTTTTCCTATATCATGTAAAAGTCCTGCTCTTGCAGCTCTTTTACTGTCTAGTCCAAGTTCTTCTGCCATAATTCTTGCTAAGTTTGACACTTCGATTGAATGGTTTAATACATTTTGTCCATAACTTGTTCTATATTTTAGTTTTCCTATTAATTTTATTAACTCTGGATTTAGTCCAATTACTCCTGTTTCAAGTGTTGCTCTTTCTCCCTCCGATTTGATAGTTTCAGCCACTTCTTCTTTTGCCTTTTCTACCATCTCTTCTATTTTCGCTGGGTGAATTCTACCGGTCTTCTATTAATTTTTCTAATGCTATTTTAGCAACTTCTCTTCTTAATGGGTCAAATCCTGATAAAACTACTGCTTCTGGTGTGTCATCTATGATAAGGTCAATTCCTGTAAGGGTCTCTAGTGCTTTTATGTTTCTTCCTTCTCTTCCGATAATTCTACCTTTCATCTCATCGCTTGGAAGTGCAACTATTGATACTGTAGTTTCAGATGTATGGTCGGCAGCACATTTTTGTATTGTATATGTTAGTATTTCTCTAGCATTTTTTGTTGCCTCTTCTTTTGCCTTAGTTTCTAATTCTTTAATGAGATTTGCCTTCTCTGTCGTTATTTGACTTTCAATTTCATTTAAGAGCATTGTTTTTGCATCTTCTTTACTTAGTCCTGATATTCTTTGAAGTTCTTGCATTTCTTTTTCTACTGTTTCTTGAAGTTGTTGCTTTTTTCCCTCTATCTCTTGCATTTTTCTTTCTATGTCTTTTTCTTTGTGTTCAAAGTTTGTAGCCCTTTTTTCTAAGTTTTCTTCTTTTTGTATTAATCTTCTTTCTTGTGCTTGTACTTCGCCTCTTCTTTCTCTAATCTCTCTTTCAAATTCATTTCTTTCTTGCATAATTTCTTCTTTCGCTTTGAATACTTCTTCTTTTTTTATATTCTCAGCGTCTTTTTTTGCAAGTTCTAATAATCTTTTAGCTTCTGCTTCTGCTCCTCCAATTTTTGACTCTGCAATTTTTTTTCTAATTATTATACCAATTGGAATAAATACTATTCCTGAGATTAGGACAGCGGCGATTATTATCATCATGTTATCCATAAAATCTACCTCTTTCCTATTTAATTTTCAATGTTCGTATTATATATAACTAATTATTTTAGAATATATTTTAACTTACTATAATATTTTATACGTATTATTGTAAACTGTCAAGAGGTTTTGTTAAATTTGTCAGTTTGGTTGTAACTATTTAGAAAAGTGTTTTACTAAAACATAGAATTGTTGTATAAATTATATTGCCCGTTATTTGTAAGAGCTGAATTAGAAATTGTAACAAATTTAATAGAATAGATATCTGCATAAATAGTAGTATTACTTTCTAAAGATCTTAATAGAATATAACTTGCACCTACATCTTGCAAAATTCCAATTCTATCTACTAAATTATTAGTTCCTATTAAAAATTCTACTCTTACTAATTTCCCAATTTGTTGCCTTAAAAAAGCTGGTGTGTATATATTATTAGTTAAAATTTCTGGTGAATTTGAATTAGTTGTTACATGATTTTCCATTTGTCTTTTGTTTGACATTTTATTATCTTCCATATAAGAATTCTCCTTTAATTTAATTTTAAAATTTAAGTATTTGCATAAGAATCAGTTGGTCTATAAAAACAATGCTCACCTAGTCTAGTATGAAAAGTCCCTGAACCATTAGATGGAAATGTGCTACTACAACTAGGTCTGAATGGGTTTAGGTACCATAAGCATTCTCCAATTTCATTTAGTCTATTTCCAGACATTGCCCAATCTGCTATATTATAATGGATATCTGTTGGTGTCATATTATAAATGTTTTGTGGATTATATTGGTTTAAAAGCTCCTCTCTCACACAGTCAAATTGTCCTGGTTGAAATATAATATTTCGAATACTTCCACCTTGAGAAATTCTTGAGTATTCTCCATTTGAAACATTTACCCTATTCATTATTACAGAAGCAACTGCTTTCATTCCATTTTCTCCCTCTCCTCCTGCCTCACATTGAACAATTCTTGCAATTAGTTCTCTCTCAGAATATGCCATAAATACTCCTCCTATCTTTATTTTATGTATTATAGACTATAATGTTTCTCTCTACTATTAATATTTTACACTTCTAATTTAAGGTCTCAAAAAAGCATAAACAAAAGGCACCTACATTTTATCTTTACTTTGTGTATATACAAAATAATTTAAAATGTAAGCGTCTTTATCTTATTTTTCTCTTTCACAGATGTTACTTATTTTATTACTAATTTATTTATCTTTGATTTTACATATCCTTCTAACTTATCCATAAATTCTTGTGCCTCAATTTCTTTTTTTGCAACCATTTCTAAACCTTTTTCCCAGCTTGCTGTAAGCTTTGGATTTAACATGTCTGGCATTGAGCTTTTTACTACATCATAGATAAGTTCTCCTTTTTCTGTTGGGGTTATTATTTGTGTTTTTGTATTTATCCCTATGTAATTTATTTTTTCTAGCTTTTTCATTATTTCTGCTCTTGTTGCACTTGTTCCTATTCCTGCTCCTTTTATTTGTTCTCTTAATTCCTCGTCTTCTATAAGTTTCCCTGCATTTTCCATTGCAAGTATTATACTTCCTGAATTATATCTTGTAGGTGGAGAAGTCTCAGCTGATTTAGTTTCAAAGTTTTTTACTGCTATTTCTTGCCCTTTTTTTAACATTCCCAGTATTTCTAAATTATCTGTATTTTGTTCCTCTTCATCTTTTTTTACTTCTTGCTTTGGCTTTGCAATTTCTAAATATCCTTTTTTTGTACAAATTTTTCCACTTACATTAAATTCTTCATTTTCTATTCCGTACTGTTACTGATATTTTGTTAAATTCTGCTGGTGGATAAAATATTGCAAGAAATCTTTTTACTATTAGTTTATATACATTTTTGTTTAAATCAGTTAGTTTATCATAATTTTCAAAGCCTTCTCCTGTTGGTATTATTGCATAGTGATCTGTTATTTTGCTATCATTTACATATTTTGTTTTTACTAGATTAGTTGAGTATTTTTCATCTATCATCTTTTTTATATATGTACTTATTTCTTCATCTTTGAAGTTTTTTGCTATTCCATTTAAGTTTTTACTTATTACTTTGGCAACTGCCGTCGAAAGTACTCTTGCATCTGTTCTCGGATATGTTACAAGTTTCTTTTCATATAGTTCTTGTATAACTGCTAATGTTTCGTCTGGTTTTATTTTAAATCTTTTTGTACATTCGTTTTGAATTTCTGCTAGATTAAATAGAAGTGGTGCATTTTCTTTTGATTTACTTTTTTTTACTTCTAAAATCTTTGCTTGCCTTCCTATTAGACTTGTAATGAAGGATTTTGCATCATCTTCTTTTTTAAAACCATTTTCGTTATATAATTTTGGCGAATTATACATACTTGATTTTTCTCCAGATTTCCATTCAGCTTTAAATGTCTTATCTTCTCCAAATTCTCCGATAACCTTGTAGTAAGATGTCTTTACAAAGTTTCTAATTTCTCTTTCTCTTGAAACTATCATTCCAAGTACGCATGTCATTACTCTTCCAACAGATATTGAAATTTTTTCTTCATTTATTTGTTTTGCAACTCTTCTGCCATATATTATAGATAATAGTCTTGAAAAGTTTATTCCGAATTAAATAGTCTTCTTTTGCTCTTAAATACGCTGAGTCTGATAAACTATCATATTCTCCGAGATCCTTTGCTTCTTTAATTCCTCTTTTAATTTCTTCTTCTGTTTGTGAATCTATCCATACTCTTTTTCTTGTTTTTCCTCTTACTCCTGCTTCTTGCTCTACTAATCTATATATGTATTCTCCTTCGCGCCCAGAGTCAGTAGAAACATAGATTGTGTCTATATCTTCTCTTAATAAAAGTCCTTTTATTATATTGAATTGTTTTTCTACACTTGGTATTATTTCGTATTTATATTCTTTTGGAAGAAATGGAAGTGTATCTAGTCTCCAAAATTTTAGCTTTTCATCATACTTTTCAGGATACGACATTGTAACTAGATGCCCTACACACCAAGTTATTATCCATTCTTCTGATTCTAAATATCCATTTTTGTTTGTTCCATTTATTTTTAATACTTTTGCAAATTCTCTTGCAACTGATGGCTTTTCTGTTATTAATAATTTTTTTGGCATTTTTTCTAGCTATTCCTTTCAAAGATATTTGTATTATATATCTTTTTTTGTTTTTTGGCTAGAGTTTTTTATTTTTATTTTTTTTGATTTATGTATTGCTTTTTGTAGACTTTTATGTTATGATATTAAGCGATAAGTTTAGAAATACGGTAAGAGGAGGTGCTACATAAGTTATGCCAAATATTAAATCAGCTATTAAAAGAACAAAAATAATAGAAAAAAAGACTATGCAAAATAATATGGTTAAATCAGCTTATAAAACAGCTGTTAAGAAATTTGAAACAGCTATTGAATCTGGAAATATTAATGAAGCTGAAACTCTTTTTGTAGAAGCTACAAAGAAAATTGATCAAGCCTCATCAAAAGGTGTTATAGTTAAAAATACAGCTGCTAGAAAAAAATCTAATTTAGCAAAGAAATTAAATGCTGCAAAAGCATAAATATTATTTTATAAAACGACACTTGACTCCTAAGAGCCAAGTGTCATTTTTGTGCGGGCTTATTTAGGTATTTCTTTACAGTCCCATTATGTTATATCCGCTATCTGCATAAAGTATTTGTCCTGTTACTGCTCTTGACATATTACTTAGCATAAATATAACTGTATCTCCAACTTCTTCTTGTGTTACATTTCTCCTAAGTGGTGCTTTTTCTTCTACAACATCTAATATTGTCCCAAAATCTTTTATTCCCTTTGCTGATAATGTTTTGATTGGTCCTGCTGATATTGCATTTACTCTAATTCCATCTGGTCCTAAGTTATCTGCTAAATATCTTACACTACATTCAAGCGCTGCTTTTGCAACTCCCATCACATTATATCCTGGTAAGACTTTTGTTGAACCATGATATGTAAGTGATACTAAACTTGCATCTTCATTTAATATGTCTATTTCTTTGGCAATTCTTGATACCGCAACAAAAGAGTAAGCACTTACATCATTTGCATGTGCAAATCCTTCTTTTGATGTATATATAAAGTCATTTCTTAAATCTTCTGTATTTGCATGTGCTATGCAATGTACAATTCCATCTAGCTTTCCATATTCTGATTTTATTTCTGTTAATACTCTTTTTAAATCTTCGTCGTTTGATGCATCACATGTATATGCTTTTTTGTATGACAATTCTGAAAGTAAGCTTTCTATTTTTTCCTTATTTTCTTCTCCTTGGTATGTAAATATTAATTCTGCTCCATTTTCAGCAGCTTTTAATGCGACTCCCCATGCTATACTCCATTTATTTCTAATTCCCATTATTAATATTCTTTTATTTTTTAATAACATTTCTAACCTCCTAAATATTCTCCCATTTTTCTAAATTTTTCATATCTTAAGTTTGTTAATTTTGTTTCTTCTAGTTTCTTTAGTTTTTTACATTCTTTTAGTATTTCTTTTTTTATATTCTCTGAAACAAGATTTATATCTTTTTCTGCTCCACCTTCTGGTTCTTTTACAATTTTATCTATTACACCAAATTTATAAAGGTCTTTTGCTGTCATTTTCATAATATTTGCAGCTTCTTTTGCTTTAGATGCATCTTTCCAAAGTATACTTGCATATCCTTCTGGTGAAAGTATAGAATAAATGGCATTTTCTAACATTAAAATGCTATCTCCTACGCCGGCAAGCTAATGCTCCTCCACTTGAACCTTCTCCTATAACGACAACAATTATCGGAACTTTTAGTCTAGACATTTCCATTATATTTCTTGCAATTGCCTCTCCTTGCCCTCTTTCCTCTGCTTCTATTCCTGGATATGCTCCTTTTGTATCAACAAATGTTATTATAGGTCTTCTAAACTTTTCTGCTTGTTTCATGAATCTTAAAGCTTTTCTATAGCTTTCTGGATTTGGCATTCCAAAATTTCTCTCTATGTTTTCTTTTGTGTTTCTCCCTTTTTGTTCTGCAACTATTGTAAAAACTTCTCCTTCTAGTTTTGCTAAACCACATACTATTGCTTTATCATCTTTTGAGTTTCTATCCCCATGTAGTTCTATGAATTCTTCAAATATATTATCTATATAGTCTAAAGCTGTTGGTCTATTTTGTGACCTTACCATTTTTACTATATCCCATGCATTTCGCTTTTCCATTTATTTATCACCTCTTTTATTGCCAAAATGCTACGTCCCTTTTGGCAATCTTACTTATTTATGCATAACTAGTAATTTATAAAGCATTTCTTTCATGTCTTTTCTTTCTACTACTTTATCTACAAATCCATGTTCTAATAGAAACTCTGCTGTTTGAAAGCCCTCTGGGAGTTCCCCTCTTATGGTTTCTTTTATTACTCTTGGTCCTGCAAATCCAATTCTTGCCTCTGGCTCTGCTAGAATAATATCTCCAAGACTTGCAAATGATGCTGTTACTCCACCATATGTTGGGTCTGTAAGCACTGATATGTATAATAATCCTGCATCGTCTAATTTTGAAATGGCTGCTGATGTTTTTGCCATCTGCATTAGCGACATTATTCCTTCTTGCATTCTTGCTCCACCTGATACACTAAATATGATAATTGGTAGACTTTTTTCTATTGCTTTTTCTATAGAGTATGTTATTTTTTCTCCTACAACTGTTCCCATGCTGCCCATCATGAAGTTTCCATCCATTACACAAATTACAACTTTTTCTCCATTTATTTTTCCTATTCCACATTTTACAGCTTCATCTAAGCCTGTCTTTTCACTCAATGATTTAAGCTTTTTTTCATATTCTTCCATTTTAAGTGGATTTACTGTTTCTATCCTTAAATCAAATTCCTCAAATGTTCCTTCATCTATGATTTGATTTATCCTTCTTCTACTAGATAGCCTGAAATGATATCCACAATTTGGGCACACACTATAATTTTCTTTCAAGGTTTCTTTATATATTATTTCTTTGCATTTATCACATTTTACCCATTTACCAACTGGTATATCTACTGGATTTATAGGTCTTAGATCTTTTAACTCACGTTTTTTTATTTTGTCTACTATCATAAATTTATTCCTTTCTGAACAAAACACCTTTGTACTCTTTGTTCTGCGTGGTTTAAGTTTTGAGCCTAAGGGTGAGAAAACTTAAAGGGCCAGCGTTCATAGCAATTTTATCTAATAGGAAGTTCAGAGTGCTTTTCTATTAGATAAAATTTCATTTTCTACAAATGATGTATCATAGTTCCCTCTGATAAAATTATGGTTTGTTATGATTTTAAGTAAGAAATCTGCATTTGTGTCTATTCCTTCTATTACAAGTTCTTCTAGTGCTCTTTTCATTTTTGCAATTGCCTCTCCACGACTAGCACCATGTGCTATAATCTTTGCAATCATTGAGTCATATATTGGTGGTATTTCATATCCTTCATAAATTGCTGTGTCTATTCTTATACCATTTCCTCCTGGTAAGTTTAATCCTGTTATTTTACCGAGGACTTGGTCTAAAGTTTTTTTCTGGTTTCTCTGCATTTATTCTGCATTCTATTGAGTGTCCACTTATATTTATTTTATTTTGTTTATATTCTAATTTTTCTCCGGCAAGCAATTCTTATTTGTGCTTTTATTAAGTCTATTCCTGTGTTTTCTTCCGTAATTGGATGTTCTACTTGTATCCTTGTATTCATTTCCATAAAGTAGAAATTTTTGTCATCATCTAATAAAAATTCTATTGTTCCTGCGTTTGTGTATTCTGCGACTTTTGCAGCTTTTACAGCTGTTTCACACATCTTTGTTCTTAATTTATTATCAATTACTGGTGATGGTGTTTCTTCTATTATTTTTTGATTTTTTCTTTGAACTGTACAATCTCTTTCTCCTAAGTATATTGCATTTCCATATTCATCTGCTAGAATTTGTACTTCGACATGTCTTGGATTTTTTATATACTTTTCCATATATATCTCATCATCAGAAAATGATATTTTTGCTTCTCTTTTAACTAGGTTATAATTTTCTTCTAAGTCTTCTGGGTATTCTACAATTCTTATACCCTTTCCTCCACCTCCTGCTGATGCTTTTAAAAGTATTGGATATCCTATTTCTTTTGCTATTTTTTTAGCTTCTTCTATATTTTTTATAGCCCCATCTGATCCTGGTATAACTGGCACTCCAGCTTTTTTCATCATTTCTTTACTATTTGCCTTATTTCCCATTTTTTCTATTATTTTATAACTTGGTCCTATAAATTTTATGCCTGATTCTTCACAAATTTTCGCAAACCTACTATTTTCTGATAAAAAACCAAATCCTGGATGTATGCTGTCTGCCCTTGTTATATTTGCAGCTTCGATTATATTTTTAAAGTTTAAATAACTTTTTCCTGCTGCACCGAGGTCCTATACAAATTGCCTCATCTGCAAGTCTTGTATGCATAGCATTTTTATCTGCTTCTGAGTATACAGCTACTGTTTTTATATTCATTTCTTTGCATGCTCTTATTATTCTTACTGCAATTTCTCCACGATTTGCAACTAGTATTCGTTTCATAAATTCCCTTTCCGTTCAAAAAATAAACTTCTTATTGTATCTTTATTTTATCTAATAATTTAGCAAAATCAAACTAGTGCAAAGGTAAGCTCCCCTTTTACTGCAACTTCGCCATTAACAGTTGCTATGGCTTCACCTACACCAATTGGTCCTTTTTTCTTTATTATTTTTACTTCTAATTTTAGTATATCCCCTGGTACTACTTGCCTTTTGAAACGAAGTTTATCTATTCCACCAAATAGTGCGTTTTTGCCTTTATTCTCTTTCTCAGAAAGAATAGCAATTGCTCCTGTTTGGGCTAGAGCTTCTGTAATTAGCACTCCTGGCATTATTGGATTTCCTGGAAAATGTCCTTCAAAATACCATTCATTTATGCACACATTTTTATATGCTATAGCACTCTCTCCTGGTGTATATTCTTCTACTCTATCAATCATTAAAAATGGTGCTCTTTGTGGAATTATTTCCATAATTTGTTTTACATCTAACATAATTCTACTCCTTCATTTAAAAATAAATTTTGTATTATGTCCTTTTTCATTTATAAATACTTATACCTCTTGTGTTTCCAAATGAAAACTACTAACACTATTTGTTTCATTTTCGAACTTTATTATTTAATTTTAAATAATGGTTTACCATAGTCTACCATTTCTCCATCTTTTACTAATATTTCAGCGATTTCTCCATCATATTCTGATTCTATTTCATTCATTAATTTCATAGCTTCTATTATACAAAGTGTTTCACCCTTTTTTACTTTTGTACCAATTTCAACAAAGTTCTTTGCATCTGGAGATGGTTTTGCATAAAATGTTCCAACCATTGGTGATGTTACAATTTTTAGACTTTCGCCTATTTCTTTTATTTTATTTGTTGTTATTTCTGTATTTAACTCACTTGTACAAGCTACATTTACAGCAGGTGGATTTGAAATTATTTTTGTTTTTTCTTCTGTCACATTTTTTAAACTTATTTTTGTTCCATCTGGAAATTCTAATGACAATTCTGCCAAACTTGATTTTTCCATATCATTCATAATTTTTTTAATCTCTGAATATTCCATATGTTTTACTTCCTTTCTTTTTATACAAAGATTTTCTGTTCATACTTTCAATCTTCAAATTTTTTAAATAAGACTACACTATTGTGTCCACCGAATCCTAATGAATCTGACATTGCATATTTTATGTCTTTATTTCTTCCTACATTTGGTACTACATCTAAATCACATTCTTCATCTGGTACTTTATAATTTATTGTTGGCGGTACAAATCCTTCTTGCAGCGCTTTTACTGCAAATATTGCTTCTACTCCTCCTGCTGCCCCAAGTAAATGTCCTGTATTTCCTTTTGTAGAACTTATCATTAATTTTTTTGCAGCTTCTCCAAAAGCTCTTTTTATTGCTATTGTTTCAAATTTATCATTTAGATGTGTTGATGTTCCATGTGTGTTTATATAGTCTACATCTTCTGGTTTAATTCCTGCTTCATTCATGGCATTTACCATTGCTCTTGCTCCACCTTCTCCTTCTGGTGATGGAGATGTTATATGGTATGCATCTGATGTTGCTGAATATCCCACTACTTCCGCATATATTTTTGCTCCTCTTTTTTTAGCATGTTCATATTCTTCAAGTAGTAATAATCCAGCTCCTTCTCCCATTACAAATCCGCTTCTTTCTTTATCAAATGGGATACTTGCTCTTTTTTTGTCATCGGCTGTTGATAATGCTTTAAGATTTGCAAAGCCTGCAATTCCTAATGGAGTAATGTTTGCTTCTGCTCCTCCTACTATCATTAAATCTTGGTATCCATGCTTTATGGCTCTATATCCTTCTCCTATTGTGTGTGTTCCACTTGCACATGCTGTAATTAATGAATAGCTTTCACCTTGTGCACCTATTTCTATTGATACATTTCCTGCTGCCATATTGCTTATTGCCATTGGTATAAACATTGGCGATACTCTGTCTGGTCCTTTTTTTATTAATGTTTCGTTGTTATCTTCTATTGTTTTTAAGCCTCCAATTCCAGAACTTATTGCAACTCCAAAACGTGTTTTATCTATTTTTTCTACATCAAGCATACTATCTTTCATAACTTCTCTTGCTGCAATTAAAGCAAAGTGTGAATATCTATCTAATCTTTTTGCAGTTTTTCTATCAAAATGGTCTTCTGGATTAAAGTTTTTTACTTCTGCTGCTATTTTTACTTTAAAGTTTTCTGTATCAAAAAGTGTAATATCCTCTATTCCACATTTTCCGTGCTTTTATCCCTTCCCATGTTTCATCTATATTGTTACCTATTGGAGTTATTGCTCCAAGTCCTGTTACAACTACTCTTTTTTCCATAAATTTATCCTCCTCTTTTTCTTACTTTCTGTTCGAAAAAGAAACAAGTAGTGCTAGGCATTTTAACTTAGAAATACTGGAGGCGTACTGGTGTACGTCGAGGATTTTCTAAGTTAAAATAACGACGCAATACGAAGTTTATTTTTTGAACTAGATTAACATGCCGCCATCAACATGAATGACCTGCCCTGTAATATATGAGCTTTCGTCTGATGCTAAAAACTTAACTAATTTTGCTACATCTTTTGCTTCTCCTAATTTTCCTAATGGTATTTGTTTTTTTATGCTTTCTTTTATTTCTTCTTTAAGAACATCTGTCATTGCTGTTTGTATGTATCCTGGTGCTACTGCATTTACGAGAATATTTCTGCTTCCAAGTTCTTTAGCTAGACTCTTTGTAAATCCTATTATTCCTGCTTTTGATGCTGCATAGTTAGATTGCCCTGCATTTCCTGATATTCCGAACTACTGATGCCATATTTATTATTCTTCCATACTTTCTTTTCATCATATATGGCACTGCACATTTTGTTATATTGAATGTTCCTACTAAATTTACATTTATTACTGATTCAAAATCTTCTTTTTTCATTCTCATTAATAAATTGTCTTTTGTTATTCCTGCATTATTTACAAGTACATCTATTTTTCCAAATTCTTCTATTATTTCTTTTATCATTCTTTCTGCATCTTCAAAGTTCGATACATCTCCTCTTGCAAAATAGCATTTTACATTATTTTCTTCTATTTCTTTTTTTAAATCTTCAAATTCGCTTGGGTCTTTTCTGCAATTTACGCATACATTAAAACCCTCTTTTGCTAAAGTACATGCTATTTCTTTTCCTATCCCCGTTGTTCCTCCTGTCACAAAGGCAAGTCTTTTTTCATTTTCCATATTTATATCATTCCTTTCTTAATATCAAATCAATTTTGAAAAAGAATTAGTATATTTTTTCCTCCTTTAGAGTTAATATTGTGCTTTCTAGTGTTTCACAGTCTGTTATATTAAAGATTTTTACATCTTTGCTTACTCTTTTTACAAATCCTGATAGTGTTTTCCCGAGGTCCTATTTCTATAAATGTATCTATACCCATATTTAGCATTTCTTCTATAGAATTTTTGAATCTTACAGGACTCATTACATGTCTTGATAGTATTTCTTTTATATCATCTTCTTCTCTATATGCTTTTCCATCTATATTTTTTATTATCTTTTTTTGGCTATTATATTTTATTTCTATTTTTTGTAATTCTTCTTTTAGTTTTCTAGCTGCAATTTCAAGTTTTTCTGTATGGAATGGTCCACTTGTTTTAAGGGGAACGACTTTTCTTGCTCCTTCTTCTTTTGCTTTTTCCATAGCTTCCTGTACAGCTTCTTTTTCTCCTGATATGACTACTTGACCTGGACAGTTGTAATTTGCAGGTACTACAAATCCATCTTTTATACTTTTACAGATTTCTTCTACTTTTTCATCTTCTAGTCCGATTATCCCTGCCATTTGCCAATTTCCTTCTGGCACGTTTTCCTGCATTAATTCTCCTCTTGTTTTTACAATTTTTATTCCATCTTCAAAAGAGATGTAACCTGAATATATTAAGCTTGTATACTCTCCAAGACTTAGTCCTGCTGAAATATCTGCATTTATGTTTTTGTTCTTTAATACTTCTAATATTCCTAGGCTCATTGTAAGAATTGCAATTTGTGTATTTTTTGTCTTGTTTAATTCTTCTTCTGGTCCATCGAATGAAATTTCTTTTATGTCTATCCCTAATGTTTCATTTACTTTTTCATATACTTTTTTTACTTCATGATAGTTTTCATATAAGTCTTTTCCCATTCCTACATATTGTGATCCTTGACCTGGAAATATGAATGCTATTTTCATTGTTTTTTCTCCTTTTTTATTTGCTTCCGTATATTTTAATCTTTTATATTATATTACAAAGTTTTTTTAATTTCATTATACTGAGTGGTCAGATTTTTAAGTTTTGCAATTCTTTTATCTAATAGGAGGCTCAAAGAACTTTCCTATTAGATGAAAACAAAAGTCCGAGTTATCTTTTAGATAACTCGGACTTTTGAAATAGCTTGCCTAATGTAAGCTAAGCTTCATGTAGGATTTTGCTTTTCGATTTCGTCAATGATAGAAAGAATTTCTCTTGAAAGCCTACACATCGCATTTATTGGGAATAATGATGTAACCTGAGCATAAAATTGCTCTCCTGCAATAGCAGAAAGTTTATTTGCCTTTTCTTTAATGGCATTCAGTGTATCTCTGTCTACCTCAATTTTTTCTTGTAAGGTCTCCGTAGTTCTGCTTCGCTTCCGTGTTTTTGAGACTTTCTCTTCCTGCAATCCTCGTTTAATTTTAAGAGGTCCACCATCGAAGTTTTTCACATCCACTAAGATATCAGTCGGAAGTAATATTAATGGGCGTATCCAACCTTCTCTGCCACATTCACGATTGTTATTCATGCAGAGCCATGTACTTCCTTTATCACCAAAAGGAACATTGTGTTCCATAAGTGCAATTCCAGAATAGTGATATCCATCTTCCTCAAATTCATATCTCATTGAAGTCCATGTAAGTCCATTGACTCTTCTTAAAAAAGCTGGCAAATTTTTGGTGATTTCTATTATCTGTTTATTCCAACTTACAGCTTTTGTGCCAAGTTCTTTGTTTTCATAGAGCTTCGCAAGGTCTTGTATTACATGATCGCCGTTTTCATACCCCTTTTTTCCCTGTAAAAATAGGGGCTCTTTTGTATTATCTTTTGCGACAAGATATACATGTAAGCCAAGTTTTATAGGGTAATACTCAATCCCCTCTTCTGTTTCAAAAGTCTGTTCTCTTGGATATCCAGTTTGCTCTGGTGTAAATGTAATACTTCTAACATCTGGATGATAATCAACAGGAATGCTTGTTAAATTTCCATATTCCCTTGAATTTTCCAAAGCATTCAACAGCCTAACCCATTTTGGCATGTTTTTTCCTCCTTTGTTGTGATTTCTATTACTGCTTAAAACATACCTCCCTATTCCATTATTTTGTATGACTTTTTCTTAAGCTAAAACCTCACTTTCTTTGTTTTTTGCAATTCTGCTTTTACAACTTTTTTACTTGCATTTTGCCTTATTATTATATTCTCTTTTATGTTAATTGTCAATTACTAATATGGATTTACATGTACCATACAATGCTTTACAAATTCTATTTCTTTTTCTACTGCATCATGTATATTTTCTGCTATTTTATGTGTTTCTATTAGCGTCTTTTCTCCATCTGCACTTATTTCTACATCTACGTATATCTTATTCCCAAACTTTCTTGTTTTTACATCATCTATTCTCATTACTCCTGCTTGTTTGTTAATTGCATTATATATTTTATTTATTGTTTCCTCATCACAAGCCTCGTCTGTTAATTCTCTGATTGTTTGTATAAATATTTCTACTCCTGCTTTTACTATAAATACTGAGATAACTACACTTGCAATTGAGTCTAATACTAAAAATCCCATTCTTGCACCAAGTATTCCGAATAAAACTTCCAACTGATGATAATGCATCTGACCTATGATGCCAAGCATCTGCCATTACTGCGCTTGAGTTTATTTTTTTAGCTACTCCCCTTGTATACCAATACATTGCTTCTTTTACAATTATTGAAAGGACTGCTGCTGATAATGCAAGTAATCCTGGTATTTCAAATTCTTTATATTCTCCGTGAGAAAATATTTCCTATTCCTGAAATTCCTATTCCTAAACCTGTTACAACAAGTATACTAGAAAGTATTATAGATGCTACACATTCAAATCTTTCGTGTCCATATGGATGATTTCTATCCGATTTCTTATTTGCAATTTTTACACCTACTATTACAATTGCTGAACTAACTACGTCAGATGCTGAATGTATCGCATCTGAGACCATTGCAAATGATGCTGAAACAATTCCAGCAATTAGCTTTAATGCTGATAGTATTAAGTTTATGATTATACTTATTTTTGATACTCTTATAGCTTCTTTTTCTTGCATTTTATCTCTCCTTTTCATCTAAAGAAAAAGACTTTGTGGAAATGATATCCCACAGAGTCCATTTATTTCTGCTGCTAACTTATGTAGCCCGGCTTTTTGCCTGATATATTATATTATTCAAATTTTGTCTTTATGTGATAAGTACCACAAATTTCTTAACTTTCTCTTGACATTCACTAAATTCTTTCTGCTTTTATTACATGTCTTTCTTTTCCTGTGTTTGTACATGTTATAAGTGTGATTTCTGTCTTTCCATTTGTTAATTGTGATGTACAACTTACATCTTCTGGGTCTACTACATATTTTTTATATACTTTATATGTAACTGTATTTCCTTTAAGGTCGTTAAGTTCTACTGTGTCCCCTATTTTTATGCTTGGTAGTTTTCCAAACATTTTTCCACCTCTATAGTTATGTCCTACTATTACATAGTTTCCTACTTCATTTGGTTTAGGTCCATGTAGCCTATTTAAAGAAATTTTTAAAAGTTCGTCTGATGTATCAGAAAGTACTGGATATTCTATTCCTAAACTTGGTATTTTTAATATAGATTCTGTGTAGTAACTCTTTCCATCTGGTGCAACCATCTCTACTATCTTAGGACTTTCTTTTATTCCTTGTATTGCATTTTCTGTTATGTCTATTTTTTGTTCTTTTCCAGTTCCATCTGCTAAAGCATTTACTATTATAACACCTTCTTCAACAGATATTGTTGTATTATCTTTTTCATTATCTAACTGTATTCCAAGCAATATATCTTGTGATACTTGTTCACTTTTACTCCTATCATATTCTGCATATATGCAACTTGATAATAATACACATGCTAAAAAAGAAAACAAAAAGAAACCGAATTTATATGTTTTCTTTTTTCTTTTGAAATCCGGTGTTATTATTACTTTTTCAGTTACTAATATTTGATTAATTGTCTTTTTCTTAGCTTTCATATTTTTCATTATACACTATTTTCTAAGTACTTTCAAGATATTTTTAATTAAATATATATTACATTTATGTGACATATGTTTATTTTTGTGAGGCAAATAGAACCGTCCCATCTGCCTCAAATCATTTTCATTATTTCTTCTTTTAATACTTCTACTATTTTTTCTTGTGGTACTTTTTTTATAATCTCTCCCTTTTTAAATAAAAGTCCTTCTTTTATCCCTCCTGCAATTCCTATATCTGCTTCTTTTGCTTCTCCTGGTCCATTTACTGCACATCCCATTACTGCAACTGTTATATCTTTTTCTATAGTTTGCAAAAAATTTTCTACTTCTTTTGCTATTGGTATTAGTTTAATTTGTGTTCTTCCACATGTAGGGCATGATACAAGTGTCGGAGATTTTTTATATAGTCCACAATTTTTAAGTATCTCTTTTGCAACTTTTATTTCTTCTACTGGATTATCTGATAAAGACACCCTTATAGTATCTCCTATTCCTTCTCTTAAAAGTACTCCTAATCCTATGCTTGACTTTATCGTTCCTGAAAATGCTGTTCCCGCTTCTGTTATTCCTATATGTAGTGGATAATCAAAACTTTTACTTGCTTTTTCATATGCTTCTATACAAAGGTCCAAATTAGATGCTTTTAGTGATACACATATATCGTGAAAGTCAAGTTCCTCTAGTATGTTTATATGTTTTATTGCACTTTCTATCATTCCTTCTGCTGTTGGTTTCCCTTTATATTTATCAAGTATTTCTTTTTCTATTGAACCTGAATTTACACCAATTCTTATTGGAATGTTCTTTTCTTTACATGCATTAACAACCGCTTCTACTCTATCTCTTCCGCCAATATTTCCTGGATTTATTCTTAGTTTATCCACTCCTGCCTCAATTGCTGTTAATGCTATTTTATAGTCGAAATGTATATCTGCAACTATTGGAATATGTATTTTTTCTTTTATATCTTTTATAGCCCTTGCATCTTCTTCATCAAGACATGCAACTCTTACAATCTCGCATCCAACTTTTTCGAGTTCTAAAATTTGTTCTACCGTTCTTTCTACATCTTTAGTTGGAGTATTTGTCATAGACTGAATAACAACCTTATTGCCCCCTCCAATAGTTACATTTCCTACTTTAATTTTTCTAGTATCTTTTCTATTAGTCATAAATTTCATTCCCTTCTCTTTTTTATTTTATATATAATATAGAATACTGATGTAGGGGCGATGATGGCATCGCCCGCAGACCACAATGGATAGACTTCTTTGGCTCTTCGACGAAATTTCTTAAACATAAAAAATATATAGCAAAGCCATTGAAGAACGGGCGATTGCTAATCACCCCTTTTCTCTATTATTTTAATTCAATATTCTAGTCTTACCTCTGAATTGTTACTAACTATCCGATGCAGGAGATGTAAAGATTTAAGGCCTCTGAATTACATATTTACAATCTAAGATGCACTTTCTTTAAGACGCACTAGTATATTCATTGCATCAATTGGTGTAAGTTCATTTAGATTTATTTTATCAAGTTCATGAGCAATCTCTGCTAATTTATAATTATACATGCTAAGCTGCCCTGTGCTTTGTTTTTCTTCTTTTTCCATTTTTTTCTCGCCTAACATACTTTTTCTTTCTAGGCTTTTTAGTATTTCCTTTGCATTTGATAATACTTCTTTTGGAACTCCTGCAAGTTTTGCTACATGTATTCCATAACTTTCATCTGTTCCACCCTTTACAATCTTTCTTAAGAAGATTACATCTTCTCCTTTTTCTTTTACTGCAATTGAATAATTTCTTACTCCTTCTAGCATTTCTTCTAATTTAGTAAGTTCATGATAATGTGTTGCAAATAAAGTTTTTGCTCCACACTTCTCTTTATCTGCCATAAATGTTGCAACTGCCCAAGCAATTGATAGCCCATCATAGGTTGAAGTTCCTCTTCCAATCTCATCTAATATTACTAAGCTATTTTGTGTTGCATTCCTTAAGATATTTGCAACTTCCATCATTTCTACCATAAAAGTACTTTGTCCCATACTTAAGTCGTCTGATGCACCAACTCTTGTAAATATTTTATCTACAACACCAATTTTTGCATATTTTGCAGGTACGAATGAACCTATCTGTGCCATTAATGTAATTAGCGCAACTTGTCTCATATATGTAGATTTTCCTGCCATATTTGGCCCTGTAATTATTCCGTAGTCTATCTTTTTCTTTATTCATATATGTATCATTTGGTACGAAACTTCCGTGATGACAGCATTTTTTCAATTACTGGATGTCTTCCTTCTTCTATATTTATTTCTCCACTTTTATCTACTACTGGCATAACATAATTTTGTGCCTCTGCAACATTTGCAAATGATGCAAGTACGTCAAGTGTACCAACTATTTCTGCTGTTTTTTGTATCCTTAATATTTCTTTTGAAATCTTATCCCTTATTTCCAAAAATAGTTTGTATTCAAGTGCAACTAGCTTCTCTTCTGAGCCGAAGTATTGCACTTTCTATTTCTTTTAGTTCTTCTGTTATAAATCTTTCTCCATTTGTTAATGTTTGCTTTCTAATGTATCTATCTGGTACCATTTTTAAATTAGATTTTGTGATTTCTATATAGTATCCAAATACTTTATTAAAACTAATTTTTAAATTTTTTATTCCTGTTTCTTCTCTTTCTTTTGCTTCTAAGTTTATTAACCATGTCTTTCCATCTGTACTTGCCGATTTAAGTTTATCTACTTCTTCATTATATCCTTTTTTGATAATGTTTCCTTCTGTTATTGTTATTCCTGGCTCTTCTATTATAGACTTTTCTATTAATTCATAGATATCTGTTAATTCATCCATATTTTCATAAATTCCGTTAAGCATTCTTGAATTTGTATTTTGAAGCAATTTTCTAAGTTCTGGAAGCTTCTTTACTGATGATTTTAATGATAACATGTCTCTTGCATTTGCATTTCCATATGAGATTTTTCCAGCTATTCTTTCTATATCAAATATCTTTTTTAGTCCTTCTATTATATCATCTTTTAAAATCATATCTTGTTTTAATTCTTTTACTGCATCTAGTCTTTCATTTATTTCATTTGTATCTATAAGAGGGTCATTTATCCATCTTCTTAAAAGTCTTCCTCCCATTGATGTTGAAGTTTTGTCTAATACCCAAAGGAGGGTTCCTTTTTTTCCTTTGTCTCTCATTCTTTCTGTGAGTTCTAGATTTCTTCTTGCACTTATATCTAATGACATATATTTTGTTATATTGTATATTTTTATCTTATTTATGTGCTGCATTTCTATTTTTTGTGTTTGTTTAATATATTCTAAAAGACCATTTATAGAAGCAATTGCAAATTGTTTTTCTTTTATGTCTTCTTTATTTTTTCCGTTTTCATCTGTAAATTCATATCTGTTTTCTAATTCTTCTGATTCTAGTTTAAAACTTACTTCTGATAGATTAGAAATATAACATTCTATTCTTTCTTTTATTTTACTAATTTCTTCTTTGCAAGAATACAGCATTTCATTTGCAACTATTTCTGCTGGATAGTATCTTGCTATTTCATCTAATAATTTCGTAAAATTGTTAGTTTCTTTTATTTCAGTTGCTAAAAAGTCTCCTGTGGAAATATCACAAACAGCTATACCAAAATATATTCCTTGTTTATAGATTGACATTATATAGTTGTTCTTCTTCTCGTCTAGTAGGTTATCTTCTACAAGTGTTCCTGGTGTTACAACTCTTATTACATCTCTTTTTACTAAACCTTTTGCTTTTTTTGGATCTTCTAGTTGTTCACATATTGCAACTTTGTATCCCTTTTCTATTAATTTGGCAATATACATATTTGCTGCATGAAAAGGAACACCACACATTGGCGCTCTCTCTTCTTGTCCACATTCTTTGCCTGTCAATGTTATTTCTAACTCTCTTGATGCTATTTTTGCATCTTCAAAAAACATTTCATAAAAGTCCCCAAGTCTATAAAATAGTATACAGTCTTTGTATTCTTCTTTTGTTTCCAAATATTTCTGCATCATGGGTGTGTATTCTGCCATATTTTAAATTCTCCCTTCTAGATACCATAACCTGTCTTTTATTATTTCTATTTCTGCCATTTGCCCAATAAGGCTCTCTTCTCCTTTGAATACTACTACTTTGTTTGTCTCTGTTCTTCCGTGTTAACATGTTTTCATTTGTTTTACTTTTTCCTTCTACTGTTATTTTCTGTTTTGTTCCTATATACTTTTTGTTATTTTCTTCTATTTGACTTTCTACCAATTTCTTTAATTTTTCAAATCTTTTATGTTTTATATCTTCTTGTATTTGTTCTTCCATTTTATCTGCGGGAGTTCCTACTCTTCTTGAATATATGAACATAAATACTTGTTCAAATTTTACTTTCTGCACTACATCTAACGTGTCTTTGAAATCCTCTTCAGTTTCTCCGCGGGAAACCGAACTATTATGTCTGTTGAAAGTACTACTTCTGGTATTCTTTTTTGTATTTTTTCTACTAATTCTAAAAAGTTCTCTTTTGTATATTTCCTATTCATTCTTTTTAGTACTTCTGTACTTCCTGACTGGAGTGGAAGATGCAATACTTTGCATATCTTTTTGCTTTCTTTTATAGTATCTATTACATCATCTGTAAAGTCTTTTGGGTGTGGAGAAATAAATCTTATTCGTTCTATTCCTTCTATTTTTTCTACATCTTTTAAAAGACTTGCAAAGTTATACCCATTTCCTCCATTATATGAATTCACGTTTTGTCCAAGTAAGGTTATTTCTTTATATCCTTCTTTTGCCAAACTATCTACTTCTTTTAGTATGTCATCTGGTTTTCTGCTTCTTTCTCTTCCCCTTACATATGGCACTATGCAATATGTGCAAAAATTGTTACACCCATACATTATTGTAACTAGTGCTTTTGTTTTGTCCTGTCTTTTTATTGGAAGACCTTCATATATATCTCCATCTATATCTAGTATATCATTTATTTTTTTATCTTTACTAAGTACATGGTATAGGTCCTCTGGAAGTTTGTTTATTGTATGTGTTCCAAATATTATATCTATATATGGGTAACTTATCTTTAACTTTTCTTGTATGTGTTTTTCTTGCATCATGCAACCACCTATTGCAATAATGCTCCCTGTTTCTTTTTTATATTTTTTTAATTCGCCTAACTTTCCAAATAGTTTTTCTTCTGCATTCTCCCTTATGCAGCAAGTATTAAATACTATTAAATCAGATTTTTTAGGGTCATCACATTTTGTGTAACCCATTTTTTCTATCATTCCACAAATTTTCTCTGAATCATTTTCATTTAGCATGCATCCCATTGTTAAAATATGATATTTTAATATTTTTTCTTTATTTATTTCTTTTACTTTTTCTATATATTCTTTTTCTGTGTCAAATTCTAATATTTCCATTCTTTTAAGTTATTCCTTTCTAAGCCACAAAACAAGTTTAATATTTTATTTTCATATTCTATCATAGTTCGACTTTGTTTTCAAGATAAAAGAAAAATATCCCTACGCTATTTTGTCGTAAGGATATTTTTTTACTTCACTTTAATTTTTATTTTGTTTTATTTTATTCTCTAAAATTGCCAAAATGCTACATCCCCTTTGGCACAAAATTTAATCTCTATCTAAAACTTGTAATAGTAATGCCATACGTACATATAATCCATTATGTGCTTGCTTGAAATAATAAGCTCTTGGGTCATCATCTACATCTGTTGCAATCTCTATTACTCTTGGTAATGGGTGCATTAGTATAGTATCATCAGAAAATGTATCTAGTACTCTTTTATTTATTATAAATTCTTCTTTTCCGTAATCTCCTTCAAATCTTTCTGCTTGTATTCTTGTGTGATATATTACATCTAAGTCTTTTGGTAATTCATCAAAGCTTGTACATTTTTTGTATTCTATATTTCTTTCTTTTAAAATATCTATATATTCCTGAGGAAGTGCAAATACTTCTTTGCTTAAACCATATACTTCTATTCCTTCATATAAAGATAGTAGTTTTAATAGTGAATGGATTGTTCTTCCATGTAATAAGTCTCCTAGTACAGCTACTTTTGTTCCATCTATCTTACCTTTCTTTTCTCTTATTGTATAAAGATCAAGTAATGCTTGTGTTGGATGTTCTCCTTTTCCTGCTCCTGCATTTAATATTGGAATTTCATTTACACTTGCAGCTTCTTCTGATGATGTTTCTGATTTATGTCTTATTACCATTGCATCTGCATATCCTGCAATTACTTTTACTGTGTCTTCTATTGTTTCTCCTTTTGCTGCTGATGAGAATTCTCCTGCATTTTCTGTAGTGATTATCTTTGCCCCTAATTTTAGTGCTGCTGTTTCAAATGATAATCTTGTTCTTGTGCTTGGCTCATAAAACATTATGGCTATTATTTTGTCGTCTAATTTGTTTGAATATTTTTTAGGATTTTTCTTAATTTTTTCTGCTAAATCAAATAATTCTTCTAGACTTTCTCTAGTGTACTGGCTACTACTTAATACATGTTTCATTTTTATTTCCTCCCATTTAGGTTCATTTTTATAGATTATATTATATCATTTCCTTTATTTCAACTTTTTTTGTAATTTTTGACAATTTTTTTCCTCTTTCTTCATAATATATTATTAAGCAAAGAGCTTAAGAAAGGATGAAAAAAATTATGGAATATGAAAGTAATAATGAAAAATGCCCTATAGTAGAAGTAGATGGTTTTATTGAAAAAGGTAAACAATTTGATATAGAAATCAATTTACCTGAAGACAAACGTAATGTAATATATGGCATTGTAACAAACTGTTATCATGAACCTGTTTGTGATGCTGTTGTTAAACTTATAGAATTAGACTGCGAAAAAGGTGAAGAAATTAGAAAACCAGTTTCTCATACTTTTACAGATGAATATGGCGAATTCGTATTTGGACCTCTATGTCCAGATAAGAAATATGCTATTGATGTTTGGGCTAGCAAAATTAGAACTTTTAAACTTTGTGCAAAAGGTTCTAGAAAAGGCAAATGCTTAAAGGGTATAAAGATGGACGCTTGTGATAAGTGTTTTGAAAAAAATCCTTGTGATATTAAAGAAGATCATTGCAAATGTGATAAACCTGAATGTTGCTAATATAGATTTAGAGGGAGTCCTATGGCAAGGCTCCCATTAATTTAATGTTATCTAGAACAAATCTCGCGGTCTTGAGACCTTTTCTCTACTATTAATATTTTACACTTCTAATTTAAGGTCTCGAAGAAGCGTAAAGATTTGCCTAACGAAAAATTGCATTGCAATTTTTCTGTGCAATGTATTTTTATCTAATAGGAAGTTCGGAGAACTTCCTATTAGATAAAAAAAGTGGTGGCACAATAAACCGCCACCACTTTTGTTTTGTGATATCTCAATAGTAAAAACTTGAGACCCGCCTTCTGTTCAAAATGACCTTGAAAAACCTATCCACTAACATAGTCAGTGTTACAACAATAACCATACATGTTATGATGAGAAATGCTGATGATTCAGTTTGCAAAGGTTTACCAGCATTTTCAAAGTTGATAATCACCCTATTTGCCACATCTATCATGAAACAAATGATACTGGTAATTGCTGTAAGTTTAATACTCCTCCAAAATGGTACACAGCATTTTTTTCTTCTCTTGAAATACACATATAAACAAAATGAGAGTAGCAGGAGCATCTTGGGAATTGCATATACAAATTGTCTGTTATAAACAAACATTCCTCCAAAGCTGATTATTCCAGCAGCGCCAATTGTTATGCAGAATTTTTCAAGAAGCGGCCGGCGCTTGGGCTCATAGCTCTTGCGTATCCTTCCCGCTATAAATAATGCAATAACGGAAAAAATACAAATGATGGTTTTTACTGTTAACATAGCACTTTCTTCCTTTCATAATTTTTGTTTTTTATCTTTAAGTTGTTAGAAAAAAAGGAAATTTATTCAAAAATGCCATATTGGCATATTAACATAATTATTATAGCATATTTTGTTATTTTTTGCAAATTTTATGTTAAGTTTAATATATTTATAAATTGCAATATTAAGTGTCCGCTTTTTTTACAATGTAAATGATTCTTTT
>CANRQN010000019.1 GCA_947641575.1 uncultured Clostridium sp.
TTTGTTTCATCACATATTTTAACAGAAATGGAGCTTATGTGTGATAAAGTTGCAGTAATAAATAAAGGAAAAATTGTAAAAATAGAAACAATAGGAGAAAAAGAAGAAGAACATACAGAAGAAGAGACAATAATAGGAGTAAAAGATACTAAAAGTGCAGAAAAAGTTTTAAAAGATAATGGATATAAAGTAAGAATAATTGATGATAAACTATCTGTAAAAACTGAATATGAAAAAGTACCACAATTAATAAAATTACTTGTAAAAAATGATATAGACATATTTAATCTAGTTCAAAAAGAAAAGAGTCTAGAAGACATTTTCTTTGATGCAACAGAAGGAAGAAAAGGAGGTCAAAAAAATGAAAATAATTAAATTAATCCAAAATGAAACTATAAAAACTCTAAAAAAGACCTCTACAAAAATATTGATAATACTTTCAATTTTAGCTTTACTTGCATCAGTTGGTCTTGCAAAACTTATAATGACTTTAAATAATTCAATGGGTTATTATATGAGTAACGAAGAAAACTGGCAAAGTAGTATGAAAGAACAAATATCAGCTATGCAAAAAGAAATACAAACAGAAAGTGGGCATTATGATAGAGAGTCACTTGCTAGTTTAAAAGCAGAAAAAGAAACTTATGAGCTTGCTCTAAAATGTAATGTAAATTATATTTATTACACAAATTATAACAATTGGAAGATACAAATTTTAAATGAAATACAAAGTGAAAAAATGAGAGAATTCTTAAACGAAGAAACTAATGATAACAAAGATACAAACAAATTAATAACATTACTTGAAAATGACGATTTTGAAGGGTACATAGAATTACTTAAACAAAGACAAAAAGTGATGCTAGATTCAAAGGAATTAAGTAAAAAAGAATATGATGATGAAATATATTTATTAGAATTACGTAAAAAATATGAAATATATAAAGATAGTGTTGGTATGTTTGATTGGAAAGGTAATCTGTATGAAGATATATCTGTAATGAAGAAAAACCTAAGAACAGGCATAAATGAAAGAACAGGTAAATTGTTAAAACTAGAAGAAATAGATGAGATAAAAGATAATTTAAAAATAGCAGAATATAGATTAGAAAATAACATTTCAATCCAAAGTTCAGTAGGGTCAGAAAGAAGCCTTTATGATATGTTTGCACCAGCATTTAGCTTGATTATGGTATCAATACTTATGATAATAATAGCAGGTTCAAGTATTAGCACTGAAATATCAAAAGGAACAATAAAATTTTTACTATTTACACCAAACAAAAGATGGAAAGTACTACTTTCAAAAATATTATCAGCAGTAGCCATTTTGCTTGTTTTGACACTTGTATTATCATTAATTAGTGTAGTAATTGGTAATATATTCTTTAAAGAAGCAGGAACGACATACGTATATGTACATGATGGAGAAGTTAAGGCATTATCAAGTACATTGTATACAATACTATACTTTTTAGCATCAGATATAGATATACTTGTATATATGCTATTTGCATTTATGTTATCAGTCATAACAAAAAACACAGCATTATCTGTTCGGAGTGAGTATAGCTTGTTATGTTGGTTCTGGAATGGTAATGCAGATTATAAATCAGCTTATATCAGCAGATTGGATAAAATTTGTACCATTTAATAACCTAGGATTAGCAGATAGAATATTTGCAAATAATTTATCATATGTAACAATGCAAATGTCACCAGGAGTTGGAAATAATGTAGGTATAGGATTTTCAATAGCGGTACTTGCAGTATGTGCACTACTTATGATAACAACTATGTTTGATAGTTTTAATAAAAGAGATATAGTATAAAATATAAAAAATCTCTGCCAGCAAATGATTGTTAGCAGAGATTTTTATAGTTACAATTTAGATAAAAAGTAAGCTATCATATATGACATATCAGTTATACCAACAAACAAGCCTAACCTCACAATTGTAAGGTTAGGCTTGTTTGTTAGAAGAAAGTTTAAATAGCAGAATTACAAGTTATGAGTCTCCCTAAACTTTTGCAAAAATGTCTGATACATAGGATTGCGAATAGAAGACAATTCATCAAAGGCAAGTCGCTTATTAAAAATAAGTTTACAGTTGTTTTTAGGTTCCAAAGAGACTAAGCGATAATGCGCAAAGGTAACAAATGCAGACTTTTGAGTGGCAATTAAAATATCATCACCGATGTGCAATTCCTTAGGTCCAGCCAAGTACCATTTATCATCAGAAATAACGCAAATAGATTGAGCATAAGTCTGAAAATCGAAGATTTTTAGTGTACCATTTACCAGCTTAGCTGGGATTAAAGTGTTGAGTTTCGACTTGTCAGTTTGCTGTAGCTCATCTAACGAATCATTAGCAGCAAAGTACTCGACTTCAACAGGAAATGGATAGGCTCTAGCCTTCAAAGTCATCACTTTGTCAGCAGTAAACAAAGTTACCTTATCTCTATATTTACGGCAATAGGCAATAATACAATCATCTGGAATCCCAATATTCTCGTCAATCATGACAGAAAGGAAGTTCTCAGGATGCTTAACAGCTTTGGCTAAGAATTTACGTGCACACCATGCTGTGTGGTCGTCAAAAGACTGCATTTTGTCAAGTTCCTGGATAGTAATGCTGGTCAAAATGATTTTTCCCTCAGTGACAAGTAGTCTATCTATAAAAACATCCAAATCTTTAATCTTCATTATAGAGGCATCAATCACAAATCCAGCAGAAAAGTCAGGCTCGTAGTCCGGAATTTCCAATGTTTTAGGGGAAGTTACTGCATCCATACTACTAGGGTCGAATTTCCTAGATTCCATCTCTTCCTCAATTGTAAAGAGAGATTTTTCAGAAGAACTTTGGTCTTTGCGGTTTTTCTGGTTAAGCGTAAGTTGCTCTTTGAGCTCTTGATAAGCATCAGTGTACTTATCAAAAGTGCAAAGAATTTGGGACCGACTTAAACCAGTCAATTCAGTTAAGTCTGCCATGGAAGTAGCTGTTTTAGCTGCCTCCTGAAGCCGTTTGAGATCAGCTTCAATTTCTTTCTTGGTTCTCTTTTTAGCCATGGGTATGTTTCTCCTTTGTTTGTAATAAAGTTTTTAATTCTACTATTATTAAAATGAGCTTTCTCCTTTCCGTGCTCAATACGAGCAACATGTATACATAAATCGTATACAATAATTATAACATAAAAATTACCATTTGTAAAATGCCAAAGGGGACGTAGCATTTTGGCAATTCTTTTATCTCATCATCTTAAACCAATTCTCACATACATTTAAAGTCATATTAATCAAATTTATCTTTTTAACAGAATCTTCTGCAACAATATTTATGGTCTTAATAACTTGATTATCCAAAGTATAAGTTACAGTTCCAATAACATCTCCTTTATTTATAGGAGCTTCTAAATTTTCTTTAAAAGTCACATTCTGCGTAACTCCGCTTGACTTAGACTTTTTTATAAAAAATGAAGCATCTTCTGAAAGTACAGCATTTACAGAAGAAGTTACACCTTTTTGAACATTTAAACTTCCGAAGATTATCCCCTTTATCCCCAAAAGAAACGGATGTAAAATTAGAAAAACCGAAGTTTAGTAACTTTTGAGCTTCATTAAATCTTATATCACTAGAAGGAGAATGCATAATAACTGCAATTAGTGATAAGCCATCTCTTGTGGCTGATGCAGATAAATTAAATAAAGCAAGAGAAGTAGAGCCAGTTTTAAGTCCGAGTACATCCGTTATAATTTCTAACAAGTTTATTAGTATTTACGAGTCCAGTTTCTCCACTTCTTAATGAATCCATATAAATAGAAGTATATTTAGTAATACTAGGGTGTTTTTCCAAAAGTTCACGTGACATTAAAGCAATGTCATAGGCACTTGTTAAATGACCATCTTCATCTAAACCATGACAATTTTTAAAGGATGTGTCATGCATTCCTAAAGATTTTGCTTTATTATTCATACGAGTCACAAATTCTTCTTCTGAGCCTGCTAAATGCTCAGCCATAGCAACTACACAATCATTTGCAGAGTTTAAGCAAATAGCTTTAAGCATTTCTTCTGTAGTTAACACTTCATTAGGCTCAAGCCAAATTTGCGAACCACCCATTGAAGCAGCATTTCCTGAGCAAGTTATATTATCTGTTAATTTAAGTTCTCCTCCATCTATAGCTTCCATTATTAAAAGCAAAGACATAACTTTTGTAACACTTGCAGGTCTAAACTTTTCGTGAGAATTATGGTCATAAAGAACAGAACCAGTGGATTGTTCAATTAGAATAGCGCCTCCTGATTCAAGCTTCAAAGCTGTTTCAGTATCACTTACTGTTTCAAGTAGACCAGTAGATGATAAGGACCATATGTATGAAGGGGAAGAAGCGAGTGATGTACTAAAACAAAAACTAAGAATCACAAAGAAACTAAAAATAATAAATATAATCTTTTTTGATTTCATAAATATCCTCCAAATAAAATGCAATACGTTTAGTAGAGCATATGAAGGAAGAAAATCAAATATTACAAAAAGTGTAAGAAAAGTAATAAAAAAGAAAAAATATGTTAATATAAATAGAACTTACTAAAACACATAAAAGAATACGATATAATTGGGAATAATTCTGGTTTGGAAGAAAATAATAATACCAAAGAAAAAAGAACATCTAAGTAGATAGAAAACATAAAAAATAACTTGATTTATATGTATAATACTTGTATAATAAAAATACAAAAGTAAAAGTATAAAAAAGTAAGAGAATGTAAAGATACAAAGGAGGAATATATAATGTTAGAAATGAAACAAAAACTAAAAAATAAAGATGGTATAACACTAGTTGCTTTAATTATAACAATAATTATACTTGTTATTCTAGCAGCAGTTACTATAGAAAAAATATTTGATATAAATCTTATGGGAACAACAATAAATGGAGCACAAAATTATTCGAATAGTCAAATAAAAGAAAAACAAGAGATGGATAGAATTAACAATAAAATAGAAGAATCAATAGATAAATTTGGTAAAGAACCAGTAAAAGCTAATATAAATATACCTAGTGAACAATTTTATAAATATAATACAGATATAGAACTAAATATTGAATATGTTACGCAAGTACCAATAGATAAAGATACTATAATAGCAAATGAAACAATAATTCTAATAAACAAGAATGGAGCAAATGCACAAATAAAAAATATAGAAAATACTGAAAAAAGTTCTAAAGTAATAATTGGAACAGGAAATAGTTCAGGAGAAGTAATTATACAACTAACATCACAAATAAAAAACAAAAAAGGAGAAGCATTGATAGAACAAGAGAGTAAAGAGATCTTTATTGGTTCAGAAATGCAAAGAAAGGTTGAAAATATTAAGATAGAAGATGGTATAACTTATGCAGGCTCTATAGATGGACTTATAGATGGAGATTTAGAAAGTTCATGGTGTAGCTCAACATATTCTTGGACATTAGAATTTACACTTAAACGGAATAATGAAAATTAACAAAATGATATTTTGGGATAAAGATTCTCCAGCAGGAGGACCTCATACAGCAAAAATTTATGGAGAACTTAATGGGGTTTGGAATGAAATTGGAGAACATCAATTTTACAATCCATCAGATAATATACTACGTGAATATCCAATGGAACTATTAGAAGGTGAATATAAAAAAATTAAAATAGAAATGTCATCTCCTGAATCATGGGCTGCTGGTGTTGAATTATGGTTTGGCTATGAAGATAATTTATAGTAATATAATTATTGTAAAACTGTAGAAAGAGAAAAATTAAAATAATTATATATTGGTTCTTAAGGTAGTATATAAATGCTACCTTTTGTATTTTTTTCAACAACTAAAAAGATAAGAAATACAAAAATATAGGTTCAAAATAGATATGTCACACGAAAATTAAAAATACAAATATTGAAACAAAGTGTAACAAATGATATTCTTTAAATGACAACAAATAGAAATATTAAGAAGGTGTTTTCTGTTAATAATACTACACAAAAGCATTAAAAGACAATTAGGATGACAAAAATACAAAGAACTCCTAAAAAAGTATAAAAAATACTTGATTTTTTTTATTAACCTGTGGTATAATTTATAAGATTAAAAAACGGACTAACAAATTCTAAAAGCTTTGCTTTAAGAATTTGTAACGTTCGCATAATTAATTTCTACGTCAAGTGCTATACAGCACTTTCCTAGAACTTAAATAATAGACACATAGAGGTTAGTCTATAATAGTGCCTATTAAGGTTTTTATAGATGCATAAAACCCTATGGATGTTAAAACTAAAAGGAGGAATAAAAAATGGCAGTAGTTGCAATGAAACAATTACTTGAAGCAGGTGTTCACTTTGGACATCAAACAAGAAGATGGGATCCTAAAATGGCAGAATATATCTACCAAGCAAGAAATGGAATCCATATAATCGATTTACAAAAAACATCTAAAAAAATTGACGAAGCATATGCATTCGTTAAAGAAAGAGTAGAAGAAGGAGAAAATGTTCTATTTGTTGGAACAAAGAAACAAGCACAAGAATGCATGAAAGAAGCTGCAATATCTTGTGGTATGTTCTATATAGACCAAAGATGGCTTCGGTGGAATGCTTACAAACTTTGGTACAATCAAAAAAAGAGTACAAAGACTAAAAAAATTAGAAACAATGCAAGAAGATGGAACATTTGAAGTATTACCAAAAAAAGAAGTAATAATGCTTAAAAAAGAAATGGAAAAACTAGAAAAAAACCTTGGAGGAATTAAAGAAATGAATAGCCTACCAGGAGTTATATTTATAGTAGATCCTAAAAAAGAAAGAACAGCTATATTAGAAGCTAAAAAATTAAAAATTCCAGTAGTAGGATTAGTTGATACAAACTGTAGCCCAGAAGATATCGACTTTGTAATACCAGGAAATGATGATGCTATACGTTCAGTAAAATTAATTGCAACAGTTATGGCAAACAGTGTAATAGAAGGTAAACAAGGAGAAATAATAAGCTTAGATGATGGAGAAGAAACTTCTAAAGAAGAAGTAACAGAAACTGCATTATCTAGCGAAGAAACAGTAGAAGAAAAAACAGAAGAATAATAAAAGAGATGGAGGTAAATATAAATGGTAACTGCAAACTTAGTTAAAGAATTAAGAGAAAAAACAGGTGCAGGAATGATGGACTGCAAAAAAGTATTAACTGAGACAGATGGAGATATGGAAAAAGCTGCTGAGTTATTACGTGAAAGAGGAATTACTAAAGCTGCTAAAAAATCAAGCAGAATAGCTGCTGAAGGAATTGTTACAGCATATGTATCAAGTGACAAAAAAGTAGGAGCAGCCATTGAAGTAAATGCAGAAACAGACTTCGTTGCTAAAAACGAAGAATTTAAAACATTTGCAAATGATTTAGCAGAGCAAGTAGCAAAAACAAATCCAAAAGATGTAGAAGAATTACTAAATCAAAAATATATAAATGACGAAACAAAAACAGTTTCAGAAGTATTAACAGACAAAATAGCAACAATTGGAGAAAACATGTCAATAAGAAGATTTGTTAGATTCACATCTAATGGATTAGTAGAAAAATATATCCACGGAGAAGGAAAAATAGGAGTACTTATATCTATGGAAGGTGGAAATGAAGAAGTAGCAAAAGATGTATGTATGCAAATTGCAGCAGCTCGTCCAGAATTCTTAGATAGAAATGCTGTTCCAGCTGATCGTGTTGAAAAAGAAATGGAAATATTAAAGGCACAAGCTATGAATGAAGGAAAACCTGCTGAAATAGCTGAAAAAATGGTTCAAGGAAGAATTGGAAAATTTTATGGAGAAATATGCTTAGTAGATCAAGAATATGTTAAAGATCCTAGCATGAAAGTTTCTGATTTGCTTTCTTCAAAAGGAGCAAAAGTTCTTGAATTTGCAAGAATTGAAAAAGGCGAAGGCTTAGAGAAAAAAGAAGAAAACTTTGCAGAAGAAGTTGCAAAGCAAATTAATGGTTAATTGAATAAGGAGCTTTTTAGCTCCTTTTTTTTGAAAATTTTAAAAATAAACGGCGTCTTAAGTCGTTATTTCAAATACAAAAAATGCTCAATGTACAAACGTACACTTCCGCTTTTTTGATTTGAAATGCCTACTAATACTTGTTTCTTTTTAAAATTTTAATTAAAATATAATGAGAGGAAAGAATTATGAGTAAAGGTTATCTAGTACTAGAAAATGGAGAAATTTTTGAAGGAGAGAAAATAGGATTTGATAAAGAAGCTTGCTTAGAAGTTGTTTTTAACACGTCAATGGCAGGGTATTTAAAAGTATTTACAGATCCATCTTATGCATCTCAGGGAGTAGTTATGACATATCCATTAATTGGAAACTATGGAGTTATTCCAGAAGATACAGAATCAAAAAAAGTATGGGTAAGCGGAGTGTTTATTCACGAACTTGCAGAAGTATCAAGTAACTTTAGGAGAATAAAGGAACTTAATGATTATCTAATAGAAAATGAAGTGCCAGGACTTAAAGGAATAAATACAAGGAAGCTAACAAAAATACTTAGAAACAGTGGAACAATGAGAGGAAAAATTACAAGTGACATATCAAATATAGAAGAAACAATAAAAGAAATAAAAGAATTTAAACCTAAAAATTTAGTGGGACTTGTATCTACTAAGAGAGCCTATACAGATGGAGAAGGAGATATAAAAATATCACTTTTAAACTTTGGATGTAAGGAAAACATAGTAAGAGAGCTAAAAAAGAGAAATTGTGAAATAACAGTATATCCACAAGATGCATCGGTTTCAACTATTTTAGAAAACAACCCAGATGGAATAGTACTTTCAAATGGACCAGGTGACCCAGAAGACTGTGAAATTGGAATTCAAGCAGTAAAAGAATTATATAATAAAAACATACCAATACTTGGAATATGCTTAGGACATCAGCTAATGGCACTCGCAACTGGAGCCAAAACAGCCAAACTAAAATATGGTCATAGAGGACCAAATCATCCAGTAAAAGATTTAAAGACAAATAAAGTGCACATAACTTCACAAAACCATGGATACTATGTAAAAGAAGACAGCATAGATAAAACAAAAGCAGAAGTATCACATATAAACTTAAATGATGGTACAGTAGAAGGCTTAAGATACAAAAATAAAAAAATCTTCACAGTACAGTTTCACCCAGAAGCTTGTCCAGGACCAGAAGATACAGCGTATATTTTTGACGAATTTTTAAAGATGATTAAATGTAACAATTTATAGGTAATTTACTAGAATATTATATTAAAAGAATAGAATACTTATTTAATTTAGCATTCTAGGGCTACTTCTGAATAGTTACGAAAAATAATAAAATATTAGTTAAAGCAAAAAGTAGTATATTACTAGGCGCATGAAGAAGATATTCTATAAGGCGTACTGGTATACGTCGTTAGAAATCTTCTGAACAGCAACGACGTAAGATGCTGCTTATTGCTTTAACGGTAAGGAGAGCGTTATGCCAAAAAATAAAAGTATAAAAAAAGTATTAGTAATAGGATCAGGTCCAATAATTATAGGACAAGCAGCAGAATTTGATTATGCAGGAACACAAGCATGTGTGGAACTAAAAAAAGAAGGACTAGAAGTAGTACTTGTAAACTCAAATCCAGCAACAATAATGACCGATAAAAATATGGCAGATAAAATATACATAGAACCATTAACTGTAAAAACAGTAAAGAAAATAATAGAAAAAGAAAAACCAGATAGTATTTTGCCAAACCTTGGTGGACAAACAGGTTTAAATATAGCAATGGAACTTGCAGAAGAGGGATACCTAAAAGCTAAAAATATAAGATTACTTGGAACATCTCCTGAAGGAATAAAAAATGCTGAAGATAGACAAGCATTTAAAGACATGATGGAAAATATAAATGAGCCATGTATTGCAAGTAAAGTAGTAAGCAAAGTAGAAGATGCAGTAAGCTTTTCAAGAGAAATAGGACTTCCAGTAATTGTAAGACCAGCATATACATTAGGAGGAACAGGGGGAGGAATAGCATATACAGAAGAGCAGTTAAGAGAGATTACCTCTAATGGACTTCACTTATCAAGAGTATGTCAAGTACTTATCGAAAAATGTATATCAGGCTGGAAAGAAATAGAGTACGAAGTAATAAGAGACACAAATGGAAACTGTATAACAGTTTGCAACATGGAAAATATAAATCCAGTAGGGGTACATACAGGAGATAGTATTGTTGTTGCACCATCACAAACTCTTGCAGATAAAGAATATCAAATGCTTAGAACATCAGCAATAAAGATAATATCTGCACTTAAAATAGAAGGTGGATGTAATGTACAATTTGCATTAAATCCAAATAGCTTTGAATATGCAGTAATAGAAGTAAACCCAAGGGTAAGTAGATCATCAGCACTTGCATCAAAAGCAACAGGTTATCCAATTGCAAAAGTTGCAACAAAAATTGCCATAGGTTATACTTTAGATGAAATAAAAAATGCAGTTACTGGAAAGACATATGCATGCTTCGAGCCAGTGTTAGATTATGTTGTAGTAAAAGTTCCAAAATGGCCATTTAATAAATTTTTAACAGCAAGCCGTGAACTAGGAACGCAAATGAAAGCAACAGGGGAGGTAATGGCAATTGCAGAAAACCTAGAGGCAGGACTTATGAAAGCAATACGTTCATTAGAAGAAAATATAGACTGTTTGTATTTACCTAAATATTCAGAATTTTCAGATGAGGGAGTACGTGAAGAACTGAAAAGGGTAAATAATGAAACGATTTGGGTAGTTGCAGAAAACTTAAGAAGAGGAATGACAATAGACCAAATTCATGAGGCGACAACAATAGATACATTCTTTATAAGCAAAATAGACAATTTAGTAAAATTAGAGGAAGAATTAAGAACTAAAAATTTAACTGTAGAATTACTAAAAAAAGCTAAAAAATATGGATATCCTGATGCTGTAATATCAAGATTTACAAAAGTTTCAGTAGAGGAGATAAAAAAGAAAAGAAAAGAAAATAATATAGAAGCTACATTTAAAATGGTTGATACATGTGCAGCAGAATTTGATGCAGAAACACCATATTATTATTCAAGCTATGACGATGAGAATGAGGCTATAAGCAAAAATAAAAAGGAAAAGGTATTAGTGCTTGGTTCAGGTCCAATAAGAATAGGACAGGGAATAGAATTTGACTATTGTAGTGTTCATAGTACATGGTCATTAAAGAGAAAAGGTTATGAAACAATAATTGTAAATAATAATCCAGAAACAGTTAGTACAGACTTTGATATAGCTGATAAATTATATTTTGAACCTCTAACACCAGAAGATGTAGAAAATATTGTAAATACAGAAAAACCATATGGAGCAATAGTACAATTTGGTGGACAAACAGCAATAAAACTAACTAGAGCACTAAAAGATATGGGAGTTAAGATACTTGGAACTAAAGAAGAAGATATGGATAGAGCAGAAGACAGGGAACTATTCGATGAAGCGTTAAATAACTGTGGAATCTTAAGACCAAAGGGAAGTACAGTATATACAGCACACGAAGCAAAAGAAGTTGCAAATAGACTAGGATATCCAGTTTTAGTTAGACCATCATATGTATTAGGCGGACAAGGAATGGCAATTGCCTATGATGATGGAGAAATTACAGAATTTATAAATGAAATAAACAAAACAGTACAAGAACACCCAATATTAGTAGATAAATATATGCTTGGAAAAGAGCTAGAAGTAGATGCAATATGTGATGGAAAAGATATATTGATTCCAGGAATAATGGAACACTTAGAAAGAGCAGGAGTCCACTCAGGAGACAGTATATCAGTATATCCAACACAAAATATAAGTAAAGAACATAAGGACAAAATAGTAGAATATACAGAAAAGATAGCAAAAGAGCTAAATGTAATCGGAGTTTTAAATATCCAATTTATCATATGTAGTGGAGAAGTATACATAATAGAAGTAAACCCTCGCTCAAGTAGAACAGTACCATATATTAGTAAAGTTACAAACTTACCAGTAATTGATATTGCTACAAGAGTAATTTTAGGAGAAAAGTTAAAAGATATAGGATATGGAACAGGCTTGTATAAAAAAAGCGAATACATAGCAATAAAAATGCCAGTATTTTCATTTGAAAAGATTAAAAATGCAGACACAAGTTTAGGTCCTGAAATGAAATCAACAGGAGAAGTACTAGGAGTATCTAAAAACTTTTCTGATGCAATAGTAAAAGCATTTATTGGAACAGGAATTGCAATACCTAAGAAAGGCAATGTTCTTATAACAGTAAGAGATAAGGATAAAGAAGAAATGCTACCACTTGCTAAAAAGCTATATAATAAAGGCTTTGGAATATATGCAACAAAAGGAACAGCTAATCTCCTTAGAGACAATGGAATAGAAGCAAAGATAGTTGAAAAAATATGGGAGGGTGCAGAGAGCATACCAAATCTATTACAACTTGGAAAAGTAAACTTTATAATAAATACTCCAACAAGAGGAAAAGAGTCAAATAGAGATGGATTTAAGATAAGAAGACTTGCAGTAGAATCAAAAGTACCTTGTTTCACATCACTTGATACAGCAAATGCACTATACGATGCAATAGAAGATGTAAATACAGAAGAAGAAATTGATGTGGTAGATATAACAAAGATATAATAATAAATAAACGCGCCAGTGGAAATTCCACTAGCGCGTTTTTTGTACATTTGGAAAATAAAAAAGCTAAGGCAATTTGTGGTTACCTACTTTAATGAGATTTCCTTTCAAGTAGGTATAGGAAACACCATCTACCTCAACAGTAGTTCCTTTTCCAGGAGTATAGTAGCCTGGATAAGAAGTTACATTATTAGGCAGGTCTATACTTCTTTGTCTAAAACAACTGCAGTATCCTTCAATTAAGAGGTATCCCCAGTCTTCATCTAAGGAAATCTCATAATTTCCTAAGGTAAACCGTTTTCCATTCCAAACACCACGGTAATAAAGTTCTTTTGCAATATCAGAGTAGATACGCTCATTGGTTTTTACACCAGTAAGCCTACCATCTATTTCGATTTCGCCGTATTCTATACCAACTTTAAAGCCGTTATATTCAGTAGAAAATCCAGTCCATTTGTCCAGATTCAAAAGAGTTGCATATTCTTTTGCGATTTCTGTAATGTCATCAGTTTCAATTGAAACCTCTGGGTCGTTGATAAGCACATATCCCTCAGGCCAACCACCTTTCCGAAATACGAGCTTTTCAGCAAAGGCGATAAGCTCATCGTCAGAATACTCCGAAACATTAATAGCGGGAGTGTATTCAGCTGAAACTTTGGCAGATTCAGCATTAAATACCTTAGGCTCATGTGAAGGCTTTACTTCAATTGAAGATTCTTCCTCAATTGAAGCTGTAACGATTGGTTCCTGATAAACAGAAGGAGTTTCTAAAACTTCTGAAGATTCCGAACCATTTGCCGTTTTCCAGGTTCCATCTGCAAAATTCACATCAAAGCGGATGCACATCTGGAGACATGCCAGAAAACCGAAAATAAAAGCCAAGATTTCTCCCAAAGTAAAAGGAAAAGTTCCTCTTTTTTTCATCTTCTCAAAACCTTTCGTTGTTATTTTGTAGGGCGAAAACTAACTGCAATATTTACAGTTACAGCAGCTCTTACATTCTCCATAGCACTCGAGTCCACAACAGCAATAATAGCCGTAGAAAGGGCTATAGGGGAAAGTGTGCTCAAGAAACATCATAAGCTCTTGACTACGAGCTATGAGAGGGTACCCAGAAAGAAAGTTTATTGTTTCAAATGGTACGAATCTGTATTTTCCGTTAAACTCCTGATAATTCCACATTGTACCATTCATGTCCAAATATAAGAAGGAACCTTCCATGAGGTATCCATTGATTTGAGACACAAACTCCATTTTGGATAAATCGCAGTCAGAAAACTTGTACAAATACACACCAGTTCCGTCTGCAAGCTTCCTTTCAGCAGGAGTCAAAACATCATTTTCTCTTTTTACCCGGTCAACGATTTATTCAGTGTCTTTTGGCATAGTGACTGTCATAAGAAATAGTGTGTCTGAAGCCTCGTCATAGGAAAATTGGTACCTATAAGGCAAATATTTATTGGTATCAATTCCATCCCAGTCAGAAGTTTTTCTACCATATTTGGAAATTGCACCTCTGCTACACAACACGAGGCTATCATTTATGACTGCAAAGGTTCCTTTTCCAGGTATGGTTAGGTCTGAGTTGTAATAGTCAGCAAAACTTAAGTCAGATGGCAAATCTAAATGCTCATATTTATGGCAAATTGTTTTACCATCAACCAGAATGTAACCACCAGCATGTCCTTCCTGAATAGAAACAGTGTGACCTCCTATCTCATACGGGGTTCCATCCCACGCTCCTCGTAGATAGAGCATTTTTGCAATTTCATAAAATGTGATTGCGTCATCTCCTTCTAAAGATAGTTTACTTGCAATAGAAATAAGTGCATCATTGGTATAATCTATAACATTGATAGAAGGAGTTACCTCAGGCTCAGGTGTCTCTTTGGACTCTGGTGTGGCTGTAGGACTGGGTGAGGGCTTGATTTCGATTTTTTGCGTAGGTGTAGGTGCTGGTGTAACTTGCGATTTGGTATCCGTGTCATGAATTCCGTATGTTTCGTTTGATACTTCGGGTGTGGGTGATTCTTCTGCATTAGCAGAATTGTAATGGGGAGAAGTCAGAAGGAATACAAATATTCCTACTAAGAGTCCTCCCAAAACAAATCCCATGAGAAAATCGAACTTGTGCATGGATGCCTCTTCTTTTTTCATTTTTTACCAAACCTTTCTAAAATTTTTTGATAATTATTTTGCCAATGTACGTTTTTTAGTGAATTAAGCTTAAAAAGACAAACATAATCACTAAAAAAGAATGCAACAAAACATTCTGGCTCATTATATCATAGTATAAATAAAATTGCAATATATTATGGAAACTTTTGGGCTTAAGAAAATATTAATAACAAATCTATTTATTATTAATAAATTTGTGCTATAATATATAATAATTTGATAGAAGTAAGAGGAATGATAAATATATATGAAAGACAAAAAAGTTAAGATTTTTAAATTAATAATGTTAGCACTTGTTATAGGGATTATGATATTTCTAACAGTAAAATTCATACCAATTTTTAAGAGTATAGCGACAGAAGAAGGTAGAGTAACATTCAAAGAAGAAATAGAAGGACTTGGAGTAAAAGGGATATTTGCAATAGTTGGACTTATGATAGCACAGATATTTCTTCCAATACTTCCGCGGAGAGCCTGTAGAAATACTTGCAGGAATGTCATATGGAGCTATTCGGAGGAATGTGTGTTATATTTATACGGAGCTTTTTTAAGTAGCTGTATGATATTTTTTGCAGTTAGAAAATTTGGTAGAAGCTTTATATATAGTTTTATATCAAAAGAAAAGATAGAGAAATTAGAAAAATCAAAGCTATTTTCAGATCCTAAAAGAATAGACACGATTTTGTTTATACTATTTTTTATACCAGGAACTCCAAAAGATTTATTTGTTTATTTAGCAGGACTTCTTCCAATAAAGCCAGTTAGATTTTTACTTATATCAACATTTGCGAGATTTCCATCAATAATATCTTCAACAATTGCAGGAAGCAGTTTGGTAAATGGAAATTGGACTCTAATAGTTATAACATATGGAGTGACATTCTTGCTTGCAGGAATTATAGCATACGTATTTAATAAAAAAGAAAAGGTAAATATAAAGTTATAATTATTTTATTTTTTGTAACTATTCAGAGATATTCCTAGAATGCCAAATTAAAATAGTAGAGAAAATGTAGGGGAGATCTTTTTCTTAGCTCTACGAACGTATGTGAGTTAGAGATAAGTTATGCGTTAGTGATCTCCCGCGGGCTCCGAAGGATTTGCTATGTTGTTATATTATAAATTCTTTCGTGTATGTATTGTATATTTAAAGCCAATTAGTGTATAATTTATATAAAATCATAAGAAAAGGGAGGAACAGATATGATGGATAGACCAGTTAAAGTAGTACAATTTGGTACTGGAAAAATGGCAGTATATACTATGCGTTATGTTTATGAAAAGGGAGGACAAATAGTAGGAGCTATAGATGTAAACCCAGATGTTATAGGAAAAGACATTGGAGATATAATGGGATGTGAGAAAAAGAATATTACAGTAACTGATTTAGCAAATGCAGAGAAAATGATGAATGAGGTAAAACCAGATATTGCAATAGTTACAACAATGAGTTTATTAAACGATATAAAAGATGCATTTATGCTATGTGCTAAACTTGGAATAAATGCAATATCAACATGTGAGGAAGCATTTTTTCCATGGAATTCAAATCCAACAGTTACAAGAGAAATAGATGAATTAGCAAAAAAGACAGGATGTACAATTACAGGAAGTGGATATCAAGATATTTACTGGGGACAATTAATTTCTAGTATAGCAGGTTCAACACAAACTATAAAGAAGATAAAAGGAAGCTCAAGTTATAATGTTGAAGATTATGGAATAGCACTTGCAAAAGCACATGGAGCAGGACTAAATTTAGACGAATTTGACAAAGAAATAGCATCAGTTGATAGAATAAGTGATGAGGAAAGACAAAAAATGATTAATTCTGGAGAATATATGCCTTCATATATGTGGAATGTAAATGGTTGGCTTTGCTCAAAATTAGGATTAACAGTTGTATCACAAACACAAAAATGTGTACCACAGACCTATAAAGAAGACATAGTATCAAGTACACTTGGAACAACTGTAAAAGCAGGAGATGCAACAGGAATGAGTGCGGTTGTTACAACAAATACTAAAGAAGGTATTGTAATTGAAAGTGAATGTATAGGAAAAGTATACTCAAAAGAGGATTATGACAAAAATGAATGGACAGTTGAAGGAGAGCCAAACACAACAATAGTTGTAGCAAGACCAGCAACAGTAGAGCTAACATGTGCAAGCATTGTAAATAGAATACCAGATGTAATAAATGCTGAGCCTCGGATATCTTACAACAGACAAATTTGGAGAACTAAATTATAGAATAAAACCTTTAAACGAATATTGTAACTAAAATTGCCAAAATTGCCAAAGGGGACGTAGCATTTTGGTAGCATAGTAAAGAAACGTGAATATTAGTTCACGTTTCTTTTGCTGTGTTAAGTAAGACATTTGAAAAAATGCAAAAAATAAGGGAAACTAATTTGATTTTTTGTAATAACTATGATAAAATAATATGTAAACTAACAAAATAAATTTTAAAGGAGAAATAAATGGACAGATATCAAGAGCCATTAGGAATACCAGATACAGGAATTAATTATATGAAATTCAAACCAGGTTATGTTACATTACAAGATAAGGTAGAAGAATTTGTAAAGATTACAGATTTTTTGATAGATGTTGCAAATAGTAACACAATTCCAGAATTTCAAGGAAATAATAAAAGGTTGCAATTTATCAATTATGGTGACACAGAACTTGTATATGTTTTGTCAGTAGGGACAAGAAAATATACATTACTTGTTGGACAACCAGCGACTGAATTTGGAACAGTAAGAAAAGAGTATGAAAACTTAAAAGCAGTAGGCAAGAAACATAAGAAAAATGTAGTGGTTCCAATGCAATATTTTAAAGATAAAGAAGGAAAAAGAGAATTATTTGTAACACCATATTTATATCAAGCAAGATGTGTAGGAATAGAAACAAGAGATTGGGGAGAATGGGTTCCAGAACCAGATTACTATTTCAGAGAATTTTCTAATGAAGAAAGAAAAGTAATTAATTCTAGTATGATTGCTATGCTTATAAATTTTTTTGATGCTAAAAGTAATCTTGGAATTGGAAGTTGCAAGTTAGGAGGAGGAGACTTTGTACTTGAAAAAGGATATGAAAATGAAGAACTTACACATGAAAATATCTTAAGAAGAATGAAACTTATAGCTGCAAGAGAATTAGTATCAATGAGTTTAGAGGAATATGTAAGAAGAATAAGAGAAGAATTTTCAAAAAGAACATATTACAGAAATGAATTAGAAAGAGATAAATCAGTATTGATTAATCATAAATTGAAAGTACCTATGTCACAGGAAGAAATAGAAGAAGGAGTTGAACTTGGACTAAAACTTAGAGAACAGCAAAGAGAACAAGAACAAAAATAAAATTATAACTAAAGACTAGGCACAAAATAAGAGCTTTCTTCATATAATTATATCAAATATATGAAGGGAGCTTTTTTATTTTGAAAAAGCTTTAGCTTGGAGGTTTTATATGAATTATGAAATAATGATGAATGGAAATGTAAAAATACGGCGAACTTGCACCAGAAATAGATGCTACATCAACTATGGGTAATATAAACTTAAATAATTATAAAGGTAAATGGGTAGTGCTTTTTTCACATCGTGGAATGATTTATACCGAAAAATATGAAAGAGAGCTAAATGCTTTATATTACCGTTGTTTTAGTTTCTAATGAAATAAAAATAAGCACTAAAGGACAAGCATAAAAATAAAGATAATAAAAAAGCGAATTGAAAATAAAATCAATTTGCTTTTTTTAGTGGAAAAATACAAGGAGGAGAAAAATGGAAAATGAGGAAGCAATAGAATATTTAAACAATTTACAAAGAGGAATGTTTTGCACAGTAAATATACCATTACGAAATAATGAAAAGATGCCAATAACAGTAATGTATATGGGAAAAGACAAAGAGGACAGGTATAATTTTATAGATACAGGTAGATTCATAATGAGCAAAGAATTTATTGAGAATAAATCAATTTCAATAGATAAGAACTTTGATGAAGATAAAGCTATTGAAATACATTCAAAAGTAAGACTAGCAAATGATAGAAAAAAGAAAAATGAAAAAGTGCTATAAAAATTGAAAAAGATAAGAACAAATATGTAAAGGAGAGGAGTGAGTGTCATAGATAATTATAATTTTAGAAAAGAGCAAGAAAAATGTATGGAAAAAATTAGAAAGAGAATTATGAGTTCTAAACCAATTATGTTAGCTCATGATGTAGGAGCAGGAAAAGCATTTAGTAAAGAGAATGCTATAAAATTTTTAGCAGATTTAGAAATAAATCGAACTTGTTGTATAATGACTAAAAGTATAGAATCTCAATATGTATATAATGGTAAAATGGTCATATATATGGGGAATGTTGGAAAAAATAAAGACTTTTACCTATTTTCAGATGGGAGAAATAATATTGCAATATCAAGAAATGATTTAGTGCAAGGAAAATACTTATTAAGTAATGGATTAGATAAAGAAACAGATAAAAAAATATATCAAGAACCAAAAAAGAATAATATGAAGAAAAACAAAGAATGTAGATAGATACTGCTAAAAGGTAAACTTAAAGGTTTATCTTTTTTTGCATAGTTTCTAAGCAAGAATAGTTTAGAAAATAAAATACTAGGAGGTAAGGATTTATGAAACACATAGTAAGTTATAGTGGGGGGAAAGATAGCACTGCAATGTTACTGAAAATGATAGAAAATAATATGCCCATAGATGAAATTTTATATTGTGAAGTCATGGCTACTCCAACATTAGGAGCAGAATATCCAGAGAAGTATGAGTATTTGGATAGAGTAGATGAATACTTAATGCAAAGTATAGGTAAAAAAATTACAAGGCTAAAAACAAATATAAGTTTTGAAGAGCAATTCTATACTAAAAAGCAAAAAGGGAAATATAAGGGGAAAATATATGGCTTTCCTTGGAATTTAGGTGCATGGTGCAATTCAAATTTAAAATTAAAACCAATTAACAAATATCTAAAAAATAAGGGAGAATATATAAGCTATATAGGAATCGCTTATGATGAACCTAAAAGATATGAACGATTAGAGGAAAATGAAAAAGCACCATTATATGAATGGAAAATGACAGAAGCGGATTGCTTACAGTATATTAAAGAAAAAGGATTATATAATCCTTTGTATGATAAACTGAAAAGAGTAGGTTGTTGGTTTTGTGTAAAACAGAGTTTAGATAGTTTAAGAGTATTGCGTAAAGATTATCCAGAACTATGGAATATGTTATTAAAATGGCAATTAGATAGTGAAGTTGTTTTTAGAACAGATTATAGTGTGCAGCAATTAGAAGAAAAGTTTAAAAAAGAAGAATTAATAAAAAGGTAAACGAAAAAGTTTATCTTTTTTTACATAGTCATTATTATAAATGACTAATTTTTATGAGAGGAGGTAAATATGTCAGAAACCAAGGTAATTGCGATAGCAAACCAGAAAGGAGGAGTAGGAAAAACTACTACAACAGTAAATTTAGGAGCAGAACTAACAAGACAAGGGAAAAAAGTCTTACTTATAGATACTGATCCACAAGGAGATTTAAGCACCTCAGTAGGAATTAAAGAAACTCGAAAACTAAAAATAACAATCAAGTCTTTAATGGAAAAAGTGTTACAGGGGATACCTATTGAAAAGGGCGAGGGCATTTTAAAAAGTAATGAAGAAATGGATATTGTACCAGCCAATATTGAATTGGGAGGATTAGAAATGGCTTTAGAAAAATATCCAGATAAAGAAAAGATTTTACAGAAGTATATTAATCAAGTTAAAGATAATTATGATTATGTATTAATTGATTGTAAACCATCTTTAGGATTACTTACAATAAATGCACTTGCTTCAGCAGACAGTGTTATAATTCCAGTTCAAACACAATTTTTACCATTAAAAGGAATGACAGAGTTACTACAAACTATAAATAAGACAAAAGTCTTGATTAATCCTAAACTTAAAATTGACGGAGTAGTATTAACTATTGCAGATTTAAAAACCAAATTAACTCAAATTACTGTTGATACAATAAAAGGGAATTATGGAGGAATAGTGAAAATATATAATACGATAATTCCTAGAGGGATTAAAGCCGCAGAAAGTACAACTGAGGGAAAGAGTGTATATGCTTATGACAAATCGAGTAAGCCAGCGATAGCTTATGCAGAGTTTGCAAAGGAGGTGTTGCAAAATAGCGAAGCCATTAAAACTAGACGTACCAAGTGTAAATGAGATATTTGGATTTAGTACAAACAAAGGTCAAGCAGAAACGATCGTAAATATACCAATTAACAAAATATTTATGTTTCCCAATAATCCGTTTACAGTTAGAGATGATGAAAAGATGAAAGAAACAGTAGCTAGTATAAAAAATAATGGAATTCTATTGCCATCTATTGTAAGGAAGAGAAATAATGATGATGAATATGAAATGATAGTAGGTGGAAGAAAACTGAAAGCATGTGAAATTGCAGGAAAAGAAGAAATGCCATGTATTGTAAGAGAACTCACTGATGATGAAGCAATAATTACTATTGTAGATAGTAATATCCAAAGAGAAGAAATTTTAATGAGTGAAAGAGCATTTGCTTATAAAATGAAACTAGAAGCAATTAAAAGACAAGGAAAAAGAATAGATTTAACTTCTACACCAGTGGGGGAGAAGTTGTCAGCAGAAATAATTGCAGAAGAATTTGGAATAAGCAGAGAACAACTTAGGAGATATATTAGACTTACCGAACTAAATAAACAAATACTACAAATGGTAGATGAAAAGAAAATAGCACTTAGACCAGCAGTAGAAATATCTTACTTGAACGAGGGAGAACAATATTCATTATTAGATGCAATAAAGGAAAACCAAGCAACACCATCTGAATCACAAGCAAAAGAAATGAGAAAGTTAAGCCAGGAAAATAAACTTACAAAAGATAAGATTAATGAAATATTGCAAGAGCAAAAACCTAATCAAAAAATGAAATATACAATACACTATGAAAGATTTGAAAAGGTATTGCCTAGAAATGTTGTTACAGCAAAAGAGGTAGAAGATTTTTTGTTTAAATGTGCAGAAGAACATAATATAAGGGTAAAACAAAAAGCAATGGCTATGGCAAGGTAAAGTAAAGTTTACTACTAAAAAAGAAAAGTACAAAAGTTATAAAAAAGCTATAATCACACATTTGCGAATAACAAGACAAAATAATAAAATTAGGGTATAGAAAAAATAAAGGAAAAAATGGAGGTTTTGTTATGAGGAAAAAGAAAAAAATAATTTTAAGGATTACTCTATTAATGTGTATTACAATTATAGCAACTACATTTTGTATGACACTAGAAAAAGAAGAGATAACAGTACAAGAAGAAATTGCAGTAAATGAAGAAATAATAGTAGAAGAAGATGAAAAACAAGAACAACAAAAATTAGAAGAAAACATAGAAAAAGAAGAAACAAAGAGTGATGAAATTCAAGAAACAGTAATAGTGAAAGAAGATAAAAAAGTAACAAATAAAGAAGAAAAAACAACTAATCCTATAATAGAAACAAACAAGAATAAAACAAACGAAACAAAAACTACACAAAATGTTAAAGAAACAAAAGGGAATAACAAAACAAATGAAATAAAACAAGAAGAATGACAGAAGAAACATATATATTTGAAGAACATGCTAAAATAGTACAAGAAAATGAACTACTTGTAGCAATAAAGAATATATAGGAGGAGCAAAAATGGAAATAAAGTTTAATGAAAAAGAACTGAAATTATTAGAAAAGGCAGGAGTAAAAATTGGAGAAAAAGTAACTAAAGAAACACTAAAAAAAGCTGAATTAAGTATAGAAGAATTTATAATGATTCATAGCACCAAGGAAATTGGAAAAATTAGTAATGAATATAATGATATTTTGAACAAAATAATACAATATGAGTAAAAAATAAGGAATAGACTTCGGCTCTATTCCTTATTTTTTGGCTTTTCATAGTGCATAATATCTTTTAGTTCACAACCAACAACAAAGCATAATTTCGATAAAACATCTTTATCGAATCTTTCAACATCTCCATTATAATATCGTTTAATTACTTTATGATGTAGACCTGTCTTTTTAGCGACTTGGCTAATAGTGATTTTCTTTTTATCCATAATAGATTTTATATCAAATTGTATATTCCCATAATCTCTATAAACTATGATACTGTTATCTTCCATTTACTTATCACCTCGAAAATATTGTAGCATTTATACGGAATATTTAAGAGATGTTTATTTGTACTGTATATATGTTCAAAAAACAAAAAAGTGTGTTATAATACAATTACTTACTATAAAAAAATAAGAGATAAGTTGCAGTTATCTCTTATGTCTATTGATACGTCTAACACTAACAGGGGGACGGTCTACTAATAATTCGTGTGGCTCAATTTGAAAAATATTTGCGATAAGGTCTATATAATCACAAGATAGATTTCTTTTTGCGTTTTCTATTTCAGAAACGTAACCTGGACTTGTTTCTAACAATTCAGCAAAATCTTCTTGCGACATATTATTCTTAACTCTAAAATAGACTATATTATTCGCTACTATTTTTCGTGTTTTAGTAACAATAGTTGCCACCTCCCTATAACTTTACTAACTATTATTTTATTATGTTCAAGAAGGTTTTAACATATAACTAAATCGTAAGTTTACAAAATAGACATATAGTGAGCAATTTATATTGGAGGTGAAAATAAATATGTCAATTGGCGAGAAGATGAGTGAAGAATATCGAACTGAAAAGGTAATAGACTTACAAAGATACTTAGATGATGTAGACTTTCAAACATTAGAACAATTGCAAATAACTATTACAAATAAAGTCTGTACAGAATTTGAATTTGACATACTAAAACTACAATTAGAGAGATATGATAGACCTAATGAAAATGATTTTACATTATATGGTAATTACACAGAAGAAGAAACATATAAGAAGTTTGCTGAGATAATGAAAAATCCAAAATTAACAGAAAGAGAATTAGTTTTACTTAATATGTATGTTATTGCATCACGTTCAGAGAAAGTAGAAACTTATAGGCAAAATCCAAAAGAAAAAGGTATAAGCAGAGATAGAATCAATAACCTTTTACAAAAATTTATTAGAATTAAAGATGATATAACTTTTTGCAATTTAGTAAGAATAAAGATTAAGGAAGGTAAGAAAAACGTATGAAAAAGAATACAGGGATAAAGAGAAAAGTAGATGATCTTGGTAGAATTGTAATCCCAATGGAAATTAGAAATAATTTAAATATAAATGAAGGAGATTTATTGGAAATATTTATAGATAGAAAATCAATTATACTGCAAAAGGAAAATATAGCTTGTGTTTTCTGTGGTAACGAGAAAAACGTAATTAATTATAAAGAACAGAAAATATGTGATAAGTGCTTACAAGAATTAGTAGGAGGTAAATACAATGGAAATATCAGAAGCTAAAGCTCAAGTTACTTTATCAGAAGAAATTGAAAGGATGAAGAAGAAAAATAAGAGAGTACGCAAAATAATATGGGGCATTTGCTTATTTATTATTGTAGCAACTTCATTAGGAATTTCTTTTAAATTATATAATAACTCGTACGGAATGGGAACATTGATGTTATTTGGAGATGCAAGAAAACCAGGAATTTATAAACACGAAGAAACTTATACAATGGTTCAATTTACTGACTTGGCGATAATGTTTGTAATTAATGCAATAGGTCATTTTATTGAATGGATAAAATGGAAACAACAGAATATTCATTTCTACGGAATAACTAATATTATAATTTGTTTTACAATGCTCATAATTGATTCATTTAAGTATGGCTTTGAATATCTTTTTGCTTGTCCAGAGCTAAAAGATATAATAGTACCAATATCAATTTTTATAGTAATTGTAACAGTAATAAATTGCTTGGGGTATTTGTTTATGATAATAAGAAAAAAATTGTATAAATGTTAGCAGTAAAAATATAATAAGCTTTTAAACAAAATAGAGAATGGTAAGCAAGAAATTTAGAACATTATTTTGGTAGATTTTTCATGGGAATTATGCTAAAATATATAAGGAGTAAGAAAATGTTACAAGTAAGTAGAGATAGTAATTTGAAGATACCTAAAAAATTAGAAGATTTTAATGGAACTGAAAACAGTGTCGAGGATAAAGTGGCTGTAAAGCAAGCAATTGCTACTGCTGAAAATAAAAGATTTAATAAAAAAGAGTTTGAAGAAAACGTAGAAAATGACAATGAGCTAGAAAAAGTGAATAAACTACCATTTAATGCAAATGATTTGATGGTAATAACAGTAGTGAAGAAATTATCAGCTTATATTATTGCAGTTACAGAGAAATCACCAAAAAAATTTAGAGGAGTATTTGTAAATAGGATGCAAAATTATTGCCTTGATACATTAGAATGCTTATTAGAAGCAAATTTTATTAGGATGGATGCAGTAGAAAAGAAAACAAAAAGAGAAGAATTACAAAAAGAGGCAATAGTAAAATTAAAATTATTAGGATATGTTTCTATGGTAGCAGAAAATTCGGGATGCATCTTAAAGAAACAGTACAAACAAATTTCCATTCAATTATCAGAAGCTATTAATTTAACAGTAGCATGGAAAAAAAGTGATGATGAAAGATGGAAAAAACGAAGTTAGGATTTTAAGCCGAAAGGCTTTTAATTAAGAGAAAAATTTATTTCGGGTTTCTCTTTGTAGCCCCAGACTCTATGACGCGCGCGCGGTTAACGATAATGGTAATAGAAACAACAACAGTGTTAACAAACGCAATGGTGGGGCTCGCCCAGATTCACTTTTGATAAATCCTATAAAAGTGGGTTTTAAATAAAGAATCAGAGAAATATATTTTAAGAAAAATATATCAGTATTTTAAAGTGAAGGAATTTTTCTCTTTTCTAACCGCTAAAGAAAAAAGTGCGGTGGAAGAATATGAACGCTTACACAAGCAACGAATAGATAATCTATTTTTTGCAAGTTTTAAGGAGCGTTCTTTTTTTAGGGGGAATTACAATATGAAATTAGAAGAGATATTTACATTTGAAAATTTATATGATGCATATAAAGGATGCAGAAAATCCAAACAACATAAAGGAGAAGTAATACGTTTTGAAGCTAATTTATCAAGTAATATAAGTAATCTTATGAATGATATAATTACAAAGAAATACAAATTAGGAAAGTATAAAGAATTTTTGATATATGAGCCAAAAGAAAGAGTAATAGAAGCATTACCTTTTAGAGATAGGGTAGTTATAAAGTGCTTTTGTGATGTAGCATTAAGAGATAGAATTGATAGTAAATTAATATATGATAATGCAGCATGCAGAAAAGAAAAAGGAACAACATTTGCTATTAAACGATTAGAAAAGTTTTTAAGAAATGAGTATAATAAAGAAAGAAACAATAAAATATTTTTCCTAAAGTGTGATATAAGAAAATATTTTCAAAGTATAGATCATGAAGTGTTATTAAATTTGCTAAAAAAGATTAAATTTTCAAGTGATGAAATGTGGATGATAGAAAAGTTAATAAAAGAACAACCAAACAATGCGAATGTTGGATTACCACTTGGAAATCAATCTAGCCAATGGTTTGCACTTTTATATCTAAATGTAATTGATAGATTTGTTAAAGAAGAATTAAGAGTGAAAGGGTATATTCGTTATATGGACGATATGATTTTAATACATAGAGATAAAAGTTATTTACAATATTCACTTTCAATAATCAAGAAAAAATGTGAAGATGAGTTAAAGTTATCACTCAACCAAAAAACTCAAATAGGAATCGTTAAAAATGGAATAGATTTTTTAGGATACAGACATATATTAAATGAAGATGGCAGTATAACAAGAAAATTACGAGTTTCATCTAAACAAAGATTAAAAAAGCATTTAAAAACATTACACAAATTAAGAGAGAAAAATATTGTTGACGATGAATATGTTTATATTAGAAAAAATGCGTTTTATAACCATATTAAAGACACAAAAGAGAGTCGAAAATTAAAAAATGAAACTTTTCCACAAAAACTGGAAAAAAACATATAAAACTATTCACAAAAAAAAGTTGTTATGGTAAAATAAAAAAGAGATAATATAGCTATAAAGTTTGAATGAAAATTCTATGGATATACAAATAAGGGAGTAGTATATGAGTAATTTTACTTTTTTAACCGAAGAACAATGCTTTGGAAGTGATAAATTAGACATATTAGCAAAGAGAGGAACAAAAGCAGCAATAACAGATTTTTCTGTATTACTTGGTGGATGGATTTCTAATTATCATATAGATGATGACAGTTCTTTAGAGGGGAGAACTGGATATTATTGGACAAGGTCAGATGATGGAGATAATGACGCGCGCGCGGTTCGCGATGATGGTGATAGGGACAACTACAGTGTTGGCATTCGCAATGGTGGGGCTCGCCCAGCTTTACCGTTCTCATCAATCAGCTCAATCCCCACGAACGGAGAGAGTGGGCGCCGAGCAAGAGATGGTATCCTTGAAGTAGAATATGGATATTATCCACAAAAAGCAGTATCAAAAGATATGCAAGAAAAGCTAGAAAGAGCATATAGAAGTGGTAGTATATCAAGAACAAGAAACAGCTATACAACAGATTCAAGAAAATATGATGCTTATGATGAAAAATTTTTAGCAAAACAGCATGAAGAATATGAATATAATGGAAAAAGATATGTAAGAATAGAAGTTAATTCTGGGAAAAGCCAATATACGCTTTCAAATGGAGAAAGTTATAGAGACGGAGATAATGTATGGATAGAAGTTTCTCCTGTTAGATGGATTGTAGATGAAAAATCTCGTATGATGATAAC
>CANRQN010000020.1 GCA_947641575.1 uncultured Clostridium sp.
CGAAAAATTGCATTGCAATTTTTCTGTGCAACGTATTTTTATCTAATAGGAAGTTTGGAGAACTTTCCTATTAGATAAAACAGTCTTTATCTATGTAAAAGATAAAGACTTTTATGTTAGCTTCCTGTTACTGTTACTATACCAGACTGAGATCCTACTATGCTATATGTATCATTTCCACTTAAGCTATAAAAGAAATTTTTAAGCATCTGAGATATAGTATTATTTGAATTAGATGCAGTTACTTTTAATATATCTCCCTCTTTCATGTATTTAACTCCACTTTGGTCTAATTCATCCATTATTTGAGTTGTATATATTGAATAATAAATGTTTTCTCCTATTTTTGTTCCTTCTCCCAGTACAGCATTCTGTTTCTTTGCCGGGTTTTCATCTAATACTTGTATTTCCATTTGTATATCATATGTGTTTCCTGTAGCATTTAAACTTGAAAGTAACTTATCATAATCAGATACAGTTATTTTACCTATTGTTCTTGCGCTATTTACAAATTCAGATATTGCTGTTTGAACTGTAATTTCTGCTACATCATCCATTCTATCTGAATATGACATCATTGGCAATCCAATCATAAGTACAACTGCTATAACTAATGTTCCAACTATCGCTAATGAATCTCCCATATGCTTCCCCTCCTTTATGCTTTATTTTATATTTTTTTATTTACTATTTGCTCTATTATCATCTTTCCATATATATACTAATTCTCTTTTTATCGTTTCTCTTAGTCCTCCTGCAAAAAGACTATCACTTTCTTCTGTCATATATTCATTTGTATCATGAAGTATTAAATATTCTGTAAATCTACTGTTTTTAAATTCTTTTGTTAAGTTTACATATGGTACATGATTTTCATGTGTTTCATTTCCTTGAATTCCAGGATTCCAAGTGTTAAAGTATGCAGTTATCCCGTGATAAATCTGAGTCTACCCTTTGTGATATTAATCCTGGTGTTCCACCCCATGCACAAGTAAATTCTCTATCATGGTTTGAACTTGGTATTTGTTTATATATCTTTTTAAATAATCCTTCTAAATCATTAAAAGTTCCATGATAATTACCTTCATCATCTTTTGTTACATTAGGATCAAGTAAATATCTTTCTCCTATTGTAGGTTTTATAACATAATTATTGATTTCATCTAATATCATGCCTTTTTGATTATCTGTTGCCTGTGGCCAATGTGAGCATAAGTCTTCTGTTTCTCTATTAAATCTTGCGATAACTTCTCCGGTCTTTTATTATTGTAACTCCATAACTTTCTGAATAATATCTATAAAGTGCTGGTACAATATCTTCTAAAGTTACAATTCTATTCCCATTTTCGTCAACTGAATTCATATCACTATCTATATAAGTATAATATGTTGTTCTATCTGCTTCTGTAATTAAATCAGTTGCAACTCTTCTTGCCACTGATGTTGTATTAAAAAGTAATGTTAGAGTTAGTATAAAGACAAATACTCCAAAAGCGATTTTTAAGGCATCTACTGCATTTTCCATAATTGTTTATCCTTTCAAGAAAGATGGATTATGGGTTTGTTGTACCAGTTCCTGAAGATGTACCAGTTCCTGCACCTGATGATTGAGCTATTTCAATATTGTTTACTAAACCTGTTTTAGGATCTGTTTTTATGTTAACAGTATATCTTGTTGTAGATTTTATTAATGCTATTACTGTGTTTGGATCTGTTCCTAATCCTGAAATTGTTACTTGTTTATCAGGATTTGAAGCATTATTTGCAATTATTTTTTGTAATAATGTATTAACACTTGATCCTCTTTGTTCTCCTGCATAGTTCATAAATGGAGCATTAAACGCTTGAATAGCTTGGGCTTCCATTTCACCTTGTGCTACACCTTCTACTTCCTTTCCTGCATTTACAATTACTATTCCTATACTTATTATTAAAATTGAAACTAATATAGCTCCTGCTATAATTAATGCTTTTGTTGCGTTCTCCATAACTTATTCCTCCTTTGTTTTGTTTTAATATTATAATTCTTAATTAACTTATTTATATTTTAAACATTATATTTTATAATGTCAACATTAATAACTTAATTCACTTAAATTTCGAGCTGTTTCACATTTATTTTTGAAATTCTACCGAAATTTATTATATTCTATATCTGTATACTTAAATGGTGTTAGTGAAAAACTTTTTATAAATCCATCTAAGCCGTACTTCTACTAATCTTTCCATCGAATATACATTTTCTATTTTGTTTCCTTCTTTATCTTTTGTAAGTAATGTTAAATCTATTTTTACAGAATAATCTTCATCTTCTTTGTAATATCCATTTTCATCTTTTTCTACTTTATGTTCTTCATTATTATCAATAGCCTTATTTATAATTGAGAGTATATCTGCTCCATATATAGTTTTATCTTTATATTCCTCAAATTCTATATTAAAGCTATATATGTTATTCTTTTTTATATTATTATCGCTTATTTTTACTAAAATAATTGCTATTGCTATGGTTATTACACCTAATATTATTAATATGGCTTTTTTCATTACAAATCCTCTTTTTATTATAACACTTTTTGTAAGCTTTTGCAAGATTTTATCTTTTTTTCATATATATTGTTATTTCGCATACTTTACCGCTCACGATCATGTTTCATATCTGCTGATGTAAATTCAAAATAATATTTTTCTTGTTTATCTTTGAAAAAGATTGATAGTAAGTCTTCCATAGTATGTTTATCATCTTTTAAATAGTTTCTAATATCTCCTGAACCTGGAACAGAAGTTATTCCTCCTTTAGTAGTTCCAAATTTTATTTCTATAATATCTGATTCATTGTTTTCATTCCAGTTCTTTACTAAATTATATAAAGTAGCAAATTCTTGTACTGACAGTCCTTCTTCTCTATTTGCATATCCTTCAAACTGTGCATTAAATTCTGTTATTTTATGCTTATTAATATTATTTGATGTTTCTGTTGATGCTGAACCAATATACAATATTGTAAATACAATTAAAGAAAATAGTATTAATCCGATTAGAATACTTCCAGCCATTACAAGAGCCTTTGATGCATTTTCCATTAAAAATTCCTCCAAAATATTTATTTGTTAAATTTTACAAATCTCATTTCTTTTATTCTTCCAACAGCTGCTTTATTTTTTGTATTTTCTATTTCATTATATAATACCTTTTCACACTTAAATCCTGATGTCTTAAAAGAAAATATATTATTTTCGTCATTTTCTTTTAAGTCAACTCTATCTAAAAACATTTCTTGTATTAAGTTTCTTTTGCCTTTTATGCCTGGTTTAGTATAATCATTTATTAAGCTATATTCTTTTCCTTCATATGTGAATACAACATTTACATAGAACTCAAGGTCATTCTTATCTTTTGGTGAATGATAATATTCAACCCCATATTTTGTATTATTATCTATTGCTTGATTTAATACACTTATTATATCAATTCCATACATAAGTTTTTTATTATATGCTTCAAATCCTGTATTAAATGCAACTAATTCTTGCTGTTCATATTCTGTTTCTGTCCCTTCTGCCATAATTCCTATATTAGCAAATATAAAGTAAAATATAGATATTGCAATTATTGAAATTAAAACTCCTCCTGCAATAATTATTGCTTTTGATGCATTTTCCATATCTTACCTCCTTTTTATTTGCTTGCTACTTATTATATCATAAATACCATTACATCATTGTTCCCATAGTGCTAAATGTCGACAACATAGACATTAATCCTATTGCAACTAATGGTACTATTAAGTAACCTACAAACAAAACTATCATTGGTGCAAATCCTATTCCTTTTCCTATAAGTCCTTTTCTTGATATTAATTTTTCATTTGATGCTTTTCTCTTTTCTCTGTAATATTCTCTTTCTGTATCTAACTCGTCAAATGCTTCTCTTATTGGTATTCTTTCTACTGCTGCTTGTAAACTTTCTACAATAGTAATTAATTGTGGGAATGATATATCATTTTTAAGTACTTCTAGTGCTTCCCAAGCTCCTGCTTCATAGTTATTTACACATTTTGTAATTGGCTCTTTGAAGATATTTGCATATCTTTCTAGCCATTCTAATATCATTTCTACATTTACTCTTTCAATTTTCATAAGCATCAATATTATTGTCTGATATTGCATTACTTCATCTTCCATCTCAAGTTGTCTTAAGATTTTTTGGAAGTATAATATCCAAGTTGGTGCCATATATCCGTACTGCTGCAAATATTAATGCTATCAGTACTTCAAACCATTTTATATATTCACTATTTATTGTTTGAAGTTTAGTATATATTCTACTTACTGCCTGATTAATTTCTTCTACTGTTGCATCTTCAAAATGTTCTGAAAACTTTACTGCAGTTCTTATCTCTTGTTCTGTTACAGTCGTATTTCCTTTAAACATGTCCAAAAATTCATTATCAATCCTAGTTTTTTTCATTGCTTCTGTTTCTTGCTTTTCAGACATTGATATTAAATCATAATCGTTTGTTGGTTCTGTATATATATAATTTATTGCAACTTTGTGTATTTGTCCCATAAAGAATAGCGATATAGTAAATACAACAATTACTAGTGTAAGCTTTGTTACATATATCCATTCTATTTTATCCTTAGATGCAGAATCTTTTAATAGTTTTGTTAAACTTTTATATTGTTTTGTTCCTTTTTTAGGTATAAATAAATCTACTATTTTTTTGATTATTCTTTTCTTATATAGTTTTTCTTGCCACGGATTTTGGGTATTTTTTATATTGCTATTGTTATTTGTATCTTTGACTTTTCTAACTAATAAATAACATACAAAGGTTATTACAACTATTGCTACTTGCATTATTAGTCCTAATTTTCCATTATAGAAACTACTTGTAAAGCTAAAGTTTGAAATTGCCCATGATTTTAATGCTTCTATAAATAGTATTGGTAATACTGCTATAACTGATAAACTTTGAAATACATAGTCTAGTTTATCCCTTTTTAATATTTCTATTTGCATTTCTTGTGTTATATTGTTTAAATTTTTTAAATATAAAGATGCTCCATCTGATGTTTTTCTATCTCCAAATTCACGTGTAAGATATGATATTCCTGCAAATTCTTTAAGATAACTATTAGGTGCTATATCATAATATTTTTCAAGTTCTTCTTCTGGATTATCTGATATAAGTATCTCATAAATCTTTTCTCCCTGCCTTGAAACTTCTAATTCATCATTTTGAGATACTTCATATATAGCCTCTTCTACCATGTTATATTCGTGGTATGCATGCCTAATTTCTGAAAAAAATTCTACTTGCTGTTTTAATAATTTAGTATCTAGTTTTCCTACCATTCCATCTATTACTGTATCTATCATAAATACTTCAAGTACAATAAGTATTGAAAGTAACAAAAGGTTTGACTTTGCAAGTACTATTATTAATATTGTTAATGGTACTATTATTAATAATGCTTTTGTAATTATTGATGAAGCTTGTCTTCTTGTTTGGTACTCGTCTTCTATGTTTATTATTTCTAGTCTTCTTCTTAATTTAGCAAGGTATCTTTTTATTCCTGGTATTTTTACATATATTACATATAGTTTTTGGTATAATATTTCTGATGAAAATTTATTAGATTTTGTTCCTTGCCTTAGTTCTCTAACATATTTTCGGTCTCCCTTATTAAGTGCCCTGTTTATTAGTACATATGCAATAATTATTCCAAATAATGCAAATATTGTACCTCCAATTATATACATAAGAACTTGGTTTGACATAGTTAATACGTGCACCTCCTTTTTTTATTTGTTTCCCTCTATTTTACAGCTTTTTTAGTAGTCTTTTTCTTGGTTTCTTTTACTAGTTTTTTGTTTTCCTTTTCAGTAGTCTTTTTGGATTTAGTTATTTTTTCAACTCCACCAAATCCGTCTTTTATTCTAACTCCCCAATTTTCTTCAACAAATTTATCAAACCCTTCTATATCAGAATCATCCATATTATTTCTCATTTCAATTAAGTTTGTATCTGATATTTTATTTGTTATAATATAACTATCGTCTACATATTCTAGTATATTAACATACTTATATGTTTCTCTGTCTGTTATTTTTGAAAAATAACGTGTTGCATTATCCATAAATTTGTCTAATTTTCCTTCTAATGTTTTTTCATTTCTATGATCATATGTATATTCATTTCTACTTTCTACTGGTATACATTCTGTTATTCTTTCTATGTATCTTCTTCCTCTAAAGTCTTTTACTAAGTGTATATCAAAGTTAAGTACTTGAATAACTTGCTCTTCTGCTGTTTTTTCATCTGTAAATACACCTGTTCTTAACATCGAGTTTCTTAATGCTGTAACTAAGTTTGGAAATGTTTTTGCATGGTGAGTAAATAATGTAAATTTAGATGCAACTTGGGCTGCTTGTATCATCCAAGATGCAACTGGGTCTGTTGCAACCTCTCCGGATTATATTAACAGAACCATCTGTCTTTTTCTGAACATCTAGTCCTTCTTGTCCAGAAACTGTTTCTGTTTCTCTAAAAGATAGTATATTTCTTGTTGGATAAATTTTTCTTAAGTGTAACTCGAAAGCAGTTTCTTGAACTCTTATGTTCATTGTTTCATATATATTTTCTATCATTGCCATAAGCATTGTTGTTTTTCCGGCAACCTTGCTCTCCTGTAAGTGATATTATTCTTGCTCCTTTTACTAGATATTTCAATAATTCTATTGCTTTTTCTTTTCCTTCATATGTTATTATTTGCTCTAGTGTTGCTCTTTTTACGTCAAATTTTCTAACAAAGAATGCCCATGTTTCTGACATTGATGGTCTAACTACAACAACACGTGAACCATCCTTCATTTCATTGATTTTGTAACCATTTGAATCTGATAACTGTCCTGGATTATTGTATTTATAAATGTTTTGGCAAACTCTCTTTAGTTCACTTTCTGTTCCAAAGCTTAAAAATGCTAATCTTATTGATTTACCTTGGAAGAAAATCCATATACTATCGCATGCTCTTGGTACTTTATTTTCTAATATTTGATCTAGGTAGTCTCCATCCGTTTGTGCAACTTGACTTAAAAAGCTTTCAGGAAGTCCTGATACTCCACCTGATACTCCATCTATATTCATATCTCTTATTTCGTCTATACTGCTGTAACCTTTGTAGCTTTGATAAATTCTTTGTGTTATAATACTTAATTTGTCATGAAAATCAAGTGATATATTTTCTTTTTCATATATCTCATCAATTTCTTCTGATGTTATAACATAACAAGGTTTAGCCTCTCCTGCTACATATTTTAATGATGCTAAATTATATTTTTTTATAAATTCTGTTAATGCTTCATATCCAAATTGATGCTTGTATATGTATATTAATATATCAAATTTATCTTGTGCTGTAAGAAGTGATGGTATATCAAATGGAATTGCTTTTGATATATTAGTTTCATCTGTTCCATATTCTTTAGAAAGCAAGTCAAATATTAGTTCTTTAACATATTTTTTATCGTTAACATCACCATATGTGCATCCTTTTAAAGCTTTCTTTAATTCATATTTTTTATTTTTTCTTCTTTTTAATTCTTCTTCTGATAATCCTATATCATATAAGTTAATTTTTGTGATTTCATCAAGTCTTCTTTTTACAAACTCTATCATTTTTTCTAAAGTATAGGTTTTATCATCTTGCTCTACATCTTCTTCAGTTTCTTCTTTTTTTCTTGCAATTAATATTTTTACAACGATAAAGGCTGCAATTGTTAAGACTAATAAAATTGCTAATATGTTTATCATTTTCATGCTTCGGATTCCTCCTTTTTAGCTTTTTAAATCCTCATTTGTAGTTCCTGCATTTTGTATATTATGCTATCTGTATCTCTTTTTAATTCATTTATGAAAAAAGAGGTTCTGTCATTTAATCCTTCAAGTTTTTTTAGTCTAGTGTTCAAAAAGAATTCTGCTGTTTCTCCTTCCTGCACTGCTTCAGCAAATAAATTGCAGTAAGGAATTGTTAAGATTTCTTTCTTTTCTCCTATTTCTCTTGATATATTTTTACTTGAGTATTTTGATTTTCTGTCATACCTATTTATCATAGGTATGATTTTTTTAATTGGAAACAATTCTTGATTTTCCCTTAATTCTATTATGTTTTTAAACTCTGATGGTTTTTGCTCTATATTTAAAACTATTACATCAGACATTTTTAATATATCTTTTGTTGTTTCATTTTCTATTCCATTATTTAAGTCTACAAAAACAATGTCATAGTATCTTTTGGCAACATTTAGTATATCTTTACAAGATTTGTATATCTTAGCATAGTCAATTTCCATTTTTCTTTTTGGTCCTGCAACTACTTCTAATCTGTTTTTGTAAACTATTTTTGTATAATTTTGTACCATTTCTGGTGCTAATCTATTTGCTGATGCCAGCTTTGACATTCCTTCTATTCCTGATTCTAAATCAATTGAGTTCTTTTCATTTGCTATAATTTTAAGATTTTTTGCTCTCTGGTTTGCACCAAATGCATCTACTGAAACTCTATCATTATACTTCGTAGACATTAGAAGTATTTTGTAGTTATGTTCTACCCCCATATATGTAGCTAATGCTATTGCTGAATGTGTTTGTCCTGTTTTTCCAGTATTATTATTCCAAAAAGTAACAACTGCCATTTTCGTCTCCTTTTATAATTTTCTTGTTTTTATTCTCTTTCAATATTCTTAATTAGTTTTTTCACTTCTCCTGCTGAAATATCATCAGAAAATATTGTTGATGTTAAATAAACTATGCTATTTTTATAGTGATCACTTAATTTTTTCATTGTTATTCTTGATATTATTTGATTTTGTATTGTTACACTATAATTTCCAAGTTCTAACGGAAAACTTAGTATTTCTTTATCCCAAACAACTTTGTATCCAAGTGATAAATAATCTAAATATTCATTTTCTTCTTTTAATAAATTTTTTGAGAAGAGAACTTTAGTTATTTTTATAGGTTTTTTAAAAATACTTAAAATTTCTATTCCTTTTTTTAATGAATATAAATCAAAAGCTGTTACAAAACAAATTTTATAGTTTCTTTCAATTTCAAAATTTAATGCCATTTCTGGAGTATCAATATCAATAATTGCTATATCATATTCTAATTGGATATCATCAACGCCTAAATATTGTCTTATCTCATTCATGCTACCAAATCCTACTGCAACATCAAACCCTTCGAATTCTGTAACATATGTTTTTGTAGGGTTTATTGCTGGGACAATATATTTTGCTCTCTGATTTATTGTAGCATCTATTAATAATACTTTTTTATTTGCAAGTGTTAAAACCTTTGCAATATACAGCATTAAGTCAATTTTATTATACCCTCCTATAAAACTAACTGTTTTCATAACTTAAAGTTCCTACCCTTTCTTACTAAAATCATACTTTAGTAAGAGCAAATCTAAAATTTGCTCTTACTCGTTTTTTCTATTAACGTGCAAGACTATCTACATACTGTTGTCTAGCTGCTTTCATTTTTTCAACTTCTTCTGCTAAGTTTGTCTCTATATTTGTTATTGCATCTTCTGTATATCCATTTTTGGCAGAATTTATTACATTTCTTTGTTCTCTTGCTTTTTCTGTATATCTTTGTGATAAAGCATTCATAGCAGTAACAGTTATGTTTGGATCAACATTCATTAAATTTATCACACTTTGGCTTACTATATAAGTAGGTGTTGAAGAATTTTGCATTCCTGCATCTACATATGTTGTAGCATATAATAATGAGCCTTCCATGATATATGCTTCTACTATTGCATTACTCATTGTTAAGATTTCTTCTTCTGAAACTTTTATCCATATTGTGTCACCATTTGATTGAGCTATGTATTTTTTAGATAATACAATATAGTCTTCTCCGCTTGGTAGTCTTAATCTTATATCTACATGTTCTCCCTGAACTAATTGTGTTGGAAGCACTATCATATTATATTCTTGTAATCTCATATCAGCTGAGTCTTGTACTCCTTCTGTATTTATCATATCAGTTGTTAAAACTGTTCCTTTTCTTACTCCTATTTTTGCTGTAGATACATCTGATATATATGTACCTATATTTGCCGAAGTTATTGCATTGGCTGGAACAAATTCTGTTCTTACATCTTGGAATGAACCAGCTCCCATTAAATTATCTCCTGATGTTACATCAGAATTTAATACATATACCTTTTGATATACTATAGCAGCTTCTGCTTTTTTCATTTTAGATAATTGTGCTATTAGAAGCCCTATTATAATTCCTGTAATTATTAATGTTAATAACATTCCTAATAAAAATGATGTTCTTGCTTTCTTTTGCATAGGATTCATTGCCATAAGTCTTTTCCTCCTTTATATTCAGCTATATATAATATAGGCAGAATAATTTATCTTAATAGTTATTATACAATATTACTGTAGAATATACAATATTTTGCGATGTTTGTAATACAATTGTTGTGTTTTTGTAATATTTTTGTAATTTTTATCGTTTTAATCTACTAATACATATTTTGTTATTCCTTCCGCTACACCATCTGAATTGTTATCTGAAACTATAACTTTATGCAAATTCCTGTTTGATAGACTACTATTTCCCATAACTATCCCAAGTCCCGCATTTTCTATCATTTCTAAATCATTTATGTTGTCTCCTATTGCTACAATTTCACTTTTGTCTATATTTAAGTATTCTGAAAGTTTTTCAAGTGCCCTCCATTTATTTACATTTTGCTTTGTTATTTCTGTATAAAAGTAATTAAGTTCTACTATTTCTGTGCCTGACTTAATTGCTTTTCTTGACATATTTGATACTTCAAGTACATTTATCCCTTTTATTCCCTTTATCTTTTTTAATATTCCACTAAAAATTGCTTTACTTTCATCACTGATTGTTATCTTCGTTACTTGTCCCGCATCATATTCTTTTAAATATTTTTCTACATCTTCTACTATATTAATATTAGTTGTTCTTTTTTCTGTTTTTTTACTATTTTCATAATAGTAGTACATAAGATTATAGTTTAATTTTTTTGATACAATATATTTTTCAGTATTTACTGTGTAATATATGTTGTTATCTTCACAGATTTTTATAATTTGTAATGCTTTGTCTTTTGGTATGCATTCATTATTTATTATCTTTTCTTTTTTCAAATCATAAACAATTGCACCATTTCCGTGCTATCATATAGTTGTTTGCATCTATTTCATTTGCTATATCTTTTACAGATGTAGACATTCTCCCCGATGTTAAAACAATTTCAATTCCTTTTTGTTTTGCCATTTTTATAGCTTTTTTATTTTTATCTGAAATTTCTCCATATGAGTTCAGCAGTGTTCCATCTAAATCAATTGCTATTAATTTATACATGTTTCCTCCTCGCTTTTGCTTTTGTAATGTTTTGTTTTTTATTATATAATATCACATTTTTTTCTGCAATATTAAATTTACAATTTTTTCTAGTTTTATTTTTGAATTTTTTGTGCATTATATATATTGAAAAACGAAGCAATTTGTTTTTCAAGTAAAAATTTAATATTAACTATCCTAGGAGGTGAATCAGGATTATGGCAACATCAAACAACAATAGAAAAGTAGTTCCAGAAGCTATGGACGCTTTAGATAAGTTCAAATATGAAGTAGCTAGCGAAGTAGGTGTTAATTTAAAAAACGGATATAACGGTGATATCTCTTCAAGAGACGCTGGTAAAATCGGTGGTAACATGGTTAGAAAATTAATACAAAAAGCTGAAAACCAAATGATAGGTAAATAAGTTTTTAACTAGCTTATAGTATTTTAGGTAAGGATATAAATTTTGCTTTTATATACATAAAGGCAGGGTTTGTATCCCTGCCTCTTTTTTATAACGCAATTTTGTTCTTTTTTCCAAATGGTATTATACAAAATGCACTCTGTTCTAAGTCAAAATAAGAAATATCTTCTTTTATTGAATATATCTTTTTTTGTTTTTCTTTCTTCAATAAATTAATATCTATTACTTTTTCATTTTTTAATGCTTCTTCTTTTTCTATTTCTTGTCCATCTATTTTTTCTAGTATTTCTTCATAGTTATTTTCTAAACATTTAAGTATTTGATTTAATTTGTCAAATTGCTTATTATAGTCAAGTTTTGATAGCTCATCTTTTACTATTTTTCCCATTTGCTCTTCTGTTAAAATCTGCTCTTTTATTACTTTTTGAATTTCTTCATTATCATTTTTTTGGTTTTCTATTATTTCATTAATCACTTTTTTATTGTTATCTACTTTTTCATGTAATATATTTGCTGTTTTTTCTATAAGTTCTTTTACTTCAATTTCAGTGTTAATAGCTTTTTCATTCAAATTATTTACTGTGTTTTCTAGTTCTTCTTTAAACTTTAAAAATGTATTATTTATTTCCTTAAAGTTATCATCTTGTAAACTTCTTAATTCTTTAATTTCTTCCTTATTAATATTTTGCAATTCGGTTATTTTATTAAATTCTTCAGTAAAGTCAATTTTTTCTAGTTCTTTTTGTATGATTTCTTGTATTAGTTCCTTTGTTAATTCATTATTGTTTGTATCATCTTCTAATTCTTTATTTTCTTTTATCTTTTCCTGTCCTTCTTCAAAAATGGTAAAATCATTGTTTTCCAAGTTGCTTATCGCTTGCTGAAACATCTTGTTTGCAGTAATTATTTTTCTTTGATTTGTTTCTTTTTTTACCTCTTCACTATTTCCATAGTAATAACATCCTTTTTTATATGTTTTTTCGGATATTTTCACTTTATTTAATATAGCACCTATTACATTCCCACCTACAATATTAATAGATTTTTTTACTTCAATTAGTTCCTTGATTTTTGTTTTTTTAGAACTTACAGTAAGTATTGTTGCATCTGCAATTGTAGATAAAATTATACTGTCTGAGACTAGCATGCATGCTGGAGCATCTATAATAATTATGTCATAAACTTTTTTTAGTATTTTTATTAATTCTTTAATATTATTGGATGTAAGTAATTCTGCTGGATTTGTTGGTATTCTTCCATGTGTTAAAATATGTAAATTTGGAATTTCTGATTCTATTACATATTTTTTGCCTAGTTCTAAGTCTTCTTTTAAATTCCCTGTCATTGCGCATAAATAATCTGAAAGTCCATATAAATTGTTTACATCAAATATTTTATCTGCTTTACCTTTTCTGATATCTGCGTCTATAAGTAAAACCTTTTTGTCTATATCTGCAAATGCTGTACTAATATTTGATGCTATAAAACTTTTTCCTTCTTGTTCTCTACTACTTGTGATTAGTATAGTTTTTGTTTGCTTTATTCCTGGCATATATAAAATATTTGTCCTAATTGTATTTATACATTCTAAAGTATAGGATTTAATATTCGTTCTATCAAGTAATTCTTCTTTTTTTTCTAAATTTAATGGCACTTTTCCTAAAGTTTTGATTTCTACATAATTTTCTATATCTTCTTCTGTTTTTATTGTATCATCAAATATATACCTAAATATAATTACTAAGCATGAAAATATAATTCCTATAATAAATGCAACAGTTATATCTTTTATGTGATTTATATTATATGGATTTGTTGGAGTTTTAAAATAATATGAATATATACTTCCTAAAAGCATTGAAACTACTATGATTAACGAAACTAATATTTCTTTATTTTCTAAAATATCTAGTGTTCTTTTCATTTTGCTTGCTTTATTATTCATATTTTTATCTCCATTTCTTTTACTATATTTTATAATCATTTTTCTTGTGCAATCTAGTTTCATTATAAAATTTACACATGTATAGATTATATCATTTTATGTTAATTTAGTCAATGTTTTCCATTAACTTTTTATGTTAATTTTTATAACAATAAGCAACCTTAATTGCATAATTATTATATTATACAATCTAGGTTGCTTGAATTTTACTTTTTTAATAGTTACTGCTATTTGCAGCAAGTTTTTTTAGTTTTACATTTGCAACATATTGCTACAATTATGCTTAATACCAATAGTATGAATAATACTATTGCAAGTACTATTACTGCTGGTAATGCTAAAAGTATTGCTGCACTTAAGGCTGCTCCTATTATTACTCCGATAACTCCTATAAATAATGTTGCAAGTATTGCTATTACTATATTTAGGCATGAATTTTTACATTTTTTAGTTCTACAATTAGGGCATCCATATGATTCTTCACAGTTATATTTTATTTTCATTTCTTCTATCATGTTTTCTGCTCCTTTCTATTACTTTATAATATATTATATGTAAAAACCGACATAAGTTGACAAGTTATGATAAAAAACAAGAACAAAGCGGAGAACTTTCCTATTGAAGAAAAATAAAAGCAAGCACTTTTCGTGCCTACTCTAATTCTTTCTATCTGATTTTTTTCTCTTCTACTTTCCTATCGCAATTTGCTTCTTTTTTCTTTTCCTCTGGGTTTGCAAAGCTTAAATACCAACTAAATCCATTTCTGTTTTCTTCTATTTCTTTTTGTCTTTTTTGTAATTCTTCAAATGTCTTTGGTAGTACTATATAAACTATTTTGCCACATACTCTTTAAACTTTTCTTCTAGCAAAGAAAAATTACAACATCTATTTAAAATAACCTCACTTAAATGATTTTTCCTATACATATTTTGGAAATGATTTATTTTTTTGAATAAATCTGCTTTATGATTATTTAGAAAAGTTAATTGTCCCTCTAACATTTTCTTATACTTTATGTCTGTTATAGTTGGAAGTACTTCCGTTAGTTCTTCTATTTGGGTAGGTATCATATTATTTATGTTAACAACTCCTAGTTCTCCATCTTTTATTTTAAAAATATCAATTGCTTTTGGATTTATATCTTTATGTTTATGCTTGGGTGATGCAAGTGGTGCAAAATAATTATAATTATTATATGTATATACAATACCTATATATGGTCTTGTGGTATTCTTGTTATATGCTACATTTTTGTCAAATTGTCTTAAATAATTTATATAATTTTCACTTATATAATAGATTTTTAAATTTTTCATATATTACTCCCTTAAATTAAAAGATATGACAATCTTTTAAAGACTGCCATATCCGCTGTTTTAAATTCCTACTTTGGCAAGGATATTCCTACTTTTTTAATTTCTTACTTTGGCAAAGATATTCCTACTTTTTTAATTCCCTACTTTAGCAAGGGTATTCTCTCTTTTTTAATGATAATTACTTATCATTTTTATTATATTAATTATACACAAAAAGTATACTCTCGTCAAGCTATTTTTACAAAAATTTGTTTTTATTCATCTATCTAATCTTTTTCTCTTCTACTTTTCTATTGCAATTTTCTTTGTTTTTGCTTTCCTCAGGATTTGCGAAACTCAAATACCAACTAAATCCATTTCTGTTTTCTTCTATTTCTTTTTGTCTTTTTTGTAATTCTTCAAAAGTTTGTGGTGGTGTTACTATTAATGGATTTCCGAGGTGTCCAGTTTGCAGGTGTCGACATTCCTGTTCTATCTGCTGTTTGCAAAGCCTCTACTGTTCTTAGTATCTCTGGAATACATCTTCCTACATTCATTGGATAAATAAGTATTGTACGAACTACTCCTTTGTCATCTATTATAAATACATTTCTTACTGTAACATTTGGATTTACTTCATTTGATATCATTCCATATCTTCTTGCAACGCCGTCCATTTAGGTCTGCTATTATTGGGAATGGTACTACTATTCCTGTTTTTTTATATATGCTATCTAGCCATGCTAAGTGTGATGGGTTACTGTCGACACTTAGCCCAATCAAACAAGTATTTAATTTTTCAAAATATGTATTTGCTTTTGCAAAAGCGATTATTTCTGTTGTACACACTGGGGTAAAGTCTCCGTGGATGTGGTGGATATACATATACCGAAAAAATTATTGTGTATCAATATTCCACTCTAACTTGATTTTTCTTGTTTTTGTTTCTTCATTATAATAATCTATATATATTTTTGAAATAAATTCATCTAATATATTTCTGTCTAATTTTTCTATATGATTATATTTCTTCAGTATTTTCTCCGTGTCAATTTTTTGTTTCTTCTTTTGTTCTATGTCAGTAATTTCTTTATTTATCTGTAAAATTCTTTCTTTTAGGCTTTTTATATCCATACTATTTTTATTTTTTATCATTGAAAACTCTTCAATATCAATTATTCCATTTGCTCTATCTTCATATAATAGTGCAATCGTTCTTTCTTTTTTAGCTATATTATTTTCAATGTTGTTTTTTTCTTTATTAAGTAAGCCTAGTTCTCCATCTAATGAATTATTTACTTTCTTTGCATAATAGTTTTGTTCTACCAATGTTCTTTCATAATAAATATCCAACTGTTTATTTATTTCCCCTATAATTAGCTCACACAACTCTGCTTCTTTCATACTCTTATTATTACGGCATGCTGTAAGAGCCGTATAATATCTATGTCCACATTTCCAGTAATTATAGTTTATTCCTTTTCTTACTTTTACATCTCTGTAAAATGAATGTCCACAACATTCACATTTTATCTTCCCTGAGAATAATGGAATCTCTCCTGTTTTACCACTCTTGGTTCTTTTTCTTTTTCCAAATCTTTCACTAACAATACGCCATGTTTCTTGACTTATTATTGGTTCATGACAATGTGGAACAACAATTCTTTGTTCATCTGGTATTCGTCTTGTCTTTTTATTTTTATAGCTAATTCTTTCGTTTTTATGTTGTACTAATGCTCCCGTATATACCTCATCTTTTAATATTCTAAACACTGCTGTTGTTCTCCATTTATAAATTACTGGAATTACAATTACTTGCCCTTCTTGTATTGTTTCACTTTCTAATGAGTTATACTCTATTATTTCTTTTACACTAGACTGAAATCTATCTGCAATCATAATTAAAGTATCCTCTTTTTCTACTTTATATTTGATTCTTTTGTCAAATATAAATGTTGGGCAATTATATTTTGAACCTTTTTGATGTTTATACACTGTACGAGTTGGTATTCTATTTTCATTTAAGTATGCACATATTTTTGTTGCTCCTTCTCCACTAGAATACATTTCAAATATTTTTCTTACTACGTTTGCTGCCTCTTCATCTATAATAAAATGATACTTATCTTTTGGATCTTTCATGTAACCATATGGTGCGAATGAGCCTGTAAATAGTCCATTTGATTGCTTATTTTTTAAGACTGCTCTTATATTTATTGATTGGTCTTCTACTTGCCATTCATTTACTAATCCATTGATTTGTCTTGTTTTTTTATTTCCTGCAATGGAAGTATCTGTACTATCTACAAGTCCTACAAATCTTATATTCCAGACTATAAATTCATTATGCAAATACTTCTCAATCATTTCCATACTTCTTGAAAATCTTGACTGGCTTTTGCATAAAACTATTTCTGTATTACCACATTCGCAAAATTTTAGTGATTTATTCCATTCTGGTCTATTATCATCTGCTCCTGAAATTCCTTCTTCACAAAATATAGCAACAACAACCCAATTTCTCTTTTCACACTCATCTAATAATATTAGTAATTGATTTCTTATGCTTTTACTAACATCTCCGTCAATTACATCTCCATCTTCTACTGAAAGTCTTATGTATAAAATTACTCTATATCTATCTCCCATTCCTAAGTGATTATTATTTTTTTCAAAACATTCTTTGTCATTAACTATATCTAATTTCAATAAGTATTTTACATTATCTGAAACATATTTTAAGTAAGAAACATCTAAGTGTAATTTTATTTTTTGTATTTCACTATCATCATCTCCTTCACTAAAACTGTAGTTAGTTCCATTAAATTTTTTTAACTGTTCTTCTCCTTCTTTAAATACATCTATAACCATATTCAATTTTCCTTTCCATTGATACGGCTAAATGCTTATTACCTATTTCATTATATTATAATTTTTTGATATATTAAAATGTGCAAATTTTATTTTCTTCCATAATTATTATCTTTGCTATTTTTTTGCATATACTCTCCCTTATTTCTTCAAATGATAATGAATTAGGAAATATATTTTCAATTTCATATTTGCATTCCATAAGCATTCCTCCTTACTCAATAATATTCATGCAATTTATTCGTTATGATATTTTGAAACAACGTTATCTAAGATAATATTTGCTTCTTTAATTACTCTTCTTGGATGGTGCAAATGGATTTGATTTAAAAATTCTTTTACTATTTTTTCTTCTGTTATTTCCTTTTCTCTATTAGTCAAAAAATAAAATATGCAAGTTGCATAAGCTAAAATATCATCTACTGATAATATCCACGAAAAACATATTTTATTAAATAGCTCTGCATTTTCTATTCTAATTTCTATTGTGCTTGCATTCTTCTGAACTAGCTCAAGTATGTTTTTTAGTATCTGCACAAAATCGTTTTTCTCATTTTCTTTTTTATATTGCTTATATCCTAAGATATAATAAGCAATTACTTCTTTTATAAGATATTCTTTTTTCACTTAAATTCCTCCTAACAAAAAACAAGCCTTTTCAGCTTGCTTCTATTTTTCATTTATACTTCTTTCTTATCTATTCCAAGAGATACAATAAGAGCTTTATTTACTAATCTCATTTCTTCTGCTTGTAATCTTCCTATTCGTCCTTTTAATCTTGATTTATCTATTGTTTTTATTTGCTCTAATAATACTATTGAATCTTGATTAACTCCATTAGGTGAAGCTTTTATATATATGTGTGTAGGTATTTTTGTTTTATAATATGTTTTACTTGTTATTGGTGCAACAATAATTGTGGGACTAAACTCATTGCCTATATTATTTTGCAATATAAGGACTGGTCTAGCTCCTGTTTGTTCACTTCCTATTACTTGTTGTTCCAATTCTGCATAATATATTTCTCCTCTAAATATTGCTCTTTCCACTTTTACTTCCTCCTAGATCATATTTTAAAATTCTATTTTTTCTTTTACTATTTTTCATTTCAAGTATGTTCATATATGTAAACATTACTATTAATATAATCATTGCTATTAACACATTATCCTCTCCTTGTATTTCAAAGGCTATCTACTTTAAGAATAGATAGCCTATATATTCTTATTTATTTTCTCTTCTACTTCATTAGACAGTAATCAGCTTAATTACTCCACAGGACTTCCACCTACCCTATCTTGGGCTTGTTTTCAATGCGTGGGACGGTTATTATCTCGCTCGTGCTATGACTAAACAAGTGTATCTGCTACTATTATTCTTCGCCTTACTGGTTGCTAACCAATATTTAAGTTAGTGGCTCTGTTTCCACTCTTTTTAACTAGCTCTAACAGTAGTAATGTATCTAATAAATCCTTATTTACTTTTCAAAGTTCATAAGGGAAATTTAAAAACCCCCTCAATCCATAAAGGAAAAAATCGGGGGTTTGGTAACCAAAAAATTTAAAATTTTAAAATTTTTTTCAATTTTTTTAATATTCGTTCTTTTTGATGTATAATTGCAACATGCGATATTCCCATTATTTGAGCATATTCTCTTGTTGTTTTTCTTTCAAAGAATAATGCTTTTACCAGTTTATTCTCATTGCTATTTAATTGTCGTAATGCCTCTTTCAGTTGTTCTACTTCAATTTTTCTTTCCACTTCAAATTCTAGATCATTGCTTTCATCTACAATAACCTGTTTATCATCCATATCTTCGTCAGTGTTTAGTTCTTCAATAGAAACTGCCTGTAATTTTTGCAACACTCTTTTGCTATACCTATTTCTCTCAATTTCCACATAATAATCTTTGTACTCTTTTTTTGATACTTCTAGTAGCATCCCATGTATATAAATAAATTTCTTTTGTTTGTAATCATTAATTAACTTTCTTCTTTTTTCTAGTTCTTTATATGTAATTTCTTCATATATACCATTCTCTATTTTTATAAAACATTTAGAATCTTCTTTCATTTCTTACCTCCATTCGATTTGCCTTCTTCAAATCGAACAGAGGTGGGCTGCGACAATGTTTCTCTTTTAGCCTATAACTTCTTATAGCCATACAAAAAAGCTCCTTTGCGAATAATGATTAATCAAAATTCTTAAAAGAGCTTCTTGATAAAATTGTAACTTTAATAAATCAAAGTCTTATTCTGTCTATCAGTATTTATTTTATTTCTTAGGGAGAATCTTTTGTATTAAATGCTCTTAAGACTTTGATTAAAAGCATTATAGCCGAATTTTTGCAATATAGCGTAAAATGTGGGGATAAATTGAGATTTGTGGGAAGAAATTGAAAAATGTGGGAAGAAATGTCAAATTTTACAATATGCATTTTACATATTTTGTTCATTGTAAAAAAAGTGTAAAAAAATAACGTGATAGCCTCTTGAATTAACATAATTTGTGTGATATAATATTTTCAAAATTGTATTAAAGCATTTGTGGGGATCAATAATGGTAAATGTACTTGTTGGCAATGAGAATGTTAGAGAGTTTGATGTTCTTTGCCCTAAACTTACAAATGATGAAAATTATAAAATAGAGCATTTAACTACTGGCATAAGCACATTAGTTGCATATACAAGGTCTAATCCAGATATTTTAGTTTTAGATAATAGCTTATCCGATATTGGTATTGGAGAAATTTTAGATAAATTATCACTTAATCCTTCAGAGCAAAAAAAATGCAATACCATTTTAACTTTGCCTATAAATTATTATGTGAAATTAAATAACGTAATGAAACTTCATTCTATTGTATATAAACCAATACAGAACAATGAGTTATCTAATCTAATTGAGCAAATGAGTGTTGACTATAACACCCCAGATTTAGAACTTTGTGAAGTAGAATATTTATTAGAAAATCTCGATTTTAATTGCCTTTCTGATGGTTATAAATATATGAGAGATGCTATCTGGCATTGTTATTATAATTTAGATAAATTAGAATTTTTAAAGGATGTATTTTTAATACTTTCAGACTTACATCACGTTCCACCAGAAAAGATTAGAGATACACTCAATAACAGTATAAGAACACTTAATAATTCTGCTATTTTAAAAACTTCTAATGAGTTATATAAAATTCTATCTAATAATGGAAATAAATTCACTTTGAAATCTTTTATACAAAAAGCGATATTTTACTTTAAGAGATTAAAAAGAAAAGGTTAAATATTCTAGTTATGAATATCTAACCTTTTCTTTTAAAATGGTATATTTGAATTTAAGTAATTCTTATAATCTTCAATTATTCCTATGTACCTTGTTTCTGTTTGCTCTTTTATAATAGAGTTCATTTTGTCCCCTATTGCTTTTTTAGCCTCCATGAATTCTTCTTTTGGAATATTATTCGTAATCATATTAAATACAGGTACTTTTTCTTTTAAAACTTCTTTAGATTTTTTTATTAGCTCTAATCCATTCATGTTGTCAAAATCATACTTTGAAAATACCATCTCTGGTTTTAGTTCTATAATTTTTTTATATGTATCGTCTGCATTTTTTGCTACTGCAATTACTTCAACATCTTTATTTTTCTTTAATATTTCTATGATTTGATTATTAACTTTATCATCATCATAGGCAACAATAGTTCTAATCTTATCTCCTGTTGTTTTACTTTCCCAGTCTAATTCTTTCCAAATTTTCTCATTCTGTCTAGGTTTGAAAGAACAACATACTGGAACATATTTTCCAAATTTATTATTTTTATATTGTGTTGCACAAGGTGTATTCCTATCCATTGCTATGCCTCTTAACTCATTAGTAGGTGAGTTATCCCATTTTATTTTATCATCATAATACCTTGCTATACCGTATGGTGTACCTATCAATAGAGGACATATTCGTAGCATTCCATTTGGATGAACAAGTAATGCTGATTTCGTCTTACAAGTACAATAACCGATAATACTCAGGATTTCTTAAAAAGTTATCCTTTGTTGTAAAGGATGCTGGTATTCGTACAGGTATTGAATATTCATTATTTTCAACTTTTTTCTCGATCTCTTCCTTTACATCAAACCATTCATTTACACTAATATCAATATTTCCTGTAAAGTTATCTCTTGGGACTCCAGTTTTAAAAAGATTATGAAAATTCATTCTTGATATTCCTAGTTCTTTAGCAAATTTAATCATTCGGTCTAAATAAAGATTTCCCTCACTATCTCTTTTAATCATTTCTTTACTTATACAAGCTGTTATGTCCATATTATATCCAAGCTCTTTTGCTCTTTTGATATTGTTTACACATTTATTGAATGAGCCTTTTCCTCGTATCGCATCATTGATTTCTGCTGTCGGTCCGATCTATACTAAATGTGATTTCATCTAACATCTTAAATTCTGTTTCTTCAAGTAATTTACTATTAAACTGTCCGTTTGTATCAATTCTTATATGCTCATATCCAAGTTCTTTTGCCTTTTTTATTAATTTAAGTAACGGCTTATATAAAGTTGGCTCTCCTCCCATTAGTGTTAGTTTTACTGCTCCCATTTCTCTAAAATCACTAATTAGCTTTACTGCATCTTCAAATGCTATTTCTTTTTTCTCTATTTGAAAACATATATCTAATTTGTATAAACATTGCACACATCTTAAATTGCAATCATCTATTAAATAAAGAAATACTTGTCTTAAGTTTGTTCCAAAATAATCTTTGAATTTTTGATCCATATTATAATTCATTTTTTAGTATGCCTCCTTGTATCACTTAATATCTGAATTATATAATGGACTAGAAGGTTTGTAAATTTTGAAATTTCGACAGTATTGTCAGTTTTTCCAAAGTTTAATGATAAATAAAAAAGAATACAATTTTAATTTGTACTCTTTTCCGTTAAGTATTTTTTTATAAACTCCTTGTCAACTCTTGTTAAATGTTCTTTCACATATACTAAATCCAACCTTACCTCAGGTAATTTTATTGAATCAGGTAATTTTACCTCATATACCTCATTATTAGCTAATGCCTTTTTTGCTGATTCCTTTAGTACATAGGCAACTCCAATTCCTAACTTTGCAGCATTAACTCTCTGCTCTGTTATTCCGACATCTTAGTACAGTTTCAAGTTTTACGTCATAGTTTTTTAACAATTTTGCTAATTTTATTGTGTTTGTTCTTTGTTCTCCAGCTAGTATATATTTATATTTTTCTAATTCATTTACCTTGTTTATTTCTATTTTATCTTTTGCTATAAATATATATTTACTCTTTTTTATTTCTCTAATTTCTATACCTTTTTCGTATTCCATCGGTATTCTATCTAGTATAGCAAAATCAATTTTGTTTTCTTTTACTGCTTCGATTAAATCTTCACATTCGTATGCTGAATCTAAATTTATTTCAAGATTAGGATAATCTTTTACTGCTTGGGCAATTCTATCCATTAAATAAAATTCTGTAATATGACTTGGGCATCCAATGGAAATTTTCCCACGTTCTATATTATTTTTTGAATCTGCTATAACCATTGCAAAGTTAATATCTATAAGTCCATTTTTTACAGTTTGATAAATATCGTTTCCTACTTCTGTTAGCTTTAAAGGCTTTCTCGTAAACAGTTTCACTCCTAATTGTTTTTCAAGTGTACTAATATTCGTTGAAACTGTGGAATGAGAATATCCTCCCATTTTTTCTCCTGCTTCTGCTAAACTTTCGGATTCTGCTGTAGCAATAAAGAAACGCAGTAAATTTAGGTTTATGCTATTCACATCACTCATATACATGTCTCCAAGATTTATTTTTATTTGTATTATAAAAACACATATATAATTATAGCATATTATGTTAATTTTATCAAGTAAATTCTAATTTTTCTGTGATTAATTTATGATAAAATCACCCTAAAAGAATATCTGATGAAAAGTTCACCCCTATGTTGGAAATAATATGGAGGTGAGATATTTAATGAATAAAAAAGAAGAATTAAAAGCACATATCATAAAATGTTGTGTAGATGGTAATATGACTGTTAAACAAGCAGCCAACCGCTTAGGTTTCTCCGAACGCTATATAAAAAAATTGAAAGCGAGGTATAAAAAATATGGTGTTTCATCCATGTTACATGGAAATTGTGGTAGACAACCTAAAAGAACATTAGATATTGCTTTAAAACAAAAGATTTTAGATATTAGAAAACAACCAGAATTTGATACTGTTAATGTAATGCATTTTAAAGATATCTTAGAAGAAAAATATAAAATTATTGTTAGTTACTCTTTTCTTTACAATTTTCTAAAAGAAAATAATATAAACAGTCCTAGAAAACACCGAAAAACAAAAGCACATCATAGAAGAAATCGACGTAGTAAAATTGGTGAATTACTCCAAATTGATGCTACTCCTCATGAGTTCTTTATAGGAGATAATAATAAATATACTCTTCATGGATTAATTGATGATGCTTCTGGTCAAATTACTGGTTTGTATATGTGTAAAAATGAATGTATGCAAGGGTATTTTGAAATAATTAGACAAACACTCAAAAATTTTGGTGTTCCTGAAAATATTTATGCTGATGGTTCAAGTATATTTTTTACTACAAAAAAAGATAAATTAACACTAGAAGAACAATTATCTGGTGTAGAAGAACCGAATACTCAATTTGGAAAAATAATGGACGAATTAGGTATCCATCTAATTCATGCTGGTTCTTCACAAGCTAAAGGGAGAATTGAAAGACTATGGAATACTTTACACGATAGGCTCATAACTGAATTTAAGATAAATAATATTACAAATATAGAACAAGCTAATATCTTTTTAATAGATTATCTAAAAAAATATAATAAAAAGTTTAAAGTAAAACCAAAAGATAAGAAAAAAGCATTTATACCACTGTTAAAATCTGTCAATTTAGATACCTTATTAACAGTAAAATACAAAAGAACAGTAGACAATGGTGCATGCTTTTCACTTAATAATGTTAGTTTTAAAATCGAAAATATAAATATACTACCAAGAACTAGAATAGATGTACTAATAAGCAAAAAGATTGGAATAAAAGTGCTATACAAAAACAAATTGTACACTGTTAAACCAATCTACGATAAAAATGATATTCCAATAGAGAAAATAGAATCCATTGAAAATATCATTGCAGAATTCATATACTTTAATTGCTTAAAGAATGAACGCATTGCTTAATATTCCTTCGGTAATAATATTATTGACAGAATATTAAAAAATATTCCTGAGGTCGGGTGTGAGCAGAGCCCACATCAACATCAGGGTGAACTAGTCTTGAAATAATTTTGATGTTTTAGGGTGTCCTAATCAAAAATTATTGACAGTAAATTCTAATTTTTCCTGTATTTACAGTATCTTTTTTAGTTCTATTTCTGCCTTTTTCACAAAATAATTGTCATCATAAATTGGTAGTTGCAACTCTTTAAGCTTTTGTTTTAACTTTTCTATTGTATTCAATTCTTCATTATTTTCTCCTATCTCTATTTCGATTAGTTTATCTCCATTTAATATATCTTTTGTTGCTATTTCTAGCACTCCGTTACTATATACAATGTCCTTTTCTATTATACTCATTATTTTTTTATATCCTATTGCTTCAAGAAATTCTTGTCCTTTTTGTAAGTTTACAATTTCACATTCTGTTTTATCTTGCTTCAATATATCCCCATTCTCGCTTATTTCTTTTATTTTATATGTAAGTTTATATATATTACTCTTATTCGGTAATTCTTCTGCAATATTTCTTAATAAAATAGCCTTTGCTAATATTTCTCTTACTGACTTTCCTTTAATTTCTAAAGTATTTTGTATAAAGTATTGATCATTTAAGCAATATTTCTTTATTACTTTAAAATTTTTGCTTTCTAGTTCTTTGCAAATTTCCTCTATGCTACATTTTAGTTTTACAGTTATTTCATTAGCCATCTCTAATCCTCCAAAACTTTTTATTTATATATTTAGCATATTTAAGTTACTACTGAAACTCCTGTCATCAATGCTCCATATCTTCCATAGAACTATTTTTATCAATTTGATGCAATTGTTCTAATTGTTTTTCAGTAATATTTATAACTTTACCACAACAAGGTTTAAAATCTTCATTACCATAAACTAACCAAATTACATTTTCTCTTTTTAAATCATCTTTTGGCATAGTTCCAGGACAAGGATAACCATCTGTAAAAACTATTTTGTTTATTTCTCTTTTTTTAGTAAATGACCTAACTGCTAAATCCCAATCCTCTGTCCATGCAGAATCTCCCCTAGCTGCTCTAGGTATAATAAAATTATCTATATCTCTTACATCTTTTATATCTATAAGCCCCCAGAACTTCTCATTAAAACATCCAACTCTTAATTTTGATTGTTTTAATAATGGTTTTAGTTGCCTTAGAAATGATTTTACTAATTCTAAATCTACTGAACCAGAAACGTCAATCATAACTTCTGTTTCGCTATCCTCTTCTATATCGTTTTCTTCTAATCTATATGCATAATTATTTTCTGCAATAGAGCGTCTTTGACTCCATATTGTTTCACTTTTTTCTATTTCTCTGCGTATTAGAAGTTTCCAATCAATTTCTTCTTTACTTTTTCCTATATTTCCTAATTTAATTGTTTCTTTATCAGTATTTCTTATATCCTTTTCAGTTTTTTTACGTCTAGATTTAAATTTTTCTCTTTTTTCTTTTCTATTATCTTCAAATTCTCCTCTTTCATCAAAATCCATATCTGTCTGTTCTTCTCCAGTTTGTTCTTGTTCTTTCTCTTTTGGCTCACTTCTTTGCTCATCTCTTTTTCCTTTTTCTCCAGAATTTTGCCTCTGTTGTTGTTCAAAAGCCTCTTCCCACAAACTGTGGTCATCTCCTTGACTTTTACCTTTATCTGGATTTTGCTTTTCAGTTTGCTCTGAATTTTCATTATCACTATCTTGTTCTTGATTTTGCCTATCATCTTGTTTCTGCCCCTGTCCACTTTCTTGCTGATTATCTTGCTCTTGTCCATCTCCTTGTTCTTGATTTTGATTATTTTTTTGTTCTTGTTCTTTCTTCTCTTTTTCTTGTAATAATTTTTGATAAAATTCTTCTGCTGAATAATTCAATGCTTCTGGCATATTTACATATCCTTCTTTAATTGTAAATCCATCTCTTTCTAAATTTGCATTTATAATAGCATCAGTCGCTATATTCCAAAGTTCTGGATCTCTCTTTGTTCCACTCTTATCCTTTAATCTAAACATGTGCATAAATTTTATATGCATTATTTCATGTGCTATTGTAAATAATCTATCATTTTCACTTAAACTTGCAAAATAGTTAGGATCAACATATATATTTTTTCCATCAGTTGCTGCTGTATGATATTTCAAGTTATCTTTAAATTCAATATTAGCCACTGCTATTTCACTACCAAATCTAGGATATTTTGCTAACATTTTTCGCTTTACATCATAAATCAAATCTGTTATTTCACTCATTTATATGTTGCTCCCTTTCTAAAAATTAAATATTAAATATTGCATTTTTTATTATATTTAGCTTCTTTCATCATCTTCTTTTCTAATTTCTTTAGAATCTCTTGTTAGATATGAACTATACATTTGTCCTATTTCTGTGTATCTAGCCACTCCATCTTCTGCATATTCTTCTGCTTCTTTTCCTGTATGTAATTGCAAAGTCATTTCTTGTAATTCGCTTATTTTCTCCATTTTTCTTTCATCATTTCCAGCCCAA
>CANRQN010000021.1 GCA_947641575.1 uncultured Clostridium sp.
CAGATGGAAAAGGAGGAACAGCAAAAGCAACAACATCTATTGCAACAAAAGCAAACAGCGCACCCAAATTTACAGTAAATCCAAAATCAGTAGATAGTAGTAAAACAAGAACACAATTAGGAATAACAATGACAGCAACAGACGCAGATGGGGATAACTTAACATACACAATAAAATATGGAAAAACAACATCATATGGACAAACGATTAGTATAGCAAATGTATCACAAGGACAAGCACAAACAAGAACACTAACAAACTTAAGTATGGGAACAACATATTACTTTGAAGTAACAGTAACAGATGGAAAAGGAGGAACAGCAAAAGCAACGACATCTATTGCAACAAAAGCAAATACTGCACCAAGATTTACAGATGGACCAAAATCAGTCGAAGAAATAAAAACAGATACACAGATAAGATTGGAAATGACAGCAGTAGATAATGATGGAGATAAGTTAACATACACGATAAAGTATGGAGCATACAACTCAAATGGAACAAAAGGAGCAATAATAGCAACCAAAACGATATCAAATGTAACGCAAGGAACAAAGCAGACAATAGATATAACGGGACTTACGATTAATACTAAGTATTATTTTGAAATTACTGTGAGTGATACTATAAGTCAGACTGCTATGAAAATAGACATTTCGACAAGTTCGGTGATTTATATCAATCGCAATCTTGATGCCAAGGAATATAAATTGGTATGCTATCATTGTGAGCAAACTTATAAATGCCCTAATGGACGGTACTTTTTATATCACAACTTACAGACATTCGTACGATACGTCAGGCTACTCGGGAGTGTCGAGAACCGTCGTCTTTTGCTCTTGCTCGAGCACTTACGATCATCTGATTAGTGAAAACTCAAGTGGCGAAAGAGGCTTCTATCTGGCACTGCAAGCTTTATCCGGATGCGGTTTGATGACTAATGCCAACAATGTTATATGTCCAATGTGTGGTGGAGAATGGTTTCGTATGTATCCGAATTGGGATAGGCACTTTCGGGGTCAGATACGAAACCAATAAGGCTGAAGTTGTGATTCGCCAGGAGTTTGACAAAAATGGGCAAGATACGGGCTTACCAGATATACTTTTCGTACCTACTAAGAAGTGGATGAAAGCACATGTGTGGAATTGATCCATTCATTAGTACTGGGTAATGGTATGTAATCATTCACGTTTAGCACACGATTCATTCTCACTTTTGGGTGTTACTTTCAAAAAAAGCTTACATAATAAAACATCTGCAAAATACTAGTTGACAAGGAATAAAGTTAATATAACTAAAGGAAGATCAAAGAAGAAAAGATAAAACGAAAAATACCTTTTGATAGAATATATATCAATAAGGTATTTTTTCACAATTTCTTCCAAAAAATTCCTAAAAATATTTTTTAAATTTTTCCAGTTACACTTGAAAAATATTAATTACCAATATATAATATATACGGAATAAAGAATTAGGAGGAACAAAAGACATGGCTACGAGAGATAAAAATATATGGATTTTAATCGTATTTATATTTGCAGGAATAGTAGTAGGAGGATTACTAGGAGAACTAGCATCAGGAATAGATTTCTTGTGGTGGCTAGGATATGGACAAAACTTCGGTTTAGCACAACCAGTGGTCTTAGACTTCAGCATAATATCATTAACATTTGCAATACAATTTAAAATAAATATAGCAAGTATAATTGGTATTGGAGTTGCATTATTCATATATAGAAAAACCTAAAGTTAGATTTAAGTGGGGGCTTAAAGATAAGAAAGGACAAGATATTATGAGTTTAAAAATGAAAGAGCTCCCATCATCAGAAAGACCATATGAAAAATTAGAAATATATGGCGCAAAAAAGTTATCAAATTCAGAACTATTGGCAATAATAATAAAAACTGGAACAAAAGAAGAAACATCTATAATGCTTGCACAAAAAATTTTAAAGTTAAATAAAGGAACTTTAAATGATTTAAGATTTTTGCAGAATATAAGTATAGAAGAACTTCGCAAAGTAAAAGGTATAGGAAAAATAAAAGCAATACAATTAATTGCAGTAGGTGAGATTGCAAAAAGAATAATGATGCCAATAGAAGTACAAAATATTAAAATAAAAAATTCACAAGATGTAGCTGATTTACTAATGAATGAACTAAAATACGAAAAAAGAGAACTTGCAAAAATAATTCTTCTAAATGCAAAAAATATAGTACAAAAAATAATAGACATATCATTTGGAGGGACAAACTTTGCAATGCTAGAACCAAAAGATGTACTATACGAAGCAATAAAAGCAGAAGTGCCAAAGATAATAATTGTACATAATCATCCAAGTGGTGATTCACATCCAAGTATGGAAGACATAAATGTAACAAAAAGGCTGATAGAATCAGCTAAAATATTAGGACTTGAAGTTCTAGATCATGTAATAATAGCAGAAAAACGGGTGTGAAAGTATAATTAAGTATATATAATACAGTTCGAAAAAGAAACGACGCAAGGCGAAGTTTATTTTTTGAACATAATAGAAGGAGAGTTTGATATGGGATTATTTAACTTAGGTTCAAAAGATATAGGAATAGATTTAGGAACAGCAAATATACTTGTAACATTAAAGGGAAAAGGAATAGTATTAGTAGAACCATCAGTAGTTGCAATAGATAGAAAGACAGGAACAATTGTTGCAACAGGTGAGGAAGCAAAAGAAATGCTTGGTAGAACGCCAGAGCAAATAAAAGCAGTAAGACCTTTAAAAGATGGAGTAATAGCAGACTTTACAGCAACTAGACTAATGCTAAAAAATTTAATAGAAAAAATATCTACTAGATATAATATAGGAAAGCCTAGAGTAGTAGTAGGTGTGCCATCTGGAATTACAGAAGTTGAAGAAAGAGCAGTAGAAGAATCTGTAATGCATGCAGGAGCAAGAGAAGTATATCTAATGGAAGAGCCAATGGCAGCAGCAATTGGTGCAGGACTTGATGTTGCAGAACCAAGCGGAAATATAATAGTAGACATTGGAGGCGGAACTACAGAAGTCGCAGTTATCTCACTTGGAGGAATAGTAATAAGTAATTCTTTAAGAATTGCAGGAGATGAATTAGACGAAGATATTGTAAATTATATAAAAAGAAAATATAATACAGCAATAGGAGAAACAACAGCAGAAGAAATTAAAAAAGAAGTAGGATGTGCAACTCCACTTATGACAGAAAAAGTTGTAGAAATAAGAGGAAGAGATTTGACTACAGGTCTTCCTAAAAATATAAATATAACTTCAGAAGAAGTAGAAGAAGCTATGGAAGAATCTATAGGAGATATTATAGATATAATAAAAGCTACACTTGAAAAAACTCCGCCAGAACTTGCATCTGACATAATGGAAAAAGGAATAATCTTAGCAGGTGGAGGAGCTTTAATAGAAAATATAGATAAGTTAGTAAGTGAAAAAACAGGAATGCCAGTATTTATTGCTGAAACACCACTAGAATGTGTAGTAAAAGGAACAGGAAAGACATTAGAAGACTTAGAAAAATTAAAAACAGTTTTGTTAAACGCAAGAAAAATGAAATAATATAAAAGAAAGGGCATGATTACGTGTATAAGAAAAAAACAGGGATTATAGGAATAGTAATAACTGCAGCTATATTAATAATGTTAGTTTTTTTGTCAAATGTAAAAGCAGGTAGTCTATCATATATTGAAAATGTTTTTTCTAGCATTGTTATGCCACTTCAAAATGGATATACTTATTTAAAAAATAAGATTTCAGGAAATTCAGGATTTTTTACAGATATGGAGAGTTTGAAAGCAGAAAATAATAAATTGCATGAAGAAAATAGCAAACTTGCAATGGATTTAAGAGAATTAGAGATTATAAAAGCAGAAAATGAAACCCTAAAAGAATACTTGGGTCTAACAGAAAAATACTCAAACTATAAAACAGTGCCTGCATATATAATAAGCAAAGATATTAGTAATTATAGTAGTACATTTGTAATAAATGTAGGTAAAAATGATGGAATAGAAGAGAATATGACTGTTATTGCAGATGAGGGGCTAGTTCGGATATGTAATATCAGTTACAGGAGAAACATCAAAAGTGCAAACAATAATAGATTCAGGAAGTGCAGTAACAGCAAACTTAAAACACACAGAAGAAAGTATAATATGTAAAGGTAGTCTAAATGATGGAAAGTTAAAAGCTACATATATACCAGTATCGGCTGATATATCAGAAGGAGATAGCTTAGAAACATCTGGAATGGGAGGAATTTATCCAAAAGGTATTACTATTCGGAAAAATAGATAAAATAGAAAATACCCTAAATATACTTGATAGATATGCTTGGATTAAACCAGCAGTAAATTTTGAGAAGCTTGAGACAGTACTCGTAATAACCAATTAATGGCTACGAATTATATAATATTTTTCCTGTGGTCTGCGGGTGATTACTAACGCATAACTTATCTCTAACTCACATAGGTTCGTAGAGTTAAGAAAAAAATCGCCCCTACCAAACATCAATTAAGAAAGGAATAAAATGAAAAAAACAATAACAATAGTAATTTTATTTATAGTATTCATAATAATATATTTCTTAGAACTAAACTTCTTTAGTTGGTTTACAATTGATGGAATAAAGCCTAATTTATTTATACTACTAATACTATTTATAGGGTTATATGGAGGAGCAAAGCTAGGAACAGTATTGGGTCTAATATTTGGTTTTATAATAGATGTATTAGGAAGTAGTCTAATTGGAGTTTCTGCATTATGCTTAGGAGTAATAGGATTTCTGCGGAGGATATTTAGAGAAGAATTTCTCAAAAGATAGTAAAATAACAGTAATGATAATGTGTATAATTGCAACTGCAAGTTATGAAATATTTTCTTATCTTTACAGGTCTATAGCATTATCTGCAAATATAGAACTATGGATATTTACAAAAATGTTATTTATAGAAATTTTGTATAATACTTTAATAATAATAATAATATATCCACTCATGCAAAAACTTGGATATAAAATAGAAGAGATATTTAAAAAAACACAAATACTTACAAGATACTTTTAGGAGGAAAACTATTTGGAGAATTTTAGAAAAAAGAAAATGCCTAATATAAAACTAAGATTTAATGTATTAAGTGTGCTTGTGTATGTCATAGGTGCAGTTCTTTTATTGCAATTATTTAACCTTCAGATAGTAAATGGTTCTACATATAGGGAAACTTCAAATACAAGACTCACAAGAGAGAGTACTCTTTATGCAGCAAGGGGAAATATTTTAGATAGAAACGGAACAGCTATAGCAAGCAATCAAATGACATTTACACTTGAATTATACAAAACAAAACTTGAAAATGATATTTTAAATGAGACAATATTAAGAGTAATCAATACTTTAGAGGAAAATGGAGATAGCTATATTGATACATTTCCAATAAAAATAGAACCACTTGAATTTGACTTCTCAAATGAAGAAAGAAAAAATACATGGCTTAAAAAATATGAGCTTAGTGAAGATGTATCAGCAGAAACAGCATTTAATTATTTTAAAGATAGATATGAAATAAAAAAAGAAGACATAAAAGATATAAGAAAAATAATAGCAGTTAGATATAGGATAACATCAGAAGGATATAGTTCTACAAAATCACTTACAATATCAAACAATATAAGTAGAAAAAGCGCATTAATATTTGATGAGCAAAGTGGAAAATATCCGGGAATAGATGTAGTTACAAGTTCAAAAAGGTATTATCCAAATGGAAGTTTAGCATCACATATGTTACGGATACCTAAGCAAAATATCTGAACAACAATATAAGGAAAATAAAAATGCAGGATATACTATGAATGATCTATATGGTCAAAATGGTGTAGAATATGTATTTGAAAAATATTTAAAAGGACAAAATGGAATAAAGCAAATAGACATGTCAGTTGATGGAACAGTTGCATCTGAATATATAGAAAAAGAAGCTGTATCTGGTTCAGATATAGTACTTACAATAGATGCAAATTTACAGGCAGTTGCAGAAAAATCTTTAGAAGAAACTATAAAAAATGCTGAACCTGATAAAGAAACAAGAATTAAGCCAAACTCAGGAGCAATAGTTGTAATGAACGTTAAAACTGGAGAAATTTTATCAATGGCAAGTTATCCATATTTTGAGCCAAGTGCTTGGGATGGAGGAAAAATAGATACACAAACATGGAATAAATACAATTCTAATGAAAGTAATAAACCACTTATAAATAGAGCAATAGGAAGTGCATATGCACCAGGATCTACATTTAAAATGGTAACAGCAGTTGCAGCACTTCAAACAGGAAATGTTACAATATCAGAAAAAATTAATGATACAGGAGTTTACCCAAGAGGACATAACCCAGTATGTTGGATATATACTTCAAAACATATAGGCCATGGGTACTTAAATATTACTGGAGCAATACAAAGATCATGTAACTACTTCTTCTATGAGATGGGTTATAGAGTAGGTATAGATATTCTAAAACAATATGCTTTAGCTTTTGGGCTTGGAAGTAAAACAGGAGTGGAGCTTACAGGAGAAACATCAGGTCAAGTTGCAACTCGTGAACTTGCAGAAAAAGAAGGGGATGTTTGGACTGTTCGGATACACACTATCTGCTTCAATAGGGCAGGTATATAACAACTTTACACCAATTCAGATGGCAAAATATGTAAGTATATTAGTAAATAAAGGTAAGCAAATAAACCCTACAATTATTAAAGCAGTTATAAATCCAGACGGAACAGAAGAAAATATGACAGATATTAAACAAAATGCAAATTCAAAGACTAATTTTGAAGGAAATAATAATGAAGATATAACAATTGAAGAAGAAAACATGAAGGCTATATTAGAAGGAATGAAAGATGTTACATCTGAAGCAGGAGGAACTGCATATACAGTCTTTAGAAATTTTGATATAGAAATTGGAGGAAAGACAGGTTCTGCCCAAACAGGTAAATCTACAAACGCATGGTTTGTAGGCTTTGCACCATTTGATAATCCAGAAATAGCTGTTGCATGTATAATAGAAGATGGAGGAAGTGGCGCTGTTGCATGTTATCCAGCAAGAGATGTAATTGCTAAATATTTTGGAATGAATGAGGCAAATATAGAAGAAGATATAACAGCTAAACCAAATACAGAAAGGGAAAGAAACTAAGAAATTTAGTTGTTATATAAATGAAATTTCCCTGAAATAGCTGGAATTTAGCTTGACTTTATTATATGTATGTTATAGAATAGACAAAATAAGAAAGGAATGGAAAAGTAGATGGAAATAGGAAAACACAGTTTAGAAACAGAAGAAGATGAAATAAAACAAAAAAGAGAATTAGGGCTTCATACAATAACTCATGGTTATGATAAAGAAATAAATGAAACACTAACAAAAGTTTTTGATGGTTCATTAAGATCGGGAAAGAAATTAGAATTCGAAGGAAGTCTAGTAATAATTGGGGATATAAATGCTGGAGCTGAAGTAATTGCAGGAGATCATATAATAGTGCTTGGAACTATAAGAGGACTTGCTCATGCAGGTGCTAGAGGAAATAGAAAGGCGATGATAATTGCAAATGAAATTGATGCTACACAAATTAGAATTGCGGACATTGTAAAAGAAATTGAAAAGCCTGTATTTGAGGAAGAAGATAACGAAGAAGATAAGAAAATAAAGAAAAAACATGAGGAAAGTGAAAAAGACGAGCTATTTGATGACTATATTAAGACAAGAGCATATATAGAAAATGGGGAAATAATTATAGAATAAGGTGCAGGACAAAGTGGTCAAAGAGGAATATGAGAAATTATATATTTTGTAAAACTTAGTACTTGACAGAAAAGTATAGTAAATGTATAATGAAAGCATAAAAACCAAGGAGACCAGAAAATGAAAACCAAACCAAACCACATAACCCTTATGGCTGTACACACACACACACACACACACACGGTAGCCTTAAAGGCTTATTAAAATTAAATAAAAATATAAGCAAATATAAGACATGAGGTTCTTATATGTTATTTTCAAGTTAACAAATAAATAGTTAGCCTGAAGAATAACATGTAAGAATAACGTGTCTTTTTGATTTAATACTTAGTGATACTAATAGACTCTCACCTTATGGTTGGAAATAAAATAGATTTTATAGATTCGGTTTCGTATTTTATTTCCAACCATAAGGTGAGAACAAATGAAGTAATTAATATTAAAAAATATAAAACCAAAGAAAGGAAAACCAAACCATGAAAGAAAATAAAAAAGCAAGAAAAACGCCTGTAGGGGCGATTAGAAATGGTACGCTGTTCAAAGACATATCTAAGGAAAAAGGAATAACGCTAATAGCGCTAATAATCATGATAGTAGTACTAGTCATATTATCAGCTGTTGTTATTAGAGGAATAGCAGGAGGAGGAATAATAGGGACAAGTGAAGTTGCAGCAGAAGAATATAATGTAACATCGTACAAAGAACAAATAGAACAAAAGGTAAGAGGAACTGTGCAAAGCTATACAGGACAAGGGGAAGAAATAGACATAAGCAAAATAGCAGAAGAACTAAATAATGAAACACTATGGGTAAAAAATGCAGTAGCAAACACGAATAAAGACTTAGGAAATGAAGACATAATAATAAGAACAACAGACGGATATATATTCCAGATATATTATGATGGAACATATGGGGTAGTATTTACAGAATATATAGGAAAAGACGATGGAGGAGAAATCCCAACATTAAAAGCAAGATTTGAGAAAAGAATAGCAGCAATTTTAGCAGAAGCAAAAGGAGCAGGAAGATTAGAACTAATATATAGAGGAGAAGTAGCAGGAGGGGTAATAGAAAACCCAAATGGAGAGCAAAGAATGGCAGTAGATGAAATAGGAACAGGATGGTATAAAGTAAGAGCAGTAGCAGAGAATGGGCATTTAAGATATGCATGGGTAAGAGCGACAACAATATCAGAGAAGCTAACACCACCAAATGTCACAGTAACACCAGTAGATCCTAATAAAGGAGAAGGAAATGACGGATGGTACTTAGGAGCAGTAAAAGTAAAAGCAGAAACAGACAATGAAAATGCAAAAGAAATCCATTATACAATAATAGAAAATGGAATAACAATAAAAGAAGACCAGAAATATGAAGGCGAGATAGAAATAGGCACAACAGGAGTAACAAGAGTAATAATGTGGACAGTAGATGAGGAAGGATATACATCAGAAGAAGTAATAAAAGACATAAAAATAGATGGAGAAGCACCAAAAGTAACATATGAGGAGAAATCAGCAAAAGAAAAAGTAGGAGACTGGTATAAGGGAGATGTAGAAATAATAGTCAAAGGAGAAGACAGAGGTTCAGGGATAGACGGATATTATTACAAAATAGTAGGAGAAAATGTAAGTTTCAGTGAAAAGAAAAACGTAGGAGAAGAAGGGGACAAAATAATAATCACAAAAGAAGGAATAACAGAAATAAAAGTAAAAGTAGTAGACAAAGCAGGAAATGAATCAGGAGAAGAAACAATAACCATTAAGAAAGATACAGTAGCACCAGAATTCCAAGGAAATGTAGAAATAAACAATGAAAAAATAGATGGATTTACAATAAAAGCACTAGCAAGAGATGAGGTATCAGGAAATCCAGCAAATGGAGGAAATATAACCTATAAATTCTACATAACAAAAGATGGAAAAGAAGAGCTCTTAGGAGAAAACAATACAGGAATAATGGAAGTAGCAGGATTAAAAATGGGAACAACATATGATGTAAGAGTAGAAGCCATAGATCCAGCAGGAAACAAAGCAGAAAGACTAGGAAGAGGAACAACAAGCTCAAATAGAAATCCACAATTTATAGACGGACCAAAAGAAAAGAGCAAAACAAACACAACAATAAAACTAACAATGACAGCCAAAGATGATGATGGAGATAATGTAACATATGTAGTAAAATATGGAGCATATGATGCAAATGGAAACAAAGGAGCATATATAGGAACAAAAGAAGTACCAAATGTAACTCAAGGAGTGGCAAAAGATGTAGATATAAGCAATCTGAGCAATTATACAAATTATTACTTTGAAGTAACAGCAGAAGATACAAAAGGAGGAAAAACAGAAGTAAAAGAATTTGATGTAAAGACATATTGTAAAGCAACATATTGTGCAGGAAGGACAAGAGATAGATGTGATGAATGTTATGGAAGTGGTATATGGACATGGCAATTTGGAGGACATAATTTTCAAACAAGTCCTGGATCAGCTAGATGGACTTGCTCACAATGTGGAGAAACATGCGATGCGCATACGTCTAGCCATAATCATGGTAGTTGTATAGTATCAAGGAGATGCGACCAATGTAAAGGAGAGGGATATGTTACGACTAATTGTTCACATAGTAAATCATCATCTCATTATGTATGCGAATCACATAAATATGATGGAAGTTCAGAATATCATAGTTAATAAATAATACAAAAATAGGATTACTAAAATAAAAGTAATCCTATTTTTTGTATAAGTTTATTATAATGTGTAACAAAATAAATTTAATCTGCATATATTAATATATATAAAATTAAAAAAGGAGAATTGTTAATGGATAATTTTGATATGAGTAAACTAATGAGTATGTTATCAAAAATGGATAAAAAAGATTTAGAAAAAGGGATTGCACAGGCATCACAAATATTAAATTCAAAAGATAGAGATGAAATATTAAAAACATTAAAAAAACAGGGGAAATAGTATGATTTTAGAAGGGAGATGCTAACTAATATGAATAATGAAGATATGTCTGAACTTTTTAGTAAGTTTAGTAACATGGTAAATGAAGGTAATATCCCAGATGAAATGAAAAACATACTATCTTCTCTATCAAATAATACTGGTGAAGAAAATAGAGAGAAAAAAACAGAAGATAAAGACTCCCTTGGGGTTGATTTTGAAACAATAATGAAAATGAAAACTATAATGGAGAAAATGAAAGGCAATGGAGATGACCCTAGGGCTAAACTACTATTGTCCCTTAAGCCATACCTAAAAGATAGTAGAAAAGATAAAATAGATCAGTATATAAAATTATTTGGAATGAGCAAAGTTATGGAAATATTTGGAGACATGCGGAGGTGAAATGAAAAAATAATGGAGATGTTTCCTTTTTTTAGACGTCCTTATTATTATTACCAACAAAATAGATATATGAATTCACCATATAATGTACAAAAAACACAAGAAGGTCAAAATCAAAGACATGATTATATAAAAAGTCAAGAAACAAAACAAAATGGAGAAAAAAAGGAAACAATAGGACATACAAAACAAAATGAAAGGCTTGGAACTAATAAAGATACTTCCATATTTGAAATATTTGGAATAAAACTATACTTTGATGATATTTTACTTATTGCACTTATTTTCTTTTTGTATAATGAAGGAGTAGAAGATAACTTTCTTTTTATATCATTAATACTACTTCTTTTGTCATAAGATAAATCCTAAAATCTGCTATTCCCTTAGAAAAAACTGTAATTGTAATCTATATGAAACAAAAAAGTAATAAAAACTTAATAAAAATAAGCAAAATCAAACGAATAAGCATCCGTAAAGCCTAAGAAAAGACTTTTAAATAAGATAAAATTTGTATATTGCAAAAAAAGACAAATAGTGTAAAATAATATAGAAAAATACTAAAATATTATACAAGATACATAAAAGAATAAAAAAGTAAAAATTAACATAAAAAAATATAGCAAAAACCATTGAAAAATGCTGAAAAATCATGTATAATATATTATAAAGTTAAAAGTATTTAGGAGGATTTTCTATGGACAGAAAAATTATGACAAAAGTGCTTGCTGCATTTCTAGCATTTATATTAACTTTTGCAAATGTAGCATTACTTGGAATAAGTGCAAACAAAGCCTATGGAGCTGAAAAGGATCTAGAAGGACAAGCTAAGAATGTAGATAAAGCAGAAATAGAATTTGATGCATATTTTGAAGAAGAAGGAGAAATATCTCATAGTAAGTTACTTGATGTATCAGAAGAAGAAAAACTATCTTTAAATATCAAAGTAAAAGAGGGATATCTTACAAATGCATCAGTTAAGATTAAAAATTCAAACTTTAAAGTTCAAGAAACAGATGATAATCTTAACATCATACAAAGCATATCAGGAGAAGAAAATAAAATAATATTAAATCAAATAAATAAAGAAGAATCAGTAGTATTAAATATACCAATCAAAATAAATGCTGATTCAAATTTTGATGTAAATAATTTAGATAAAATAGCATCAGTTGAACTAGAAGGAACATATGTAAACAGTAAGGGAAAAGAAGTAGAAATAAATAAAGAGATAGAAATTAGAACAACTATTGATGGTAAAGCAGAAGCTAAAGTAACAGCAGAAGTTTTAAAATATGTTTCATATAATGTAAATGAAAATGAAGGACTAATACTTCAAACTTCTATAAAATCAAAATTAGAAGGAAATATTTTACCAGTAAAAGCTACTAAATTAGAAATAGAAATCCCAAATATAAATAATGTAGAACCAAAGACAATAACACTTTTTGCAAAATCATTAAAAGCAACAAGTGGAGAAGAAGGAAAAATACTTGTTAAAGATATAGACTATACATATAAAGATGGAAAGATCACATTAGCATTAAAGAATAATGATGAAATACTATCTTGGATGAAGAATGTAGAAGATGAAATAATACTTACATGTGTATATGAACATAACGCTATTACTCCCAAAGCAAATATGAAAATCAATGTAAAATCTGATATTATATATTATGGAAAAGAATTAAGAACAGTAACATCACAAATTAATGAAACTAAAGAACTTACAAACCAAATAGGAGAGATAGTAACTGGAGAAATAAAATTATCAGAAACTACATTATATAAAGGATATATGGAAGAAACAAAAGGAAATAATACAGAATTTGCAAGTGAATTAAGTTTAAACATAGGATATAGTGAATTAGTAGATAAAATAACATTTAAAGAAGATACAAAATATGTAGATGAGAGCGGAAATACATTTACATCAAATCCGTTATATACATATTCAAAAATATCAAAAGAAAACCTATCAGAAATATTAGGTGAAGATGGATATATTAAAATTTATAACAAAGATGGAGAACTAATTGCTACATTAGATAAAGATAATTTAGAATATAAATATGAAGAAATATCAGGAGTAACATTTGAAACAAGTAAGCCAGTAGCTGAAGGAATACTTAAATTAGAAAATGGAAAAGCTATCAAACCATTAGAATATTCAAAAGAACAAATAGAGAATTTTATACAAATTAGAACAGACTTAAATATGAATGTTATAAAAGATGATAGCGTTATAATAAATGGAACAAAATCAGGTAATATAAATCTATTAAAATCAGAAACAAAAGCAGAATTAAGTTTAAGCAAGACAGATCTTTCAACAGTAATGACAAATAAAAATGTAGAATTAAGGGTTACATTAAAGACTACAGGTCCAGATACAGTTTTATATAAAAACCCTGAGATAGAAATAATACTTCCAAAATATATAACAAAAATAGAAGCAGAAAATGTAAAACTTTTATATGAAAAAGATCTAAAATTCAAAGATGTAAAAATAGATAAAAATGAAAATGGAAATCTTGTAATTAAAATTAGTCTTGTAGGAGAACAAACAGAATATAATAATTTAGCAATTGCAGAAGGTGCAACAATACTTATGAATGCAGATATAACATTAAATGAACTTACACCAACAAGAAAAGATAAGATTGTATTAAATGTTAAGAATGCAAAAACATCTGAAACTGTAACATCTGAAACTGTAACATCTGAAACTGATATAAAATTTGTAGCACCATATGGAATAGCAACAGTAAATCAAATTACAGGATTTAATGAAAAAGGAGAAACTGCTACATCAATCAGTGGAAATAAAGGTGTAGGAGAAATAAAAACAAGAGCAGAAGCAAGAAAAGCAAAAGTTAATATGATAGCAATAAATAACTATGAAGAAGGATGCGAGAACATAAAAATACTTGGCAGAACTCCATTTGAAGGAAATAAAACAATAAAATCAGGAAATGACTTAGGAAGCACATTTACAGCAAAAATGGTAAATAGAATAAAAGCAATTGGTGGAGTTCCAGAAGAAAATATAACAGTATACTATAGTAAAAATGGAAATGCAAGTAAGGATTTAAGCAATAGTGGAAATGGTTGGGAAACAGAACCAAGCAACTTAGAAGAAGTAAAATCATTTATGATAGTACTAAATAATTTTACATTAAAAACAGGAGAAGTTTTGGGATTTAGCTATGAAATTGAAGTGCCAGAAGGACTTGAACATAATGAAGAAACATATGGGACATTTGCTGTATACTATACTAAACAAAACAAGGAAGAAGGAATAGCAAAAGTAGATATAGCATATGAAGAATCTGCAGAGGCAGGAAGTATAGGATTAACAACTGGAGTTGGACCAAATTTAGCAGTAAACCTAACAGCAAATGTAGAAGCTAATAGTGAAGTAGAAGAAAGAAGCAATATAAAATATACAGTAAAAGTAAAAAATAATGCTGAACTTACAGCAAAGAATGTTAATGTAAAAGTAAAAGTGCCAGAGCGTGCATTCGTTATAAATGAAGGTAATATTGATGTAAACAGTAAAGAAATAAATTTAAACCTAGCAGAAATTGCAAAAGGTGCAGAAGGAGAAGTAACATTTACATTAAGAGTACCAGGATACATGAAAGAAACTTTATCTGGTAGCACAAATGATAATATACATTACTATGATGAAAACGGAAATGAAATTTCAAAAGACGAAATAGATGCAGATTTCAATACAACACTAAAAAGAGAAAACTTTGAAACAGACGAAGAATATGAACAATACAAAAAAGACTTAGAGAAATATTTAGCTGATAAAGAAGAACAAGAAATTAAAATAGAAAGTAAAAACAAAATAGATGTAAAAGTAGATGTAACAGTTGAAGGATATGAAGATATATTTGAATCAAATACATTTACAAATAAAATAGTATCAGCAACTACAAATCCAAGAATAGGAATGAAACTTTCAAGTACACCTTTAGGAACTTTAGATGTAGGAGTAAATGCACAAATATTTATAGATATAACAAAAAATATACAAGAAGATATGACAAATGTAGTCATAACAGGTAAATTACCAGAAGGTTTAACATATGTATCATCTGAAGGAGAAAGTACATATGACGAAAATACAAGAACAATAACTTGGAAATATGATAAATTACAGTCAAATACAAGAACAGTATTACAAGTAAAAGTAGAAGATCTTCCAGATGGAATTTATTCAAAAGACTTTGAAATAAAACTAAATGCAACATGTAATGAAACTGATAAAACATTTACAAGTGAAGAACTAATATTAAAAACAGCAAAACAAGGATTTAGTATAACACAAACAAGTAATATATCAGACGGATATTTATCAGCAGGTGAAGAAATAACATATGTAGTAACAGTAAAGAATTTATCAAGCATAGGGGCAAAGCTTACAATAACTGATAAAATACCAGCAGAATTAGAATTTATTAAATACTTATATACACAAAATGGTAAGACAGTAGAAGCTAGAACAAACCCAGTAATACCAATTGACTTAGAAGCAGGGGAAACGTTAAATATATATATAACAGCAAAAGCAAAAATGATGGGACAGAATACAAAAATAACAAATAAAGTAGAATTAAGTTCACAGCTAATAGAAAAACTAGAAGCAGAAGATTTAACACATACATTATTAGGAGTGAATGGAGAAGACCCTGATGTTCCAGAAAATCCAGATAAACCACAAGTGGAAAAATACAGAATTTCAGGAACTGCTTGGGTAGATGCCAATAGAAATGGAAAAAGAGATGATGGAGAAGAATTACTACCTAATATAAAAGTATACTTATTAAATGCTATAAATAATAATGTGATTTCTGAAACTACAACAAATGCAAATGGAAACTATACATTCTTAAATATAGATAAAGGAAATTATATAGTAGCTTTCGAATATGATTTAAACAAATATGAATTAGCAGAATACCAAAAATCAGGAGTAGAAGAAGATAAAAATTCAGACGTTATCAAAATGACACTTAAAGTAAATGGAAAAGAAAATACATATGCGGCAAGTAATATGATTACATTAAACTCAAATATGTATAATCTAGACCTAGGACTTACAAATAGCACAAAATTTGATTTAAGTTTACAAAAAACTGTAAACTTAGTACAAGTAAGTAAAAATGGAAAGACAAAAAGTTACAACTTTAAAGATGTAGAACTTGCAAAAGTAGAGTTGCCAGAAAAAGAAATACCAGGTTCAATTGTTGCAATAACATATTCTATTAAGGTAACAAACGAGGGAGCAGTTCCAGGGTATGCAAACAAGATAGTAGACTATAAGGCAAAAGATTTAGACTTTAGCTCTACACTAAACCCTGAATGGTATCAAGATGTATCTGGAAACTTATATAATACAACACTAAGTAGTAGATTAATAAAACCAGGAGAAACAGTAGAAGTTCAATTAATACTTACAAAAACAATGACAAGTGAAAATACAGGACTTTCAAATAATACTGCAGAGATTGCAGAAAGTTCAAATGATCAAGGATATGCAGATGTGGATTCAGTACCAGGAAATAAAAATGAAAAAGAAGATGACATAGGTTCAGCAGATGTAATTATCACAGTAAAAACAGGTGGAATTATATTCTATGGTGGAATAATCCTAATAGTACTTGGAATATTTGCTTTTGGAGCATATGAAATAAATAAAAGAGTTTTAAGGAAAATATAGAAAGAAGGGGGGAGAGAAGATGAATATAAAAAGTAAAACGAAAAAAATACTATGTATGATATTAATAGTAATTAGTTTAATTGCTATATCTACTGGAATCGTTTCAGCTGCTCATATATATCAGCCACCAAGAAAAATTGATGGAGCAAATGTTGAAGGTGGACCTAATAAAGGAGAGATATTTAAAGAATATATATCTGAGTTGAATCAGTGGTCAGAAGTACCTGTTTGGTTATTTGCACAGTGGAATAGATCATTTTGGTGTGTACAACATGGTACACCAATACGTGCATACTTAACAGCAACAGAACCACATTATTGGGCATGGCATGATAAGGTACCAGATGGTGTTGCAGCATATGATGAAAATAACCCATATGCTTTCTATAGAAGGTCAGCAACTATGGGACTAATAACAGATCACCATGATAAACTTGCAATATTTGAAGCTGAACTTGCAGCTATAACAGATGGCGGATATGGAGCAACATATGACTATGATGATCAACCATTAATTGATACAAATGATGCAACTTGTCCAGGAATTGGAAAAGATCCAGTATATTCAATTGAATGGAATCTTGATCACAACATAGTAAACAAAGATAATCAAGATGCATTATTTGTAATGACACAGCAAAAAATATATCAAACGGCAGAGGATGTACCAGAAAACGAAGTATTATCAGAATTTGAAAAGAAAAATGGATACTTTACAGCTCGTGAAAAACAGATTGCATTGTGGAGACTTCCAATAAATTTAGAATTTGGAGGATTGGCACCTCAGCCAGGAGAAGATGACAGAAACCTTGGAAATATTGCAATAAAATATCAAGAATTCTATAACAAAATACATAATGCAGCTGGAGAAGATAGATATGAAGACATAGTAAAAGCACATAATGCAGATAAAGAATCAAATTATGTTAAACCTGTAGCTACAGATATAGAAGAAAAGAGAACAGTAATAGATGGACAAGATCTAAAAATGTATGAATATAAAGATACAGGTGTAGAAGTAGAAATAACAGATCAAGCTTATATATTAGGACCATATTGCATAGAATATGCAGCAGATGAACAGTCAAAAGATATATACTATGCTGAAAGCAATGGAGTAAAAGACTGTGAAGTAAAATTTAATGCAATTGAAAATATAACAATATATAATCAAGATAAAATAGACATAACAAAACTTGGAGGATATTTCAAAATCGCATATAAATATCCATTCCAAAATAGATATGATGAAGGAAAAACACTTCGTATAAATGATAGCTATTACTATCAAATGGCAGATGGTAAAGAAATCTCAGGATTTACATCAAAAGACCCATTCTATATAGTAGTATATAGAGGAAGTATGAGACCTGAGCAGTTCCAAGGAATGTATGCAAAAATAGACTTCCAATACTTAGAAAGCATTGATGGTACAATAGATGCATACCGTGGAGATATATATAAATACTATTATACAAAATATGAAGGAGAGAAGTTCGAATATAGCTTTACAGGATGGTATGAAAAGTGGACACAAGTATATCAAGGGCTTTTTGGACCAGATGCAAATGGAAAATATCACCCAGTTTATAAGAGAAAATTAAAGAAATATAATGCATCAAAAAGTGAAAAAAATGTAGATACGCATATTTATGAATTACATAGAGATGGACCAATAGGTGAGGCACAAAAATTAATGGCATATGCACATGATGGATGGAGAAACTATAAAAAATACTCTATAGTAATACATTCAGACTGGAAAATACCTACACCACCAGACATACAAATAGAAAAAGTATGCAAAAACTGTGGACCATTATATGGAGCAGTATTTAATGTAGAATTACAATTTAATGGAAAAGATGCACAAAGTAATAAACAGATAAATAAAAATCTATACTTTACAAGAGTAACTGGAACAGATGGCTTAGCTACAATAACATCTGATAATATTGAATCAGCAGGAGTATATTTACCAACATATTCAGGATATATAACAGCAATAATTAAAGAAGTACAAGCTCCAGCTGGACATAAGAAAATAGAAGAACAAAAAATAATGCTATTAAGACTTGAAAAAGGTAAAATAGTAATGTATTCAGGTCAGAATGTAAACCTAGTTCAAAGTCAATATAATCCAGAAAAGCTAATTGCAAGAATGACAATAGAAAATGAAGATGCAGGAATACCAATAATACAGCTTGCAAAAGTAGATTCAGGAGCTGGATTAGTAAGGGAAGCATACTTTGAAATACATGTAAGTTATACAGATCCAAATGGAGTAATATATCAAAACGGACAAGTTATAAGATATGGACAACTTATAGATAGAGCGTATAATGTAATAAGAGGACAAACAAAAAATGGTTTATTAAACTTAACAGTAGAAGACTTTGCTAACATGCCAGAGGGCTTTGACATTGTGGGATACACAGGAAAAATTACATTAGACATTGTAGAGGTTAGAGCAGGAAGCGGATATACAGTTTCACCAAGTAGCAAAGATATAACATTAGAATATATAAATGGATATTTAGTGAACTATTCTCAATATACAGATGTAAAAGTTCTAACACATTATTTATATGATAATCCACTTGCAGAAATTTATGACTGGGCAAAAGGAAGTATAAGCATAAATAATGTAAGCGAACCAGTTAGAAGATATATAAATGCGTGGATTGCAAAACAACAAAAAACAAATCCAGATATGAAATATGATGATATATTAGGATGGCTTGTAGACTATCTAGAAGGGGATTCAGTAGACTTAAGTAAAAAGCTAGAAGAATGGAAAAATTCTACACTTACAACAAATTATAACCCATGGCCAGGAATAGTACAAATAACTGTAGAAGACTTCCCTGGAACAGATATAGAAATACCTGATATACCTGAGACAAAACCAAATCCATTCTTTATGAAAGTTGCAGGTACTGTATTCTTAGATGAATCAGCATCAAAAGAATCACAGTATGACCAAAATGGAAAATTAGATAAAGGCGAAATGTTATTAATGGGAATAGAGGTAACACTATATGAAGAAAACGGAAATATAGCAAAACTTATAGAGGAAGATGGAGACATCCGTACAAACCCTACAATAACAGATGAAAATGGATATTATGAATTTAGAGGAGTAGATCCATTCAAGAAATACTATGTAGAATTCAAATATAATGGAATGGCATATAGAACTACAAAGAGTAACGCAGCAGAATATAATTCAGAAGAATGGGCAGTTACATCAAAAGGATCAGACTTAATTAGTTCAAGAAATGCATTAGCATCAAGATATAATACAGTAAGCTATGACACAAAAGCATATGACTATTATGAGCTTAAAGGATTATATATGGAAATGGCTAAAAATACACTTGCATACATACAAGCAAATAAAGCTTACCCAGCAGATCCATATGCATTAATTGGAGCACATCCAGAAGACAGCGAACTAGCAAATAAAATAGCATATATGAGAAGTTGTGAAGTAAAAGCATATGCAGGATATAATTCTATAGAAGGTGGAATTTCATCAGAAACTGCAAACGGAACATATGCACATTCTAGTCTAGGAGACAGATACATGATAGATAGTGCAACAATTAACTATCCTGATAAAGAAGTTATATTTGCAGGAAATTCAGCTCCAAAGGCATATCCAGGACAACTACAAATACATCTTGGATTAGTAGAAAGAGATAAGACAGACTTATCATTATTAACAGATATAGTAAAAACAACAGTATCAGAAAACAGATATGATACAACATATAACTATAATAAAGACTTAAGCTCATATCATCAATATATATTTGCAGAAGACTATAACTACTCTAAAACACCTAATACAGATGGTATAGCATACTACACAGAAGACAATGTAGACCTTTATGTAACATATAAAATAACAGTAAGAAATGACACATCTATTCCAGCAAGTCCAGCACAAATAGTAGACTACTATAACAGTAGATTTAGCTTTAATGAGGGAGGATACACAACAAGTAAAGGAAACCATATTGATGGAATAAAAGTAAATGGACGAGCAGTAAGCGGTATTACATCAGGAAGTGGTTATAGAACAAAATATAATAATACAGCTTCAGGCGAGTACAAAGCACTATACATTAATCTAGGACAAGGAGCAATGCTAAACGGTCCTGAGGACAAACTAGAAATAGAAGTAACATTTAAACTAACAGATAAAAATGGACATGGAACAGAAGTATTAAAAGAAATGTTATTACAACAAGATGCTGAAAGTAAATATTCTAAATCTTGGGAAATACTAAACTATGCAGAAATAAATGCTTACTCTACTCAAGGTGGATTTATAGATAGAGATTCACATCCAGGAAACTTCAGCATAAATGAGTTCGAAAAACTATTAAAAGAATACCAAGAGGCATATGCAGCATATGTTTGGGAACCAAATGAAGATAATTCACGTAAAGTTAAACTTGCACTTGGTAGACTTACAGACCATAGAGAAGATGACGCTTGGAAAGTAGAATTAATACTTTCAAATAACGGATATGAAAGAGAACTAACAGGTAATGTTTGGGAAGCAATATCAAACGAAGTTAAGAGTTCACTAGATTTACAAAAAGGTTATGGAGATAGACTACTTACATATGATTCAAATGGAGACCTAGCACTTGGAGGAATAAAAGTAGAACTTGTAGAATTACTAAAAGGAAATGACTTAGAAAATGGCGCTAACCAAATAGTAAGAGCTAGAACAGTTACAGCACAAGATGGTTCATACAAATTTAAAAACTATATTGCAGGTGATTACGCTGTTAGATTTATCTATGGAGATTATGAAAATACTGAACAAACAATTTACAGCAAAGTATCTACAAACACATATGAGCCTAAAGAAGAAGCAGATAAGTTACCAATAAATGGACAATATTATGGTTCAACTAAGGCAAACCCTGACACAAACGCTAAGAAATATTGGTATGAAGATAAGGCATTTAATGAAGGAACATTAATAGCATCACCAATAACAAATGCAAGATACTCAGATGCATACGATGATGCATATAGTAGACTATCTCAAATGAAATCTAATATAGCAAAAGCAGAAAATTCTACATCATCAGAATATGAATTTGATGGAGCTATAGAAGTAGAGACTACAAGACATACAGACCCAATATATGCATACACATCTACAATGGAACTTGAAATTGAGTATATTCGTCCTGAAACAACAGGTAATGTTAAGAACTCATGGTATGAATATAAAGTAAATCAAATAGACTTTGGTATAACACCAAGAGCATATAATGACTTAAACATCGATAAGTATGTATCTAATATCAAACTATATAAACCAGACGGAAGCAATGAATTAATAGTAGATGCAAACTTCGATGAAAATGGAGTTATGACAGGATCAAATATAGTAACTAACGAATTACAAAACAATACATACCTTGACGGATTAATAAATCTATACTACAATGACGAATTATTACAAGGAGCAAAACTTGAAATAACATACAAAGTTAGAGTATTAAATCAAAGTTTACATGATAGCGATAAAAAAATATATGACACAATCAAATACATCTATTCTGGAAACAGAGTTGTCGCAGTAGTTTACTATGATGAAGATACAGAGAAACTAGTAAGTTATGAAAAAGATGAACTAAGAAATAATACTGATACAATTATTTACCATAACATAAATGAAGGAGCAGATTACTCTAAGGCAGTATTAACAAATGAAAGTAAGGGAAGAAGTGAAAACACAGAAAATAGACTAAGAAGATATTCGCAAGTTACAGGATACAATGTAGGAAAAGCAGAAATAATCAAATCAAGAGCAACTAACATCGTAGACTATGTAGGACTTCCACTTGACTTTACACACTCAAATAAACTTGGAGAAACAGTAAACAAATACTGGGTAGATACAAATAAAAATGAATTCCTATCAAGTCGTGAGTGGGAAATGTACAAGGCTAGAAATGGTGGACAATTACTAACATCATATGATCATATATTAAGAGCAAGTAATGATAGCCCATTATATAAAGCAATCATTCCAGGAGAGAGTACAGAAGATAATATAATGCTATCAGTAATACTAGGGGGATCAGCATCAGGAGCATCAGATTATGAATACTCTAACCTAGTAGAAATTACAAGAATGGCAAATGATGCTGGTAAGATAATAGATGTAGAAGGATATGACATAAATGGAGAAAAAGACCCAGAAACATCAAAAGTACATCATATAGGTGAATTAGATGGAACAAATCCAAAATATACACCAACATTAGGAACAGGAAAATCTGCTACAATAATAATTACAGCACCAGCAGGATTAAACTTAACCCAAAATGTAATAGAATCTAACTTAGGAATTGTATTAGTAGCGTTAGTATTACTTGCAGTAGGATTAGTACTAATCAAAAAATATGTAATACCATCATCTAAAGAATAGAACAATCTCTTAACATAAAGCTGAAAAAGGTACGGGCAAAATTAAAACTCCTGTACCTTTTTCAAACAATAAAATGATATTAGATTTAAAAGCTATAATAAAATCACAAGAAGAATAAAAGTAAAAAACCAAAGAAAGGAGAAACCGAATCATGAAACCGAACATTAAACTAAAAAAATGCGAAAGAGGAATAACGCTAATTGCGTTAATCATTGTAATAGTTGTTATAGTCATATTATCGGCAGTAGTCATCAGAGGAATGGCAGGAGGAGGAATACTAGGGACAAGTGAAGTTGCCGCAGAAGAATATAACATAACATCATACAAAGAACAAATAGAGCAAAAGGTAAGAGGAACTGTGCAAAGCTATACAGGACAAGGGGAAGAAATAGACATAAGCAAAATAGCAGAAGAACTAAATAATGAAACACTATGGGTAAAAAATGCAGTAGCAAACACGAATAAAGACTTAGGAAATGAAGACATAATAATAAGAACAACAGACGGATATATATTCCAGATATATTATGATGGAACATATGGGGTAGTATTTACAGAATATATAGGAAAAGACGATGGAGGAGAAATCCCAACATTAAAAGCAAGATTTGAGAAAAGAATAGCAGCAATTTTAGCAGAAGCAAAAGGAGCAGGAAGATTAGAACTAATATATAGAGGAGAAGTAGCAGGAGGGGTAATAGAAAACCCAAATGGAGAGCAAAGAATGGCAGTAGATGAAATAGGAACAGGATGGTATAAAGTAAGAGCAGTAGCAGAGAATGGGCATTTAAGATATGCATGGGTAAGAGCGACAACAATATCAGAGAAGCTAACACCACCAAATGTCACAGTAACACCAGTAGATCCTAATAAAGGAGAAGGAAATGACGGATGGTACTTAGGAGCAGTAAAAGTAAAAGCAGAAACAGACAATGAAAATGCAAAAGAAATCCATTATACAATAATAGAAAATGGAATAACAATAAAAGAAGACCAGAAATATGAAGGCGAGATAGAAATAGGCACAACAGGAGTAACAAGAGTAATAATGTGGACAGTAGATGAGGAAGGATATACATCAGAAGAAGTAATAAAAGACATAAAAATAGATGGAGAAGCACCAAAAGTAACATATGAGGAGAAATCAGCAAAAGAAAAAGTAGGAGACTGGTATAAGGGAGATGTAGAAATAATAGTCAAAGGAGAAGACAGAGGTTCAGGGATAGACGGATATTATTACAAAATAGTAGGAGAAAATGTAAGTTTCAGTGAAAAGAAAAACGTAGGAGAAGAAGGGGACAAAATAATAATCACAAAAGAAGGAATAACAGAAATAAAAGTAAAAGTAGTAGACAAAGCAGGAAATGAATCAGGAGAAGAAACAATAACCATTAAGAAAGATACAGTAGCACCAGAATTCCAAGGAAATGTAGAAATAAACAATGAAAAAATAGATGGATTTACAATAAAAGCACTAGCAAGAGATGAGGTATCAGGAAATCCAGCAAATGGAGGAAATATAACCTATAAATTCTACATAACAAAAGATGGAAAAGAAGAGCTCTTAGGAGAAAACAATACAGGAATAATGGAAGTATCAAGATTAAAAATGGACACAACATATGATGTAAGAGTAGAAGCCATAGACCCAGCAGGAAACAAAGCAGAAAAATTAGGAAGAGGAACAACTCTTGCAAATAGAAAACCAATATTAGCAAATGTAACATACAAAACAAAAACAACAAACTCAATAACAGTAGGGGCAAGTGCGACAGACGCGGATGGAGATAACTTAACATACACAATATATACAAGTGAATCAGAAAATGGAACATATACAAAAAGAGGAACAGCAAATGGAAGTACAGGACAGACAGTAACAATAACAGCAAGTGGACTAAGTCAGTATACATTATACTACTACTATGTAGAAGTAAGTGACGGAAAAGAAACAGCAGTAAGTGGAAAAGCAAATCAAAGAACATATTGTCCAGGAACAGGATTAAGATGTACAAGTGGATACAGTGATTATTGTTCGGGAGGAAGTTCGACTAACTGTTCAGGAGGAAGCTCATCTAACTGCTCAGGAGGAAGTTCATATTATTGCAATCCAACAGATGGTGGATGGTGTACAGGACCTACATGGATAAGTTGCAGTAGATGTGGAGGCTCAGGTAAAGTATCAACATCAGGTACTAAAACTTGTGGAAGCTGTGGTGGTTCTGGTA
>CANRQN010000022.1 GCA_947641575.1 uncultured Clostridium sp.
GTAGTTGCTGCAAATGATGGAGTAATGCCACAAACAGTAGAAGCAATAAACCATGCAAAAAATGCAGGAATTCCAATAATAGTTGCAATTAACAAAATAGATGTAGAAGGAGCAAACCCAGAAAAAGTAAGACAAGAATTAATGAAATATGAACTTGTCCCAGAAGAATGGGGAGGAGATACAGTATTTGTTGAAATCTCAGCTAAAAAAAGAATAAATATAGATGGATTACTTGAAATGGTACTATTAGTTGCAGATGTAGCTGAACTAAAAGCAAATCCAGACAAACAATCAAAAGGTGTTGTAATAGAAGCAAGACTAGATAAAACAAGAGGACCAATCGCGACAATGCTTGTACAACGTGGAACACTTGATGTAGGCGACACAGTAGTAGTAGGTTCTGTCATAGGTAGAATAAGAGCAATGATGAACGACAAAGGTAAAAAGGTAAAAAAAGCAGGACCATCTACACCAGTTGAAATCATAGGATTAACAGAAGTACCAGAAGCAGGAGAAACATTCTATGAAGTAGATGATGAAAAAACAGCAAAACACTTAATAGAAAGAAGAAAACGTCAAGAAAGAGAAAAATCAATAAATGCTATGTCAAAAGTCAGCTTAAATGATTTATTCTCACAAATAGAAAAGAATAAATTAAAACAATTAAACTTAATTGTAAAAGCAGATGTACAAGGTTCAGTAGAGGCTGTAAAAAGTAGCTTAGAAAAAGTATCAAATGAAGAAGTAAATGTAAAAGTAATACACTCAAATGTTGGTGGAGTTACAGAATCAGATGTAACACTTGCAAAAGTTGCAAATGCAATAATAATAGCATTCAATGTAAGACCAGAACCAATTGCAAAAGAAATGGCCAAGAAAGAAGAAATAGAAATAAAACAATATTCTGTTATATATAAGGCAATAGAAGATGTAGAAGCTGCAATGAAAGGAATGTTAGATCCTACATTTGAAGAAAAAGTAATAGGAAATGCAGAAATAAGACAAACATTTAAAGTCAGCAGTATAGGTACAATTGCAGGCTGCTATGTATTAGATGGAAAGATAACAAGAAATGCAGGAGTAAGAGTAATAAGAGAGCATGTAGTAATACATGAAGGAAAACTTTCATCACTTAAGAGATTTAAAGATGATGTAAAAGAAGTAGTTTCAGGATACGAATGTGGACTTCAAGTAGAAAACTTTAATGACTTAGTTGAAGGAGATACACTTGAGGTGTTTGTAATGGAAGAGGTTAAAAAATAAGGAGAATAAGGAATGGCAGGAAAAAATAACAACCGTCTAGGACGTATAGACGAGGAACTAAAAAAAGAAATAAGTCAGATTATAAATTATGAGCTTAAAAACCCTAAAATAACAGGGCTAATAAGTGTGACAAAAACAAAGATAACACCAGATTTGAAATATGCGAAAGTATATGTAAGCATATTAAACTCAAAAAATCTTAAAGAAACATTTATAAATCTAAAAAAATCTTCAGGATATATTAGAACAGAAATAGCAAAAAGAATAAACTTAAGAATTACACCAGAGCTTGTTTTTGTACTGGATGACTCAATGGAATATGGTGCTAAAATAGAACAAATACTAAAAGAAATAATGCCAGACAAAGAAGATAAACAAGATTAAAATAATTGGAGGTTTTTATGATATTAGACCATATAAAGGAAGAAATAGAAAAAGCTGAGACAGTAGTTATTCTTACACATGAGTCACCAGATGGAGACGCTGTTCGGAAGCTCACTTGCAATGTATCATGCATTAAAAGATATGGGTAAGGATGTAGATATAGTTATCCCAGGACTTCCAAAAACATTTGAATTTCTTCCAGGAGCAAATGAAATAAAAACAGAAGGAAAAAAAGACTTTTCATATGATTTAGGAATATCTTTAGACTGTACAGATACCAAAAGACTTAAATGTTATGAAGAATATTATGAAAATGCAAAAGCAAAAATATCAATAGACCATCATGGAACAAATGCGATGTTTGCTGACTACAATTTTGTAGATCCAGTATCTCCAGCGTGTGCACAGATACTTTTAATTGTATTAAACAGCATAGGAACACCAATAACAAAAGAAATTGGAACGTGTATATTAACAGGAATAATTACAGATACAGGAGGACTCAGATATACAGGAGTTACAACAGAAACTTTAGAAATGGCAGCAGAATTATTAAGATTAGGTGTAAACTTAGCTGAAATATGCCAAAAAACATTACAAACAAAAACAAAAGCGAATTTTGAACTTTGTAAATTAGTTATGAATAGAATGGAATTCTTTGAAGATGGAAAAATTGCATTTACATATGTAACAAAAGAAGATGAAGAAAAGTTTAATGTACTTCCAGGGGATCATGAAGGACTAGTAGAAATTGGAAGAGATGTAGAAAATGTAGAAGTATCTATTTTCTTAAGAGAGATAGACGATGGATTTAAGGCATCACTTAGATCAACTGAATATGTAAATGTAGCAGAAGTTTGTTCAATATTTAGTGGAGGAGGACATATAAGAGCAGCAGGTTGTACAATACATTTTCCACTTGAACAAGCAAAGGAAAAAATTATAGATAGAGTAAAGACATTTATTAAATAGGAGTAATTAATTGAACGGTATACTAATAGTAGAAAAACCAAAAAAATGTACATCGCATGATGTAGTATATAAGGTAAAAAAAATATTAAATGAAAAGGTAGGACACACAGGGACGCTAGATCCACTAGCAACAGGTGTCCTTCCTTTGCTTATACGGAAAAGGAACAAAAGTCTCTAAATACTTAATAGAGCATGATAAAATATATGAAGCAGTTATAAAACTTGGAATAAGAACAGAAACAGAAGATAGAGAAGGAAAAATCTTAGAAGAAAAAGAAGTAGACTTAAAAAACTTAGAAGAAGAAAAAGTAAAAAAAGTACTTAAAACATTTATTGGAAAAGGGGAGCAAATTCCACCAATGTATTCTGCAATAAAAGTAAATGGTAAAAAGCTGTATGAATATGCAAGAGACGGAAAACAAATAGAAATAAAATCAAGAGAAATAGAAATATATAGTATCGATTTACAAAAGATAGAAAAGCAAGAAAAAACTATAACAATAAAAGTACATACATCAAAAGGAACATATATTAGGTCATTATGCCGTGACATAGCCTTAAAACTTCGGAGAAATACGGAATAATGGAAGAATTAAAAAGATTAAGAGTACGGTAGATTTGATTTGAGCGAGGCTTTGACAATAGAAGAACTAGAACAAAATAAAGAAAACAAAAAATACCTAGAAGAAAAGCTAATAAAAATAGAAGATATATTTGAGGATAATGAAAAAATAATACTAAAGCCAAAAAAGTTAGAACTATTTTTAAACGGAGTAAAATTAAACCTAGACAAGCAAGATCGGAATATATAAGATATATAATGAGAATGAAGAATTTATTGGCACAGGGGAGATACGAGATAATAAACTAAAAAGAGATGTAATTATATAAAAAATAAACCTCCCACTTTGGGGAGGAGAGATGCAATCTCTTGAGTATCTTCATTACCTTACTTGTCTTTGCTACTTTGGTCTTCGTCCTTGCTATCCTTCTTGCACTCCATGATAGCATTACGAAATTCAATAGCGATGAGGATAAAGCCAAAAGTAAAAAGACCAGCTGCGAAAGCCGATGTGAGGATACCACTCGTGAAAAGGGCAACAGAAATTGCAACAGCTGACAGAATAATGATAATGTTTTTCAAATTAACTCTTCCTAAAGTGTTTGTACTGTAAAAACAGTGTGGGTGGCGTAAGCTAAAAGCTTACTTATTACATACGAACTAATATAATTATACCATATTTATGTAAAATTTGCAAATGTAACGAAAATGTAACAAAACTGCAATGAAAACTTAATATAAAAAAGAATGGAAAATATTGCAAAAAGTAAAAAAATGTAGTATAACTAAATAAGAAAATGTAACTTATAATTACAAAGGAGGAAACTATAATGGAAGAAAATAATGGGGCATTACCAACAAAAGTAGGATTTTGGAGCAAATTTAAGAATTTCTTATTTCAAGATATAACAGTAGAATTAACACCAGCACAACAAAGAGTAGAAGATGAAATAAATGAATTCTTACATCAAGAAATTACATGGCAAGGAGTTAAAGGATTTTTATTTCAAGAAATTAAATTTTAATTAAAAAGTATAAAATATAATAATGCCGGCAAAAATAGGGCATACTAAAGCAAGTATATTGTTTTAGTATGCCCTATTATAATAATTATAAAAAACACTTGCAAAGTAATAAACTTTGATATAAAATAATACAAGAAAAGAAAACATTTACGGATACTTAAAATAAAAGTATACTGTAAAAAGATAAGGAGGAATTTTTATGTCAGTAAAAATTGGTATTAATGGATTTGGGAGAATTGGAAAATTAACATTCCAAGCAGCACTTACGAAACCAGAGGTAGAAGTAGTAGCTATAAATGACCCATTTATAACAGCAGACTACATGGCATATATGCTAAAATATGATACAGTACATGGAAGATTTAATGGAGAAGTAAAAGGTGAAGAAGGAAAATTAATTATAAATGGAAAAGAAATAAAAGTATATAATGAAATGGAACCTAAAAATATTCCATGGGGAAAAGATGGAGTAGATTATGTACTTGAATGTTCAGGAGTATTTACAACAATAGAAAAAGCAAATGCACACTTAGAAGGAGGAGCAAAAAAGGTAATAATAAGTGCTCCATCAAAAGATGCACCTATGTTTGTAATGGGAGTAAACAACGAAGAATATGACCCAAGTATGAATATAATATCAAATGCATCATGTACAACAAACTGTTTAGCTCCACTTGCAAAAGTAATAAATGATAACTTTGGAATAAAAGATGGATTAATGACAACAGTACACTCAATCACAGCGACACAAAAAACAGTAGATGGTTCATCTAAAAAAGACTGGAGAGGTGGAAGAGCTGCATCATATAATATTATTCCATCATCAACAGGAGCTGCAAAAGCAGTAGGAAAAGTAATTCCATCACTAAATGGAAAACTTACAGGAATGGCATTTAGAGTACCTACAATAGATGTATCAGTAGTTGACTTAACATGTAACCTAGAAAAACCAGTAGCATATGAAGAAATATGTGCAGCTGTAAAGAAAGCATCAGAAAATGAAATGAAAGGTGTAATTAAGTATGTAGATGATTTAGTTGTATCATCAGACTTTATACATGATGAACATACATCTATATTTGATGCAAAAGCAGGAATTGCACTAACAGATACATTTGTAAAACTAGTTGCTTGGTATGATAACGAATGGGGATATTCAAATAAATTAGTTGATTTAGCAATTTATATATCAAAAAAATAAATATAAAAATATGAAACAATATATTGATTTTGAATTTCAAAATCAATATATTGTTTCTATGCTAATAAATTTAAGAAAGGGTGAATATATATGAGCAAAAAAACAATAAGAGATATAGATGTATCAGGAAAGAAAGTATTAGTAAGATGTGATTTTAATGTCCCACAAGATGAAAATGGAAATATCACAGACACAAGAAGGATAGTGGGAGCACTTCCTACAATAAAGTATTTAATAGAACATAATGCAAAAGTAATTCTATGTTCACATTTAGGAAGACCAAAGGGAGAAGTAAAAAAAGAATTTTCTTTAGCTCCTGTACAAAAAGAACTATCAAAAGAACTTGGAATAGAAGTAAAATTAAGTGACGATATTTGTCGGTGAAAGTGCAAAAAATCTTACAAAAAATATGAAAGAAGGAGAAGTAGTATTACTTGAAAATGTAAGATTTGACAAAAGAGAAGAAGCAAATGATAGAGAATTTTCAAAAGAACTTGCATCTCTTGCTGAAATATATGTAAATGATGCATTTGGTACAGCACATAGAGCCCATGCATCAACAGCAGGAGTTACAGAATTCCTACCAGGAGTATCAGGATTCTTAATAGAAAAAGAAATAAAGTTTTTAGGTGAAGCACTACAAAATCCAGAAAGACCATTTGTATCAATAATAGGTGGTAAAAAAGTATCAGACAAAATAACAGTCATAAACAATCTACTTGAAAAAGTAGACATATTAATAATAGGTGGAGGAATGGCATATACATTCTTTAAAGCAAAAGGAATGAATATAGGAAATTCAATATGTGAAGAAGATAAGCTAGACCTTGCAAAAGATATTATGAAAAAAGCAGAAGAAAAAAATGTAAAACTAATGCTACCAGTAGATATACATGTATCAAAAGAATATGCGTGTGATGCAGAAAGTAAATATGTTCCAGCAGACAAAATAGAAGATGGATGGGAAGGAATGGACATAGGACCAGAAACAATAAAAGAATATGAAGAAGTATTAAAAACAGCTAAAACAATTATGTGGAATGGACCACTTGGAGTATTTGAATTTGAGAAATTTGCCAAAGGAACAAATGAAATAGCAAAATTTTTAGGTGACCAAAATTCGATAACAATAATTGGTGGAGGAGACTCAGCAGCAGCAATAGAAAATGCAGGAATTGCAGATAAGATGACACATATATCAACAGGTGGAGGAGCATCACTTGAGTATCTTGAAGGTAAGGTTCTTCCAGGAATTGACTGTTTACAAGATGTTTGAAAAAATAATCATTGACAATTCAGAGAGGTAGTTTATCTTAAAGTCCGCGCAGGGAGTTCCATATTTATTTTTTTCGAAGTGACGCGTAGCTAGGAGTGAGCTTAGAACCTGTTAGACATTTTAGTTTGCTATTAGCAAGCTTACGATTAAGTTCTTACAGGTTCTGCGAGACGAACAACAAGGAACGAGAATAAAAATAAATATAACTCACGTTGCAGGACATCATCAAATTAAAATACCTCTCTGAATATTTGTAATAAATATGGAGGGAATATGGAAAGAAAAAAAGTAATAGCTGGAAACTGGAAAATGAACATGCTTCCAAATGAAGCAATAAACTTCATAGAAACATTTGCACCACTTGTAAAAAATACGAAAAATGAAGTAATTCTTTGTGTGCCTTATACAGATTTATTTTATGCACTACTTACAGCACAAGAAACAAACATAAAAATAGGGGCACAAAATATGCACTTTGAAGAAAGTGGAGCATACACAGGAGAAGTTTCAGCAAAAATGTTAAAGTCAATAGGCGTAGAATATGTAATAATAGGTCATTCAGAAAGAAGACAGTATTTTGCAGAAACAGACGAAACAGTAAATAAAAAAATAAAGAAAGCTTTTGAAAATAATCTTAAACCGATAGTATGCGTAGGAGAAACACTAGAAGAAAGAGAAAAAGGCGACCATATAGAAATTGTAACAAAACAAACAAGACTTGCATTAGAAGGTCTTACAAATGACCAAGTTAAAAATACAATAGTTGCATATGAACCTATATGGGCAATAGGAACAGGGAAAACAGCAACATCTGATGATGCAAATGAGATGACTAAAAAAATAAGAGAAGAAATTTCAAAAAACTATGGAAATGATACGGCAGAATGTGTTATAATACAATACGGTGGAAGTGTAAAATCTGGAAATGCCAAAGAACTATTTACAAAATCAGACATAGATGGAGGATTAGTCGGAGGTGCCAGTTTAAAAGCAGATGAATTCGCCAAAATTGTAAATTATGATGTATAATAATGTTCGAACAAGAAGTATTATTATGATAGGCGCAGGAGTTCGATATTCCACGAGGTGTGCTTATGCACAGTGAGTGGAAATCGAATGAACTGCAACGACGCAGAATGATGCTTATTGTTCGAACAAAAGGGGAAGGATAAAATGGAACACAAACTAACCATGCTAATGATATTAGATGGATTTGGAATAAACACAGAAGAAAAAGGAAATGCAGTAAAACTTGCAAATACACCAAACATAGATAAACTTATGGAAATTTGTCCAACAACTAAGATTCATACAAGTGGACTATCAGTAGGACTTCCAGAAGGACAAATGGGGAACTCAGAAGTAGGGCATACAAATATTGGAGCTCGGAAGAATTGTTTATCAAGAATTAACAAGAATAACAAAATCTATAGAAGAGGGAGAATTCTTTAGTATAAAAGAATTTAATGATGCAATAGAAAACTGCAAAAAAAATAATTCAAAATTGCATATAATGGGGCTTTTATCAGATGGAGGAGTTCATAGTCATATAAGACATTTATATGGATTACTAGAGGCTGCTAAAAGAAAAGGATTTGAAGATGTGTATGTACACTGTTTTATGGATGGTAGAGATACACCACCAGCATCAGGAGAAATGTATATAACAAAATTAAAAGAAAAAATGTCTGAAAAAGGTGTAGGAAAAATTGCAACAATATCAGGAAGATATTATGCAATGGATAGAGATCAAAGATGGGAAAGAATAAAACTTTGCTATGATGCCATGGTAAATGGTGAAGGCAAAAAAATGACAGATCCAATCATAGCAATAGAAAAATCATATGAGCAAGAAGTGTTTGATGAATTTATCGAGCCAATAGTAATGGTATCAGGAGAAGGAACACCAATTGCTAAAATAGAAAAAAATGACTCTGTAATATTCTTTAATTTCAGACCAGATAGAGCAAGACAAATAACAAGAAGTTTAGTAGATAAAAAATTTGATGGATTTGAAACTAAAGACTTAAACCTATACTTTGTATGTTTTACTCAATATGATGAAAAAATGCCAAATGTAAATATTGCATTTAAGCCTACAAAACTTTCAAACACTTTTGGTGAATATATAAGTAAAAAGGCAAAAAAACAACTAAGAATAGCAGAAACAGAAAAATATGCACATGTTACTTTCTTCTTTAATGGAGGAGAAGAAAAGGTATTTGATGGAGAAGATAGAATATTAGTACCATCTCCAAAAGTTGCAACATATGACTTGAAACCAGAAATGAGTGCATATGAAGTAACAGACAAATTAATAGAAGCAATAAAACAAGATAAATATGATAGCATAATACTAAATTATGCAAACCCTGACATGGTAGGACATACAGGAATATTAGAAGCGGCAATAAAAGCAATAGAAACGATAGATGAATGTGTAGGAAAAGTAGTTGATAGTGTAAAAGAGAAAAATGGAGCAATTCTAATTATGGCAGATCACCGGAAACTCAGAGCAAATGATAGACTATAAAACAGGAGAACCACACACAGCACATACAACAAACCCAGTTCCATTAATATTAGTAGGAATGGAAGGAGTAACTTTAAGAGAAGGTAAACTTGCAGATATTGCACCAACTATGCTTGATATTATGGGACTAGAAAAACCTGAAGAAATGACAGGAGAGAGTCTACTAGTAAAATAATTATATATTAAATGGGAGGAAGCTTTGAAATATCTTATGGATATAAAAAATGCACATGATGAAATACAAAGAAAGATATTTTTAATGTTACCTGAGAAGTGGGATAGAATTTGTCTTTATGCATCTATTATAGAAAAACCTAATCTACTTCAAACAGGAGAAATGTTTTTCTATTACTTCCCCAAAGGAGTACTTAGAAAAAGACCCATAAATGTTTATGAAGTGCCATCAAGATTTGGAATTGAAGAAAGCCAATATTTAAGACTTGCAGATGACCTTTATAACAGTATAAAAAAACTTAAGAGAATATTTATAAAAAATAATGAAAAACCATGGAGTAATATAAACATAGTAATAGAATCAGAAAAATATAAAGCCACATATGGGTATGAAAACTTAAATAAAATAGAATTTGACGGAAATAACATGCGAATAGTTTGGGCATATAAATATCTAAATGAACCTTATGAGAGTTTTAACAAAAGGGAAAGAGAAATAATAGATAGTTATACAAAACAGGCAAAAGAAACAGAAAAAATATATGAAACTCCAATATATACGAAAGGTATAAATAATAAGTTAGATAATATAAAATTGATGAAAAAGAGTTTAGAATACGTGACAGAAGAGAAAATAAAAGAAATGGAATTTATAAGCACGCATGTACCAAAAAGTCAAATATTAAGTTCAAAATAAAAGTTTAAAAAACTTTTAAATATACATAAAGAAAGGAAGTATCTAAAATGAAAGAATACTTAGAAATTTTAGACGTAGAAGCACTAGAAGTGCTTGACTCAAGAGGAAACCCAACAGTACAAGTAACAGTAGAAACAGTAGATGGGTTTAAAGGAATCGCTCTAGTTCCATCAGGAGCATCAACAGGAGCATTTGAAGCAGTAGAATTAAGAGATGGAGACAAAACAAGATACTTAGGAAAAGGAGTTACAAAGGCAGTAGAAAACGTAAACACAAAGATATTTGAGGCATTAGTTGGAATGAACGTATATGACCAAGTAGGAATAGACAAAATGTTAATAGAACTTGACGGAACAGAAAACAAAGGGGTACTTGGAGCAAATGCAACACTTGGAGTATCACTAGCTGTAGCAAAAGCAGCAGCTGCATCACTTGGTATGGAATTATATAACTATATTGGAGGACCAAATGCAAAAACAATGCCAGTTCCAATGATGAATATATTAAATGGTGGAAAACATGCAGATAACACTGTAAACATTCAAGAATTTATGATAATGCCAGTAGGAGCAAAAAGTTTCTCTGAAGCATTAAGAATGTCTGTAGAAATATATCATACATTAAAGAAAGTATTAAAAGAAAAAGGATTAGCAACAGGAGTTGGAGATGAGGGTGGATTTGCACCTAACCTTTCAAGTGACGAAGAAGCTCTAAAACTTATAGTAGAGGCTATAGAAAAAGCTGGATATAAACCAGGAGAAGAAGTACTTTTAGCACTTGATGTAGCAAGTACAGAGATGTATGAAGAAGCTAAAAAAATAGGAAAAGAAGGATGCTACTATTTCTGGAAAACAGACGAGTTAAAAACAGTAGATGAAATGATAGAATATGAAGCAAACCTAGTGGAAAAATACCCAATAATCTCAATTGAAGATGGTTTAGCAGAAGAAGATTGGGATGGATGGAAAAAATATACAGAAAGATTAGGAGACAAAATCCAAATAGTAGGAGATGACCTATTTGTAACAAACATAAAGAGACTACAAAAAGGAATAGACATGGGAGTAACAAATAGTATATTAATAAAACTAAATCAAATAGGAACATTAACAGAAACATTAGATGCAATTGAACTTGCAAAAAAGAACGGATACACAGCAGTAGTATCTCACAGAAGTGGTGAAACAGAAGATACAACACTTGCAGATGTTGCAGTAGCTACAAACGCAGGACAAATCAAAACTGGTGCACCATGCAGAACAGATAGAGTAGCAAAATACAACAGAATATTAAACATAGAGCATGACTTAGGAGAACTTGCAATATATCCAGGACTAAAAGGATTAAATAAATAAGACTATAAAAAAATGCCACCGCCTGCTATAAATAGCAAGCGGTGACTTTTTTGCTGAGGTTTGCCAAAAGTTGGCGGTGCGTCCAGCTTTATCGGTCACTGATCCGATCGTTGTACCCGTAGAGGCCCTCCTCAAGCCCAAAATCGAACGACCGGACGGAGGACTTGGAGGAAGTGACTTTGCATACGAAGGCGATTTGTCTACTCATCGTACTGTCCTTAGGACGGTACAGAACATCCGAAGCCTCGCAGAGCTCTTTACAGCCGTCCGCCGGCGAAATGGTCATGACATCATTCCCACGCTCGTCCTTGGCAAAGGTACTGATGCAGCACCAGCTCAGCGGGAAACGGACAGTGATAGTACTGCCGTCATCCTTGAGCTTGGCCGTATGGCTGCTTTTCAGAACCTGGCAGAACAGTTTTTTCTGCTCAGGATCAATGGGAGTCGCGGTGACAATCTCCCGGGCCTCCACGTTGTTGAAGGTAGCGAAAGTTTCGTCGGTTTCGGGATCCTTGATAAAGGTCTGGAAATTCAAAGTGTAAGACATACTGATACCTCATTTTCAAAGAATTTGCTATCCGTTTAGGAAAGCTTATAATTATTATAACATATTTATGTAAAATTTGCAAATCACAAAATAAAAGGGCAATTAAGCCCTCATTACAAAAGCAAAAAGGTTCTTATATTCCAAGTATCTCCTTAGCTCTATCAACATCTTCACTAGTTGCTGCTCTAACACCTTCTAAAGGATAGGTTTCGTTAAGATTTTCCCATTTAAACTTACCTAAATCATGGTAGGGAAGAAGTTCAATTTTTTCTACATTATTTAAGGTACTCAAAAATTCTTTTAGCCTAATTAAGTCTTCTTCATTATCAGTAATTCCAGGTACTAAAACTTGTCTTATCCATATAGGCTTATTAATCTCATTTAGATATTTTGCGAAATCAAGCTCAAGCTCATTAGAAAAACCGTACAAGCTCCTTAGATTTTTCGGGTACAATATGTTTGATATCAAGTAAAAATAGGTCAGTAAGTGAAATAAGCTCTTTTATAGTATCATTTAACTTAAACATACCAGAAGTATCAATTGCAGTATGAATATTATATTTTTTAAGCTCTTTAAAAAGTTCAATAAGTGCTTCAGCTTGAAGTAAGGGTTCGCCACCAGAAACTGTCACTCCACCAGTTGGTTTGATATAGCTTTCATATCTTAAAATAGTATTAATAAGGTCGTAAACTTTAACTTCATGACCACTTCTAATATCCCAAGTATCTCTATTTTGACAATATTTACACTTTAAATGACAGCCAGACAAAAATACTACATATCTAATTCCAGGACCGTCCACAGTCCCAAAACTTTCATAAGAATGAACTTTCAAAGTCTTTTCCATTTTCATTTTCTCCTAAATTTTATGAAAAATCTTATTATAAACAAAATTCACAGCTAGTCAAATTTAAAGTCCGCATAGGATAGCTTATATATTTTTTAATTTGTGAGCATTGACCATACTTTGTTATTCACTGTTATGCAGTATAGTGTGTCTCTAAAATTGAATTTGAATCTTTATTAAACGCCTTGGAAAGCGGAACAATTAAAAAATATATAAGCTATCCTAGGTAGCAGGACAATACTAATTTAAAAGCTGTGAATGTTATAACATTTTTTTATCTAATAGGAAAGTTCTCTGAACTTCCTATTAGATAAAAGAATTGCACACAAATTTTACTTTGTAAAATTTGGCGCACGAACAACGGGCGTGGCATGAAACTAATCTAAAATGTTAGAGTATTTTAAGTCATGCCACTGTTGTTCACTTATATCTTTTCATGAATAGTTCTATTAATTACATCAAGTTGTTGCTCACGAGTAAGTTTAACAAAATTAACAGCATATCCAGAAACTCTAATAGTAAGCTGAGGATAATTTTCAGGATGTTCCATAGCATCAAGTAAAAGTTCTCTATCAAATACATTTACATTAATGTGGTGTCCTTCCTTAGCAAAAAATCCATCAAGCATGTTAACTAAATTATCTATTCTTCCATTTTCGTCTTTTCCAAGAGCCTTAGGAGTAATAGAGAAAGTATAAGAGATACCATCTTCTGCAAACTCATAAGGAAGTTTAGCAATAGTATTCATAACAGCAAGAGCTCCATTTGTATCTCTTCCATGAAGAGGATTAGCTCCAGGGCCAAAAGGTTCTCCAGCTTTTCTACCATCAGGAGTATTACCAGTTGCTTTACCATAAACAACATTAGAAGTAATAGTAAGAACTGATAAAGTATGCTTAGAATTTTTATAAGTCGAATGTTTTTGAAGTTTACCCATAAACTTTTTAATAATATCTATAGCTATTTGGTCTACTCTATCATCATCATTACCGTATTTTGGGAAATCCCCTTCAACGGCATAATCAGTAACTAAACCTGTTTCATCTCTGATAGCCTTAACTTTAGCATATTGGATAGCAGAAAGTGAATCAGCTACAACAGAAAGACCAGCAATACCACAAGCCATAGTTCTTAAAATATCTTTATCATGAAGAGCCATTTCGATTGCTTCATAAGAATATTTATCATGCATATAGTGAATTGCATTTAATGCTTTAATATAAATTTTGGCAACATAATCCATCATAATATCAAATTTTTCCATAACTTCGTCATACTCTAAATATTCAGAAGATATAGGTAAAAATTTAGGAGTTATTTGTTTACCAGATTTTTCATCTCTACCACCATTAATTGCATATAAAAGAGTTTTAGCAAGGTTTGCACGTGCTCCAAAGAATTGCATTTGTTTACCAATACGCATTGCTGAAACGCAGCAAGCTATACCATAATCGTCTCCCCAAAATCTTCTCATTAAATCATCATTTTCATATTGTATAGAAGAAGTTTTAATAGAAAGATTAGCTGTATAATCTTTAAATCCTTTTGGTAATCTTGTAGACCAAAGTACAGTTAAATTTGGCTCAGGTGCAGGACCTAAATTTTCTAGAGTATGAAGAACTCTAAATGAATTCTTAGTAACTAAAGTTCTACCATCAATTCCCATACCAGCAATACTTTCAGTAACCCAAACAGGATCTCCACTAAATAGCTCATTATATTCTGGAGTTCTTAAAAATCTAACCATTCTAAGTTTCATAACAAAATGATCCATAATTTCTTGAACTTCTTCTTCAGTTAAAACTCCGTTTTTTAAATCTCTTTCAAAATAAATATCTAAGAAAGTAGAAGTTCTACCTATGCTCATAGCTGCACCATTTTGATCCTTAATTGCAGCAAGATATCCAAAGTATAGCCATTGAACAGCTTCTTTTGCATTTTTTGCAGGATTTGAAATATCATATCCATATTTAGAAGCCATAACTTTTAAAGCTTGAAGTGCTCTTATTTGCTCTGCAAATTCTTCTCTTTCTCTAATTAATTCTTCTGTAAAGCAATCTTTATCAAGTAAATCAATATAGTGTTTTCTTTCTTCGATTAAGCTATCCACACCATAAAGAGCAATACGTCTATAATCTCCGATAATTCTTCCACGTCCATAACCATCAGGAAGACCAGTTATAAGATGAGAACTTCTAGCGGCTCTTACATCAGGTGTGTAAACATCAAAGACACCATCATTGTGTGTTTTTCTAGCACCATGGAATATCTTTGCAGTATCAGGATCAACCTTTCTTCCATAGGCTTCACAAGATTTTTCTACAATTCTAATACCACCAAAAGGCATAATTGCTCTTTTAAGAGGTGCATCTGTTTGAAGTCCAACAATTTGCTCTAAGTTCTTATCAATATATCCTGCTTCATGAGAACTAATAGTTGAAACAGTTTTAGTATCAATATCTAAAACTGAACCTTCTGATGCTTTTTCTTTTTTGTATAGGTCTAAAACCTGATTCCATAATTTTTTAGTTTTATCAGTTGCATCTGACAAAAAAGAAGAATCTCCTTCATATGGAGTATAATTTGTTTGAATAAAACTTCTTACATCAATTTCTTTTTGCCATTTTCCACTTTTAAAACCTTCCCATTCATTAAATTTCATAAAAAGTACCTCCGATTTTAAAAATTTTCTTTCTACATTATTATACACATAAATTGCAAAAATATCAACATTTAAACAAAAACTACTTGTAAAAAAAACGAAAACAATGTAAAATAATATAAATATAGGAGGAAGGACAAAAAATGTTTTTAATTGTAGGACTTGGAAATCCTGAAGATAGATATGGAAATAGTAGACACAATGTTGGTTTTGACACTATAAATGAATTTGCAAAAAAAAATAAAATAGAAATAAAGAAAACAAAATTTGAAGCTTTATATGGTGAAGGCTTGGTAAAACGGAGAAAAAGTAATACTTTTAAAACCACAAATGTATATGAATTTAAGCGGAATTCCTGTAAAAAAGTTTAAAGAATTTTTTAAAATTGATAACGACAAAATTATAATAATACATGATGATATAGATGTAGAAGAGGGAAAAATAAAAATAAGGAAAACAGGTGGTTCAGGTACACATAATGGAATGAAATCAATTGTACATGAATTAGGAAATAAAGAATTTTATAGAATAAAAATAGGAGTTCGGAAAACCAAAAGAAAAAGAAGACTTGGCAGATTTTATTTTAAAAAATATAAAAGACAAAACAATAATTAACGAAGGAATAAATGATGCTGTACAAGCATTAGAAGAAATAATAATAAATGGAATAGATTCTGCAATGAACAAATATAACTAGAAAAGAGGATAATTTTTTGAAAGAAATATTTATAAACAAAAATCAAAACATTTCAAAAATTGTATTAGTAGAAAATGGAAATGTAATTGAGAAATATGAAGAAGATGACAGAAAAAAAAGGCTAGAAGGCAAAATATATTTAGGAAAAGTGCAAAATGTACTTCAAGGAATGCAAGCTGCATTTATTGATATAGGAGAAGAAAAAAATACTTTTATACATTTAAAAGATATTTTACCTAAAGTAAATATAGTAAAAAATAAAGAAATAGAAGAAGAAAAGAATATAAAAAAGGTAGTAAAACAAGGTGATAGAATATTAGTGCAGGTAAAAAGGGATGCAACAAACATAAAAGGAGCAAAAGTATCAACACATATAAGTATACCAAGTAGATATTTTGTATTAATGCCAAACACAGATATAAAAACAATTTCACAGAGAATTGAAAAAGAAGAAGAAAGAGAAAGATTAAATAAAATAGTAGATGAAATACTTCCTGAAAATTATGGAACAATTGTAAGAACATCAGCTATTTGCAAAGAAAAAGCAGAACTTGAAAAAGATTTAAAGAAAAGTATAAAAATATGGGAAGATATAGAAAATGAAAAAAATAAAGAAATTATAGAATTCCCAAGAACTGTTTATAATGGTCAAACATTTATAGAAAAGTTACTAGTAGACTTAATAGATAAAGAAATTGAAAGAATAGTAGTAAATAATAAAAAAATAGAAGAAGAAGTAAAAAGAGTAATAGAAACTTTAGAAGAAAATATAAAAGTAGAGATAAAAGAGAATGAAAATATATTTAAAACATATGATATAGAACAGCAACTTGAAAAAGCAGAACAAAGAAAAGTTTGGCTAAGATGTGGAGGATTTATTACAATAGACAAAACAGAAGCACTAACAGCAATAGATGTAAACTCAGGAAGATATATAGGAACAAAAGACTTAGAACAAACAGTATTCAAAGTAAATAAAGAGGCAACTGAAGAAATTGCCAAACAATTAAGACTTAGAGATATAGGTGGAATAATAATAATAGACTATATTGATATGAATGATGAAGAACATAAGAAACAAATAATAGAAAACTTAGAAGAAAATTTCAAAAAAGATAGGTCAAAGACTCAAATTGTAGGTTTTTCAAAACTAAATCTTTTAGAAATGACAAGAAAACATATGAAAGGAGGAGAATAGATTATGCCAATATTACCATTTATCATAGGAGTAGTAGTATTATTTATTGTATTAAAAATACTTGCAATGCCAATGAAAATAATAATAAAATTCTTAATTAATGCGATAATAGGTGGAATTGTAATCTATGTACTTAACTTATTTGGAGTAGGAATGACTTTAAATTGGATAACTTCACTTATAGTAGGAGTTCTAGGAATTCCTGGAGTAATCATAGTTGCAATTTTACAATTTGTATTACATGTAATTTAGAAAAATCGCGACAATGGGGACGGTTCTCTTTGTCGCAGTCAAAAAGCGTGATATATAAAGATTAATGATTTTTAATATAACGGCGACAATGAGAACCGTCCCCATTGTCGCGATTCTTTTTGAAAAAATTCTTTCTTAAATAAAAGTCACAATAATCGACCCGATCAATGCAGTAACTGCAAGAATAGATATAATAACACTGCCAAGCTTATTAGAATTTTTCTTATATTCGTAAATTGCATAACCAATTGTTCTGATGAATGCGAAAATACTTAATAATAAAGCAATTAAAAACATGTATTCCTCCTTTAGGTTAAGATATTAAATAACTAGAAACTACATCAATTTTAGCATCGACTTTAAAGAAACTATTAGTATAATTATCAAGCCAGTTATAATCTATCCAATTATTCCAAGTAGAAAAATATTTAACAGCATGCTTTCCAAATAGATCGATATCAGTTCCATATTCTTTAGAAACTTTGTAAAGGTAAGCTTCTATTTGAGAAGTAATATAAGAATTAGCATACTCTTCAACGAGTTTCAAATTTTCTTCATTAAAGTAATTAGAATCTTTTTCACTAGACAAAATTTTAGCATTTAATCTTATTTTAGTAGTAATAAAAGGTGAACCATTAACAATTTTAACATCATTTTTTGTCTTTTTTTCAGTAGTCACATATAAATCAATTATAGAATTCTCATCAAAAGGATTTGGAATTGAAATAATACATTCCTTCACATTATTAGTTATTATTAAATGACAAAGGCATTCCATTGCAGTGAGTTCACCAACCAAAACATCGCCCTTAAATACTGCAAGCCCAACAACATCAATATTTGTAGAAGCGTTACTACTATCACCAGAATTAGATGTAGTTTCACCAGCAATTGTATCAGAATCAACAGATGTAGCACCAGATGGAGAATTTTCAGGATTATTAGAAGCAATAGATCCTAAAATAGCAGAAGGTTCACCAAAACTATCATTAATTCTATCAAAAACATTAGCAATAGAAATATCAGCAGTGTAACCTGTATATTGACTAGAGCTTGGAATTATTTCATAATATTTTGATGTAATGCTTTCGATTTCAGATTTTGAGTCAGAAAGAAAATTATATGCATCACAACGTGAAATAATAACATTGCAATCTGGTCTCATTTCTACGTTGTTTATTAATGTAAAAATAATATCAGAAATACCTTTAGAGGCAACTTGCTCAGAAATAACTAAAACTTTACAATGCGACAAATTAAGTTTTTTACTAACAAATCCATTGGCAAGACTTATTGCAGATTCAACAGAAGAACCTTCAATAGTATCAATAACAGTATCTTTATCAGAAGAAGAACCACCTTCAGGTGAACTACTTGATGGTATAGAAAGCTGAAAACTAACCTTAAGATCGTTATTTTCACCGAACATCAATACCAAGAGCGACAACGTAAGCTAAATCACTAATATTGTGTCTTGAATAATAGCCGACTTACACCAAAGCTTATTATAATAATTATAACAAAAAGCATATTAACAATTTTATTCAAAACTAAGATTCTCCTTTCTTAATTGCCTTTTTTTTCTTAATATAAGCCCAAAGCAAAATAAAATTTGTAATAAAAAATACAAATATAATAGAAACATATTTATATATAGTTCCGTTAAATAAATGTAAATCAGAAGTGCTTTTTGGAATTAAGCTTATAACATAGATAATTCCAGCAAAGCAAAATGCCATACCACTTTCATATTTTATATTAGCAATTTTTTTGAAACTTACTAAAGAGAAATGAGTTGTTATAGCAAGATAATTAAAAATAGACATTATCCAAATTAAAATAAACAAAGCATCAATTCTTTGAATGAAGCTTCCAAAATTTGCTCTTCTTGATAGGATATATATTGAAAGTGTACTATTTACTTCAGTTATAGAAGGAATTAAAAAAAGTAAAGAAATAATTCCAAGAAGCAAATAAACAAAATAAACTATAAGAGCTATACCAGAAGTTTTTCTAAGTTTTTTTCCTGAACCAAGAAAAGGCATTAAAAATGGTGCGATAAACATACTGCTAAATGCAAAAATATTTCCGAAGACCTGAAACAAAAGTATCAAAAGCTCCATATCCAAGTATTGGTAGAGCCCTTTCCGGTACAAAGCATGAAAAAGATGATACAAAAATTAAAACCATACTAATAAGTATAATAGGAAGAGTAATCAAAGAAACTCTAGAAATTGATTTAAATCCAAATAAATTCATAACAGTCATAATTGTAATAAAAATAAGTATAACAGCTTTAACATCTATATTTGGAAAATATATAAGGACCAGACTTTCAGAAAATATCCTTATAATAAATCCGCAAACAGTAAGAAAATATATGCAAATAAATACTCCAAAAATACTTTTAAGAAATTTTCCTCCAACATATTCACAAATGTCAACAAAATCCATACCGAGGGAATAAGTCAAATACTTTAGAAACAAGATAAAATATAAATGAAGCAATTATAAATATATAAACTAAATTTAATATTGTTGCAGGTCCAGTAGAACTAATTAAATGATTTGGCATATTTAAAATAATATGGGAAATCATAACAGTTACAATTATTGAAATGGCTTGAAGCATACCGATTTTTGACTCTTTCATAACTCTAATTAAAACGTCCTTTCTTTTAAAATTTCCACCCTCTACTTATTTTTTCTTCTTTTCTAGGTCTTTTTGTTTTTAAGAAATCTCTTCTTCTTTCTCTCTTCCATATAGGAGAAAGGAAATATCCAGTACTATTATCATGTGAAGCAGGTGCATAGGGGCTTAAATACGAAACGCCAAATGAATTTATATGGGCAAGTATTGTAATATGAAAAGTTAGGCAAAAAGCAATACCTAAAAATCCTGCAAGATAACCTACAATTAGATATGCAAATCTAACAAATCTAATGTGAAAGCTAAGAGAAAAATCAGGTACAGCAAATGCTGTAATACCTGTAATAGCAACTATAATTATCAAAATAGGGCTTACAATATTTGCAGAAACAGCAGCATCACCTAGTAACAAAGCTCCGAACAATACCAATAGTTTGTCCAAGAGGAGATGGAACTCTTACACCAGATTCCCTTATTAACTCTAAAGAAATTTCCATAATTAAAAGCTCGAATATAACTGGAAATGGTACATTACGCCTTGAAGCAACTATTGCAAATAAAAGCTCTGTTGGTATAAGTTCTTGATGAAAAGTAGTAATTGCAATATATAATCCAGGAAGTAACAATGTAATAAAAAGCGCAAAAAATCGAATAACTTTAAGTAAATCAGCAAATTGAAATTTAATATTTCTATCTTCAGCAGAAGTTAAAAAGTCTATCAAAACTGCAGGAGCAACTAGTGCATAGGGAGTTCCGATTTACCAAAATTGCAACTCTTCCTTCTAATATAAGAGAAGAAACTCTGTCAGGTCTTTCAGAAGATAAAAGCTGAGGTAGACTAAAGTTAGTATCTTCAATTAGTTGTTCTAATTGACCAGAAGAAATCAAATAATCAACTCCGAGATTGTTTATTCTGTATTTAATTTCTTTAACAAGCTTATCATTTGCAACATTTTTTAAATAGCAAATAGCAATCTGAGTTTTACTAATTTTTCCAACATTTGTATCTTCAATGATAAGACTTTCATTATTTATAATTCTTCTTAAAAGAGTAGTATTTGTACGAATGGACTCAACAAATCCCTCTTGAGAACCACGTATAATATTTTCATTTTCAGGAGCAGCAACAGCACGCTTTTCAAAGCCCTTAGCATCTATTAAAAAAACAGTATCAATAGTATCAATAAAAAGTGCTGAAACACCTGCATTTACCTTTTGAATAACTTTGCTAAACTTGTTTGCTGTACTTACATCATTTTGAGGGACTAAGCATTCTGAAATATATGTTTTAAGATCAAATTTTTTAACTCGTTTTACAGTCACATTATTTGTAACAGCTGTACTAACAACATCGGGGTTTTCGTGACTTAAATTAGAAGCATTTTTTAGCATTAGAGGTTCAATAACAAATTTATTTATAGAATTGCTATCAATCATTCCTTCTATATAAAGTAGAAATGCAGAATATTGTTTCCCTCTAACATTTATATAAAACTCGCGGATTTTGATATCACTGTTAATATCAGTATTATATTTATTTTTAACGAATTCTAAATTAATATGGTTGGAAGCATAGATATTATCCTCCTCTTTGCTAGTATCAGATTTACTCATACTTGAAAGAAGAGAATTATCAAAGTCATCTATATCTTTAGCATTAGGCAAAACAAAGTTATATTCATTTGGTTCTCTATAAGTTATTAAATTAATTAAATTTTTTAAAATTTTCATGGTACTTACTATTATTTCTCAAAAAAAGATAAATATGCAAAAAATGTAAATAAAAAATGAGCATAAAATTTAATAATTATTTTTAAAAATTATTTGTCGAAATTTGTTGTATATTTTTCCTTGACATATATTAAAAAACGTTGTATAAAATAAATATATTTATATATGTACATATTCAAATAAAATTAAAAATCATAATACAACTTTGGAATGACAAGAAAATGTCTTTAGGAAATCTCCTAAAACAAATCAAAAAATAAAATATATAAAAAATAAGTTTTTTTAAATTATGTCTTGATTAAATTAATAAGTTAAGATATAATTGGAGAGGAAATAATATGAATGAAAAAATGAAAATAACAAATGATATAGTATTTCAAGAAATATTTGGAAAAGTAGGAAATGAAAAAATAACAAAAGGATTCCTAGAGAAAATATTAGGAATAAAAATAGAAGCTTTAACATTAGATACAAATAAAAGACTATATGGAGAAGTAGTAGAAGATAAGATAGGTAGAATAGATGTAAAAGCACGACTAAGTGATGGAACCAAAGTAATAATAGAAATGCAAGTTGCGAGATATAAATATATGGCTGAGAGATTATTGTATTATTGGGCTGCAACATATATAGGAGATTTAAAAAGAGGAGAAAATTATAATAGATTAGATAAAACAATTGCAATACTAATATCAGTGCAAGATTTAGAAGAATTAGATGGAATAGAAGAGTATCATACAAAGTGGGAACTGATAGATCAAAATTATCCAAATAAAAGAATAACGGAAGACTTGGAAATGCATGTAATAGAATTAAATAAATTTAAGGAAAGAAAAGATGAACCAAAAGATAATTGGATAAAATTTATAAAGGGGGTAAATATGGGAAGAATAGAAGAAATAGAAGAAGAAATAAGAGAGGCAAGAGAAGAACTAGAAAGAATAACAGCAGATCCAGTAATGAGAGAAAAGTATGAAGCAAGAGAAAAATATTTAAGAGATAAGGTATCATTTATGAGTACAGCACTAGAAGATGCAAAAGAAAAAGGCTTAAAGGCTGGAATGGAAGAAGGATTAAAAAAAGGATTAAAACAAGGAATAGAACAAGGAATAGAACAAGGAATAGAACAAGGAATAGAGCAGGGAATAGAGCAAGGGTTAGAACAGGGGTTACAGCAAGGAAAAATAGAAGGAATAGCAATAGCACAAAAAGAGATAATATTAAAATTAAATAGAAAGAATTTAACAATTAGAGAGATTTCTGAAATAGTAAATTTAAATGAAGAAGAAGTAGAAATAATTATAGAGGAAAGCAAATAATGAATTATAAGATGATAGTTTCTAATTTTTCTATCAAAATCTTGAAATGTTTTTAGAACAAGTGTATAATATTTTGAGACATAATTACATATCTATTAAAAAAGGATAACCTTTGGAGGAAGATATATGAATGAGAAATTAGAAGAATTTGAAAAGTATTTATCAGGAAGAAAAGTTGCAATAATTGGACTTGGAGTAAGTAATTTACCACTTTTAAAATACTTGAACAAGAAAAACGCAAAAGTTACAGTTTTTGATGATAGAGAAGCAGACAAATTACCAAAAGAAATGCTAGAACAAATTAGAAGATATGATATGAAATATTTTTTTGGAGAAAATTCATTAGAAGATCTAAAAGGATTTGATATAATATTTAGATCACCAAGTTGTATGCCTACAAAAAAAGAACTAGTGGAAGAAGAAAAAAGAGGAGCAGTCATAACAACAGAAGTAGAGATGTTAATGAAAATGTGCCTAGGAACTATAATTGGAGTTACTGGAAGTGATGGAAAAACTACAACAACTTCACTTATATATGAAATTTTAAAAACAGCAGGATATAATTGCTATTTAGGAGGAAATATAGGTACGCCTTTATTTACAAAACTTGGAGAAATGCAAAAAGAAGATATTATAGTTTTGGAATTAAGCAGTTTTCAATTAATGAATATGAGCATAAGTCCTAAAATATCAGTTATAACTAACATATCTCCAAACCATTTAAACATACATAGTTCATATGAGGAATACATAGATGCAAAAAAGAATATATTCAAATTTCAAGAAAAAGATGGAATAACTATCTTAAACTATGATAATGATATAACAAGGAAATTTGCAAAGGAAGCAAATGGAAAAGTAGAATTTTTTAGTAGCAAAACTAAATTAGATGATGGAATAATAGTAGATGAGAATGTAATAAAAGAATGTAATGATAGAGTTAGAAGACATATAATAGGTTCAAAGGATATACATTTAAGAGGAATACATAACTATGAAAATATATGTGCTGCAATAACTGCAACCAAAGCATTAACAGATATAGATACACAAATAAAAGCAATAAAAGAATTCAAAGGAGTAGAACATAGAATAGAATTTATAAGAGAAATAGAAGGTGTAAAATGGTATAATGATTCTATTGGAACAAGTCCAACGAGAACAATGGCGGGATTAAATTCTTTTGATGAAAAAATAGTATTAATTGCTGGTGGATATGATAAACATTTAGATTATGAACCACTTGCAAAACCAATATTAGACAATGTAAGTGCATTAGTATTAATGGGTCAAACAGCAGGAAAAATATTTGATGCAGTAAAAAAAGAAGGCGAAAAACAAGGAAGAAATATAGATACATATATGTGCGAAACATTAGAAGATGCAGTGAAAACTGCAAAAAAAGTTGCAGAAATTCGGAGAAGTAATACTATTTTCTCCAGCAAGTGCAAGTTTTGATTTATTCAAAAACTTTGAAGAAAGAGGCAAAAAGTTTAAAGAAATAGTAAATAATATTTAAGCACAAATATAAAGCTTCCTGAATATATATAAAATATATATAGGGAGGTTTTTATATGTTTAATAGTTATGAGGAATATATGCAAAGTGTACTTGGGGTCAATATGCCAAATACATATAATCAAAATACATATATGTCAAGAGGAAATGAATATTTTGAACCAAGAATGCAGGACATAAATTTACAAGAAGTAAATAATTTATATCCAGAAATTTATGGAATAGTATATCCAATGGTACAAAAAGCATGTAGTATGAGAAGTATTGGAACCATAAATGAAATTCAAATAAATGAAATGGTAGAAGAAGTATATAATGCTATCGAACCAAGTGAAGAGATGGAAGTGAGAACAGAAGTAAATAGTACACTTAAAAATGGAGATGTGAGAAATCCAAGAGCAAAAGAGATAAGAGAAACGAGAAGACCACATAATAACTATTTGATGAGAGATTTGATAAGAATACTTATAATAAGAGAACTATTACAAGGAGGATGGAAAGGAAATATGCCTCAAAGACCTCCTATGGGTGGACCAGGAGGTATGCTAGGAGGAAGACCGCAAGTGGTTAGACCTCGGATATATGGGAATATATTAAACTTTATAAATGGTAAAATAAAGTGACCGATTTAGAAAAATAAAAGACACATAGTTA
>CANRQN010000023.1 GCA_947641575.1 uncultured Clostridium sp.
AGTTATTTGGATCATCTTCAGCAATATCTGTTCTATATAAATAAGGTATTTTTTGAATAACTTCATTTGTTGCAAGATTTATCACATTTATTTCTGTAACTTTCGTTCTACCATAACTTCTATCCATAGGGACATCTTCTCCCATTAACCATACTTCATTAACATCTAATATTAATGCTAAAGCATAAATATTACTTTGTGCTGCTTCATATCTTCCTTTTAAATAATCAGTTATTACAGGCATTTTAATAATTCTTTTTATTTTTTGCTCATTATATAGTTTTTCACTAATTTTTTCTATTTGAGAAGATTTTAAATTTCTAATTTTCATTGCTTCTTTTAATCTTTCTGAAAAAGTTGATTTGATCATATTAAACCTCCTAACAAATTTATTATAAAGTAAAACTTAGGAAAAATCAATACTTTTTAAGATTTTCTTAACATTTCCTAAGTTTTTTTAAAGAAAAGTATTGACACAAAAAAATATAAATGGTAATATAATGTTGACTTAGGAAAACCTAACAAAGAAAGAAGGTGATAAAATGGAAGAAAATAATCAAGAATTCAATTTTGATAAACTAGTGGGAAGGATTATAGAAAAATTTAAGACAAGAGAAAATTTTGCAGCTAAAGTTCCAATGAGTATACCAACTTTAATTAATAAACTAAATGGAACTGTAGACTTCAAAAGAAAAGAAATGCTAAGATTCTGTGAACTATTAGATATTCCACTAGAACAAATACCAAAATTTTTTTACGAAACAACTTAGGAAAACCTAATAAGGAAAGGAGAAAAAATGAAAGAATTAAAAAAATGCGGAACGTCACACAAAATTCAAGGAGGTAGAAAATGAAAGAATTAAAAGATGATGTATTTTATACACCAGCAGAATTTGCAGAACTACGAGGATGCAATGTAGATACAGCAAGAACAATATTTAATATAGTAGATTTTCCAAGCGAAGATTATGGAAAAGAAAAAGTTGCACTAGGATGGGCAATAAGAAATTGGTACAGCAGAAAAAGAAGCAAAGGAGGAGCAAAATGAAAATAAAAGTAAATAAGAAAAAGTTAATAGTAAGAATTTTAGAATTATTAGTAATTATAGCAACAATTATATTAACACCAATGGCAATAAAATATGCAACTGCAGTAAGAGGCTACGAAGCGGTTGGTGGAGAATATTTATTACCAATATTTGCTTTAGTTATTATTCTTATTATAGAAACAATTTATGAAGAAAGCGAAGAAAGAAGAAAACAACAATGCAGAGGAGGAAAACATGAAAAAATTAAATAATTATGAAGTTGCATTTAGAACTAGTTCATGTGGAGTAACATACAAAAACATTAAAGTAAAGGATGAAGAAGATGCAATTGAAAGATTAAAAAATAAAAATTATCGCACAGATATTATATTAAATATAAGAAAAGTGGAGGAAAGCTAAAATGGAATTAAAAAATAGTATTTTAGAAAAAATAACAAACTTATATGGTTTATTAAGTAAAATTGATAAATATTGGACAAAAGCAGAAATTACAAAGTCAATAAAAGTGTATAACTCTATGGAATTAGATGTAAGAGTATATACATTTTTAGAAGAGGATGGAGAAGATGAAAAAAGGCTTGCATACATAGTAAAGGAGAACATAGATTTAATGAAATCAACTGCAGAACAAGATTTGGATTACTTATTAGAGGATATAGGAAAATTAGTTGTTTCCAAAGAAAAGGAGGATGCAGAATGCCAAATAAACTAGATAAATGCTATTACTGGCACATTATTACATTAGCAATAATGAAAAATAAAATGAAAATGTTAAGGAGGAAAAGAAATGCTGCAGCTTAAAAAAACAGAACATAGTTATTATTGCGAATGCTGGGAAACAAAAAGAACATCAGAACATGAGAGCTGGAAAGAATTTAAGGAATCGGAAGGATTAGACTATGACTTTGATTATAATCTACTATTTAGATTTGACATAGATTTTAATGATGATCCAGAAAGCAAACGCTATGGTACATACACATTAAAATTACACCATGCACTACAAAGACATGGATATGAACAATGGCACGCTGTTATATATAACATAAAAGAAGAGGATATGCCAGAAATTGAACAACATCTAAAAAATGCAAAGCAACATTTACTTGAAATGTGGAAAGAATTGGAGGATTAGATAATGGAGAAATGTAGTATCTGCGGAAAACACTATGAAGGCTATGGAAATAATGCACAACCTGTAAATAATGGCAGATGTTGTGATGAATGCAATAGAACAGTAGTAATTCCAAGAAGGATAACAGAAAGTGTGATGTTAAAGGAGGAACAAATACATGGGGAAACATTCAAATAATGACATAGAGCTAGATAACAAATATGGAAAGATAATCTCTAGGCAAGGAGTAAGATTAGTTTATTTAGAAGATCGTGTTAAAGAATTAGAAAATCAGTTAATACAAGAAAGAGTAGATCGTATAGATGATTTACAAGCAATAAGATATATAGCAGAATCTAACATGAATAATAATCAACAGAACATATTGAAAGCAATTGCAGGAATTACTGCAGAAACATTAGAGCAAATAACTGGAGAAATTATACAAAATAAAAAAGAGAAGAATTTGCATACCGACCAAGATACATAAACTCTACTCTTTAGAGTATTTAAGAAATACCCATATATTTATTTTATCAAATATATGTTTTATTGTCAAGAATCTACAAAGGAAGGAGGAATATAAAAAACATGGCAAATAAAGACGCTTATTATTTTAGTCATGACTCTAATGCCTTAACGGATCCAAAAATATTATCTATGCGTTGTGATTATGGACTAGAGCGGATATGGTTTGTATTGGGCAATCTTAGAAATGCTAAGAAATGAATCTACTTATAAATTAGCATTAGATAAAACTACATATAGAGCTATAAAGATGCAAACAGGTACAAGCATAGATGTAGAAAAATTTATAGATGATTGTGTTAACGAATACAGAGATAGTGGAAGAGGAAATGGTTTATTTACTTCCAAGGATGGAATGTTCTGGTCTGAAAGTTTTCTAAGAAGAATGCAAAAATATGAAAACTTAAAAGACAAAAGAAGGCAGGCAGCGAATGCTAGGTGGAGTAAAGAAACTGAAAAAGAAAAAGATGCAAAAAAATGTAAATGTATAAAAGGTTTATGCAAAAATAATGCAAATGCAAAGCAAAAGAAATACAAGAGCAATGCAAAACTCAAAAAACTATATGCAAAAAGATGCAAATTAAATCAAATCAAATTAAATGAAATTAAATTAAATAAGATGAAATCTATCTATCCTTCTGATCACAAACCAGTCGAAATAGAAGAAACGAAAATGGATGAGATGGAGGAGATGGAATTCGAAAGAATTATAAAAAATTGTGAACTACACGTATTGGATCCTAGTCTGAATTTAGAAATAACAGAAATATTAAGGGAAATGTATTTAAACTCGAAAACTAGGAAAAAAACACTAGAGCTCAATTCTAAAAAGATAATGTATGCACTAAAACAATTTGCAATAGCTAATACCAAGTCGAGAATACAGAAGCCGAAGGCATATTTCAAAAAGTGTGTTATAACAGCAACCGAGCAAACCGAACTAAGTACACAATATGATGTAGATACAATTTATAGAATCGAAAACGAGGTAGGATATGAATAAATTTTATGAATTGTTAAGTAGAATGGAAATCCCAATATATACAAAGATGAAACCAATACCTGATAAATGCAATGTGGTCAATTACAAAAAGGAAAAATTATATAAATATTACAAATGTGACTATTGTGGAGCTGAAATAGTAATCACAGGAAAGAAACAAGAAATGACTGGTGGAATTGCAACAATACCACATACAGTTACAAAAAAGGGAGAATTAAGGCTAGCATTATGCAACAAGTGTTTAAGACCATTATTAAAAGAATTTGAAGAGGTGTAACAATGCAAATTGATAACATAGATGAAATAGAGAAATTCGTAGAGGAAATGAATTATTTTTTCACAAATATTGAAAGAACAAATTCAGATCTAAAAAACGAACTAAGAACAAAGGAATTAGAACAAGATGATTTATTACATGAAATTGAATTAAGCAACTTGAATGCTTTTGAATTGACCAAGGTTGCTGGCAGATTGAAAAAAACAAGGCAACAACGAAGGGAGATTAAGGACAAGTTGGAATTTATATCAACGATTAAAGGGTTTTCTGATAAATACAACAACAAGCTAATTACAGGAGATTTAATAAACTTACTAAAAAACATAAGACGCTTAAGGGAAATTTGGAATACAAGAATATATAAAACAAGAGTGCTAGAAGATCTAAAAATCAGCAAAATGAAAGAAATTAAACAAATTGAAGAAGGAGAACAGCAAAATGATAATAGTTAATCAAAACGAAGATGAATTTGTGAATTTTGAAAATATAATGTGTGTAAATATTACTGATTGTCAAGAAGATGGATACTTAATATCAGCAGGCTTTATTGTCGGAAGAGATGACAATTATAGAGAATTAGGATATTACAAAACAGAAGCAAGGGCAAAGGAAGTAGTAAAAGAAATTAAGACTGCATATAGCAATTTTACTTATTTCAAGAATGCAACTAAAGAAGGAAAGGATTATATAATAAATCTTTTGAAACATAAATATGAACAATTTGACATATACGAAATGCCAAAAGAATAGGAGGAAAAGCAATGCTAATAGTAAATCAGAATAAAAAGCAGATTATAAATTTAGATAATATTACAAGCATAAGTATACTAGAACCGCAAGAAGAAGGATATAAATATGCAATATCAACAGGTAATTATGATTTGGGATATTACAAAACAGAAGCAAGGGCAAAAGAAATCCTAATAGAAATTGCAAGAGAATTTAGAAGAGTTCTAAGAACAGAAAATAGAGGTACAGGACAACAAAGATTTTACGATGTACCAAAAGTATATTATATGCCAGAAAAGTAGAGGTGATAGAAATGATGATATTAAGTCAAAATAAACAAACAATTGCTAGTACAGATAACTTAAATTATATACAAGTAGAGGAAAGAGAAAGAAATTATAATGATTTTGTATATGAAATAAAAGCATATTACAGTAATGATAAAACTCTACTAGGAAAATATAAAACTGCAGAACGAGCAAATGAAATTTTGCAAGATATGTACAATCAACTTATGACTCAAAACTTTAGTTTTACATACAAGATGCCAAAAGAATAGGGGTGATGAAAATGGTATATGAATTTGAAATGATAGGTGACATAGTAGGAAAAGCAAGACCTAGAATGAACACTCGAACAGGAAGAGCATATACGCCAACAAATACAAAACTTTACGAATATTCTTTAAGACAATGGTTTTTAATGAATTATCCAAATTTCAAGCCGATAGAATCAAGAGTAAAGGTAACTATTATAGCTTATTTTGGAATTCCTAAAAGCACAAGTAAAAAGAAAGAAGCGGAAATGCTGCAGGAGAATATAAGCCCTACTAAAAAACCTGATGCAGATAATATTATAAAAATTGTATTAGATGCCATGAATAAGTTTGCATTCAATGATGACACGCAGGTTACTAAATTAGAGATTGAAAAGAAATATGATAAAGCACCAAGAATCTACATAAAAGTTGAAGAATATTAGAGGTGATAAAAAGTGAAAGAAATGAAATATCAATCACAGTTTAAAAGTGAAGTATTGGACACAGGTTTTTGCTTTGGATTGTTGTATTACATTATGAATTTAGGAACACATCCAACAGCATATATAAAGATTCCAAAAGGTCATAAATTATATGGAAAAACTGATGAGAAAATATATCAAGAAGTAGATGTACATGGAGGAATTACATATATAAATGACTCTATAACTATTGAAAATAATCAAAAAATAGATGGATGGTTTATAGGCTGGGATTATGGACATTATGGAGATTACATGGGAATTGAAGAACTAGTGCCAATGGAATTTAGAATAGGTGGAAAAAAGTGGACAACACAAGAAATTTATAAAGAATTACGAGAAGCTTGTTATCAAATACAAAAAGGAGAAGATAAAAAATGAAAAGATTTTTATTTATAATTTTTGTTATTTTAATGACACCTATATATTTAGTATTGCGTTTTTTAGGATGGTTTCTAAGTGGTTTTGTAGAACTTATGACAGATGTTACAGAACCTATTGCAGATGGGATAAATGAGCTTTTTGAAAACATGACAGAATTTTGGAAAAAAGTTATGAAAGGAAGAAATGAAAATGAAAAATAAATTAGTAGATCTTAATAATCACTTATTTGAAGAATTAGAAAGATTAAATGATGAAAGCCTAAAAGGAGAAGCATTACAAGAAGAAAGGGAAAGGGCAAAGTCGATGGCTAATATAGCACAAACAATTATAAACAATGGAGAATTAGCATTAAAAGCAGTAAAACATTATGATGAATACGGAAATAAAGAGGCTATACCAGAAATATTGCAAATAGGAGATGGGAAAGATGGTGCATAAATATTCAGCTGAAGAGCATCAGTTCCTAATTGATAATGTAAAGGGAATTACACTAAAAGAACTAACGCAGAGGTTCAATGAAAAATTTAATACAAATGTAAGTGAGAATGCTATTTCAAATCAAAAGACTAAATTAGGTATTAAAAGCGGAATAGTAGGTGGAAGATTTGAAAAAGGACATATTCCAGCTAATAAAGGAAAAAAGGGATCTATGAGTCCTGAACAATATGAAAAATGCAAAGCAACAATGTTTAAGAAGGGGAATATTCCTGCAAATCATAGACCGATAGGTAGTGAAAGAATAGATGAACGAGATGGATCAACATTAGTGAAAGTTCAAGATGGACAACTTCAAAAAAATTGGATGCCAAAAGGTCGATATATTTATGAACAAGCACATGGAAAAATACCTGCAGGACATAAAGTAATATTTGCTGATGGTGATCATAGCAACTTTGATTTAGATAATTTGATTCTGGTTTCTAATGCTGAAGAACTAATTATGAATCAAAGAAAGTTGATAAGTAAAGAAGCGGAATTCACAAAGACTGGAGCAGTAATTGCAAAAGTATTAAATAAAGCAAAGAAGAGGTAAAAATGGAAAAAGATATAGATTATGAACAACTTTACTATGATGCTATGTATGAAAACAGGAAATTAAAAGACAAAATAACAGAACTAGAAAATGAAATTCAAGATTTGAATATCTGCAGGACAAAAAGAAATATTGATTTGCAACAATATATTATGCTGCAGATAAAAAGAAAAAATAAAGGAGGAGATACAGAATGTATGAAGTGAAAACTTGGGAAGAAGCAACAAAGCTAGGAAGGGCAGAAATAATAAGAATAATTTTTTATATTTTAAATGCAATATTAGATATAGTAACAGGAATAATAGGAAGCAACATTGCGTGGATAGTGTGTGGAATATTATGGATTGTTATTGCAATAATCGAGGGATGTTATTTGAAAATAAATAAGAGTAATGAGGAAATAATTGATTTACAAGAAAAACATACTGAACTACAAGCAATTATTATAGATGCTTTATTAAATGAAACAGCGGTTGAAGTTGATATAAGTAAAATAAAAATACCTAAGATTTTTTCAAAGCCAAATCCAAAGAAAATGCAGAAAAAAATTGAATATTATAGAAAAAATCATAAGTTTGAATCACAAATAGTTATTGATACAGATTATACACTATTAGATGGATATACATCATACTTAATTGCTAAAAATTATAACAAAGGATCGGTAATCGTGAAATTGAAGAGAAAGAAAAAACAATATTGTGAAAATTGTGGTATAGAACTAACAAAAAGTAATAAATACATGGAAGGTATGTGTATGGAATGCAAATGTGGTATAGACTACGAAGAAAAATAAAAGGAGGAAAATAGAATGCAAAAAGTAGAGATGTTAAGAACATACAATAACGAACAAATTAAAAAGTTGACACTAGAGGAATTACAAACAAAATTCTTAGAACTTCAAGAAATAGCAAAAGATGGAAATATAATAATACAAAAAATACAATATGAAAGAGATTTGAACAATAAAATAATAGATCTTATGTTAGATGACTTAGATGTAAATGGATATGGAAAGCAAGCACTTTATAATAGTTATAGAAACAGATCAGTAAGTATTATGAAAGGTTAAATAAGAAATGAAAGTTAAATTTATAAATATTGGTAATCGCAAAGCAAATTTTGAAAAGGAATGTAAAGATGAGCTGAATTATGAATGGTTATTGAAACAAGTAAGACCTTATTTATTAAGCCCATCAATAGATTTTGATTATAACAGAAAGCGGAACAATAACTGTATTTGCAGGAATGCAAACAGTAGGAGAAATAGAAGTGGAGGAATAAAAAATGAAATTATATAGCAATGAAATTGTATTCAGGGGACACCCTGATAAAGTATGTGATCAGATTAGTGATGCAATACTAGATGAATGTTTGAAACAAGATTCAAACAGCAGATGTGGAATAGAAACTGTAGGGGGAAAGAAAAAAATATTTATAACAGGAGAAATAACAACTGCAGCACAAATAGATGTACAAGCAATAACCAAAAGGGTATTAAAAGACATTGGATATTCTACCGACTATGAAATTATAGACAACATAGGAAAACAAAGTCCAGACATAGCACTTGGAACTAATGATGAAGTGAATGGAGCTGGAGATAATGGCATGATGTTTGGATATGCTTGTGATAGTACAGAGCAAATGCTACCAACAGCAATGGTAATATTACAGGAGTTATCTAAAAAGTATGATGAACTAAGAAAAAATGATAGTAGATTTCTACCAGATGGAAAAGCACAAATAACAGGATTGTATGGTGATAATATGGAACTAAAAGCTATAAAAACATTCACAGTCTGCTATCAAAATACTGAAGAAGATAGAAAAGCAACCGACAAAATAATTATAGATATGTGTTGTGAAATAGCAAGTAAATATGAAACCATGATAGAAAAGTTTTTGATAAATCCAACAGGTAAATTCAAAATTGGAGGATTTGAAGGGGATGCAGGTTTAACAGGAAGAAAAATCGTAGTAGATCAATATCAGTCTTTTGCTAATGTTGGTGGTGGTGCATTCTCTGGAAAGGATCCTACAAAAGTAGATAGAAGCGGAGCATATAAGGCAAGAGAAATAGCAAAAAAATATTTACAAAAGCATAATTTGATATGGTGCGAAGTTCAATTAAGTTATGCAATAGGAATTGAACAACCATTAGCGATTTACATTGATAGTGATATGGGAAGCATTGAACCAACTACTGAACTATATGAAGAATGCAAATTAAAGAATATCATAGGAGATCTAGATTTGAAAAATAAATGTTATGAAGAAACAGCACGATTCGGACATTTTCAATAGAAGGAGGATAAGATGCTATCAGAAAAAGAGATAAGAAAAATAGAAGAGGCAAGAAATAATATATTAAGAGGAAACGATATAGAGTCTGCATCACTAATATTAGAAAGGTGTATATTAGATAACTACATAATTAAAGGTGGAAGAGTAAATATATTAAAAATTGCTACAAGACAAATATTAACATTTATTGAAAATGCTAAAAATAAAAATGTTTTGGATTATGTTAGAGAAAATGTAAGTCTAAAAAATGAAATAAAACAATTAAAAAGAGAAAACAGGAAACTAAAAGTTGGAATAAATAATGGATTAGATAAAGAAAAAAAGGGTTGTTTCTATGAAGATGGACATACAGGAAAGTGTTTAGGATATTCATTTTTTAATGACGATGAGCCTTGTATATATTGTCAGACTTGTGATGCTATTAATATAAAGGAGGATAACTAACAATGTTAGTATTACCAATAAAAAAGAAATGGTTTGAAATGATAGCTTCAGGAGAGAAAAAAGAAGAATATCGAGAAATAAAACCATATTGGGTAACTAGATTCAATAATGAGTTAGACAAAATGTTAAATCCTATTATACCAAATGACATAGAAAAAGATTTAGTAAGATATCCATTATGGATGACCGTATATTTTAGAAACGTATATGGAAAAAACAGACCAACATTGAAATGTAAAGTAAAACTCAAAATAAAAGAAGGCAGAGAAGAATGGGGTGCAGAGAAGCGGAAAAAAATATATTGTATTAGAAATATTGGAGGTATCTGCAGATGGAAAATAAAAAACGATGTGGAAATTGTGGAAGATATCCATTTTGTAAAAGAACAGAAGGAGCTAGTTGCTATTGTGAGGAATGGATAAAAAGAAATTGTGAAATTCGTAAGAATATAGGAGTGGAAAATGAAAAAATGTAAATATGAAAATATTACAATCGAACAAGCAGAAAGAATAATAGGGACAGGCTATATTACTGGACTGATTTGTGATGCTGATAGTAAGACCATAAATATCAATGAAGAAGAATATTTAAAAGTAGAAGAGGTAATAAAAGAAACGATAAATGATGTGAAAAGAACACTAGAACCTGTTATAAATAGTCTGTCAAATGCTTTTGGTACATTAGCAGAAACAGCACGATCATTTGCAACTACATTGGTAGGAATAGCTGAAAGTCTAGCTAGGAACTTAAGCAATAAAAAAATAACAAAGAAAAAATTCATAAAATTATTGCAAAGCCAAGGAATACAACGAAATGAAATAAACAGAATTATTAAAAATAACAAGGAACCATATACATTTTATAGGTATTACAATATAGTGGTAAGTTATCAAAAACAAAACAATAAACAATAAAAAACGATAGAAATAATAATTTGTAAGGAAAAAAACACTTAAAAATTATTTTTACATAGAAAAATTAGAAACGAACACGATAGAAAAATAAGAAGCGGAAAGAAGGTGTATATCATGCTTTTAGCATTAAAAATAATATTTATATTCTTTCTAGGAATATTGTCATTGTCAAAAATAGTAAAAGAAATGAATGAGCAAAACGATAGTATTTCAAAAAGCATAATTAATATGATTGAAATAACTATTAGTGTAGCATTGATTTTCTTTATTTATAAAATATAGGAGGGATGCAAAACATGAACGTTCAAGAAGTATTAGAAAATTACAATACATATAAAGCTAGAATCAGTATAACTGAATCGGAAATACAAGAACTAGAAAATGAAATTATTGATATAAAAAGTGCCAATTTAGATGGTATGCCTAAAGCAAAAGGTTATGTTGAATCTAGCATAGAAAAACAAGTAATAGAAAGACAAGATAAAATAGCAGATAAAAGAAGATATATTAAAGGTTTAGAACTAAAAATAAAAGTGGTAGAAAATCTTGTGAAGATCTTAAAAAAATATAATCAAGATGTTATAGAAATGAGATACTATCAAAAGATGAGTATAGAAGAAATTGCTGTAAATAAAAATAAAACTTATGATGCAATAACGAAATCAATAAAAAATTCTGTAGCCAAAATGCAACGAGAATATAACAAAAATAAAAAATTATAGAAAAATTATAGAAAATTTATATATTTTTTCTGTATTTTTTCAAAAAACACTATGTTATAATTATAATTGCAAAAATACTAAATATTTTCATTTTATTTCTTCATTTCTTTTTCAATTAGCCACCTGATTGCTTTTGGGTGGCTTTTTTATATGCGGTGATGGTGCAACGGCAGCACATTGGGGTCATAGCCCAAAGACGAGGTTCGAATCCTCTGACCGCAACCAAAATAAAAGGATATGCCTATGAAATATGATGTATGTATGAAAAGAGAATGTAAAAATTGCATATATGAATCGAAATGTTTTGAAAAAAAGGAGTCGACTATGAATATTCAAAAAATCAATATACTAAAGCTAAAACCATCAGAGTATAATCCAAGAAAAGATTTACAACCTGAAGATGAAGAGTACATAAAGATAAAAAATAGTATTTTGGAATTTGGATATGTAGCTCCAGTAATTATTAATGCAGATATGACAGTAATTGGAGGTCATCAAAGATTAAAGGTACTTAAAGAACTAGGATATGAAGAAATTCAATGCATTGTAGTTGATTTAGATAAGAATAAAGAAAAAGCATTGAATTTAGCATTAAATAAAATTAGTGGAGAATGGGATAACGACAAATTGGAAGCAATCCTTGCTGAATTAAAAGAAACGGATATCGATATAAATGTTACAGGATTTAGCAATGATGAAATAGATGATATCCTAAAAGATATAATAGGATCCAATGAAGATGATTTCGATTTAGAAGAGGCACTAGATGAAATAGAAGAACCAACAACAAAAGTAGGAGATGTTTGGATATTAGGTAAGCATCGATTATTATGTGGAGATAGTACGCAACAAAAAGATGTTATGCGTCTTATGAATAATCAAGAAGCGGATATGCTTCTTACAGATCCACCATATAATGTAGATTATGAAGGAACAGCAGGAAAGATAGAAAATGACAATATGAACGAAACAGAGTTCTATAATCTTTTAATAGATGCTTTCAAGAATATGCATTTAGTAGCAAAAGCAGGATGCCCTATTTATGTATTTCATGCAGATACAGAAGGTTTGAATTTTAGAAATGCTTTCAAAAATGCAGGATTTAAGTTAGCACAATGCTTGGTATGGGTAAAAAATACATTTGTTATGGGGAGACAAGACTATCAGTGGAAGCATGAGCCAATTCTTTATGGATGGAAAGAAGGAAAAGCTCATTACTTTATTGATAGTAGATCACAAAACACAGTATTAGAATTTGATAAACCAACAAGAAACGCAGAACATCCAACAATGAAACCTATTGATTTATTAGTATATTTAATAAAAAATTCTAGTAAAGAAAACAACTTAATAGTAGATTTGTTTGGAGGAAGCGGATCAAGTTTAATTGCTGCAGAACAAAGCAATAGAATATGCTATGCAATGGAATTAGATCCTAGATATTGTGATGTTATTGTAAAACGCTGGGAAACTTTAACAGGGCAAAAGGCAGAGTTAGAGAAAAAGTAATGGAGGTGGGTGAGTTGTATTGACCCAGAAGAAGATAGAAAATATAAAAACAGATTATCTAAATGGAATGACATATAAAGACATTTTCAAAAAACATAATATTACTTTGTCTGATTTAAAAAAGATTATAAATCAGTATAAACTAACTAGAAACAAAAGTGAACTGTATAAAGGAAACCAAAATGCGAAAAACAATAAAGGTGGAAAAGGTGCAACTAGTAATAATAACAACGCAGTAGTTACTGGAGAATATGAAAAAATATATAAGAATATGCTAACAGAAGATGAATGGGCATTATATAAGAATTATAAAATAAATGATAATGATGAATTACAAATGCAAGAATATATACATGAATATAAAATACTCACAATAAGAGAAAACAGAATGATGGAAAGAATCAGAAAATTAGAAAGGACAGAAAAAGATATGACAATAGGTCATATCAAAAAGAAGAATAGTGGAGGAGACACAGAAACAATAACAGAAGCGGAACCCACAATAGACACAATACAAAGAATAGAAGATGGACTTACTAGAGTTCAGGAAGCAAAAAGAAAAAGTAGAGAGAATATGATAAAACTTGGATTTAGTAAAAAGACATTAGAACTTAAAGAAAAACAAATTGATAATGAATTATGGTAAAGGAATAGATTATTATGTTTGAAAACGCTCATAAATTATACAAATCTAAAGAGTGGCAAAATCTGTTACAGGATTTGAAATTAGCAAGAGTAAATGATGAAGGTAAATTAATCTGTGAATATTGCGGAGAAGAAATAGTAAAGGCTTATGATTGCATTGGACATCATAAGATACCATTAACAAATGCTAATGTTAATGATTACAGCATAAGTCTTAACCCTAACAACATAATGTTGATTCACTTCAAATGCCATAACAAAGTACATAATAGATTCGGATATGAACTACCTAAGAAAGTATATATAGTATATGGATCTCCTTGTAGTCGGCAAGTCAACATGGGTTAATAATATAGCAACAAGTGATGATTTAATCGTAGATATAGATAAGATTTGGGAATGTATTAGCTTTTGTGATAAGTACAATAAACCAAATAAGCTACAGCAAAATGTTTTTGAAATTAGAAATAATTTAATAGAACAAATTAAGATGAGACTAGGCAACTGGCAAAATGCTTTTGTAGTAGGAACTTATCCAATGAAGATGGAAAGACAAAGACTATCAGACAAGCTAGGTGCTGAGCTCATACTAGTTGATTGTGACAAGGAAGTATGCTTAAGTAGATCAAAAAATGAAAATTGGAACAAATACATAGAAGAATGGTTTGAAACTTATCAACCATAACCCGCCCCGCCTCCAAGAAATCAAAGAGAGTGGTTGGGGACTGTAAGGGGTACATCTTTTTCACTCGAGGCAAAAATTTCATTTTTTTTGAAAAAATAGAAATATATATTGAAAGAAGGGAGTTTATAGTGACTAGAAGAGAAGAATTAGACAACATCTTCAAAGATATAGATGAAAATAAGAAAAAGTTAATCAATCCACTTTTAGATAACATAGCTTTTTTGGAAGAAAGAATGGAAGAATTAAAAAAATTTCCATTTATACAAATTCATCCTAAGGATCCAACAAAACAAAGACCGACAACTGCAGCTAAACTATATAAGGAACATTCGCAAAGCTATATGAATGCAATACGAATGCTATATTCAATGATTAATGGACATGAAGTTGAAGAGGATGCAGTTGAAAAATGGCTAGCAGAAAGAAAAAGACAATATGAATAAGACTTTCTTAGAACAATATTATGAAGAAATTAAAAGTGGAAATATAATAGCAGGAATAGAATTAAAAACAGAATTACAAAAGTTGGTTAAGGATTTAAAAGATCCAAAATATAAATATGATACAGAAGAAGCTTATTTGCGAATTGACTTTATGGAAAATTTATGTTTGCAAAGCAAAAAGCCTTTTTATAATATGCCGATGCAACTTTTGTTATGGGAAAAAGCATTTATAGAAGTAATATATTCTTTTAAAGTATTTGACAACGAGTTGAAACGATGGGTAAGACGATTTCAAAATGTACTTTTACTAATTGCAAGAAAAAATGGTAAGACAACGCTAATGGCAGCAGATGCTCATACAGATTTAAGAATTGGCGAAGGTGGTATGGATATAGTCTGTGCTTCTAACGATGACAAACAAGCAAGTTTACTTTGGAATGAAATAAACAATATGAGAAAAAGAATAGATCCTCATTCAAAGGTTACACATAAGAATATGTCAGAAATCTGTAATACACAAAAGAATATAACGATATTCAAAATGTCAGGAAAAACTCAAAACAAAGATGGTAGAAACATTGATAAAATGTATATGGATGAAAGTCATGATGCACCAGACGATGAAATTGCAGAGGCTGGAAATAAATCAATGTCAACAAAGGATGAGCCATTTTTTATAAATTTAACAACGGAAGGTTTTATAAATGATGGATATTTGGATAATGAATTAAAATATGCACGAGAGGTTTTATTTGATGAACAGCCAGATATTCATTACCTGCCATGGTTATATACGCAAGATAGTGAAGAAGAAATATGGCAAGATGAAAAAAGCTGGTACAAATCAAATCCTCGGACTAGGTGTGGTAAAAAAGTGGAAGTTTTTACGAGGAGAAATTGAAAAATCAAAAAAATCTAAATCCAAAAGAATGCATACTCTTTGTAAAGATTTTAACATAAAACAAAACAATGCTTCAGCATGGCTAAAACGTGAAGATTATTATTATGAATTAGAACCTTTTGATCTAGAATCATTTAGAGGTTCTTTTTGTTTGGGAGCAGTTGATTTGGCAGCAACGACAGATATGGTTAGTGCAAAAATCTTACTAGGAAAATCTAAAGATAAAATAAAGTATATATATCAGCATTATTGGATTTTAGAGAAGAAACTTACAGATAGTGATGATAAATCTGCTGGAGCTGAATATAAAGAATGGGCAAAAAAAGGCTTACTTACTATTCATGAAGGAAATGAAATAGATGTTTCTAAGGTAGCAGACTGGTTTTATGATTTATATAAAAGTTACAATATAAAACCATATAAAACAGGATATGATCAGAGATTTTCAAAAACATTTACTGACCGTATGGATGAATATAACTTTGAAACAGAAATGATTTTACAAGGTAAAGTATTAAGTAATGCCATGAAATTTGTTGAAGCAGACTTACAAGACAAGTTAATAAATTACAATAATAATGAAATAGATAGATGGTGTCTAGGAAATTCTGCTATGGATATGGACAATAAAGGAAATGTTATGTGCGTTAAAATAAAAGGTCAAGCTAGTAAAAGAATTGATGGTGCAATAACATTTATCATTCTATATGAATTATATAGACGTTATCGTAGTGAATTTCACAAATTGATAGATAAATAAGGAGCAGATAAAAATGGGATTAATTGATTTTATTAATAAATTTAAGAAAACAAAATCGAATGTCAGCTATGCAAAAGTATTAAATGGGTACACTCCCATTTTTTCACAATTTGGGCAAGACATATATGCTAGTGATGTAGTGCAGCAGGGAATAGCTTGTTTAGTAACAGAATTAACAAAAGCTAATCCTTTCCATATAAAACAAGTAGGAAGTGATTTAGTGCCAGTAGACAACAGCGAAATACAAAAATTACTAGAACAGCCAAATGAAAGAATGACACAAACAGATTTTTTTGAAAAAGTATATTGGCAATTGTTTTTGAATTATAATGCCTTTATTATTCCAACTTATTACAAAGATATTAAGGGAAACAAGCATTATACAGGATTATATCCAATACAACCAACTAATGTTACTTTCTTACAAGATCCAGAAGGAAAGTTAGGAATAGAGTTTACTTTTAGTAATGGTTATAAAACGACATTAGCATACTCAGATGTAATACATATAAGATACAGATATTCAATCAATGAATTCATGGGAGGAAATGAGTTCGGACAACCTGATAATAAGGCTTTGTTAAAAACATTGGAATTAAATGACACTTTACTGCAAGGTGTTGCAAAGGCTCTAAAGAGTTCATTTTCAATTAATGGAGTTATTAAGTACAATACATTGATGGATGATGGGAAAATGGAAAAAAATATTCAAGAAATTGAAGAAAGACTTGCTAATAACGAAAGTGGATTTCTTCCATTGGATATAAAAGGAGAATATATACCACTACAAAATAAAATTCAATTAGTGGATGCAACTACATTAAAATTTATTGATGAGAAGATACTACGAAACATTGGTGTTTCACTTCCTATCTTAACAGGAGATTATACAAAAGCACAATATGAAGCATTTTATCAAAAAAGTTTAGAACCTATCTTAAAACGAACAGGAGAATCATTCACAATGACAATATTTACAGATAGAGAGAAAGGCTTTAGAAATAAAATTATGATGTATCCACATGAACTAATATTTATGGATACGAGTCAGAAAATAGAATTATTTGATGTATTAGTTGATAGTGCAAGCTGTTATAAAAATGAATTAAGAACAGCTTTTGGAATGCGACCACTTCAAGAACTAGCAGGACAAATTGCAATGTCAAGTAATAAAGCAAATGCAGAAAATAATAAGGTGCAAAATGAACAAAATCAAAATAATGGAGGGAATGAAAATGAAGAATGAACTAATTAGAAGGAATTATGCTGCGGAATTTAGATCAGATGACCAAAGCGGACTTATAGAAGGTATCCCAATAGTTTTTGACACACCGACTGATATAGGAGGAATGTTTGAAGAAACTATTTGCAAGGGTGCAATAAGTAAAGATGTCATCAAAGATGTTAGATTTTTTTGGAATCATAATATAGATGAAAAAGCAATTGCAAGAACAATAATACCTATTGAAAAATTGGGAGGAATGACACTTGAAATTGAAGATAAACAAGTTAAAATGCTTATGAATCCAAACAGAGAAAGAAGCGATGCAAATGATTTATGTCTCGCAATAGAAGATGGCGTAATTAATGCAATGTCATTTATGTTTGGAGTAGAAGAGGAACGTTGGGAAGATTTAGATACAGAATATCCTAAACGTTTCATAATTAAAATTAGTCCCTTAATTGAAGTATCAGCTGTTAATTTTCCAGCTTATGCTTCGACATCAATAAATGCTCGTAGGGATTTGCCAACGGAAATTGACAAATGCGTGTTGGAAAAAGCACGCCAAAATCGAGCTAGTGTTATGGAAAGTAACACAAAAAATTCGTTAGAGCTTGAAAAGCTTAAAATAAAATATTTATTAGGAGGAAAATAAGAATGAAAAAATTTTTACAAAAATTAATTGAAAGAAAAAAGAAAGAGTTAAAAGAAAAAGAAGAAAAAATGAAAAACTCACAAGATGTAGAGGAAGTTAGAAGTTTAGGAGAAACATTAATAACATTGCGTGATGAAATTAATGAAGCAGAAGAACAACTAAAGGAATTAGATAAAAATGATAATAATGATGACAACAATGATGGAGAAGGCGAAAGTGAAGGAGAAGGAGATAACAACAGAGGTGCAGCAACTAATAATGGAACAATCGAAGGGAGAAGTGCAAATGGATTTAATCCAAATGCAACATTAAATATCCTTGGAACAGCACAAATGAATCAGAGAGGACAATCTCAAAATGAAGTAGATTTACTTTCTAGTATGGAATATAGAACAGCTTTCAAACATTATGCACAAACAGGAGAAAGAACTGAAAGACTAAATGAAATTTTAGCACAATATCGTACTGAAACAAGAGCAGCAGGAGAAGTAACAAGTGATGCTTTAGGAGTATTAATTCCACATACTGTTTTGCAAGAGTTAATTCAAGAAATTGAAAAATCTTATGGACAATTTTCTTCAAGAGTTCGTATGTTAAATGTTCAAGGTGGTATAGAAATTCCTATAAGCGAATTTGAAGCAACATTTACATGGGGTGGAACTGATGGAAATGATAAAGAGCATGGAGTTAGTGAAGAACAAGATGCTGGAGGAGCAAAAGGAAGTGTTATATTCTCATATCATATTGGAGAGGTAAGAATATCACAATCATTATTACAAAGCATTTTGACCGTAGAAGTGTTTGAAAAAGAATTAGTGAAAGCATTATTAACAGCATATTTAAAAGCAAGAGATATTGCTACATTAAAAGGAACAGGAGATGGACAGCCAACAGGAATCTTAACAAATATTGCAGGAGGCTTACAAAGAATTCCAGAAGCTAACATTATAGAATTTACAGAAGAAGAAATTGCTGATTGGACAGCATGGGAAAAGAAACTATTTGCTAATATTCCTATAGGAATGGAAGGTGCGAATCCAGAATTTGCTATGGCAAAACAAACATATGTAGGAAATTTATGTACAATGAAAGATGCTAATGGTCAGCCAATTAATAAAGCTGGTTTTGATGTTAGCGATAAACAATACAAATTTAATGAATATCCTGTACTAAGAACAGAACAAGATTTATTCAAATCATTTGACTTATGTGCAAATGGAGAATTCTTTGGAATATTCTGGGTACCTGAAAAAGCATATGGTATTAACTCAAATATGACTTTTGGATATAAGAGATATTTCGATGAAGATAAAAATAAATGGATCACAAAAGGTTTAGTAATTTTAGATGGTAAGCCATTAAATACTAACTATATCTATTTGTTAAAGAAATCTGTTAAAGCCTAAGAAGAGGGGATGAAAATCCCCTTAATTAATTATTTTGAAAAAGGAGGTCATATAAAATGGCAACAAAACAAGAGAATGTAAATAATGAAGAAAAATTAAAGGCAGAGGAAGAAGCAAAAGCTGAAGCTGAAAAGAAAAAAGCTGATGCAGTAAAATTAAGAGTTTT
>CANRQN010000024.1 GCA_947641575.1 uncultured Clostridium sp.
CTAACTCTGATAATTTAATCTTTTTAGTTAAGTTAGAAATATACACATCATTAGAGTAATTAAACACTAAAAAAGTAATATTCTTAATAATCACTCTATGTGGCTCAATATATGTAAGATTAGTTCTTTCTAATTTCCTAATACTACCATTGATAAAGGTAGGAGTAACTTTAGAAAACTCACATATAAATTCAAGTCGCTGTTTTAGACATTCCTCAAATTCTAGTTCTTGCTTAATTATCTTCATTTCAAGCACCATCCTTTCTTGGATGACATTTTTGAACAAACAAAAAAATCATCCATTTTACTGAATGATTTTTGTATCAATCTGTTCTATTAGTTCGAACAGATACGTCGTTGGTGCGAGTGTTCTTATGGGAATTTTTAAAAAATATTGAAAAATCAATAATTACACGGCACACTAAAAAGCATATTTACATTATTATTTTATATTTTAAAACAAAAAGTGATTAGAATTATATTTTTATAATCTAACCACTTTTATTTTACCACATAATATAAAAAAAGAAACCTCTTTCGAGGAAAAGAAATATTTTTCTTTTTAGATTAGGCTCAAATGACCTTGTCTTCATCGTTGAGAGGCATAAACTGACCAAATTTGGTTTTGACAACAGATGTATAACCGTTATTTTCCATATTGGAAATCAAAATGTCATACTTGCTGTCGCTTCCAAAGGTTGCCTTAACCTGCTCGATGGTCATCTTCTCGCCCTGATAATACCAGCCAGATATATTCTTTCTATCGCCGGTAAGGTTTTCACCGTCCACAACTGTCACAGTTCTATCAAAGAAACGGAAGCCGAAACAGTGGTCGGAAATCTCGACCTTGCTTACATCCCGTTCAGCAATCTCGCTGACAGATGTTTCGCTAACAATAATACCAGGGTACAGATATTCAACATAGTGCTTTAACATAGTAGTCCTCCTAATCTTTTCGTTTGCTACCAAATTTCCAGTAGCAATTATCGAAATGGTACATTTATTATATTTCGCTGTACCTACGAATATTATAATTATATTATACAACATTTTACGTAAAATAGCAATAGCAAGCCAATTATTTATGTTAATAAGTATTTTGTTAATATTTAAAAAATTTTTATAAAAACGTGTTGACAGATTTTATTTGACGTGTTATAATTTATTCAACGTGTAAAGGAGGTTGATTATTATGAGTACAAAAAATATATCTTTTAAAATAGATGAAGAAGATTACGAAGCTATTAAAAAGTTTGCCAAAGAGAAACGTCAAAAGAATTTGAAAGGTTATCTTATATGGCTTGCAAAACAAGATATGAAACAGCCTGATTTTGAGATTACTAATGATGATACACACGTTGAACAAATACAAAAATTGCAAAATTTAATTGAGATACAAAAAGAAGAAATTGAGCAATATAAAAAAATATTAACTACTATTGAATTTGCAATGGAAAATTACAAAAAATAAATAAACAGGAATATCTGCTTCCACCGACCAAAGTATTAGCAAATATTCCACCATTTAACACATAGATACGCAATAAGTGTACCTTATATGTCTAATTTATTTTAGCATATAATACGCTTGTTGTAAATATACAACAGGCGTTTTTATATAGATTATTAACTCTATAATTCATAGAGTAGAAAGGAGTAATGTTATGACTGAAAAATACATAGTAACAGCTACTGGAATTAAAGACAATAAACCATACGCTATACTAGGTCGTGTAGTTAGTGGAGTTAAAGACAATGGCGACGTGTTTCAGTTTATAGATAGTAAGACATCTCAAAGAGAAGAAGAACAAATACATATTGGAACAGTTATAGAGTACGAAACAAAAAGAGTTACATCGCCAAAACAAGCAACATTGAACATTAACAGTAAATATAAAGAAGATTAAAATTTTAAAAAGTCAATGGGGATTCAAAAATGTTTTTCCATTGACGGAAACGGAGTAAAAAATGAGTAAAAAAGTAAATAATGGTACAGAAGAAAAAATTAAAACATTTATAGATTTATTTGGGTTATTTGAAAATTACAAAGGAAATGATATTGAATTAGAAAATAGTTTCAATAACGATAAATATTCAATTCAAATTTATTCTAACGGAGTTGAGGGAAATTTTATTATAAATAATGTTCCTAAATTACATATAATATTTTACACTAATGAGCTATCAGTATCAGTTTTTCCTTGTAAAGATTATGGTGTATATGATTTAAAGGAAGGTTTTACTTTAATGATGAGATATGAAATGAAAGAAATCAATGATTTAATTGACCCTAATTTCTTAAATGTTTTAACAGATTATATTTCTAAACAATAATTAAAGAAAGAGAGGAAAACAATGTTTAACGTATGTTTAAATTTATATATGAAATTTCGCAATTATATAATAAATATTATTAGAAGCAGAAATATTCTACCTGAAAAATGGAAGAGAACTATCATAATAAGAAAGATTTTACGTATTTTCTTGTTTGTTCTTCCTCTCTTACTTTATTTTATTACTGCTTTGATATTGTGGATTAAAATTGATATAACAAAAACAGTATTTAAAATTATATATATTATAGTTTCAATTATATTATTTGCATTACTACTTTTTATAATTATTATGTTTAGAATAAAAGTTAAGGATTATACCATAAATGACTATATAGAACATTTTAAAAACATTGGATTAGTAAACAAACAGAACAAAGCACCAGTATATCGCAATATGAAATATGACCCTAACAATGCAAATTATGAGATTTATTACTTTGATGATGTAGATGTAGATTTTCGGCAAGTTTAATGAACCTATTGTAATTAGAGGTTTAAGAAATATTTTTAGAGGATTTGTAAGCCCTGATGAGGGTAATGATTATGGCATTATTCAATTTAATGTGCTTCCCTCTTGTAAATCAAGTTGCAGAAATCTTACTATAAATGACCTTTGGCTAGTAGAAAATATAATTCACTTAGGTATTTATGGAAATACTGGAACAGGAAAATCTATTCGGTATAGGTTATTTTCTCAATTTATATTGTGACTATGCAGAAGCTAATAATATTGATATGGAAATAATCCTATGTGACCAAAAACTTACGTTCGCACAAAAATTAGGTGTTGAAAATTCAAAATCTTTTTACTATGGCGAAAGTGTGTTTGAAGCCTTTGAAAAAATTTATACTGATTTTGAAAGAATAAAATTAGAACCTGATAATAAAAAAAGAATAATTGTTTGCGATGAATTTGTAACCCTAACGGAAAAACTAGACCCCAAGCGTTCTCAACGCCTGAAATCTCTATTAGGAGTTCTTATATTTGAAACAAGAGAATATCGGTTATACTTTTATCATTGCAGGTCAAACGAGTTCAGCAGAAACGGTGGGAAGTTCTGCTGTTAGAAGTTCTATAACAGATAAAATTGTGTTTGGTAATCCCTCTACTATTGAACAAAAAATGTTATTTCCTAATGATATTGGATTAATGGACGCACACAATATAGCAGGTCAGGGATTTATGAAGCTAGTAGGTATGCCTTATGTAGAAAGGTGTAGCATACGCAATGCAGTTCCCCCATTTGCTGAAATTGGCGAAAAGGTCAAAAAGTATATGAAATTTGATGATGACCAATAGATGAGGACGTGGCGAAGCGAAGCGACAGCCACGCTCCCTATATCTAATAGGGGAGCAACATTATATAAGGAGAGTGGTATAAATGAAAATAGATTATTTGACGGTTTCTCTTGCTAAAAATAAAAGCATATTTTATTTAACTACATACGATGTCTTATGCGAATTTGCAAAAATACTGCCTGACTTATATAAGCAGACGTGCAAAGACCCTATATGTAGCAGAGGAACAACAGACAGAGTTACACAATATGGTATAACTGTTCAAAAACAATATGGAACAGCAAGTCAAAGAGGTTGGAAATATATTGTTCAATTATCAGGTGCATTTTGGAGGGCTATGGATTACAATTTTAACGATGTTCAAAATATTTTAAATAATCATAGTGATTACCGTATATCAAGATTAGATTTAGCAACTGATGTATGTGTACCATTAAATCAATGGCAAAAATATTATAAAACAGCTTTTAAAACTGGTTTATATACTTTAAATGGTAAAGAGGACGCAAGAACAGTATATTATGGAAGCAGAAAATCACAATTTTATACACGTGTATATAATAAAACTGCTGATGACCCTCTACACTATTCAGCACCTGAAAATAAAGTTATAATCCGTTTTGAAATTGAAATACATAGAATTCGTGGGGATTTGGTTTTAGACAATGCTTTTAATGAAGAATTTACAAATAGAATATTTGAACAAAGAGTAAAAGTAATTGCTAAAAAAGATAAATCAAACTTTATAAACAAATATTTTTTAGTAAATAAAATGCCTACTAAAATAAAAACAGTAAAAAGACCATTAGGAAACATAGAAAAAAGTGTTGATTATGTATTTGAAGCATACAAGCCTTATATTATAGCAGGTTTAAAAAGTAAAGCATTACTGAATAAATATAAGGATTTGAAAGTTCTACCTAAAAAAGCACAAAAAATACTTACTGTTTTAAATGAAAAAGAAAGAAAGGAGTAACACTATGGAAAAAAAGAGAAAAATTACATACAGTTCATACGAAATAGGAAAATTGACAGCTGTTGTTTGTGCTATTTACAAAACTGAAAATGCTCCTGACTTAAATCGTACTTTATTAAAACTTATGCAGACTGATATTGAAAATACAAAAAATGATGATTAACTTTGCAATAGCAGATTAAAAGTAATATAATAATAAATGTAATGTAAATATTGCTTTTGACTGTGCCGAAAGGAGGAAAATATAAAAAATGAAACAGTCAAAAAGTAAAATAAATATAAATAATACAGCTGCACTCTATTTGCGTATTAGTCGTGATGACGGATTAGATGAAAGCTATTCAATACAAAATCAAAGAAAATTACTACAAAAGGTTGCAAAAGAAAAAGGATTTGTAAATCTTATAGAATTTGTTGATGACGGAGTATCAGGAACAAACAAAGACAGGAAAAATTTTAGACGTATGATAGAACAAGTAGAAAATGGCACAGCCTTATTTTCAACAGTTATAGTAAAAGATGTTACAAGATTTGCGAGGGATTATATCAGGGCAGGTTTATACATAGAAGAATTATTCCCTGAAAATAATATAAGGTTTATATCTGTTGGCGAGGGTATTGATAGTGCAGAGGGCGACAACCCATTTATAGGTTTTATGAATATTACAGCAGAATATTATTCACGTGATATAAGTAAAAAACGTAGATTATCTAACTATGTAAAAGGAAATGCAGGAGAACCACTTGCCCCACCACCCTATGGCTATATGAAAGACCCTGACAACCCTAAAAAATGGATTATAGATGAAGAACCTGCAAAAATTGTACGTAGAATATTCAACGAGTTTTTAAGTGGTAAAGGAACAGACCAAATAGGAAAAGGATTAACAGAAGATGAAATATTAACACCTATGAATTATTGGGCAAGTAAAGGATTAAATCGTGGTGGATTACGAAATACTGAAAAACCTTATTATTGGAACACATCAACTATTATAACTATTTTAACACTACAAGAATATGTCGGCGATGTCATAAACTTTAAAACTTATTCTAAATCTTACAAGTTAAAAAAACGACTAAAAAATGACCCTGAAAATATGGCAATATTTAAAGACGTTCACGAGCCTATTATAAGTCGTGAGGACTTTGAGAGAGTACAAGAAAAAAGAGGAAAAACAAGAAAACGCAAGACATCTACTGGCGAAGCAAATATGTTTTCAGGTTTACTAACTTGTGCAGACTGTGGGTCTAATATGAACTATCATTTTAATCAAAGAAATCCTGACATAAAATACTTTAATTGTTCTAGTAATAATAATAGGCGTGGAAATTGCACACAAACACATTATATTCGAGTAGATTTTTTAGAACAAGTTATTATACAAGAAATACGCAGACTTACAAAATTTGCTACACAATACGAAAAGCAATTTGCAGAGGTTATAATGGGTAATTCTAAAATGACAGCAGAAAAAGACAGACATAATAAACAAAAAGAATTAAATTCACTAATTGCAAGAGATAAAGACCTCGACAATATTTTTAATCGTATGTATGAAGATAATATTGCAGGAAAAATAGATGATGAAAGATTTGCGAAGATGTCAAAAACATATACAGACGAACAAACAGAAATCGCAGAAAAAATCAAAATGCTTCGTGCAGAATTAGAAAAAACAGAAGAAAAAACAGTTACAGCAGATATGTTTATTGCTACTGTTCGCAAATATACAAGAATAAAGAAATTAACAAGAGAGGTATTACACGAACTAATAGACGAAATAAAAATAAATCACGCCGAAAAATTAGATAGTGGCGAAACAGTACAAATAATAACTATATATTGGAATTGCATAGGTGCAATAGAAATACCTGACTTGCCTAAAATTCCTGATGTAGATGTAACAGTAAATACAAGAAAAGGCGTAAATGTAAAATACGCACCTAAATTATCAGCATAAAATAAAAAAATGTTCTTATGGAACGCTAAATCCCATAAAAACATCCATACTGGTGCGAGTGATGGGACTTGAACCCACACGTGATACCACACACGCCCCTCAAACGTGCCTGTCTGCCAGTTCCAGCACACTCGCATAATATCTTGATTTTTATATTTTAACACAAATTTTCATAAAAATAAAGATTTTTGTGATATAATTATATAAATTTAAAAATAGAAAGGTCTTTAAATTTATGGACTTAAATTTTGAGGTTGTAAGTAATAAATATTCTAATATAAAAGAAGTACTTAGGTCAGAATTTAAAATCTCTTCTAGACTATTTTTAAAGCTTAGAAGAGCTAATCAAATTTACTTAAATGGAAATGTTTCAAATGGTAATGAGGATATTTTTTTAGGAGATATTATACAAGTAAATTTAAGTTTTGAAGAGGAAAACATAAATATTATAGCTATTAATTTAGATTTAGATATTATATATGAAGATAAATATTTACTAATTGTAAATAAACCTGCAAATATGCCTGTGCATCCCTCAATGTTACATTTTGAAGACACCTTATCTAATGCAGTTAAGTTTTATTTTGATACAATAAATTTACATAGAAAGATTAGAATTGTAACTCGTCTGGATAAAGATACTTCTGGATTAGTAGTTTTAGCTAAGAATGAATATATACAGGAAATGCTTACTTCACAAATGAAAGACAATGTATTTAAGAAAGAATATATTGGTATTTTAGAAGGAGATATAGAACCTAAAATAGGAATAATAAATGCTCCTATTGCAAGAAGAAGCGGAAGTATTATTGAAAGATGTATAAATGAAAATGGGCAAACTTCTATTACTCATTACAGTGTGATAAAATCCTTTGATAATATGAGCTTAGTTCATTTTGTACTTGAAACTGGAAGAACTCATCAAATAAGGGTTCATTCTAAATATATTGGTCATCCGATAGTTCGGAGATACTTTATATGGTACTACATCTTCCCTTATTTCAAGGCAAGCTTTACACTGTTATAAAATATGTTTTATACATCCTATAACAAAGAAAAAAATGGAATTTGTAGCAAATATTCCTGAGGATATGGAATTATTAATCAGAAATAACTAGAGGTTAGAAGTCAAATTTTAGAGTTTTATCTCTAACTTCTCACTTCTAACCTCTAGTAAAGTAAGCCTATAAGCCGGGTTCTGTCTAGAATAGTCATTTATCTCGAATGTATATTACTATACATCTCTAGCCGCTTGTTCTAAGGAACCGACGAGCAGTCTTATGTCCTTTTTATTTGCGTTGCTCCAGGTGGGGTTTGCACTGACCCTCTATGTCACCATAGAAGCGGTGAGCTCTTACCTCGCCTTTTCACACTTACCATTCTAGAGGTTAGAAAATTAGATATTAGAAAATCTAGTTTCTGACTTCTAACTCTCTAACTTCTAAAATGGCGTTTATTTTCTGTTGCACTTTCCTTAAGGTTACCCTCACTGGACGTTATCCAGCACCCTTGCTCTATGGAGCCCGGACTTTCCTCATATACAAAAGGTATACGCGACTATTCAGTTTACTCTATATTTTATTTTATCTTTATTTTTTCATTTTGTCAAGATTTATCATCTCTTCTACTATTTGAATTGCATTACTTGCAGCACCTTTTCTTAAATTGTCTGCAACAACCCATAAATTTACTCCATTTTTTATACTAAAGTCTCTTCTTATTCTACCAACATATACTTCATCATGTCCTGATGCATTTATTGCAAGTGGATATATATTGTTTTTTGGGTCATCTTCTACAATAATTCCTTTAGCTTTTTTTAAACTTTCGATTAATTCTTCTAAGTCAAATTCGTTTTCAAATTCTACATTTATTGCTTCACTATGTGAATTTATTACTGGTACTCTAACAGTTGTTGCTGTAATTGGTAAGTCTGGTCTTCCTAGTATTTTTCTTGTTTCGTCAATCATTTTTTCTTCTTCTTTTGTATAACCATTATCCAAAAATACGTCTATATGTGGCAAGCAGTTATTTACAATTGGATGTGGAAACTTTTGAAGCTCATAATTTGGATTGATTCCATTTTCTAAGTCATTTATTCCTTTTAGTCCTGCTCCTGATACTGCTTGATATGTTGAATATACAATTCTTTTTATTTTGTATTTGTCATCAAGTACTTTAAGTGGAACTACTGCTTGTATTGTAGAACAGTTTGGATTTGCAATAATTCCTTTATTTTTCTTTATTTCTTCACTATTTACTTCTGGAACAATAAGTGGAACTTCTTTATCCATTCTCCAACAGCTACTATTATCTACTACAATGCATCCTTTTGATGCTGCAATAGGTGCGAATTTCTTAGATGTTTCTCCTCCGACAAGAGAATATAGCAAAATCAAATCCTTCATCAAATGAGTCCTCTTTTAGTTCTCTTACTATATACTCTTTTCCCATAAATTCTATTTTACTTCCTGCTGATTTACATGATGAGAAAAATACATATTCTGAAATAGGTAATTTTTTTTCTTCTAATACTTCTCTAGCTGTTCTTCCAACAACTCCTGTTGCTCCAGCTAGTGCTAATTTGTATTTCCTTTCTTTTAACATAGGCTTAACTCGCCTCCTAATTTGTAAAAAACAAATCGTGTATACAGCGTATTGTAGAGCTTATATCTTGCTCTTCTACTGTAACTGAAATTTGCATATTTGTCTTATCCAAGTTATTAAACTTTAGATTATTTTTATTTAAAGTTTCTATTACTTTATCTTTAGTACTATCATCTATATCTTTTCCAATTATAGATACTGTATTTTTATTTGATGTAACTCCTGTTATTTTAGGTAAGTTACAACATTTGTTATAAAAGTTAGATACTTCTGTACCGAGATACATCTGACATACTAGACCTTACTATAAGTTTTATATCGTTTTCTTTTGCAATTTTTACACATTTATTATGAAGTACACCTGCTCCTAAATTTGAAAATTCTAACATTTCATCATATGATATTTTCTCAAGTTTTATCGCATTGTTTACTATTCTTGGGTCTGCTGTATAAACCCCATCTACATCTGTATATATTTCACAAGAATCTGCTTTTAGGCTTGATGCAAGAGCTACTGCTGTTGTGTCTGATCCACCTCTTCCAAGAGTTGTATAATTGCCATCTTCATCTATTCCCTGAAATCCTGTAACTATTACTATTTTATTTTTGGCAAGTTCTTTTTCAATTCTTTCTGTTTCTATTTTTGTATAACTTGCATCTCCATAATTATTATCTGTAAACATTCTAACTTGGAATGCATTTAGTGATATTGCTGGAATTCCAAGTTTGTCAAGCGCCATTGCCATCAAAGATACTGTAATTTGTTCTCCTACAGTAAATAACATATCCATTTCTCTTTTCGGTACATTTTCGCTTATGTTTCTACTAAGTGAAACTAGTTCATCTGTGTGTTTTCCCATTGCAGAAAGTACTAGAACTATTTTATTTCCTTTTTCATAATCTTTTTTACATTTATTTGCTACATTAAATATTTTTTCTTTATCTGCAACAGAAGTTCCTCCAAATTTTTTTATCATTAACATTTTTGTATACCTCGTTATTGATGTATCGCTCTTTTCGCAGTTGTGAAAAAAGCTCTCTTATATTATATTAAACATGCCTTATATTTAGTTACTGTTTCAATTCCATTTCTACTATTTTATCTCTTACCTCACGAGTTTGTTTACTTTTTTCTGCGAAATGGTTTCCTACATATTTATTTTACAACTTCGTTTTTTATTATACATAACTCGAGTTTTAATGTCAAGTTTTTTAAAATATAACAGCCTAAGTTTTAGATTATTTTGAATAGCATTTATTCAATTTCAAGATAAGCAATCAAAAGTAGCCATAAAGCTATTATTCCTAGCTTTATGGCTAAAGTTCAATAAACAAAACTGTACCGCTTATCTTATTTCATTGAGATATGTATATTACTTAGTTCAGCTTTTAATTCTCTTGAGATTATATTTTGAATTTGTGCAACTTCATCTGGTTCTAGTTTCTCTTTTCCTATTATTACATTTACGCTTTCACCATTTACAAATATTATATTATTTTCAAACCCTTTTGAAGTAAGCAAATTTTCTGCTATCATTATTGCATTTTGTAAATCATTTATTTTATTTATTTCTTCTTGTGCAATTGCTTTTTGCTCTGGAGCTTGTGAACTATTTGCAATTATTTCTTGGTATCTTGATGTCATTTGCGAATACATTACATTTCTTTCTAATTTAGATTTAACAAAATAGTCAGTACTTGATGTTTGAGTACTATTCATTTGAGTATTTGTATTTTGTATTTCAGATGTTTTTGCTTGTTCTAAAGAATTTTCGTTTGAAGTTTTTTCTTCTTCTTTCTTTTCATTTTCTTCTGTTACATTGGCATTTACAAGTTCTGCATCTCCTAAAGCTGCTATATTAATGCTTTGATTTAATTCTGATGACGTATCCATAGAAAGTTTTCCATTATATGTACTATCATAGTTTAAGTATCCTGCTGTTATTAGCATTAAAGCAATTACTAAAATTGCTAATTGATTTTTCTTAATAATTTTCATTGTTTCTATCCTCTTTTCTTTAATTTAATATTATATAGTATCAAATTTGGAAAAAGAATTAGCATATCGCTAGGCACACGAGTTCAAAGAACAACGAGGCATACTAGTGTATATTGAATTGTTTTTGAACGAGTAGCAACGACGCGAGATACTGATTATTTTTTCAAATTTTAGTTCATAGAAAATACTTGAACTTTATGTGCAGGAGCACCTGTAACTGCTTCAACTGCTGAAACTATATTTGCTTTTATAGCACTATCATTTGCTCCTTCTGCTGTAACTATTACTCCTTCTACCTTTGGATTTACAATTACTTGAGTTGCAGGAATACTTTCACCATTTTCTTCTGTAAATATTATTTCTTTATTTGTTCCCTTTTCTTCTACAGTTCTAGTTCCTCCATTTGAATCTGTTTCTGAAGTCTGAGATGTTGTATTATTTTCATTATACATTGGAACAACTTCACTTGACTGAGTATATGTAATTAAAACTTTTACTTTTCCTATTCCTACCATTGTTTCTAATATATTTTCTAATCTTTTTTCTAATTCGTCTTCATATGTTTCATTATTGGAAGCTGGAATATCTGCTAACACTTTATATCCACCTTCATCTTTTTTTGTTTCCTTTTTCTCATTTCCCATAATACTATTTATTGCAATTAAAGTTATTATTAATATAACTAAAAAAACGACTAGATTTTCTATTTTTCTTTTGTTTGATTTCCCGCTCTTTTTCTTCTGTCTTTTTAGGTATTAAGCTTTTAAGCTTGTTCATTTGTTCCTTAAACATAAAGTTTTCCTCCAATTCATTTTGAATTTATAGTGATATTTTCATAATTTACACCATAGTCATCACTTAGTTTTTGCTTAATTTCTTTAATTTCTTTTGTATCTGACTTTTTTTCTAAATCTTCATTTCCTATTTCTATTTTATTTATTGATACACTTATGCTGTTTTCATCCTTTTTTTCTTTACTAATTGTTAAAGATATTTTATTTATAATTCCTTCTTTTAAATTCATATCAGTTTTTATATTGTATGCATTGTATCCTAGTTTTTCTATATCAGTTTTAATTTGTTTTTCAAGTTCTACTTTATATGTATCTTCTAAAGAAGGAACTTCTACACTTGCTGTTATTTCGTTTGTTCCAAAATATTTTTCATAATCTGAATAATCTATTTGAGGGCTAGATCCAGTTATAAATTTTATGGCTGGTGAAATTATTGTATATAGTATGAATACTCCAAGTATTGTTTTTATATATTTCTTGCTATTTCCTTTTGGAAGTATCATTTCTATAATTGTTACAAGTATTACAGCTATTATTATTTGTTCTGCCCATGAACTTATATTTTTTATCATCTATACATCATCCCACTATTAGTAATCTTTATTACCAGTGTAAGCCCTATTATAAGCATTACTGATACTGTACACAGCATTCCTAGTAGTACTTTAAATGTTCCTCCCATTTGTTCTAATACTGATACTATCTTTTTGTCAGCTATTGGTTCGCTTAATGCTGCTGTAAGGTTAAAAGCGAAGGAAAGTACACCTAACCTTATTATTGGCATTATACAAATTGAGAGAACTACAAAAATTCCAACAAACCCTACTGCATTTTTAAGTATATTACTACATCCTAATACTGCATCTACAGTTTCTCCTAAAAGCTTTCCGAACTACTGGTATTGTGCTTGTAACTACAGCTTTTGTTGTTTTTACTGTTAATCCGTCTACTGAACTTGTAAGTGTTCCTTCTAATGATAAAACTCCGTGTAAATACTGTTAAAACTATTCCAAGTACCCATACAACCGTTGATTTAAAGAACTTTGAGATTTTATCTATTTGTATTTTGTCTGATATTTTTGATACTATTCCAAGTGCTGTTCCTATTAATACAAGTGGTAAAAGGAAATTTGTTATAAAATTTGCAATAAATGTCATAATTAGAAGTAATATTGGCTGAATTGTAGATGCTGTAACTATATTTCCGAGTTGTTATCATTAGTGCTAAAAGTATTGGTAGTAAACAGTTTATAAATCCTACTAAGCTATTTACTGTTTCTTTTATGATGGATATTGTTTCTGTAAAATTTGTCATTATTAGTGTTACTATTAATACATATTGAACATAGTATGTAATTTCTCCTATGCTATTGTTTCCCATTCCCTCGCTTATGCTTTTTATTATGCTATGTATTATTATAATAATTAGTATATATCCTAAGCTTGTAATTGTTTTTGTAACTTCACTTCCAAGAATTTTAATTATCCCTTTGAGAGCTCCTTCAGCTTCTATATTTCCTGTTAGTGCATCTTTGTATAAACTACTTACATCTATATCTTCAAAAGCTTTTTCTGTGTATTTCTGAGACTGTTTTATAAACCCATCAATACCAAGAGATTTCTCTTGTTCTTTTACCATTTCTTCTGTACTCGAGGCATGTACTATATGTGAGCTTAATACTGTTATCAGAAAAAATATTATTAGTAGTATTTTTTTCATATGTATATTTTCCTTCCTAAGGTAGTATTTTTAATACTGTCTCAAGCATTGACGAAATTATAGGAATTGACATTGCAATTATTATTACTTTTCCTCCTAAATCGACTTTTGACCCAATTGCATTTTCACCCATATCTTTACATATGCCGCACTCCAAATTCTGTTAGAATCGCAATTCCTGTAATTTTAACTAATATTTTTATAAATTCTCTACTACCGACTAATTTTTTCTGAAAAGTCACTTATGAAATTTACTATTCCTGATAGTTTATCTATAAAAATAAACATAATTAATATGCTTGCAATTAATGATATGTATACTGCAAATTCAGGTTTATATTGCTTTATTATAATAATTAATACCACTGCTGTTAAAGCTATTCCTATTATTTTTATAATTTCCATATGTATTTTGCTCCTTTTCTTTTCTATAGGTCAAACATGGTTCTCACTGTATCAAATAAAGAGCTTATTTCTTGTATTACCATTGTAAGAACTATTACAAGACCTGCAAGTGTTGTCATCATTGCTTGATCTTCACGTCCTGCTCTTACTAATACTTGATGTAATACTGCAACTAATATTCCAATTGCTGCAATTTTAAATAGTAAATCAATGCTCAAAGTCATCCCCTCCTTGTCATTTGTGTATTATTTTATATCAATACTATTGCTATACCTAATCCTGTAATTATTCCTAGGTTTTTATATAATTTTTCATTTTTCTTTTGTTCTTCTTCAGCTTTTTCTATTTGTTCATCTATAAATTTTGATATTAATTCTATTTCACTAAGTTGTCCGTTCTATATTTGTTTTTCCTAATAGTTTTCCCAAGTTTTCTAATATTTTCAAATCTTCTTCTGTCATATTGGTTTTTGAAACAGATATAGCATGTACCCATGCTTCTTCTGCTGATAATTCCTTCATTCCTTTACTTGATTCTTTAAAGATTGTCCCGAATATTTCCATCAAATTTATTTCCTATTTCAGAAAAGATTTGTGGAAGTGGTTCATATGTATATTCCATTTTTGTTTTTAACATGCTTAATGCACTTCTTATGTTTTTTAGATCCCTTACTCGGTATTTATATTTATTAGCAATTGCTATACCAAGTTTTATACTTAGTAATAATATTCCTAATAGTATTGTCCATTTTATAATTATCACATTTTACCTCCATGTAATATATATATTCGTTTTTTTAGATTTTAGAACAAGAATTTAAATAAATTTTAGATAAATATCGCATTTTTGACGTTATGTAAATTTTGTGGTATAATATATGTATAATACCTAAAAGGAGGTATGCAAAGTGTCTGCATACAAGTATCCCATGGCTCGTGTGAGCTACAACAGGTGGAAGTTCAGGAAGTGGCACAGACGGTTCGGCACCGAGCTGATCCTGTGGATGGACAGGATGGTCATTCGAGAAAGCCTCCGGGTGGGCAAGAATATATCTCCAATCAAGATTCATTTTGTTGGAAATATTGATTCTCTCCCTGAGAATGCCCAGCTGGAAGGACTCATGATTCGTGAGTCTTCTAACAAATGGGGCATCTTTGGTAGGCTACTCGGAAAGAAGTACAGCGGATTTACTCGTCTCATCGTCCTTAAGGCATCGCCTTCGAGGAAAACTGCCTAGGAGAATGGGAAAAGCAAGAGAGCAGGGGGAGCGGTTTATTCGCTCCTTTTGCTTTTTTATCTAATAGGAAATTTCTCAGAACTTCCTATTAAATAAAAATACGTTAAGACTTTCCCTATTGTATTATTTTAAATTATATATGTTGCTTATATGTCCTTTTTGAGTTTTATCTAAGATAATTATTTTTTCAAAAAGTTTTAGATTTATCATTTCATTAAATATAGGATTTTCTTTTAAATCCTTATACTCATTTCCATGTGCTGTAAATATTCCTTTTACACCTGAACATAGTGCATACCTTATAGCTCCTACATCTTCTTTATTTCCTATCTCATCTGCAATTATTACTTTTGGTGCCATACTTCTAACTAACATTTCTATTCCTATACTTTTTTTAATATTATTTAATATGTCCGTTCTTATTCCTAAATCATTTTGTGGAATTCCCATGTGCATGGCTGAGATTTCTCCCCTTTCATCTACTATTCCTATTGTTATTCCATGAAAATCCATATTTTCTATCCCATTACTAATTTGTTTTGACAAATCTCTAATTAGTGTTGTTTTTCCTGTTCCTGGGCTTCCTACAATTAATGTATTATATACACTATTAGTTTTAAAATCTAAAATATGTGGTAAAAATTCTTTTGATACTCCTTCTATTTGTCTTGCAATTCTAAAGTTTAAACTATATATGTATGATATATTTTTTACTTTCTTATCTTCTAATACAACTTCTCCTGTAATTCCGTACTCTGTGCCCTCCGTTTTATGGTTATGTATCCATTACATATTTGATTTTGATAGCTATATATTGAGTTGTCACATAAAAACTGTAGAATTTTTAGTATTTCTTCTTGTTTGGGAATATATTCTAAAATAGTTTCAGAAAATGTCTGCTTTAATATTACTGGTTTATTTGCTCTTATTCTGATTTCTTCTATTTGGTTTAAATTATTTTTCGAGATTAAATTAACTAATTCTTTTGGAAAATATTCTAAGATATCTAACATTTAACTTGTCCTTTTCTTTGGTATATTATTAATAAGTATATGCTAGATAATCTTGTTTTAGAACTAAAAAAATAGAGAATTTATAAAATTCTCCATTCCTTTATTCTATTATTTTCAAAATTTATTCGTTCCAGTTGTGAAAAACATCAGATACATCATCTAATTCATCAAGTTTTTCAAGTAATCTTTCCATTTTTTCAACACCTTTTTCATCTAAGTCTACATATGTTGTAGGTATCATTTGAATTCCTGCTTCTAAAAAGTTTAGACCTTTTTCTTCTAAAGCTTCTCTAACTTTTGAAAATTCTTCTGGTGATGTTGTTATTTCATATATTTCTTCTTCTGCCGAAAAATCTTCTGCTCCACATTCTAAAACAAGCATCATTAAATCATCTTCTGATATATTTGTAGTTTCTTTTTCGATTACTATTATTCCTTTTCTATTAAACATATATGATACACATCCAGTTGTACCTAAACTTCCACCTGATTTATCAAATACATGTCTTACATCTGCTGCTGTTCTATTTCTATTATCTGTAGTTGCATTTACAATTACAGCAACTCCGTTTGGACCATATCCTTCATATGTAATTTCTTCATAGTTTTCGTTGTTTCCTGCTCCTGATGCTTTTTTTATTGCATTATTTATTGTGTCATTTGGCATATTAGCTGCTTTACACTTTGCAATAACATCTTTTAATTTTGAGTTACCTGCAGGGTCTGGGCCTCCTTGTTTAACTGCAATTAATAGTTCTCTTCCAAGTTTTGTGAATATTTTTCCACGTGCTGCATCTGCTTTTCCTTTTTTTGCTTGAATATTATGCCATTTACTGTGTCCTGACATGTGAATTCCTCCTTTAATTTTCTTTGTATTTAAGCCTTTAACCAGTTGATTTAATGTGTTTTCAATGACTTTTTTATTATAGCACATTTGTTTAAATTTGTGTAGTATTTTTACAAATATTTTTTGTATTTTACTCATTTTGTTATTTTTTGTTCCTTTTTTATTTCCTTATAACTTACTCTTTTCATTTACTAATTCTTTAAGTGCTTGTTCTACTTGATTTAACTCTTTTTGGTATTTCTTTTTTTCTTCTAAATTTTCATCTATTTTACTTTTTTTAGCTTCTTGGTTAGCTTTTTTTATTTCTTCATATTTCTCTATTATATCTTGAATCTGATCTAATCCTTGCTTATCTGTTTTATTTATTGTAATAAGCGCAGTGTTTGCAAATATTGATTCTATGTTATCTTCAACTATATTATTTGTATATCTAAAAGTAAACTCATAATTATTTTCTTTTTCAACAGTATTTGCTAAACTCCTTTGTACTTTGACTGTTTTTACTTCTTCCTCTTGAAATTGCTTAATTGTTAAGTATAAATAATTCTCATCATTACTATCAGCTACATTTAATACATTATATGTTTTTGTAAAAGTAGTATTTTGTGTATCACTATTTGATCCATTAACTATATCAATATTATTTATATTAGCATTTTCATTTTGTTCATTATATTTTTCTTTATATTCTTCTTCAAATCCAAATATACCTTGTCCTAAATTTATTGGGAAATATTTTGGACCTATACAAAAGTTATGTAATTTATTATCCTCATCTTTGAATGTTATTATATAATCTCCAAATGATGATACCCACTCAATATTTACATATTCTAATTGCATCTTTGAAAAATTCTTTTTTAGATAAATATTACTAGAAACTTTTGCTATTTGTTTTGGAATTATACCATTAATCCATAATATTACAGCTAACAGTACAATAAAACTTATTAGTGTCATAATGACTTTTCGTTTATTTTTCACAATTAACATCTCCTCCTACAAATTTAAGTCCAAACAATCAATTATTATTTTCTATTCCAATTATAATATTCCAATATACCTGTCTTTAAAATTACTAATTATTCATTCTTAAAATCCTTTTTCAATATTGTTTGTTTTTATTGTATCTTCAAAATTCACTATAAATCTAACAAATCACAAAATTGTAATTTGTAGTTATATTCCAAATTCTTTTGCATATTCTACTATACCAATTATTTCTTTATCTGTATTATTCAATTTTATTGCCATAAAGTTTTCATTTGGTACTTCAAATGGTGCTTTTATTCCATAATTTATCGCTGGAGAATATCCACTTTTAGAATAATAAGTTTCACTACCTAAAACTATAGAATAATGATAGCCTAATTCTTTTGCTATTTGATGTCCTTTTTCTATTAACTTTTTACCTATTCCTTGTTTCTGATATTCTGGTAATATTCCGAGTGGTGCTAATGCTAATTCTTCATATTCTCCTATTTTAATTTTTGTAAATAAAATATATCCAACTATTTTACTGTCTTGAGTTGCAACTAATGATAATTGTGGTATAAAATTATTGCTATTTCTTAATGCTACTACTAAATCTTGTTCATTCCCATCACTATGCTCTGCTGTTTCAAATGCTGTTTTTACTACATTATATACTTCTTCATAGTCTTTTTTAATTTCTTGCCTTATTTCTAACATTTCTATTTCTCCTCAAAATTGTAATTTTTTACTAACTTAATGCTTTTATAAATTTATCAATATTTTCATTTAAGATTTTTATTTCTTTATCTTTTTCTATGTTTTTGCTTACCATCTTTGTAATAAATTTATCGAATCCTTTTTGTTTTTGTATATCCATTTCTCCTCCAAAAGTATCATAAATAATAGCAGTATATAATAAATTTTTTGGAATATTTTGTTCATAATAACTTTTCCAATTTTCATTAAAACCACAACAAATAAAATATGCTACCTTTTTTAATTTTAGATTTTCAATATTACTAATCAAAAACTTTCTTATTTTTTTGTCTATCATTCCCATTCTAATTGGAGTACCAATAATAATTAAATCATATTCATTTATATCTTCATTTTGATTTAATATATTTACTATTTTAGAATCTTTCAACTGCCTATTTATTTCTTTAGCACATTTTTCTGTTGTTCCTGTTTTACTAGCATAAATTATTAAGGTTTTCAAATCATTTCCTCCTACTCGGCAATTTGTAATTTATCTGTCTTGTTTATCTACAAAAATAGGTTTAGAGCCGTCATCAGTTGCAAATTCAGAATTACTTATTCTTATATAAGCACTTCCTATTTTAGACTTTAAGTATGGAATAATATCCTTATCATAATTACAAATTGTATTGATAGCAAATATATGATGATTATTAGGATTATTCATATATTCATCATCCTCATTTCCTGCCATAAATCTCCAACCACTATCTGGATTACCAACAGTTGGTTCTTCTCTATACATATAGCCAACTTTAAATCCTTCTTTAGTTATCTTATCAGATACCATACAACCTTCTCCATTAGGTTCATTCCAATCAATCATTTTTTCAACTTTTACTTTTATGAAGTCATCTTTTTTCTTATTAAATAATCCCATAATTACATCTCCATTCTTTTCTACAAATTACTCGTATAATGAACATGTAGTCCATTATACATTTTTTTATTCTTAAATCCAT
>CANRQN010000025.1 GCA_947641575.1 uncultured Clostridium sp.
GTTATGCTAGATAGTGATGTTGCAATGCTATATAATTATGAAACTAAAAAAGTTAACCAAGCTGTAAAAAGAAATATAGATAGATTTCCAGAAAGATTTTGTTTTCAATTAACAGAAAAAGAATTAGAACTTATGTGGTCACAAATTGTGACCACCTCAAAATTAGAAGACAATAAATATAGAAGCAAAAAATATTTGCCATATGTTTTTACAGAACAAGGAATCGCTATGTTGTCTGGAATATTAAAGAGTGAAGTTGCTATACAAGTTAGTATTAAAATAATGGATGCATTTGTGGAAATGAGAAAATTCATAAATGTAAATAAGAGTTTATTTGAAAAAGTAATTACTATTGAAAATAAAATAGACAAAAAGTTCATTGAACAAGATAAAAAATTCGATATAATATTTGATCAACTACAATTGGAAGAAAATATCAAACAAAGAATATTTTTTGATGGACAAATCTATGATGCATATAGCATCATTATAGATATCATAAAAAGGGCAATTGACAAGATTTTAATTATAGACAATTATATTGATGATAGTGTTTTAAAGATGTTAGCTAAAAAGAAAAATAATGTAAAAGTAGTTATCTTAACATCTGACAAAAGTAATATTGACAATTTAGACATCAAAAAATTCAATAAAGAATATCCTATCCTGAAAGTTGCTAAAACAAATAAATTTCACGATAGGTTTATCTCTATAGACAACAAAGAAATGTATCATTTAGGAGCTTCTATAAAAGATTTGGGAAAGAAGTGCTTTGGAATTAACAAAATAGAGGACATGGAAATTATGGAAAAAATTATTAAGTCTAATACTTAGAAGTTTAAATGTAATTCTTACTTGTCAATAAGTTATATAGTTCTTTTGAAAGAAAAGCTAAAAAACACATTGATAATTTATGTAAAACATAGTATAATTAAAGTGTTCAAATTTATTAGTATTCCAAAATATATTTTGAAAACCAAAAGGAGGTCTTGCAAAAGCAGTAACAAGTAGCATAAAAAGTAACAAAAACATCACTAAGAAGAAAGAAAAGTGCTATTCATGAGTGAACTTTATTCGTACGAAGCGTTCCATAATCAACGCTTAAGGGACTTTGTGGCTTTTGGCGAATTGAGAGAAGGGGAAGTCGAATCACATACTCTTATTTCATCGCAAATTACAAAGACTAATGATGGACCGAAAGAAGAACCTATTGGCATTCATTCAAAGTTACCACCATTTAAGGGATGGGCAGAAGAATAAGAGTGAAAAAATAAGACTATAAAAATTTGATGAACACAAAAATCTTATTTCGACTCTTAGGAGTTGGATTTTTTTGCTTCAATGTCAACTATTGAAAAAATGAGGTTTTTGTGTGATGGCGTTACATATTATAAAAAACAAATCAATACGAGTAATTTGTAGAGGAGATGAAATTATGGGATTTGATTTAGGACATATAATCAGTTCATTAAAAAAATTTGATGATTCAGAAAATAACAAAGAGGATCTCGAAGAACAAAAATTATCTGATGCCGATTGGATAAATACTATAAAAGATAAAAGAAAAAAAGAATTGCTAAAAATATACTTTGAGATTGCTGATGTTGAATATGAGAAATATAGGTATTTTTATAAATCTATTAAAGATTATCAACTAGATACAGAAAATAGATTTGTTAAATATATTAATAAATATGAAAATGAAGAAAGAATAATAGCGTGTTTAAGAATGCTTAGTAATACAAAAAAAATTGTATATTTAGGTATGATGGAATCTTTAAAAAATAATGATTATTCATATTTAGATAGAGCGTTAAACACTTATTATAAATTATCATTGTTGTATGTTAGAGAATCAGGTGCTGATCATTGTATTTCATCTTGGAATATTGCCCCAATTACATTTGTTTTAAAAAGATTTAATGATATTAAGAAAGTTTTTCCAAAAGAATGCGGTTTAAGTACAAGAAAAGTTTGGGGAGGAATTACTACCAATTTAATTATGTATCTTTATTATCAAGAAGAATCTTGGAAAGAAAAAGTATTGTCTGATGCAGATAAATTTTTAAACACCCAAAATCCATTAGAATATCAATCTATCGTAAGAGCTTTACTAGCTTTGATTAATAAAGATTTTAAACAATTCTCATTAGAATTAAGCAATATTTGTAAAGGAAGAAAAAGAACAAAAGAATATGGTGAAAATAAGTTTACTAAAGAATTTTCATTTTATTCATTAGGTTTATATTATTTTGCAGAGTATTTATATCCTGATGAAGTTGATACAATTACTTTACCTGATGATAATAATTTTTTAACTAATTATTTAAAATATCGACAAAATAACCAATATCTAGCTGATTTATATATTATTGAATTTACAGAACCACTTAAACTTTTGGAAAAAATGTTTTCTGTTGATACACCTGCTATTTCTTTAACAAAGAACGGAAGAAGCTATTACATTGACTCTAAAGCGTTTAATGATGAATTAGTAAAAAGAATTATGGAAAAATAATAATCGTTGCTAAAGAGTAATTAGCTATGCATGCCATAACAGCCTTCCTACCAGTGCATCATAAACTGGTGGGGAGGTTGTTTTTTTATGTCTAAAATCAAAATGGAATATTTTAAGTTTAGCTCTTGTATTTTTTATCGTTTTATGTTACATTATAAGTAATGACAAAATAAATTTATGAATATAATTAAAAAATATATAGGAGGAAAATAGCTATTAAAAGACCAATCTCTTTTAATAGCTATTTGAGTAAAGGGGAGATATAAATGAAAAAAAGATATTTAATAATACTAATATTATTTACATTAATACTAATAATTTTAGGAGGAAGTGTTAAAGCAGCATCATTTAAGATAACTGCATCAAAAACTAATGTAAGCCCAAATGAAACTTTTAGCATTTCAGTAGGAGGAGACTGTATAGGAAGAGTTAATATAAGCGTAACAAATGGAACAGCTTCTACAAGTAGCGTATGGGTAGAACAAAACTATCAAACAGTAAATATTAAAGCAGGAGGAAGCGGAAGTGTTACCATAACTGCAACACCTACAGCAGGATTTTCGGATGCTGATGCAAATGAATACAAACCAGGTTCAAGAAGTGTAAAAGTTACAATTGTAAGTCCAAATACTTCTACACCTTCAGAAAAACCAAATACAAAGCCTGGAAACAGTGGAAACAATAATAATACAAACAGTAACATAAAAAATCCTGTAAAAAATGAACAAACTGTAACAGAAGAAAAGTCTAGCAACAATTTATTATCATCATTAAGTATAAATTCTGGAATCTTAACACCAAATTTTGATGCAAATGTTAGTGAATATAGTGTAGATTTATCAAAAGGCATAAAAACAATTTCTATAAGTGCAGAAAGTCAAGATAGCAAAGCAAGAATAGAGGGGACAGGAGAGATAGAACTTAAGCCAGGAGAAAATCTAATTGATATAAAAGTAATTGCTGAAAATAATGAAGAAAGAATATATAAAATAAAAGCGTATGCTTATGAAGAACCAGAAGTGTATCTTAAATATAAGAATAAAGAAATAGGAGTTCTAAAAAGTTTAAGAAATGTAACTATTCCAGATGGATTTAACAAAAAAGAACATACCGTAAATGATAAGATTATTAATATTTTTGAGAATGAAAAGTTTTCTATAATTTATGGTGTTGATAGTGAAGAAAACAACAACTTTTACATAATTGATACTGAAAGAAATGAATGTACAAGCAAAATCATTCCAATAACAATTGCTAACCGTTTCTTCTATTTAATAGATTTAGATGAAGAAAAAGAAGGCTTTGAAATATCAAAAATAACAATTGATAGCAAAGAAATTGCTGGATATAAATTTAAAGAAGGGTTTGAAGATTATTTTTTAATACCAGTAATAAATAAAGACGGAGAAAAGATAGAATATTTATATGAAGAAAAGGAAGGAACACTTCAAATATATTCTGGATGTGCTCCTATAAATTACAACGATTATGAAGAATTACTAAAAAATACAAACAACAAACAAATAATTATATATATCTTAAGTGGATTTTTAGTATTAAGTATTATTGTAATAGGTTTTTTATTATTAAAACAAAGAAGGGAAGAAGTAGATGAAGAAGTGCATTAGTCTTATACTTTCAATATTTATTTGCTTTAACTTACTTTCTACAACTTATAGTCTTGCATACACACCTAAAAGTATAGAAGTTAAACAAACTAATGTAGTGAGTAAAAAAGTAAAAAATTTAGCTGTATTTATAGAATTTAGTGATAGTGATAAAAATGTAACAAATCACTTAGATGCTGAAAAATGCGTTGAAAATGCTGAAAAAATTTTTAATAGTGAAACATTATTTGATATGCAAACTGAAAATGGTATTATAAAAGTTCCATCATTTAAAAAATATTATGAAATGCAAAGTTATGGAAAACTATCTATTGAAACTGAAATATTTCCTAAGACAAATGGTAAAGTAGTATCATATCAAGATTCACATCCAATAGGATATTATTTAAAATACAGTGATAAAAATACTATAGGGTATAAAAATTCAGATGAATCTTTACAAAGAGAAACGGAGTTAGTTAATAATGCTGTTCAATTCGTATCTAAGCAAATTGAAAGTTCAGGAATAAAGGAAAACGAAATTGATTCTGACAATAATGGTGAGGTAGATGCAATTTCATTCTTTATTGAAGGACAAAATAATTTACCTAGTAGCATTGCTTGGAGAGATTTATTATGGTCACATAAGTCAGATAATCGTGAAATCCAAGAAACAATATTAGGTAAAAAAGTTTCTCCATATAATCTTATATATGTAGATGATTATACTCAATCAGCTGGAGTATTTTCTCTAAATAGAGGGACTTATGGAACTATTATTCACGAATTTGGACATACACTAGGGTATATGGATTTATATAGATATGACGAGCCTGTAAGCAAACCAGTTGGATTTTATGATATAATGGGAAATACTAGCTATTCAAATCCAGGTAATTTATTAACATATTTCATAAGTGAATATAATAGAGAAACTAATTGGCATTCACCATTACCAGTAATTAATAAAACAACTAAAAATATAACATTATATAAACCAGAATTTCAAGATGAAAATGAAATGCGCGCAATAAAGGTGCAGCAATATGCAGGAAGTGATGAATATTTTGTAATCGAATATCATGAAAAACAAAATACATATGAAACATATAGTGCCGACTTAAGTGGAATTATTGTTTATCGTGTAAATGACAAAAATAAATATAAAGGAAGTACATCTCGGAGAAAATAATGGAGCAAATGATCATATTTTTGTATTTAGACCAAATGAAACTGCTTTAGGAAAGGGAGAAGGGGAACTAACAAAAGCAACTTTAAATACTAAACGTCCTATTTTTGGAAAAAATGTAGAAATAGGGAAAAATGATTTTGATAACGAAACAATTTACTATTCAGATGGTAGTAATTCAGGAATAGTTATAGAAGTTATATCTGAAACAGACAAATCAGTTACATTTAATGTGACTTTTCCAGAATTCCAAGGAGAAGGAACAAAGGATAGCCCATACCTAATATATGATGTAGATACATTTATATATTTTATGACAAGAGAAACAAAAAATAGACACTATAAATTGATGAATGATTTAGACTTTGCAGGAATAAGCAATTACCCTACAATAACTTTTGAAGGTAATTTAAATGGAAATAGCAAAACTATAAAAAATATCTCTGCAGTAGGAACTGGGATATTTGATAGCATTGGAAACTTTAATTCACACACTATTATTGAGAACTTAAATGCACAAAATATTAATATAACTCCAAAGGGAGAGAATCATCTTGGAGGACTTGCATGTACCGCAGATAATGTAACATTAAAAAATATTCATCTTAAGTCTGGCTCAGTAAAAAATAATAAAGGAGTAATGAATAGTTATATTTCAGCAGGTGGATTTATAGGCAGCACTAATAATAGAACAATTATTGATAATTGCTCTACAAGTCTTGATGTAACATCAGAAAAGAATGTAGGTGGTTTTATTGGACTTAATTCAAATGCTACAATAAAAAATAGCTATGCAAATGGAAAAATAAGTGGAAGCTCTAATATAGGTGGATTTATAGGATTACAAAGTATTAGTGATACATCATATAAAGTACCAGAAGAAGTATATTTTGATTATTCAAAAACTAGAATATCAAATGCTGTGCGGTGGATATACACCTATGATTCATAATTTAAATGTACTTTCAGAAAAAGATTTAGGAAAAGGAATTGTAGGAATATCTGTAATACAAGAAGTAAATATTAATAAAGTAAATGAAGTAAACTATAGTATAACTACATCTCCTAGTAAATCACTTCCATTTTCAGTAAGTTCAAGCAATACTACAATCATTAAATATGATAATAACAAAATACAAGCATTAAAGAATGGAACAGCAAAAATTTATGTAGATTTGAAAATTGGCTCACAAATTATGAGAATGGAAAGCAAAGTAAATGTAACAAATCTTATAAATTCAAGTACAGACATTGCCATTACAGGAATAACACTTGATAAAACAAATATTAGTTTAAATGAGAAGGAAACATCACAGTTAACAGTAAGCTTAAGCCCAAGCAATCATACAATGTCAAAGATAGTAACATGGAAGTCATCTAATACAAGCGTTGCAATAGTAGATAGTAATGGAAAAGTAACAGCAGTAAGTGAAGGAACTGCGATAATAACAGGAACTTCTGTAAACGGAAAAAATGCAAGATGTACAGTTACAGTAAAGAAAAAACAAGTTGTAGTTTCAGAAGCGGAAGTTATTAAAAATTTTGGATTAACTAAAAAAGATGGGTACATAGTAGGATTTAAACTAGGTACAAGTGTAGCAGATGTAAAGAAACTTTTATCAAGTAATCCAAATGTAAAACTTTCAAGCTTTAAAGATGCTTCTGGAAAAGAAATTTCATCAGGAATAATTTCGACTAATATGAAATTTACATTAACGATCAATCAAAAGCAATATAATTATGTAGTTGTAGTAAAAGGAGATGTAAATGGAGACGGATTAATATATGCAACAGACTATGTACGTATTAAAAATCATATTATGGGAAAGAAAAAACTAGAAGGAGCTTATTTAAAAGCTGCTGATATAAATAATGATAATAATATATATGCAACAGACTATGTAAGAATAAAAAATTATATAATGGGAAAAGGAAAAATAGAGCAAAAATAGGGAGTAAAAAGTAGTTTGCAAATTATGTAAAATAGTGATATAATAAAAAAGTTAGGGTAAAAACCCCTGTAACAATCTTCTATAGCCAATAAAAGCAAGCTAGATGCAAGATAGGAGGAAAATCATGGCTATTTTGCGAATATGTGGTAGTTCCCTTAATACCACAGGTGAAAAAATGCAAGGAATTGTACGAACAGTTGGAGAACGGAGGAATGTAGAATCAAACAAAATAGAAGCAATAGAAATTGATACTGAGTCTATTGATGTGGAAGTAACTGCATCAGATACTCAAATCATTGAAGCCACATTTTATGGACAGGCAAAATTTCCCAATGATGTAGATATGGAACTTTATTTTAGGCAAAAAGGAAATCAGATCCAAATTAAAATCTTGGGAGAGCAAGACTACTTGGAAGGCAAAGACCTCAAACTGAAAGTTGTTGTACCGACCAAACGATTTTATCAAATTACTGTCAAAAGTAGTTTTGGAGATATTATCATTGGAAAAAAGGTTTCAGCACAAAATGTCAAAGTCAAAACAATACACGGAGATATAAAAACAAGCGGGATATTTGCAAATGTGGATATTAATACCGAAAGTGGAAACATACAAGTTTATGATGCACTGCAAAGTGGTATGAGGATTAAAACTACCACAATAAGTGGAGACATAAGCATGAAACTTAATGGTGTTGACAACGATGAACTAATTCTCATTGCAGACACCATGAAAGGTGAAGTAAAAACGAACTTTGGTATGACCTGCAAATCCGGTTTTCAAACCTCAGTTGAAGCTTATACAAAGAAGGGAGACATATCTGTAAAAATAAACTAGTCATGATAAGTGGAATATCCTAGAATAGGAAACCATATATAAAAGTTCCAGTGAGAAATCACCGGAACTTTTATATATAAGTACTGACAAATAAAAGTGTTAATGATATAATATAATCTAAAAATAGAAAGAGAGAAATATACATGAAAAAACTTAGAATAATTCTAATATTATTAATTATTATATGGATGGGAACAATATTTTACTTTTCACATCAGCCAGGAAACCAATCAAAAAATACAAGCTCATCTGTGACAAAAATTATAGCAAAAGTGATATATGATGATAATGCAGAAAACTTTGAAGAAAAAATACAAGAGCTTGACATAGTAATTAGAAAACTTGCACATTATACCATATATCTAATTCGGTGGAATCATAATAACATTAGAATTATTTACATATAAACTAAAAACAAAGGAAAGAATACTAATAAGTGGAGCTGTAGGCAGTATTTATGCAGTTACAGATGAAATACATCAATATTTTACGCCGGGAAGAAGCTCTAGGATTTTTGATGTATTTATTGACTCATGTGGAGTGCTTACTCGGTATAATATTAGTATTGCTTTTAGCTAAGCTTTGTAGTATAATAAAAAGATACAAAAACAAGGAAGAAAGGGGTATTACATAATTATGATTAATATAATTTTAAAAGACGGAAGCAAAAAGGAAATCGAAGAAGGAAAATCTTGCTTAAGTTTAGCAAAAGAAATTAGCGAAGGTTTAGCAAGGAACATGACAGCAGCAAAAGTTAATGATGAAGTAAAAGATTTAAGATATATCTTAAATAAAGAAAGTAAGGTAGAAATACTTACATTTGATAATAGTTTAGATGGGAAAAAGGCTTATTGGCATACAACATCACACATCTTAGCACAAGCAGTAAAAAGATTATTCCCAGATGTAAAACTTGCAATAGGACCTGCAATAGATACAGGATTTTACTATGACTTCGATACAGATACCCCATTTTCAGACGAAGACAAAGCAAAAATAGAAGAAGAAATGAATAAAATTATAAAAGAAGATTTACCAATAGAAAAATTCGTATTACCAAGAGAAGAAGCAATAGCTCTAATGAACAAGCTAAATGAACCATATAAGGTAGAGCTAATAGAAGAATTACCACAAGGAGAAGAAATTTCATTTTATAAACAAGGAGAATTTACAGACTTATGTGCAGGGCCTCATTTAGAAAGCACAGGAAAAATAAAAAAAGTAAAAATATTATCTTCATCAGGAGCATATTGGAGAGGTAGCGAAAAAAATAAAATGCTACAAAGAATATATGCAGTGTCTTTTCCTAAGCAAAGTGAATTAGAAGAATATTTAAATGAATTAGAAGAGGCAAAACAAAGAGACCACAGAAAAATAGGAAAAGAATTAGAATTATTTATGACACACCCACTTGTAGGTTCAGGACTTCCAATGTATTTACCAAATGGAGCAGTTGTAAGAAGACTACTTGAAAGATACATTCAAGATAAAGAAGTAAAATTAGGATATAAACATGTATATACGCCATCAATGGCAAATGTTGCATTATATAAAACAAGTGGACATTGGGATCACTACAAAGAGGACATGTTTCCAGTTATGAAAATGGATACAGAAGAATTAGTATTAAGGCCAATGAATTGCCCACATCACATGTTAGTATACAAAAATAAAATGCATTCATATAGAGAATTACCAATAAGAATAGGGGAATTAGCACATGATTTTAGATTTGAAGATAGCGGAAATGTATGCGGATTAGAGAGAGTTCGTGAAATGTGTCAAAATGATGCACACCTTTTTGTAAGACCAGACCAAATAAAGGAAGAATTCAAAAAAGTTGTAGACTTAATTTTATTAGTATATAAAGACTTTGGATTTGAAGATTATTCATTTAGATTATCACTAAGAGATAAAGAAAACAAAGAAAAATATTTTGATGATGATGAAATGTGGGATAAAGCAGAAAGTGAGCTTCGTGAAATACTAAAAGAATCAGGACTAAACTTTTATGAAGCTATTGGGGAAGCGGCATTTTATGGACCAAAATTAGATGTTCAAATAAAAACTGCAATAGGACATGATGTAACAATATCTACATGCCAGTTAGACTTTTTATTACCAGAGAGATTTGAGTTAGAATATATTGGAGAAGACGGAGTAGCACATAGACCAGTTGTAATACACAGAGCAATACTTGGGACATTTGATAGATTCTTATCATTCTTAATAGAAGAAACAAAAGGAGCATTCCCAATGTGGCTTGCACCATTACAAGTAAAAATACTTCCAATAACTGATAATCAGTTGGAATATGCAAAAGAGTTACAAGAAAAATTGCAAGAAAAAGATATAAGGGTAGAAATAGATGAAAGAAGTGAGAAAATAGGTTACAAAATAAGGGAAGCTCAAATGCAAAAAGTACCATATATGTTAGTTATAGGAGAAAAAGAGATGACCGCAAAAACTGTAGGAGTTCGTTCAAGAAGACAAGGAGATATAGGTCAAATGCCTATAAATGAATTTATAAACAAAATAAATGAAGAAATAAAAAATTTTGAAAAATAATTAGGAGGTAAGAAAAAATGATAGTAATAGGAGCAGACCATGGAGGATATAAATTAAAAGAGGAAATAAAAAAATATTTAGAGGAAAAAGGAATTCCATTTGAAGACAAAGGAACATTTTCAGAAGAAAGTGTAGACTATCCAAATATTGCAAAAGCAGTCGCAAGTGAAGTTTCAAACGGAAAAGCAGATATACGGAATATTAATATGTAGATCAGGAATAGGAATGGCAATGTGTGCAAATAAATTTAGAAATGTAAGATGTGCAGTGTGCTATGAAGAACAAACGGCAAAATTTGCTAAGATGCATAATAATGCAAATATGCTTGCCCTAGGAGCAGATTATATTAAAACAAGCGATGCAATTTGTATATTAAGACAATTTTTGGCGACTGAATTTGAAGGTGGAAGACACCAAAACAGAGTAGATTTGATTACAGAAATTGAGAATGAAAACATGAAATAATTGGAGCAATAATCAGCATCTCACGGCGTTATTTTTAATTAGAAAATCCTCAATGTACACTAGTACATTTCCGGTGTTTCTAATTAAAAATGCCTTGCGATATACTAATTCTTACTTCAATTAAACAAGGAAGAGGAGGAGTTTGGATATGAGCAAAAAAGTAATTTTAACTGGGGCACAAGCGACAGGCAATTTAACACTTGGTAATTATTTAGGAGCAATAAGAAACTGGGGAAAAATGCAAGAAGATTATGACTGTAACTTCATGATAGCAGATTTACATACATTAACAGTTAGAAATAATCCAGAAACTTTAAGAAATAACACTTTAGATTTACTTGCACTTTATGTTGCATCTGGAATAGATCCTGAAAAAAGTAATATATTCATTCAAAGCCATGTAGCAGGGCATAGCGAGCTTAATTGGGTTTTAAATTGCTATACATATGTTGGTGAACTTTCAAGAATGACACAATTTAAGGATAAATCAGCAAAACATGCAGATAATATAAATAGTGGACTTCTTACATATCCAGTATTAATGGCAGCGGATATACTCTTGTACAAAGCAGATTTAGTACCAGTAGGAGAAGACCAAAGACAACATTTAGAGATAACAAGAGATATAGCAGAAAGATTTAATAATATATATGGTGAAACATTTAGAATACCAGAAGGATATATGCCAAAAGTTGGCGCACGTGTTATGGGACTTCAAAATCCAAGGACCAAAATGAGTAAGAGTTCGAGCTTAGAAAATGATAGTATATTTTTAAATGATGAACCAGAAGTAATACTCAAAAAATTCAAGAAAGCAGTTACAGATTCAGAAAATGTTGTAAGATATGATTTAGAAAACAAACCAGGAATAAGTAACCTAATGTCAATATATACAGGAATCACAGGAAAAACAAATGAAGAGATAGAAAAAGAATTTCAAGGAAGAGGATATGGAGACTTCAAAGTGGCTGTTGCAAATACTGTAATAGAGGAGTTAAAACCAATTCAAGAGAAATATAAGAAATTAAAAGAAAATCCAGACTATCTAGAAAAGATATATAGAAAAGGTGCAGAAAATGCAAAGGTTATAGCTAAAGCAACTTTGAAAGAGGTATATGAGAAAATTGGACTAATATGGTAGATAAAAGTTCAAAAAAGAAGCAAGTAGTACTAGGCATACGAAGGAGATATTCCGTGAGGTGTACGTTTGTACATTGAACGGAAATCGACTGAGTATAACGACGTAATACGAAGCTTATCTTTTGAACGGGAAGGAAAAAGAATGTTTACAGACTATGCAAAAATACTAATTAAATCAGGAGATGGCGGAAATGGTGCTATAACCTTTAGGCGTGAAAAATATGTTGCAGCTGGGGGACCAGATGGAGGAGACGGCGGAAATGGAGGAAGCATTTATTTCGTTGTAGATCCAGACTCAAATACTTTAATAGATTTTAGATTTAAAAGGAAATTTAAAGCAGAAAGCCGGACAAAATGGTTCAGGTAGTCATTGCTATGGTAAATCACGGACAAAATCTATATATAAAAGTTCCAAGAGGAACTGTTGTAAAAAATGCAGAAACAGGTAAAGTCTTAGCAGATTTATCAGAAAAAGAACAAAAAGAATTAATACTTAAAGGTGGAAGAGGAGGAAAAGGAAATTCACACTTTGCAACTTCAACTAGACAAGCTCCTAGATTTGCAGAAGATGGAGAAAAGGGAATGGAATTAGAAGTAATACTAGAGCTTAAACTTTTAGCAGATGTAGGACTTCTAGGTTTCCCAAATGTACGGAAAATCTACATTTTTGTCAGTTGTAACTTCTGCTGCACCTAAAATTGCTGATTACCATTTTACAACACTTACACCAAACTTGGGAGTTGTAAAAACAGAATTTGGAGATAGTTTTGTAATTGCTGATATTCCGGGAATTATAGAAGGAGCAAGTGAAGGAGTAGGACTCGGAATTCAATTTTTAAGACATATAGAAAGGACAAGATTATTACTTCATTTTATAGATGTATCAGGATTAGAGGGTAGAAATCCAGTAGAAGATTTTTATAAAGTACAAAAAGAATTGGAAAAATATAATGAAAAACTTAGTAAGAGAAAGCAGATAATTGTCGCAAATAAGGCAGATATTATACAAGATGATAATTTATATAACGAATTAGAAAAACTCTCTAAAAAAGAAAATATGGAGATATTTAAGATATCTGCAGCATCTGGAGAAGGCGTAAAAGAATTAATGAATTATGTATCAAAAATTCTAAAAGAACTTCCAAAAGACGATTTAATAGAAGTAGAAGAAAAAATAGAATATACATTAGGAGAAGAAGAAAAGGGATTTGAAATTGAACGTTATGGAAAAGACTATATTGTAAAAGGACCAGTAGTAGAAAAAATAATGAGAAGAGTAAATATACAAGACAGAGAATCAATGCACTATTTACAGAAACGATTGGAAGATGCACGGTATTTTTAAAGAACTAAGAAGAATGGGAGTTAAAGAAGGAGACACAATAAAAGTACTAGAATGGGAATTTGAATGGTATAATTAACAAAATGGAGGAATGCATCCTCCATTTTTGTTATGTAATAGGAAAGTTCCACAAACTTCCTATTACAAATTTGTTCTACCTAAAAGCTTAAACTGTAGCTTTCTCTTTTTTCTTGTCTTGTTTTTTTGTATCTAAAGTCTCTTCTTTTTCATTTGGTAAAAATAGATTTATTAAAATTCCAATAATTGCAGCTAAACTCATTCCTGAAATAGTAACCGAAAGGTCTCCAGAGACTATAGAAATAGCAGCTCCTCCAAGACCAAGAACAAGCATAGAAGATGCAACTATTACATTTTTAGTTTTATTAAAATCTACTTGATTTTGAATTAATACTTTTAAACCATTAACAGCTATAAATCCATAAAGAAGTAGAGAAACACCTCCAAGTACTGCATTTGGTATAGTTGAAACTAAAGCAGTAAATTTACCTAAAAATCCTAAACATATTGCAAAAATAGCTGCAAGTCCTATTACCCAAACAGATGCAACTTTAGTCATACCTACAACAGAAGTGTTTTCTCCATAAGTTGTATTTGCTGGACCTCCTAAAAATCCTGCAACAAATGTAGCAACACCGTCTCCAAGTAATGTTTTATCAAGTCCAGGTTCTTTAAGTAAATCTTTTCCTATTATATTGCTAAGTGAAGTGTGATCACCAATGTGCTCTGCCATTGTAACCAAAGCTATTGGAGCGATTGTAAGTAGTGCACTAAAGTTTGGCATATAATTGACAAAAGGAATAGCAAATTGTGGTAAACTAAAGAATGCAGCATCAAGTACAGGAGAGAAGTCTACTAGACCTAAGCATACAGCAGAGATATATCCTGTTACAATTCCGAACTAAAAAAGGAATTATCTTTAAAAATCCTTTTCCTCTTACAGCGATAATTGCTGTAACTAAAAATGAGATAACAGCAACTAAAACTTCTTTCCACTGGAAAGCGTCTGTTGCAAGACCAATTTGTGAAATTGCTGATGGAGCAAGTCCGAGCCCGATGATCATAATCATAGGACCAATTACAACAGGTGGTAGTAATTTATCTAGCCAGTTCTTACCAGCAAGCTTTATAATTATAGCAAATACTATGTAAATAAGACCTACAACCATAACACCAGTCATAGCTCCTGATAATCCACCTTTTAAGTATGCAGCAGCAAGTGGCGCAATAAATGCAAAAGAACTACCCAAATATACTGGTGATTTTCCTCTTGTACATAAAATGTAGATTAATGTGCCAATTCCTGATGTTACTAAAGCTACAGGAATTGTAAGTACAGTTTCGCCAGCTTGTGCATTTACTAGTATTGGAACTAAAATAGTTGCACCAAACATAGCAAATACGTGTTGAATAGCTAAAATAACCCATTTAGCTATTGCCGGTTTTTCGTTAACATCTAAAGTTAAATTAGTTTTTTCCATAAGATTTAATCCTCCTATTATTTTTTATAATAAAGGGTATAAAAAGCCGATTTAACAATTTCTAAATGACAAAATCATTAAGAAATTGTAATACTCGCCATAATTGACGTAGAATAGAACAAATCTCGCGGTCTTGAGACCTTTTCTCTACTATTAATATTTTACACTTCTAATTTAAGGTCTCGAAGAAGCGTAAAGATTTGTCGCGCGAAAAATTGCATTGCAATTTTTCTGTGCAACGTATTTTTATCTAATAGGAAGTTCGGAGAACTTTCCTATTAGATAAAAAAATCACTAAAATAATTTAGTGATAATTATTTATTAAAATAAAAGAAAATGCAAAAACAAGCAATCCCATTTTGCTATTTAGTAGTATATGATTTTTTGCTTTTTCTACAAAAACTTTCATTTTTTTACACCCTCAAAAATAATACTATAAATTTTATAGAAAAGCAATAGATATTAAAAAAATTGTAGCAAAACATATGAAAAATCATAAAATATTCTAAAGGAGATGCTTTATGTTTAAATTTTTAAAAGAAATTTATGAAGATGCAAAAAATATAAAGATAAAAGACCCCGCATCTAGAAATCTATTAGAAGTATTTATATTATATCCAGGCTTTCATATATTAATTTTTCATAGATTAGCACATTTTTTATATATACATAAATTATATTTTGTAGCAAGACTTATATCACAAATAGGTAGGTTTTTTACAGGAATTGAGATACACCCAGGAGCAAAAATAGGAAGAAGGCTTTTTATTGATCATGGAATGGGAATTGTAATAGGGGAGACAGCAACGATTGGAAATGATTGTACAATATATCATGATGTAACGCTGGGGGGTACAGGGAAGGATACATATAAGAGACACCCAGATATTGGAAATAATGTAATGATAGGAGCAGGTACAAAGGTGCTAGGACCTATAAAAATAGGGGATAATGTAAAAGTTGGAGCAAATAGTACAATACTCAAAAATGTACCCAATAATGTGACAGTAGTTGGATATGATAGAATTATAAAATAAAATCCCTTTTGCCAAAGTGGCATTAGGGATTTTGCAGAGATAGGTGCTAAGGCTTACGCTTGGAATATGACTTCTTTTTAGGCGGGGGATTGAGCTCCCTAAGGAGCTTTTGGGTCCAGTCCCGCGAAATGTCCCTTTTACGAGCACGATTTTTGCGTTTCAGTCTTTGCTTCCGAGAACTAGTGTAGTTATTCCTCGGCATTACACATATCTCCTTTCATTACAAAATGATATATATAGTATAACACATTATCTAAAATAAATCAACTCATATCACTTGTGAGTAGGGTAATTTCATGAAATATTACAATTCGTAAAATTTTGTGAAATTACCCTGACTTATGAGGTATATCTAAATTAAGTCTGTTTTTCTTAATTATGTATTCAGTAAAGAGCAGCTGTGATATAGCAGATATTGCTAGTCCAATAGAAGTGCAAAATGGTGAAGGAATAAATGAGCATAAGATTCTAAAGAGATTTGCAATTTGCTTATTAACAGTGGCTTTTATTGCAGAATATTCAAGTTGTATATAGGTTAATTTTGTTATATAAATAGGATAAATATACATAGATATTAACTCAATACTTACAATAATTGAAGTTATCAAAATATCAAATTTGTAAATAGGTTGTAAAATTATTCCCATAATAAGAGTAGAGCTAATTAACATATATACTAATTTTCGAGAATTTTTAATATGAGTTTTATATGAGAAATTTCTTTTGGCAATATCAATTTGAGAAACAGTTTTTACTGCACCTAAAATATCCCATTGAGTATCAGTTATTAATGTAGAAAAAGAAGTAGCTAAAATATATTTCTCTCCAAAATTAAATGCGTTTTTAAAGCCAAATAGAAACACAATAAGTAGGCTTAATTCTCCAAATAAATATACAGAGTCATATTTAATACAATTAAGAATATTAATTTGAATTTTTGTTTTTTTAACTGTTTTAAACATCATGAGTATAACAAAAATAGAAGTGCTAAAAATTGAAATGCAAGTAATTATAATTTGATTTTTTGTAATAACACTCATAATTATAAGAGATAAAAAATTTATTATATTAAAACACATACTATATTTGTTAGCTTTTTTATTGTTATTTTCATAATATAATTTACACAAAGATAAATTTAATAATAACTGTAAAAACATTTGAATTATTGCATATATTGCAAATGTTTTATATATTTTAGTATCCATATTCATAAAAGTAATATAGTTATCGATGTTTAAGATGATTATGCCAAGAATGATAGCTCCGATAATTGAACCTACAACTATTCCAGAAAAAATACTGTTTTTGTTATTATCTCTAACTGTGCTAATATTAGCACCTATTCCAAAAATACTGTGTATAGTACTAATAACAAATTGTATGGGATATATAAGAGAGAAGGTATTAATTAAATTTTTATCTAATAAAATTCCAAGTAAAAACCAGCCTAAGATTGGAGTGACTGATGTTAATAAAGTATCAAAGCCTATTCTAAGTAATCTGTTCATTTTTTTGTTCCTTTCCTTAATATATAATTGTATAATTATTCTTTAAATATTAATCTAACATAAAGTTTATATTTTAGCAATAGAAAAATGATAAAAATAAAGCCCTTCAGCCAGATTGGCATAAGGGCTTGTGCGGAGGATAAGCTAACCAAGCAGATTTTTAGAGGACGTCCAATTCTTGGATATACTTTCAGAGCTTTTGGAAAGCAAACTACGCATGAGTTGAGAGTGCCAAGAGTTAGATATGTCTTTTGCGGTATTGGTTTTATTTTTAGCAGTCCCTTTTCTATTGTTCTTCCTAGCCATAACTTAAACTCCTTTCAAATATAGTGATATATATATTATAGCAGATTATTTAGTGAAAATCAATTATGTAAAACGACTATCTACAGAGTATATATATCAGGTCATTCAAATTCAATGTGTAAAGGTGATAGTTCTTCTAATACTTTAGTTACGGCTCTTTCCATTTGTTCATTTTGACCTGCAATTCCATTCCTACAATATACTATCTTTTTTCCCATATCAACAAGACCAAAAATAGTTGATAAAACACAGCATTCTGCAATTACCCCAGTAATATATATAGTATCAAATTTATCTAAAGTTTCTAATAAATCATTATTACTTAGAGCTGAATAACCACTTTTAATAAATAAATTATCATTTGATAAATATTTTTTTAGCTCTTGTATATTATCATTTAGATATTTATTTGAATTAATGTCAGTATATTTTTGATTATACAATTTCCATTGACCTTTAGGATTTTGGAAAGCAATATGTTGTGTAAAAAATACTTGATTTTTTTTGAAATCTTTTATTTTTTTTTGAATATAATTTATTACTTCGGCCATTTTGATACATGACCATTGATTTTCTGGTAAATATACATTTTGCATATCTATAACTAATAAAGCTGAATTATTTTTCATGAAAACACCTCAATAAAATATAATAAACACATATTATATTTTTGGCAAAAAAGAAATAAAAATGTATTGAAATTAAAATATATTGCTATGAATAAAATATTTAAATTAGTAAACAATATTAAAAAAATGTAAAGGAGAAAGCCATGGAAAATATATTAAATAATTTAAATACTTTTTTAAGTGACTTAAATGTTTTTTATCGTAAATTACAAAATTATCATTGGAATATAAAAGGCAAAGACTTTTTTATTGTACATCCGAAACTAGAGGAATACTATACAGAATTAAATAGCCAAATAGATGAAATTGCAGAGCATATTTTGGCATTAGATGGACAGCCATTAGGAACCCTAAAAGATTATTTAAATACAACAAAAATAACAGAAGCTGAAAACAAAAAAGTAGATTCTACACTAGTGTATAATGAATTGATAAAAGATTATACAAAGTTATTGCAAGATACAAAAAATATAAAAAATGTAGCAGATACGGAAGGAGAACATAAAACATCAGCTATGATGGATGATTTAATCGAAAATTATACTTCAAAATTATGGATGTTAAAACAAAATATGCAATAAAGCTATGATACAATTAATAAATTTTTTTGAATTCAAAACAAAGGGGATTTAACTACAATTTCTCTTTGTTTTTTGTATTACAATTAATTCTACTTAGGTGGAGCCACTTGGCGGAATCGAACCGCCGACCTACAGGTTACGAATCTGTTGCTCTACCAACTGAGCTAAAGTGGCAAAATTATTATAAACAAAAATATTTTAACATAAAATAATAAAGAAATACATACTTTTTTGAAAAAAAGATATAATAAATTAAAGGAATTTACAAAATAAGCCTTAGAGTATTGATTTTATCTTAAAAATAGTATAAAATATATAAGAATTAATTAAAAGAGATAAAAAAATTAAGGAGGAAATAATTATGGCAGAAGTATATATGGCAGGGGACTTAAGAAATGGAACAACATTTGAATTAGATTCACAAGTATTTAAGGTAGTAGAATTTCAACATGTAAAACCAGGAAAAGGAGCAGCTTTTGTTAGAACAAAAATAAAAAATGTAATAACAGGAGCAGTAATAGA
>CANRQN010000026.1 GCA_947641575.1 uncultured Clostridium sp.
ATAATTCTTATATGAAATATGATAAGCAAATTGAAGATATTTCAAATTTAGGAAAACAAAAAAGGTTTTCTAAAAAGATTGAATTAGAGCAAGAAGATTATGAGAATTTAACTGAATACGCTAAAAAGGGAATTGTTGCAGATAAAGAAATTTATGAGCTTAATAGTAGAATTGATAATTTAAGAAATGCAGTAGATAAATGGAAATCTCTATATGATGATATAGTAGAAAAAACAAAAGATTACTTTCATGCTATTAAACTTGCACCTCAAAAAGTTACAAATTTCTTTAAAAGCCTATTTGATAAAGAAAAACAAGCTGAATTAGAAAGACAACGAATAGAACAAGAAAAAATACAAGCTGAAAGAAAAGCTTGTGGACAAGCTAAACTTGAAAAGCAAAAATTAAAGAACTCTCCTGAGTATAAGAAAAGGAGGACTGACAGAGATGCAAGATAATATAGTTTATAGATTAGAGTTAACAAATGAAGAATATGAATATGTAGAAAATCTAAAAAAAGAATATTACGAAAAATTAAGTAAAATGACTAAAGAAGAAAGATTACAATATTTTAGGGATAACTATTGTAATGAGCAAAAGTTGAACTTTGAAAAAGAAATAAACGGCACAATATACAAAGTAAATACTCACTTTGATGTAAATTCTGTACTATTTTAAAGTAATGGAGCACATACCAATAATTGTCCTTGTTGGTAGTGCTCCTTGGGGCACCCTTTTTATTCTTCTTTCATATATCCTTTTATTCTATTCCAAACTTCATTAACTTTTAGATATTCTTTATAGTGAATTTGCACATCTTCATCATATTTCTCAAGTTCTCCAACTAAGCATAAAAAATCATTATTTGGAAACATTTCATTTATTTTCTCTATACTATTTCTTAGTTTTTCTTTTGCAATTTCTATATCTCTTAAATATGTATTTCTTTGCATTATATACATAAGTAAAGGTTTATATTTTGTCCAACCAATTGATGCTTTTAAAAATCTTTCTCCTACACTAACATCATCTGCTGAAACTTCTTCAAATCTTTTTGGGAATTTACCTTTAACTATTCCTGTATATTTTAGAAAAGTATCATGGAAGTGGTAAGTTGGAACTTGTACAACTTTTGCTTCTGTAAGTAATGTGCAGAAAAATGCATCTTCCCCTCTTGCAAAAGGAGGATTGTAGAATGCTGGTATTTTTTCTATATGTGTTAAATTTATACAGATTCCTGAACCAAGTAACCAATTTTTAAGTCCTACATGTTTTAATACTATCTTGTCTTTTCCTTCTGTTATATCTTTTTCTGCAAATGCCATTGTATTATCTGAATTCATATATTTTTTTACTGTTTCCCATGTTACTGCTTCATTACTAACAGCATCTATATATTCCTTAAAATACTGTTCTTTCTGTTCATCACCCTTAAAGTCAATAGGTGGAACTGGTGACATATTTCCACATCTATGTCCCTTGGTTACATCTGAATATCTAATAACATTTAAGTGCTCTAATAAATTATTTTGTTTTTTCCAGATTATGCTTCCATCTTCTCCTTTGATATTTGCATAAGGGTATTCATCATCATCCCAAAATAGTAAGTAATCTATTTTTCTTTTTAATGCAAAATACATTATGGCATTTCTTGCTTTTCCATATCCACAACCTAAGAATAAGTTTACTTCATTTTTTGTAAGTTTATATCTCGATCTTAATATTTTCTTTTCCTCTTCTATATCTTCTGGTGTTATATATTTTATGTGTATCTTTTTGTAAACATCATCTTTTAGTTTATAAAATTCTTCTCTTTTTGTATGCTCATATTCTAAATCATATAATATAAAAATAGTTAAATTTACTGGTTCTGGGTAATCTTTAAATTGTTCTATCATGTCTTTATAGCAGTTATTTATAATGTTACATATATTAGTTCTTCCTGTTAAAAACCCAATTCCAAATTCTATTGATTTTGCCATTCTTTCACGTTCCTTTATCAATTTTTTTAAAACTCAAGTTTTTAAGGTCAAAATCTATTTTTGATTTTGACTGTATCGTTTATATGCTTTACTCGAAAGTTATTATAACATATGGTGTTTTTTTTTGCAAGTTTTTAATATTTATTTAAGAATTGTATTGAATTTATTTGTTTTTTGATATATGATATAAGATGTTATTTACAAAGGAGGAAGTTTTAATGGCAAAAGATGAAGTAAAAAAAGAAGTAAAGAAGGAAAAACAAGAAGTTCCAAAAGTAAAAAAAATTACAGATAAAAAAGATGTTGCAAAAAAAGTTGCACCTTCTAAAAAAGTTAGTGCAAAAACAGAAACTAAGAAAACTACTAAAGAATCTAGTAGTAAAAATGAAAAAAATAAACCTACTAAAAATGAGGTTAAAGTAATTAAAACAGAAGTTAAAACAACTGTAAAAAAATCAAAATTACCTTCTAACAATAAAGCTTCTAAAAAAACTTCTACTTCAAAAAAAGCTTCTAAAATAGTAGATACAATCACTGCTAAGCCTATGCTTGCAGAATATTATGATTTACCTTATAGATATAATAAAACTATTGTTAAAATTCTTGCTCAAACACCAACTACTCTATTTGTTTATTGGGATATTTCTGATAATGATAGAGATACTTTAATATCAAAACATGGTGAGAATTTCTTTTATGAAACAAAACCTGTTCTTATTGTTCACAATATAACTCATAATTATTCTTTTGAAGTAGATATTAATGATTTTGCAAATAGTTGGTATATAAGAACTCAAGAACCAAATTGTGACTATGTTATTGAACTTGGTAGAAAATATTTCTCAAACCATGGTGAATATATATTCATTAATTCTTCAAATGGTATTGTTTCACCAAATGACCATATTTTATTTGAAAATACTAATTTAGGAAATGTTTTATTTAAAAATGTTAAGACAAATTCTCTTTCTTCTAAAGATTTTGGAAGTTTAAGATTTATTAATGATATGGACAAATTATATGGAAATATTTATGATGTATATAGTGCTCTATATAGTGATGAACTATTAAATGAGCTTACAAACCCATCTTCTGGTGAGTTTTATTTAAATAAATAGCTATAAAGAAAAAATAGAAAGAGAGAAAACAAATGAAGAATAATCCAAAAGGATATGTAAGCTTTGTATTACATGCACATTTACCTTTTATTCACCACCCTGAAAGTGATAATTATTTAGAAGAAGAATGGCTTTTTGAAGCAATATCTGAAACATATATTCCATTACTTATGAATTTTAAAAAATTAGAGGAGGAAAAAGTTGATTTTAGAATTACAATGTCACTTACTCCCCCTCTTCTTTCTATGCTTGCAAGCCCTCTTCTTCAAAAAAAATATACAAAATATCTAATTAAACATATTGAACTATGCAAAAAAGAAGTTATTAGAACTAAAGATAATGAAAGACTTAATAATCTATCTAAATATTACTTAAATAGATATTCTAATGATTTACATATTTTTAAAGATGTATATAACTCTAATATTATTGAAGGATTTAAGCATTTTCAAGATATTGGTGTGCTAGAAATTATAACTTGTCGGAGCAACACATGGATATTTTCCTATTCTATATGTTAATGAAAAGGCAATAAAATCTCAAATTGCTTTACGGAGTACAAACTTATGAAAAATATCTAGGTAGAAAACCACGTGGAATTTGGCTCCCTGAATGTGGGTATGTTCCAGAAGCTGATAAATATTTAAAGGAATTTGGAATTGAGTATATTATAACAGAATCCCATGGTATTTTATATGCCAACCCTGCTCCTGTATATGGTACTTTTGCCCCTATCGTCTCTCCTGGCGGAATTGTAGCCTTTGGAAGAGATTTAGAATCTTCTAGGCAGGTTTGGAGTTCTGTCTGTGGTTATCCAGGTGATTATAATTATCGTGAATTTTATAGAGATATTGGATATGATGCTGATTATGAATACATCAAACCATATATTGCTCATGATGGTGTTAGGGTTAATACTGGCATAAAATATCATAGAATTACAGGAAAAACTGAAAATAAAGATTTATATGATGTAAGATGGGCTATGGATTCTGCTGAAAAACAAGCAGGTCATTTCTTTGATTCAAGGGAAACTCAAATTACAAACCTTGCAAAACACATGCAAACACCTCCTATTGTTTTGTGTCCTTATGATGCTGAACTTTTTGGTCATTGGTGGTATGAAGGTCCTTATTGGCTTTATATTTTGTTTAAGAAAATTTATTATGATAATTCTTCTTTTAAACTAATAACTCCTGGTGAATATATTGACAAATATCCTGAAATGCAAGAGTGCTCTCCTTGCCGTTCTAGCTGGGGAGCTAATCGGATATAGCGAAGTTTGGCTTAATGAACTTAATGATTATGCAGTTCGTCATTTACATGATTTAGCTGATAAAATGTGTGAACTTGCTTATATTTTTAGGGATGAAAATGACCCATTAAAAATTTCTGCTTTAAATCAGTGTGCAAGGGAGGTTTTACTTGCTCAAAGTAGTGATTGGAATTTTATAATAACTAATGGTACAATGGTTGATTATGCTAAAATGCGTACTAAAAACCACGTTGGAAGATTTAATAAACTTTATGACCAATTAAAAGAAAATAAAATTGATAAAGAATTTTTAGAAGATATATCAGAAAAGGATAGCATCTTTCCAGAGATTGATTATAAGATATATTTGTAAACATGCTCACAAAAGACTTCTTTTGAATAAGATAATGTATAAACCTGATTTTTTTGAGGGATAATACATTTAAGTAATAATTTTCAAAAGGAGGTCTTTTTTTGTGAAGTCATTATGTATTAAAATAAACAACGATGAAATTCTTGAATTTCTAAATGAAAAGCTTCTAAAATTGGACCTTAATTCTGTTTATACATCTAATAATAAGTTTAAGTTATATAAAAATATTATTGTTCATTATAAAGGATCTGATACTGTTTGTTTTTATGATAAGCTTTCTGCTATACTAACTGATACAATTATTAGTTTTTATGAAAAAAAGTTACTTAAAAGAATACTCGAATATAATTATTTCTATTTTAATTCTGGAGAGAAAAAAGAAATTATAAATATTGCTGAAGACTTTATAGAAGGTGACATTCTTTCTAGCGAAGATAATTACTTTTCTATTTATGGTGCTGTTCTTGATTATATAATAGAAAATAAGTCAATTGTTTTAGAGGGTTTTGTTAATTTTAGACTTTCAAATTATATGAAAAATCTTGATTATATCATTGATTTATCTGTAAATAAGTATATAACAGATAAAGAATACTTAGAGTTTGTGAATATGCTAAAACTGTATGTCAACCTTACTCCCCCAAAGTCTCCTATTGTTCATTTAATCTACCTTGGAGGAGATAGTATTTTACTTGATAAAGATAGAAATGTAATTCCTCTTGAAGACGAGAATCTAAATGCAAAATATTTGTCTGATATTACATTTTCAGCTAATGATTATGCCTTAAATACTCTTCTTAATTTAACTCCAAAGAGAATTGTTATTCATCTTATGGATGGTAAGTCCGATGAGTTTATTAATACTTTAAAACTTATTTTTGATAAGAGATTTGAAATATGCTCTTCTTGTGAACTTTGTAAACTTTATAAAATAAATTTTAATTAATAAACATTGCATCTCCAAAACTGAAAAATCTATACTCTTTTGTTACTGCTTCATTATATGCCTCTAGTATATATTCTCTTCCAGCTAGTGCTGACACGAGCATTAGTAGTGTTGATTTTGGGAGATGGAAATTTGTGATTAATCCGTCGATACATTTGAATTTATATCCTGGATATATGTATATACTTGTGTCTTCTTCACATGTATGTACTTTTCCTTTTTCATCTGCAATACTTTCTAAAACTCTACAGGATGTTGTACCAACTGATATAACCCTTTTGCCGTTTTCCTTTGCTGCGTTTATTTTCTTTACATCCTCTTCTTTAATATAAAAATGTTCTGAGTGCATTTCATGTTCTTCCACATTTTCTTCTTTTACTGGTCTAAAAGTTCCTATTCCAACATGCAAAGTTACTTTAGCTATAGATATTCCTTTTCTTTCTATTTTTTCTAATAATTCTTTTGTAAAGTGAAGTCCCGCAGTTGGTGCTGCTGCTGATCCCTCATGTCTTGCATATATGGTTTGATATCTATCCTTTTCTTTTAACTCTTCATGTATATATGGTGGAAGTGGCATAAGTCCTATTTCATCTAATATTTCATTAAAGATTCCATTATATATAAATTTAACTCTTCTTGTCCCCTGCTCCATAATATCTAAAATTTCTGCTTTTAAGATTCCATTTCCAAACTCTACCACTGTTCCTGGTTTTAGTTTATTTCCTGGTCTTACAATACTTTCCCATACATCTCCTTCTATTCTTTTTAAAAGCAAAAATTCTACATTTGCACCTGTTGTCTTCTTTCCATAAAGTCTTGCAGGAATTACTTTTGTTTCATTTATAACTAAACAATCGCCTTCATTTATATAATCTATTATATCTGTAAAGATTTTATGCTCTATACTTTTTTTGTTTCTATTTAATACCATAAGTCTTGATTCATCTCTTTTTTGAATTGGAGTTTGTGCAATTAGTCTTTCTGGTAATTCATAATCAAAATCTGTTACTTTCATTTTTTCTCGCTTTCTGCGACAAATGGGACGGTTCTCTTTGTCGCGCTAAAAGTATAATTTTTTAATTTTGCCTTTTTTGAGTTTCAGTGCGACAAAGAGAACCGTCCCATTTGTCGCATTTGTTGCAGGATTTCATCATATCTTTTCATAACTGCATTTGGCACGCTTTTTTCTATATATTCTTTATCATCATCTAAAAATGCATTTCTTATTTTTGTTGAAGATACTGCTTCAAACATATTATTTCTTTCAAATGTTTTTATTTCTATTCTTGGTCTAATTATTTCATCTTGAAACCAATTTTCTATAATTTCAGGCTCGTCCGAAAAATACATAGAAAAATTTCTCTCTCCTGATATTTCTACTATATTATAATAGAGATATCTTCCCCATTCTAAGTTTGAAGCTATATCTGTTTCTTCTGACCAGTCTGGGAGTTCTTTTACTTGTATTTTAGTTTCATAGTCTTTTCCATATTTATCTTCTAATGTTTCTTTTAATATTTCATGTCTTATTTCTATTCCTATAGGGTTTCTTATAGTTCCTCTTTTATTTGAACTTCCAATTAAAATTATAACCTTATCGTTTTCAGATAAGGCTTTATCTATCATTCCTAAATGACCTATATGCAGTGGCTGCATTCTTGATAAAAATACTCCTATTTTTTCATTCATTTTTTATTACCTTTCTAAAATTATATTAACCTTGTTACATCATTATACATAACAAAAACTGAAAGTCCAATTATAAATATAAATCCAAGCATTTGTATTCTGAGCACAGTTTCTTCTTTTAGTGGTTTTCTTTTTATAGCTTCTATTATATAAATTAAAAGTTTTCCTCCATCTAGTGGTGGAATTGGGAGTAAATTTGTTACTCCAAGTGATAAAGATATTACTGATAGTAAATATATAAAATCAACTATTCCTGAAGTTTTAGATACTATATTAGCAATTCCTACTGGTCCTGCTAGATCATCCATACTTGCTCCACCTGTAACTATAACTTTTATACTATCAAAAAGTGCTCCTAAGAAATTTACTGTGTTTACTGCTGCAACTTCCACTCCATATTTTACTGCGACTAGTATAAAATATATTAGAAGTCCAAAAACAATATTTACTATCGGACCTGCAAGGACAACTAAAAGCTTCTTCCAAAAACTTGCTTTGCTGAAAGAACCCTCCTCATCAGAACGCTCATCTTCTCCCTCCATACTTACATAACCACCAAGAGGTATTATGCGTACAGAATATTTTGTACCCTTTATATTTTTGCTCCAAATACTTTTTCCAAATCCAACTGAAAACTCATTTACCTTTATCTTACACAATTTAGCAACAATAAAGTGTCCACCTTCATGTATAATTACTAAAATTCCAAGCATTACTAAAGTTTTAATAATCGCAATTAAAACACCAAACATCTACTACTTTTCACATTCCTTTCTCAAATTGTTATAATTTAAATATATAAACTATCTGTTTTAAATATAATCAATTTTAAACTTAAATATTCATAAGCAATATATATGCAATTGGTGCAATAAATAATATACTATCTATTCTATCCATCATTCCACCATGTCCTGGAATCAAATTGCTAAAATCCTTAATATTGTTATATCTTTTTATACTAGATGCTGCAAAATCTCCTACTTGACCAATTGCGCTTAATACTAATGATATAAGTATAATATATATATATGATATATTTGTAAAGAAATATGTATTGCAAATAACAGTATAAATTAAAGAAATAATCATTGCTCCTATTGCTCCAAAAACACATCCTTCTATGGACTTGTTAGGACTTATTTTACTAAATTTATGTTTCTTCTCTCCGAAAAACTTTCCTGCTAAATATGCAAATACATCTGTTGACCATCCACATATTATTACATACCACACTATAAATATACCATTTTTTGATGCTCTAATCATTGGTAAAAACATTAAAAGTACTGGTATATATATGATTCCAAATATTGTTACAGCAGCATCTATGCTGTTTCTCTTCATTCCTGAATTTAATATATGAAAAAATACTACAAATAGCGCAAATATAACTAATGCAAACATCATATTAATCATCTCTGTATCTACAGGAATAAGCGATGATTCTAAATGAAACATTCTAAGTACTGCTATACTTACTGCAATTAGATATCCTATCCATTTTATTGGTCTTGCTGTTCTTCCCTTTTCAAAAGCTCCATAAAATTCTTTTATACTAATAAATGCAATAATACCAAAAAATATATCTATAATTATAGTATTTCCAAAAATCAAAATAGCTATAACAGCTGGTAAGCCTAAAACAGTTGTTAAAATTCTTTTTATATCCATAGAATTATTTTCCTCCAAATTTTCTATTTCTTTTTTCGTATGTATCTATTGCTTCTTCTAAATCCTTTTCTGAAAAATCCGGCCAGAATTTATCTACAAAGATAAACTCTGAATAAACTAGTTGCCATGGAAGAAAGTTACTTAGTCTAATCTCTCCACTTGTTCTAATTAATAGGTCAGGGTCCGGTTCTTCCTTTGTATATAAATAACTAGTGATCAAGTTTTCATTTATATCATTTATATCTATCTTATTTTTACATACATCTTCTGCAATTTCACGAACTGCTTTAGTTATTTCATCTCTTCCACCATAATTAAAAGCTATACAAAGTGTAGTACCTTTATTAGATTTTGTCTTTTCCATTGCTCTATAAATGCTTTCTTGCAAAGCTTTTGGAAGACTTTCTATATGTCCAAATATTTTTACTCTTATATCTTCTGTATCAACAGCTGAAACTAAGTCATTTAGATAGTTTTTAAAAAGAAGCATTAAGGCTCCAACTTCTTCTTCACTTCTTTTCCAATTCTCTGTTGAAAAAGCATAAACTGTAAGATATTCTATTCCTAATTTGTTTGCATGTCTTGTTAATCTTTTTAAATTTTCTGCACCTTCTTTATGCCCTAATTTTGTATTTAAACCATGTTCTTTTGCCCATCTTCTATTGCCATCCATTATTATTGCAATATGTTTTGGTACTGCATTCATTTTTCTTCTCATTCCTTCCAAAAATAGTGCTCTATTTCTCTCTGTCTTTTATATAAAGTGCAAGCTTTCTTAGAAATTCTGCTTTATTTCCATATTCTTCTAGTTCTTTTATTCCTTTTTCTATTGTATTTTCTAAAATTTCATTTGCTTTTTCTAAACCATATTTAGTAACAAAAGTAACTTTGCCATTTTTCTTATCATTTCCAACTGGCTTTCCTAAAATCTTTTCATCTCCAGTTTCAGATAATATATCATCTTTTATTTGAAATCCAAGCCCTATACTCCCTGCATAAAAGTCAAGTTTTTCTAAATCTTTTTCATTTGCTCCTGCAAGTATAGCACCTATTCTAACTGATGCTTTTATAAGAGCTCCTGTTTTATTTTTATGCATATATTCCAAATACTCATTTGATATTTCTTTTCCTTCAAACTCAGTATCAACATACTCTCCTGCTATCATTCTGTCTACTCCTATACTAAGTTCATAAAAGCTCTTAATTTTTCTTGTTTTTAATTCATCATTTTCTGTATTTAAAATATCTTCACTTATTATCATATATGCTCTATTTAAAAGTGCATCTCCAGCAAGTATTGCAGTAGATTCATTAAATTTTTTATGGTTTGTTGGTTTTCCATGCCTAAAATCATCATTATCTATTGCAGGCAAGTCATCATGTATAAGTGAAAAATTATGTATCATTTCCATTGAAATGGCAAATGGAAACGCAACTTCATATTCTTGGTGAAATAGTTTATATGTTTCTAGCATTAGTATTGGTCTTAACCTCTTTGCTGAGCTAATTAAACTATACTCCATTGATGCATTTAGCATTTCTTCTGGGCACTTTTTAAATTCTACATATTTTTCTAGCTTTTTATTTATAATATCTACATATTTTTTTAGGTCATCTTTGAAATCCATTATTTTTGCCTTTCCTATGCATTTTTTAATTATATGCTCATTATTTCTTTTTCTTTAGCTGCTAATATTTCATCTATTTTCTCTATTTTTTTGTCTGTCAATTTTTGAATTACTGTTTCTGCATTTCTTAAATCATCTTCTGTTATATTTCCATCTTTTTGCTCTTTTTTTGCATTATCTAGTCCTTCTCTTCTAAGTGAGCGTATTCCAACTTTTGATTCTTCTGCCATTTTCTTTATGTCTTTTGCAATTTCTTTTCTTCTCTCCTCATTTAATTCAGGAAAAGCTAGTCTTAGAACTTTCCCATCATTATTTGGAGTGATTCCTATATCTGATGCAAGTATTGCTTTTTCTATTTCTTTTAAAATGCTCATATCCCATGGTTGAATCACAATAAGTCTTGCCTCTGGTACAGATACTCCTGCAACTTGACTTATTGGAGTTGGTGTTCCATAATAATCTACCTTAACTTTGTTAAGTATTGCAGGATTTGCTCTTCCTGCTCTTACCTCTGAAAAATTTTCTTGTAAAACACTAATTGTTTTATCCATTCTATTTTCTATTTCACTAAAATCCATATTTAAAATCCTTTCTTTATTATTTAATTTCTTCGAAGAGCCAAAGAAGCATATTCACAGTGGTATGCGGGCGATTTCTAATCGCCCCTACTTTTAATCCCATAATTCGAAAAAGAATTGTTATTTGGCTAGGCGCGTGAGTTCAAAGAACAATGAGGTGTACTTGTGTACATTGAATTGTTTTTGAACGAGCAGCAACAACGCCAAATGCAATTATCTTTCGAATTATTCAACGACTGTGCCGATGTTTTCACCCCTAATAATTCTAACTATATTTTCTGGCTGCGCAATTCCAAACACCCTAAGAGGAATATTGTTATCTCTACATAGAGATGTCGCTGTTGAATCCATTACTTTTAAATCTCTATTTAATATATCTATATATGATATTTTATCATATTTAACAGCACTAGGATCCAATTTAGGATCTGCTGAATATACTCCATCTATTGTTTTTGCAAGAAGTATTACTTCTGCATCTATTTCAGCAGCCCTAAGTGCTGCTGCTGTATCTGTTGTAAAGTATGGGTTACCTGTACCACATGCAAATATTACTACCCTTCCATTTTCTAGATGTTTTATTGCTTTTCTTTTTATGTATGGTTCTGCAATTTGTCTCATTTCAATTGCTGTTTGTAATCTTGTTTTTATTCCTCTAGCTTCTAACGTATCTTGAAGTGCTAGTCCGTTCATTGAGGTTGCAAGCATTCCCATATAGTCTGATGTTGTTCTTTCCATTTGGTGTCCATATCTACCTCTCCAGAAGTTTCCTCCCCCTACTACTATTCCAACTTGTACTCCCATTTCTACTACTTTTTTTATTTCATCACATATTTTTCCTATTACTTCTGCATATACTCCTGTTTTGTTGTCTCCTGCAAGTGCCTCTCCACTTAGCTTTAATAGAACACGTTTATATTTTACGCCCTCCATATTTTACCCTTCCTTTCAATTCGATATGATTTTTATTATTGTATCATAAAAAATTAAGTTTTTGTTAACTTTTTTAAAATTTATATAATTTTTTTGAAAATATTCAATTGAGCATTCTAAGCAACCTCTGAATTGTTACAAAATTTTTATTTAAATAGCCCTTTCTCTTCTATATAAGCAAGCACTTCTCTATCTATCATATCTTTACTTAATCCCTGCCTAAATAAACTTGAACTGCATTTTTTATGTTCTTCATTTTTTATAATCCATATATATTTCATATGTTTTTGAAGATTTTCTTCAATGTATGTTTTTATGTCTATTTCTGCTCTTTCTAGAACAATATATTTATATCTTTTTATCAATTCTTCACTATCTTTCCAATCAAGTAAATTTATAAAATTATCAGCTCCAATTATGTAATACTTCTCATCATTTGGATATATTTTTTCTATTAACCTAAATGCATCTATTGCATGCATTTTTTCTTTTTTCTCTATTTCTAAATCTGATACTTCTAATCCTTCTTCTTGTTTGCAAACAATTTTTAGCATATTATATCTATCTTCTGCTTTTTCAAGTTCCTCTTTTTCATAGCTATCTCCCATTGGTACAAATATTACTTTATCTAGTTTACAAATCTTTAATGCTTTTTTTGCTAAACTTATATGTGCCTTTGTTGGCGGATTAAAAGAACCTCCAAAAAAACCTATTTTCATAATATTTCCTTTACAATTTCAAATATTTCATTTCCTATATCTTCTCTTGTTCTTAAAATTCCATCTCTAATGCATTTTATTTCACTCCAATTATAGTCTTTTGCTACTCCACATGCTGCATTATAGCTATCAATCAAATGATTTTCATCACTTTCATGTATATCTTTTTTTGCATTTTCATCAAATTTATTTTTCCTATTTTTTATTAACTTTTCTACATAATCTATTGGCATATTTAAGAAAAATACTTTGTCAGGTTTTGGAATTTTATATATATTAAATTCTAAATCCCATAACCAATCTAAAAACTTTTTGCGTTCTTCTCTATTTTCTATTTTACCTGCCTGATGTACCATGTTAGCAGTTGTATACCTGTCTGCTAATATTAATCCTCCGATTTTCATAATATTCTTCTAATTCTTTCTTGTACGTTGCATATCTATCTACTGCAAAAAAGCTTGAGGCTACATACGGACTAACTTCTTTTGCATTTTCTCCAAATTCCCCACTTAGATACATTTTTACTAAACTAGAAGATGGAGAATCATAGTTTGGAAAACTTACCTTTCTATATTCTATATCATTTTTTTTAAGATTTTCTTCTAGGATTTTCATTTGCGTCTCTTTTCCGCTACCATCAGTTCCATCTATTACAATTAATTTTCCCATTTCCAACACCTTTCTTTTAAGATTTTTCCATATATTAAACATAACAGTACATGAATATCAAATAACTTTAATATTCATGTACTGTAATAATATCTTCTATTTTTTCATTCTTTCTTTTATCGCATTAACTTCTTCTTCCATATCAAGTCTTACAAAAAGTGGTTCTCCTTTTTCTATAACTTTAATATTTTCTTTTAACAAGTCATATTTCTCAAGCGTTTCCCAAGAAATTAACTCTTTGTCTTCTATTCCTAACTGTTCCAATATTTTATTAGATGTTTCTTCCATTACAGGTTTTAGCATTATTGCGACTTTTCTTAGATTCTCTGTTAGATGATACATTACAGATTCTAGTTCTTCTGTTTTATCTTCTTTAACTAAAACCCAAGGGGATGTTTCATCAATATATTTATTTGTCATAGAAATAATCTTCCATATTTCTTCTAAGGCTGTATTTATATGATAACTCTCAAATTGTTCTTCTACAGATTTTATCCTTTTTATTGTTTCTTCTTCTAAAGTTTTGTCTGATCCATTTATTTGACCTTTATATTTTGGAATCGCACCTCCAAAATACTTATTTATCATTCCTATTGTTCTATTTAAAAGATTTCCTAAGTCATTACATAAATCAAAATTAAATCTTTCTATAAATCCTTCTGGTGAAAATACTGCATCTTGTCCAAATGAAAATTCTCTAAGTAGGAAATATCTTGTGCTATCCAACCCATATCTTTCAATAAGCATTTCTGGATATACAACATTTCCTTTTGATTTTGACATTTTTCCGGTCTTTCATCATTATAAATCCATGTGCATATATTTTCTTTGGAAGTGGTAAATCTAGTGCCATTAAGAATATTGGCCAATATATAGCATGAAATCTTATTATGTCTTTTCCAACTATTTGAATATCTGCTGGCCAATATTTTTTAAATAGTGTATCATCCTCTGTGTCATATCCTAAAGCTGTTATATAATTAGTAAGTGCATCTAACCAAACATATATAACATGTTTTGGATCTTTTTTTACTTTTACTCCCCAATCAAAACTTGTTCTTGTAACACACAAGTCTTCTAATCCTGGTTTTATAAAATTATTAAATAATTCATTTTTTCTAAAGTCTGGTTCAATGAAATTTGGATTTTCTTCATAAAATTTTACTAGTCTATCTGTGTATTTCTTCATGTTAAAGAAATACGCTTCTTCTTTCATTCTTTTTACTTCTCTGCCACAATCTGGACATTTGCCGTTCGTTTAATTGTGTTTCTGTAAAATATGTTTCACAAGGGGTACAGTACCATCCTTCATATTCACCTTTATATATATCGCCATTTTCCATTAGTTTATCAAATATTTTTTCTACTTGTTTTACATGTCTATCTTCTGTTGTACGAATAAAGTCGTCATATCTAATATCCATTAATTTCCAAAGATTCTTTGCGTATTCAGCTACATTATCTACATGATCTTGAGGTGTTTTCCCTTCTTTTTCTGCAACTTCTTGAATTTTTTGACCATGTTCATCAAGTCCTGTAAGCAGTCTTGCATCAAAGCCTCTAAGTTCTTTGTATCTTTTAATTGTATCTGCAAGTACAGTTGTATACGCTGTACCTATATGGAATTTTCCACTTGGATAATATATTGGTGTTGTAATATAAAATTTATTTTTCTCCAAATTAGTCTCCCCCTTATTGTAAATATCTATTGCTGAGGTGAAAATTAGTCTATGGTTGGAACAAGAATTGTTATTTGGCTAGGTGCGCGAGTTCAAAGAAGAGCGAGGTGTACTAATGTACATTGAGCTCTTTTTGAACGAGCAGTAACAACGCCAAATGGCGATTATTGTTCAAACTACTTTGCTCCAGAACCAATCCAAACTATTATCAATACTCTTCTTATTTCTATGTTTTGATTCTATATCATCAATCCATAGATATGAAAGATAAGTAACTAATACAAATCCAAAGTCATAAATCATTGACATTGAAAGTATACTTTCATATCCTTGGTAACTTTCCCCAAATATAAATAATTGTAAAGTATGAGTTATAAGTAATGCTATACATATTACTAATGCTATAGCTGGAACAATAGCTCTTTTAATTTCGCGTCCTAAGTAAATTGCACAAATTATAGAGGCTATACAAAGTAGTATTACTAATGGCTGTGTTAAATCTATAACTGGCATATCTACACCTCCTTTTTCATTTGTTTATGTATTTACTTTTATGTATTTTAATTTAATCAATATTATATATTATATATGTTTTTTTATACTTTTTGCAATACTTTATAGAAAATTATTGTGTTTTTTATTAATATTTAGTAAAGCTGTTAGAGAATGGGCGATGCCAACATCGCCCTTACATTTTCTTTAATTTATTTGTTCTTCTATTTCATTTTTCACATCTTTTTCTTCTTTTCTTTGCATATCTTCTGTAATCCATTTTACTAGATTTAAGTTTTGTGATTCAAGTACCATTTCATGTTTTGGCATTACCCTAAATGTATATCCATAATCTCCTCCTGTCCTTAGCATAATTTTTGCTCTATATACATTTGGATTTTTGCTATCTTCTTCCATTTCTTTTATTTGAATATCTTCTAAAGTTCCATTCTCCAAAACTTTTCCTGAGTAAACTTGTACAGAAATATTACTTTTATTAATATTTTGAAGGTCTACTTGGCACTTAACTTCTATATTGTTTCCAGCATCTATTACAACATTATTTAAGTTGTCTAATTGTTTGATTGTTATATTGTCCCATCTATTTTTTAAGTCATCTATCCATTCATTTAATCTTATGACATTTTCTAAGTCTGAATAATATTTGTTATATAAATTACAAAGAGGTAAATACATTTTTTCTGTGTAATCCATAAGCATTCTTGCTGTACTATATTGCCAGCCAGTAGAGGTAATAGAATTTTTCATAAGTTCTACCCATTCATTTGAGAAATTTTCTCCATTCATTCTATTATAATAAGCTGGTATTATTTTGTTTTCTAATGCATCATATATGCTTTGAGAATCTTCATTGTCTTGTACTTCGTATGAATCATAGTCTTTGTTCTGTCCTATTATCCATCCATTTTCTTTATTATATCCTTCTACCCACCATCCATCTAGTATACTAAAGTTTAAAACTCCATTTACTGATGCCTTTTGACCACTTGTTCCTGATGCCTCCATTGGTCTTCTTGGGTTGTTTAGCCATACATCTACACCACTTATTAAGTATCTTGACATTCCAATATCATAGTCTTCTAAAAAGAAGATTTTTCCTTTAAATTGTGGTTTCATTGATATCTCATGTATTTGCCTAATTAAATCTTGCCCTTCAACATCTCTTGGATGTGCTTTTCCTGCAAATATTAATTGTACTGGAGTTCCACTATTATTTAAAATTTCTGTTATTCTCTCTAAATCTCTAAATATTAATGTTCCTCTTTTATATGTTGCAAATCTTCTTGCAAATCCTATTGTTAATACATTTGGATCAAGTTTTGATACTATATCCATTATTTCTTCATATCTCATTCCGTTTCTTCTTAGTCTGTCAATTGTATTTTTTCTAACTAATTGTAATAGCTTTACTTTTCTTTCAAGATGAGCATTCCAAAGTTCTTTGTTTGGAATATTTTTAATCCTGTCCCAAGTATGTTCTAGGTGAATATTATCTTGCCAATATGGAGCTAGATATTTGTTATAAAGTTGTTTCATTGATGGTGCAAGCCAAGTGCAAGTATGTATACCGTTTGTTACATGTCCTATTGGAGATTCATTTGCAGAAATATCAGGCCAAATATCTCCAAATAATTCTCTTGATACTCCACCATGTAATTTACTTACACCGTTTTTCTTTCCTGCAATTTTAAGAGCAAATATTCCCATATTAAATCCTGGTTCTAGTTCTTCTTTTGGATTCATTCCAAGTCTTAAAAATTCTTCTCTTTCTATTCCAAGTCTTGGCCAGAAGTTTTTAAAATATTTTTCCATTAATTCTATTGGGAATATATCATTTCCTGCTGGTACTGGTGTATGTGTTGTAAATACTGTCTTTGATGATACTATACTTATTGCATTTCTAAATGATATCTTTTTTTCTTCCACTAATTCTCTTGCAAGTTCTAATAACATGAATGCAGAATGCCCTTCATTCATGTGATATACAGTAGGTTTTAGCTTTAATGAATTTAATAGATTTGTTCCTGCCATTCCAAGTACTATTTCTTGTCTTATTCTTGTTTCTTGGTCCCCGCCATATAAATATTTTGTTATTTCTCTAAAATCTGGATCTAAATTTTCATCTATGTCTGAATCTAATAAATATAGTTTTACTCTTCCTACATTTACTTGCCATGCCTTTAAGAATAATCTTTTTCTTTGTATTCTTGACTCTATTATTAAGTCATCTCCATATTCATTTTTAACAGGTGTCATAGGAAGGTTTTCAAGTTCTATATCTCTATATACATTTTCTTGTCTTCCCCCAGGATTTATTACTTGATGGAAGTATCCTTTTTTATATAAAAGTCCAACACCAACTAATGGAATACCTAAATCACTTGCAGCTTTTAAGTGATCCCCTGATAATATTCCAAGACCGCCTGAATATATTTGCATTACTTCATCTAGTCCATATTCAGCTGAGAAGTATGCTATTAAATCATTTTTATTTTCTGGAAATTTCTTTGAAAATAGAGTGTTTTTACTATTCATATAAGATTCAAAATTTGATACTACTCTATCATATTCTTTTAAGAATTCATTATTTTTAGAGTATTCTTCTAGTTTTTCTTGTGGTACTAATTTTAAGAATTTAACAGGGTTTTTGCCTATATTTTCCCATAAATCTATATCAATTGTTTTAAATAGTCTTAGGAATTCTGAATTCCATGACCACCATAAATTATTTGCTATAATTGATAATTTTTCTATTCTTTTTGGTAATTGTGGATTTACTGTTATTTTGTTGAATAAATACATTCCTTTTTTCCTCCCTTGTATATCATAAAATCTTTTGTAACTTAATATATTATCTCCCAAAATGAAAAAAATGTCAATTTATTTAGAGAATTTTTTTGGACTTTTTTATATTTTTTTGCATTTGTTATGTAAATGTGTTATAATGTGTAAGTCTAGGGCAATAGCCCCGGCAAGTATTGAAACTAACCAGAAAGGAGTGGCAAAAATGAATGGCTAGCACTGGTGTTTCAAAAACCGTGAGCTCCACCTGGGGCTCACGGTTTTTATAATTTTAATATTTTTGCATAAACTATTTATTATTAATATATTTTATTGTATAATTATATTAATAATTAATTATTTGAGATTGGTTCTGGCACCTCTGTGCTGGAGTCAATCTCTTCATTATTTCTAGTGTATATTTTCATTATTTCACTATTTCTTATAATTATAACATTTTTTACCCATTCTCTATGTACTGATTTATAAATATTTTCTATCTGTTTAATTATCTCATTATCGTTCATAATTGTATTAGTTATATCAAAAATAAAATTAGATGCTTGTTTTTCTTGTTTTCTTATTGCATTATCTAGAATTATAATATTCCGTTATGACTATTTTTTAATTTAGCCAACATTTCGTAATTTATTTTCATTTTCCATATTTAAAATATTGAATTTATAATATATAGTTATTTCTTTATTCTCTGATATTTCTATCTTATCTACTAAAGATATAAGCATTGTTCTTGTTATTTCTTCTATTTTGTTAATGGCTCTCACCTCGCTATCTATTTTTCTAACAATTTCTTTCAATATCTCATTTTTTCTTCATTTTATAT
>CANRQN010000027.1 GCA_947641575.1 uncultured Clostridium sp.
ATGCCTCAATGGGCTGGTTCTTCTTGGTATTTCTTACGTTATATGGATCCTCATAATGAAACCGCTTTTGCTTCAAAAGAAGCTGTAGACTACTGGGGTCCTATTGACTGGTATAATGGTGGTATGGAGCACACTACCCTTCACCTACTTTATTCAAGATTTTGGCATAAGTTTCTATATGATATTGGTGTTGTTTCTACTAAGGAACCATATGCTAAGCGTACTTCTCATGGTATGATTTTAGGAAATAATGGAGAGAAAATGTCTAAATCTAAAGGTAATGTTGTAAACCCTGATGATATTGTTGATGAGTTTGGTGCAGATACATTTAGAACTTATGAAATGTTTATTGGTCCTTTTGACCAGTCTACTCCTTGGTCTATGGAAAGTTTACGTGGTTGCAGTAAATTTTTAGAAAGAGTTTGGAATCTCTCTGATATTTTAACTGATGGAGATACCTATTCTCCTGATTTTGAAAAAATGATGCATAAAGCTATTAAGAAGATATCTTCTGACTACGAATCTATGAAATTTAATACAGCTGTTTCTACTTTTATGACTATGGTTAATGAATTTTATAGATTAAAGAAAATTAATAAAGCTGAACTTAGTGCTTTCTTAATTCTTCTAAATCCTATAGCACCTCACATTACTGAAGAATTATTTGAGAAAATAGGAAATGATAAGACAATTGCAGAATCTTCTTGGCCTACATTTGATGAAAAACTTACTGTTGATGACGAAGTAGAGCTTCCTATTCAAGTAAATGGAAAGCTAAAAGGAACTGTTATGATTTCTCTTGATATGGGAGAAGATGAGATTAAATCTCTTGTTCACGAAAAGATTTCACACTTGTTAGATGGAAAGCAAGTTGTTAAAGAAATTTATATCAAAGGTAAGATTTATAATATTGTTGTAAAATAGCTCTTTTGGGAGAAAATCAGAAATGGTTTTCTCCTATTTATTTAGTTGTTTCTTCTTATCCTTTTCTAACTCTTTTAAACTTTTATTCGGCGTTGGTAAATTTTCTGGCATTGTTCCATCTAATCTTTTTATAGTATCTCTTACTGCTTTTCCAACTTTATTATGTGTTTTGCAAGCTTCTCTTTCTGTTTCTATCTTATCTTTTTTTAATTTAGCTTCTGCTTGAGTAATGCGAAATATATTAGCTCCTAATTCTTCACTACACATATTATCCAAAATATCCTCTCTGTATCTTAAGCCTTTTCTTTTTGCAATATCATCAGCATTTTCCCCATTATATAATCCTTTATAACCTGCGTTATGGAATTTGTCAAAATTTTTAACTCCTGATTTTTTTGCTATCTGATTAAGTGAATAATTTCCTTTTCTGATTAAATTTCTTTGATAGAGTCTTTTCTCATCCTCACTTAATAAACTATATTCTTTTTCAGTTAATTCTTGCTTTCTTGTTTGTACTGCAAAGTATGTTTGAGCAAGAGCAACTATTTTTAGTCTTGGATTTGAGTTTTGTGCTATAAGATAGCAAGCATATCTTGATAATATGTAATCTTTAATAAACTTGTTGGTAGCGCCTGCTTCTACGATTTTGTTGTTAGCAACAAAATCGTAGAAATTGCTTATTTCACTATTTTTTAAGATATCTTTGCTTTTTCTATTACTGCATCAAAATATCTCCAACTTTTATATCCCAATGCTACCATAAGTTCTCTTGCATACCAATACTCATTTTCGTTTTCATCAATATGTTTGATTTCTTCAAATGTTTTTTCCGCCTGTTTAATAATTTCATTTTCACCCATATAATTATTCCTCCATTGCAATATTTTTTATTTTATATTTGTTTGTGGTATATTCTAGGCGAACTGCCTATAGATATTATTTTGCCTTACCATAAGATTTATAGATTTTAATAATTTTAAGATATTAAATTTATACAATAATCTTCAAAATATGTCAATAAAAATCACCAGACATTTTTCGACAAATCTTTAAATCCTTGCCATCTAAAATGCATTATTCCTTATTTTTTAATTTGTAACACAAATGTAATGTATTTGTTATTCTTATGTAAAACTTATATAGTATAATGTGAATTGCTATTATACTAAGGAGGAAAAAACTTTGAACATAAAAAGAGTTTTAAAGAAAGAAGGAATTGAAATAGTAAATGCACTTGACACTCTAACTATAAACAATTTGGCAACACAAATTGCGGGGATTTTGTCAAGCAGTTTTCCTAATCTTAATTTAGACTCAAAAGAGCTTTTTATAAATATCTCCAGACTTAATATGTATTTTGCCAAACTTCCTAATCGGAATTTCAGCAAAATATTTTGCAAGAAACAAATCTATATATTTTGACTGCAACTTAGATTTAAGCCATTTAACAGATGTTGCAATTCATGAATGTATACATTACTTACAAGAAAAACGTGACAAAAGAAATAATATAATAAAGCTTGGACTTTGCGATTATACTGACGGTTCTCTTCCAGGTGTAGGTTTAAATGAAGCTGCTGTTCAGCTTATGGCTGCTAGTGCTTCAAACTTAGAATATGAAAATGTAAAATATTTTGATATAAATTTGCAAACCAATACTCCTATGTACTATCCTTTAGAATGTGCACTTGTAAAACAAATGGCTTATGTTGTTGGAGAAGATGTGCTTTTTGATAGTACACTTCATTCTAATAACAATTTTAGAGATGAATACATTTCTCTTACTTCTGAGAAGGACTTTTTCACAATTCAAAAGAATATTGATTTATTAGTAGAGACTCAAAGTAAATTAGAAACTCTTTACGATGCTTTAGAAGATGTAGGTATTGATGAGGATTTTGTAAATAAGATTGTAAAGGAAATTGAAACTAAAAAAGCAAAAATTAAAGAATTATTTTTAAATACACAAAAATTAATTCTAACATCTTACTTTGATAATAGTATAAATTTAGCTTACACGCCAAGAGCAATAGAAAATTATAGAAACAAATTGTACTTATTTAAAAATTTAATTGGTTATTATGAATATGATAATTTTTATAATGAATATTACGTAGATAAAATGATGGAACTTGAAAAAAGATATGAGCTTGATATGACAGAAATTACATCTTTAGCAGTTATAAAATCAAATTTTATTACAAGATTAATTACTAAGCTAAGATTATTGTTCAGATTAAATACAGAAACTAAAAGAATATATATTAATGGAAAATAGGAATTATACCTGTTTTCCATTTTTTTGATTCTTAAGACTAATAAAATTTATTCGCCTGTATTCCCTTATTTTTGTTGACTTTTGACATTTTTCGTATTATAATTTTAATTGATAAAATTAAAAACTTTATTAATTAAAATTGCTGAACGCAGTCCTTCGGACGGGCAAAGATATCCAAAACACTTTGTCCATTACGTGAAAATTGCGTATTCATCAAATGGAGGAAGTCTTATATGTATAATTTAGTCATTTTTGCATCAGGAAATGGCACTACACTTCAAAGTGTTATTGATGCAATTTCTGAAAAAAAACTAGAAGCAAATATTTCGCTTGTTGTTTCAAATAATCCAAAAGCTTTCGCAATAGATAGAGCTAAAAAAGCAAATATTCCAACTTATATTATTAAGGAAAAGGATGCAGACAAGATGGATGAAGAACTTGATAGTGTTTTATCAAAAATAGATATAAATTTAATTGTTCTTGCAGGTTACCTCAAACTCATTGGAAAAAGGCTTATTTCTAAATATACAATTATTAATACCCATCCTGCCCTACTTCCAAAATATGGTGGAAAAGGTATGTATGGTATGAATGTTCATAGAGCTGTTATTGCAGCAAAAGAAACATGCAGTGGTGTAACTCTTCACTATGTAAATTCTGAATATGATAGAGGACCAACTATAATGCAAACAGCCATAAAGGTGCTTCCTACTGATACTCCAGAGGAACTTGCTGCAAGAGTTCAGAATGCTGAAAAAATTCAGTTAATTGAAGTTTTAAAATCTTTTGTTAATAATTCAAATATTAAATAACAAAATCTATATTTTTAGGAGGTTTTTATGAAAAAAGATGCTCAAGTCGCTATTATTATGGGAAGCGATTCTGATTTACCTATAATGAAAGATGCTGCTAAATTTTTAGACCAAATGGGAATTTCTTATGAAGTAACTGTTCTTTCTGTTCACAGATGTCCAGAGGCAGCAATGGATTATGCTAAAAGCTTAAAGGAAAGAAAAATTAAAGTTATTATTGCTGGTGCAGGAGGTGCTGCCCATCTACCTGGTGTTTTTGCAGCACAAGTTCCATGTCCTGTTATAGGAGTTCCAATTATGTCTAAAACTTTAAATGGATTAGATTCATTATATTCAATAGTTCAAATGCCATCTGGAATACCTGTTGCAACAGTTGCTATAAATGGAGCAAAGAATGCAGGGATACTTGCTGCAACTATTCTTTCTGTTGGAAATGATGAACTATATCAAAAAATATGTGATTACAAAGCTTCTTTAAATGATGCTGTACTTAAGAAAAATGAAAAGCTTCAAGAGCTTGGGTATGATGAGTATATTAAAAACATGTAGTTTATAAATAATTGATTATATTTACTAGAGCAATAATTGCTTGGATGGAGGTTATTATGAAAAAAATAAGTAGCGGTAAAGTTCGTGAAATTTATGAGGCAGATGAAAATAGCCTTATGATGGTTGTATCTGATAGAATATCAGCTTTTGATGTTATTCTACCAGCTATTGTGCCTGACAAAGGAAAAATTTTAAATAAGATTTCTGAATTTTGGTTTGATTTTGTAAAAGATATTATTCCAAACCATATAATTACAACTAAATTTGAGGAATTTCCTAAAGAATTTCAAACTGAGGAATTTAAAGATAGAAGTATGCTTGTTAAAAAGTTAAAAATGGTTCCTGTGGAATGTGTTGTTAGAGGATATATAACAGGTTCTGGTTGGAAAAGTTATAATGAAAATGGTACAGTTTGTGGCATCAAACTTCCAGATGGTCTTAAGGAATCTGAAAAATTACCTGAGCCTATTTTTACACCTACTACAAAAGCTGCTGAAGGGCATGACATGCCAATTAGTTTTGAGGAAACATCTCGCCTTATTGGTAAAGAGTTAGCTGAAAAATTAAGAGATAAAACAATAGAAATTTATAAAAAATGTGCTGATTATGCTAAATCAAGAGGAATTATAATTGCTGATACTAAATTTGAATTTGGAATTGACGAAAATAATGAATTAGTTTTAGCTGATGAAGTTTTGACTCCTGATTCTAGTAGATTTTGGCCTGCTGATAGTTATGAAGTAGGTAAATCTCAAAAGAGTTTTGATAAGCAGTATATGCGTGATTGGTTAAAAGCTAATAATTGGAATCCTGAAAACCCTACTCCAATTCCAGAAGATGTAATAAATACAACTAGAGAAAAATATGCTAGTGCTTATGAGAAACTAACTGGAAAGAAATTTTAAGTTAATTTTAATTTATTTGTAAATTTTTAATCTGTTCGCTTGTATTTTACAAGTAAATATTATATAGTATAAAAATAGTAAATGATAATAAGCAGATGTGAGTGTTACCACTTTACATACACAGTTTTACTGTGAGAATGGAGGTGGTGCTATATGGTAGAACAAACTATATTAACAATATACTTGCTTTTCTACAGTTTAGTAGGAATGACTATTATAGCATTTGCCTTGATTATTGCAATAGTAGTAATTTTGAGCAAATAAAAAAAACACCACATATGCTCTGCCAAGCTTTGTGGTGTTAACTATAAATATATGGTAGCACACATCTCTGTGGCTTTCATTTCCTATTTTTATTATACTTTAGTTTTATTTATTTGTCAATTATTTTATACATTTACCTCTACATTAATTCCATTAATCAAATCTCCATATTTTTCAAGCACTGGTTCTACTTCTTCTTTTATAAAATCTTCTACTTGATGAACTGCTCTTCCACATAAGTTATCTGGATTCAATATTTCTAGTATTTCTTCTTTTGTAAATCCAAAACTACTATCTGCTGCAATTCTATCTACTAAGTCATTTGGTCTTCCATATTCTTTTACTTCACGTGCTGCTTCCATTGAAAGCACTCTTATTCTTTCATGTAGCTCTTGTCTATCTCCACCTTTTAGAACTGCCTTCATAAGAATTTCTTCTGTTCCCATAAATGGTAATTCTTGCATTAATTTTGTTCTTATTACGTTCTTATATACGACTATATTAGATGTTATATTAGCATATAGGGTAAGTATACCGTCTACTGACAAAAATGCCTCAGGGACGCAAATTCTCTTGTTTGCGGAGTCATCTAGTGTTCTTTCTAACCATTGAGTCATTGCTGTCATTGCAGGGTCAGCTGCAAGTGCTACTACATGTCTTGAAAGTGAATTTATTCTTTCACTTCTCATTGGATTTCTTTTATATGCCATTGCTGATGAACCAATTTGTCCTTTTTCAAATGGTTCTTCAAGTTCTTTTTCATGTTGAAGTAATCTCATATCATTTGCAAATTTAGATGCACTTTGTGCAACCCCACTAAGTACATTTAGTACTCTTGAGTCTAGCTTTCTTGTGTATGTTTGTCCTGATACTCCAAATACTTTATCAAATCCCATCTTCTCTGCAATTTTTCCATCTATTTGTTTTACTTTTTCTTCATCTTTAAATAATTTCATAAAGCTTTCCTGTGTTCCAGTTGTTCCTTTGCAACCTAAAAGTTTCATGTGGCTTTCAACAAATTCTAATTCTTCTAAGTCTTCTATTAAATCTTGTAACCATAATGTAGCTCTCTTTCCTACTGTTGTAAGCTGTGCTGGTTGGAAATGGGTATATCCTAGACATGTTACGTTTTTATTCTCAAGAGCAAATTTTCTTAAGTTATTTATAACAAGAACCAATTTTTCTTTTACAATTTTAAGTGCTTCATTCATAAGTATTACATCTGCATTATCAGTTACAAAGCAAGATGTTGCTCCAAGATGTATTATTCCTTTTGCAGATGGACACTTTGTTCCAAATTCATATACATGTGACATTACATCATGTCTGCATTCTTTTTCTCTTTCTCTTACCACTTCATAATCTATATCATTTATATGCTCTTTCATCTCTTTTATTTGTTCATCTGTTATATCTATTCCTAATTCTTTCTCTGTTTCTGCAAGTGCTACCCAAAGTTTTCTCCAAATACTATATCTTGAATCTCCTGCCCATATCTCATTCATTTCTTTACTTGCATATCTCGTTGAAAGTGGTGTAACATATACTTTTTCCATAATTCCTCCTAAAATTTATTTTATACTGTATTATTTTACCACAAAAGATTTAATTTTTCAATTACTATTGACTTTTTTTGACAAATGCATGATAATATAAGTGTTGTAAGGTAAGAAAAAGGAGGTCTTTTTTATGTCAAAAGTTGATGTTGTTTTAGGTGCTTTTTATGGAGACGAAGGTAAAGGAAAAATCATTGACTATTTATCTACTAATGCAGATATTTCAATAAGATGTACTGGTGGAAATAATGCTGGTCACACAATTGAAGTTGATGGAGTAAAGTATGCTTTTCATCTTATACCTTCAGGGGTTTTGAACGAAGGAACTCTAGCTGTAATTGGTAATGGAGTTGTGGTTGACCCTAAAGTTTTAATAGAGGAAATAACAAATCTTAAAGAGCATGGCTATTCAGTAAACAATTTGCGTATTAGTGATAAGGCTCATGTTATTATGCCTTATCATATAGCAGAAGACAAAATGCTTGAGGAAAACAGAGGAAATCGGAAAAATCGGTACGACTTGCAGGGGAATTGGTCCTGCATATTGTGATAAATATGAACGTTCTGGTATAAGAATTCAAGATTTTATAAGACCAAGATTTGAAGATTTAGTTAGAACAAATGTAGAAAATAAAAATAAGATTTTTAAAGCTTTTGGCTATCCAGAATTAAATGCTGACGAAATCATCAAGGAATATACTGAATATGCTAAAATTTTAGCTCCATATGTAGTAGATACTGTTGTATTATTACATAATGCTATGAGAGAAGATAAGAAGCTCTTATGTGAAGGTGCACAAGCAACATTACTTGATATAGATTTTGGATCTTATCCTTTTGTAACTTCTTCTAACCCTACTCTTGGCGGTATGTGTACAGGTTCAGGAATTAGCCCAAAAGATATTGGAGAAGTTTATGGTGTAATTAAAGCTTACTCCTCTAGAGTAGGTGCTGGGCCTTATGTTACAGAAGAGGATAACGAAACTGGAAATATGATAAGAGAGCTAGGACATGAATATGGTACTACTACCAAAAGACCTAGAAGATGTGGTTGGTTAGATTTAGTTGCTTTAAAATATGCTGTAATGGTAAATGGAATTACGGGATTAGCAATAAACCATGTTGATACAATTGGTAAAATGGATAAAATCAAACTATGTGTAGCTTATAACCATAAAGGAAAAGTTACAACTGATTTTTCTACAACTCCTGAGTATTTAGAAAATAGCACTCCAGTTTATGAGGAGTTTGAAGGAAATTTCGGTGATATTAGTAATTGTAAAACAAGAGCTGAACTTCCAGAAAAGGCTAAAAAGTATTTATCAAGAATTGAAGAGGTTGTAGGCTGCCCTATCAAATTTATAGGTACAGGTGCTGGTAGAGATGATTTGATTGTTGATTAGTATATATATTAAAAGGCGATTTTATATCGCCTTTTTTTAATGTTCTCCATGTCCTTCTTCTGGGTCTTCTTGTTCCCCTTGTTCTTTTTTACATTGTATTGCTTGCAACATAGCTTCTCTTACAAGTATTGCTTGTTCTTCTTGCCTTTTCATATGTCTTTCTATTTCTTCTTTTCCCTTGTTTAATATACGCACCATGCTATCTTTTTCATGATTTACTGTAACTATACATTCATCCATAAATCTTAGTGCTTCTCTTACCTTATTACTTCTTGTAAGATATGTTGATACAAAATTAACATTTCCTGGTGTTACTAGTTCTGAACTCATTGGTATTACTCTTGCAAGTAATTTTATATTTTCTAATTGTGTTTCACCAAGCTGAGCCATGGCTTTCTCATAATCTATTTGGTCTTGAACAATCTTATCATCAAGGTCTGCTTTAAAACTTATAACTCTTTCTATCTGTTTCAGTCTTTTTGCAGCATTTGGTATTCTATTTTTCGTATTGGTTCTTATACCTTTTCTATTTATAATTCCCTTTTTTTCCATTACACCTCTTCTCTTAACTATATACCACTTTCCTCTGCCAATTATAATACCAATTTGGTCTGTATTAAATCCAAGATGATCTAGCTTTCTAATTTTTTCATCATCTGGTTTCTCTTTATCTTTATTTTCTTCTCTTTTAATACGTTTTCGTTTTTCTTTAGCTTCTATAATTTCCGACTCTGTAATAGATCCTTCACTTACTAATTGTGCTTTTATATCAGATACTATCTTTTTTGTTAATCTTTTAGTTCTACCTTCCTCCGCAATCTCATCATATGTTAATCCTTGTTTTAAGCCATCTATAATAATTTTTCTTCTAACAGTTTCTTTTCTTTCAACTCTTGCTTTTTTTATTTGTTCATCTGTTATAAGTCCTTCATTTTTTAAATTTTCTACTATTCTTTCTACATATCTTCTATTTCCTAATGGTATCTGTATTGCTATTTCTGTAAACATATATCCTTTGAAAAGTAATTCAAGCACTGTATTCTTATCTTGTATTGTTCTTTTTGCTTTATTTTCTCTTATTTGTTCTTCTGTTATTTTTCCTTCTTTTATTAATATTTTTTTTATTTTTTTTAAGATAGTATTACTTATATTTAAATTATTACATAATCTTTGACTATCAATACCTAAATTTAAAAGTCCTAATATTCTATCTTTTAGATCTTCATCAATTTCTTGAATGTCTTCTGCTTGTTTTTTAGCCTCTTCTGCTGCTGCTACTTTTCTTTTTTCTCTTGCTTCTTTTATTTCCTCTCTCGTTATTAGTCCATTTTCTATAAGCATATCTTCATAATCTTTTACTCGATTTTTATCTATTCCAAGTTCTGTTCCAATCTCTTTCTTGCTTTTCCCTTCTTTTAAGCCTGCTAATACTTTAAAAGGATTACTATCATTTTTCTTTGCTTCCTCTTTCTTTTGCTTTCTTGCTTCATTTATCGCTTCTTCTGTTGTTTTTCCTTCTGCTATTAGCTGTTTCTTCCATCTTATTATAGTTTTATTAGAAACTCCTATATGTCTTGCAATTACAGTATCTGCTTCTCCAAGCATTTCTAATATTATTTCTTTATATTCTTCTCTTTCTCCTTCATCAAATACTATTCCCATATATTTTCTCCTAAAATAAACTAAACAATCTATATTAATTATATCATAGTTTTACATAATGTTCAAATTCTGATTACATTTTCTTCCTTATCCTCTTTATCTCTTCTCTCATCAGCTCTATTCTTAGCTGTTTTTCTTCTTCATTTTTGCCTAAGATATCTGTTTTTATCAACTTTCCTTCTTTATATGTAAGCTTTAAGTTTAATACATCTCCTTCTTGCACGTCAAATTTGAAGTCTCCTTTTGGAAGGTCTAACATTTCTCCATTTAATATCTCACATCTTACAATTCCATCTTCTATACTGTCTACTGCTCCTATATCATCTATTTCTATTTCACTTGTATTGTCTTTATTTCTATGTTTTATAGCATTCCTTAAGTTTTCTCCTATTTTTTCATTTATGTGTTTATCCCAAGCTTTCATTATGTCTTCTGTTTTTTCTATTTCGTTTTCTATTTCCATATTTAATATCATCCTTTCTAAAATGCAAACTAAGTTTGGAAAAGAATTAGTATATTGCTAGGCAATTCAAATTAAAAAAGCGGAGGCGTACATAGGTACGTTGAGCATTTTTTATATTTGAAAGCCACTTCGCAAGATGCTGATTATTTTTCAAACTTCTCTCCTTATTTTTAAGGGCATAGCAATTAAGCTATGCCCCCACATTTTAAATTATTATATAACATATTTTCTTATAATTCAATATCTTTTCCATAGAAACTATCTATTAGTATTTGTTTAATCTCTGTAACTAATGGTAGTCTTGGATTTGCTGTTGTACATTGGTCTTCAAATGCTTTTTCAGAAAGCATATCTACTTTCTCTAAAAATTCCTTTTCACTTATTCCTTCATCTTTTAAAGATTTTGGTATTCCTAATTTTTCATTCAAATCCTCTATAGCTTTTATAAGTGATTTAACACCTTCTGCTGTTGTTCCTGCTTTTAATCCAAGTCTTTTGCTAAGCTGTGCATATTTTTCATCTGCTATAAAGTACTCATATTTTGGGAATGAAACAAATTTTGTAGGCTTTGTGCTATTATATTTTATAACATATGGTAATATTATTGCATTTGCTCTACCATGCGCTATATGGAATTCTCCACCTAACTTGTGTGCTATTGAGTGATTTATTCCAAGGAATGCATTTGTAAATGCCATACCTGCTATACAGCTTGCATTGTGCATTTTTTCACGTGCTATTCTATTGCTTCCATCTTCGTATGCCACTGGCAAATAGTTATATACAAGTTCTACTGCTTTTTCTGCTAAACCATCTGTATAATCTGATGCCATGTTTGATACATAGCTTTCTATCGCATGTGTTAAAACATCCATACCTGTGTCTGCCGTTATTTTCTTTGGAAGTGACATTACTAAATCTGGGTCTATTATTGCTATATCTGGTGTTAGCTCATAATCTGCAAGTGGATATTTTATATTTTTCTTTTTATCTGTAATTACTGCAAATGATGTTACTTCTGAACCTGTTCCAGATGTTGTTGGTATTGCGACTAATTTTGCCTTTTCTCCGAGTTTTGGGAATTTATAAGTACGTTTTCTTATATCCATAAATTTTAGCTTTAGACCTTCCACGTCAGCTTCTGGGTGTTCATAAAATAGCCACATTCCGTTTAGCAGCATCCATTGGGCTTCCTCCACCAATAGCTATTATTACATCTGGATTAAATTTATTCATTGCATCTATTCCTCTTTGTATTGTGTCAAATGATGGGTCTGGCTCTACTTCTGCAAAGATTTCTGAATGCACATATTCTTTTCTTTTTCTTAAATGATATAGTATTTTGTCAACATATCCGAAGTTTTACCATTGATTCGTCTGTTACAATAAATGCTCTTGTTATATCTGGCATTTTCTCTAAATACCCTATTGAACCTGCTTCAAAATATATCTTTTCTGGGATTTTAAACCATTGCATGTTTACACGTCTTTTTGCCACTCTTTTAATATTTATAAGGTTTACTGACGATACATTTGCTGTTGTTGAATTTCCTCCAAATGTACCACATCCAAGTGTTAAAGATGGCATATTAGTGTTATATATATCACCTATTGCTCCATGTGTTGATGGTGAGTTTACTATTATTCTTCCGAACTTTTACTCTTGTTCCGAATTCTTTAATTGTCTCTTCATCTTCAGAATGTATTACTGCTGAATGTCCAAGTCCTCCAAATTCAATCAGTCTTTCAGCAAGCTCTATTCCTTTATCTTTATCTGATACTGTGTAGTATGCTAAAACTGGGCTTAATTTTTCTTTAGAGAATGGATATCCCTCTCCTACTCCTGTTTGTGGAACTACTAATACTTTTGTTGTTTCTGGTACTTCTATTCCTGCTATTTTTGCTATATTATATGGGCTTTGTCCAGCTATTTCTGATATTAGTTTTTCCTCTTTAAACATTCCTTTTTCTAACTTTTCTGTTTCAGATTTACTTAGAAAATAACAATCTGCTTCTTTCATTAATTTTTCAAATTCTTTTGCTATTTCTTTATCCACTATTACAGCTTGCTCTGATGCGCATATCATTCCATTATCAAATGATTTTGAAAGCACCAAATCTGTTACTGCTGTTTTTAGTTTTGCTGTTTTATCTATATAGCATGGCACGTTTCCGTGGCCCTACTCCAAGTGCTGGTTTTCCGCATGAATATGCTGATTTTACCATACCTGTTCCACCTGTTGCAAGTATTAAACTTACATCTGGATGATTCATTAATGCTTTTGTTGCTGCTACTGATGGTGCTTCTACCCATAGTATACAATCTTCTGGAGCTCCTGCCTCAACTGCTGCGTCTCTTAATATTTTAGCTGTTTCTACACTACATTTTTGTGCTGATGGGTGGAACCCAAATACTATTACATTTCTTGTTTTTGCAGCTATTAATGATTTAAACATTGTTGTCGATGTAGGATTTGTAACTGGTGTTACTCCTGCAATTATTCCTATTGGCTCTGCTATTTCTTCATATCCTTCTTCTACATTGTCATTTATTATTCCTACTGTTTTATCGTATTTAATACTGTGATATACATATTCTGATGCAAACATATTCTTTGTTATTTTGTCCTCGTAAATTCCCCTTCCTGTTTCTTCTACTGCCATTTTTGCAAGTTTCATATGGTTTTCTAGTGCTGCCATAGCCATTTTTTTTGTAATATTATCAATTGTTTCTTGGTCTAGTTCCATATATCTTTCTGATGCAATTTTTGCTCTTTTCATAAGTCCGATTTATCATTTTGTCTACTTTTTCTTGTTCTTCATTACTTATCTCTTTTGCCATTTTTTATCATTCCTTTCTTTTGTTTTATTATATGGATTTGCATATATTATATACTAATTATCATAATAAAAAAAGCCCTTTGGGCTTTTTTTATTGATTATTTTTTATGTATTCAACTACGTCATTTACAGTTACTATTTTTTCTGCATCTGCATCTGGAATTTCCATGTCAAATTCTTCTTCTAATGACATAATTAGTTCTACTATGTCTAAAGAATCTGCTCCTAAGTCATCAATAAAAGATGCTTCTGGTGTTACTGTATTTTCTGCAACTCCTAATTGTTCTACAATTATTTCCTTTACTTTATCAAAAACTTCTTCCATTTTTATATAACCTCCTTAAATTATTAACTTACTTTTCTTATTCTTCCTAAAAGATATTATATATTTTAGGATTTGTCAAGCATTTTTTGATATTTTTTCAAATTCTTCTATCATGTTGTCTACAGCTTTATTTTTAACAAATTGTTCTGCTTGTTTTATTGTAAAATAGAATAGATATTCATCACTACTTCCATGTGCTTTTACTACTGGTTTTTTTACTCCCAAAAATAGTGCCCCACCATATTCTTTATAGTCTACTTGTTTTGCAAATCTTTTTATAGCTGGCATACATGGAATCGCAGCTATTGTTGATAATATATTGTGTTTTAAACTTTCTGATAGGCTTCTTTTAACAAATTTACCTAATCCTTCAATTGCTTTTAAGAACACATTTCCTGTAAACCCGTCTGTAACAAGTACATCTATATCTCCTGTAAATGCATCTCTTCCTTCTACATTTCCGTACAAAGTTTAGTCCTAATTCAGGTGACTTTTCTTTCAATAGTTTATATGCCTCTTTTGTTAATTCATTTCCCTTTGTTTCTTCTGTTCCTATATTTAATAAACCAATTGCTGGATTTTCTATTTTAAATGTATTTTTTAAATATATACTAGACATCTGTGCAAATTGAAGTAAATTTATTGGTTTGCAATTTGTGTTTGAACCAGCATCTATTAAAAGTAGTCTACTATGGTATGCTGGAAGTATTCCGTGCTAATGCTGGTCTATCTATCCCTTTTATTCTACCGAACTAAAAGTGTTGCTCCGAGTAAGTAAAGCCCCTGAATTTCCTGCTGATATGAATACATCTCCTTTTCCTTCTTTTAGAAGGTTAAATCCGTACTACCATTGACGAATCTTTTTTATGCTTGATTGCAACTGTTGGTGTATCTTCCATTTCTATTACTTCTGTTGTGTTATGAATCATGATATTTTTTGCAACTTCGTCTATTTTCTCTTTTCCATAGAATTCTTTTATTTTTGAATTTATTATTTCTTCATTTCCAACTAGACATATAGTTTCTTTAATTTCTTTTGATGCTTTTACAGCTCCACGTATCACTGCATCAGGTGCATTATCTCCACCCATTGCATCTACTAATATTACCATATTTAAGTTTCCCCTATTCTTAATTTTATATATATTTAAGTTATATTTATTACCTACTCATTTTATTATTATTTTATAAAAAAAGCAATATTTTTGACCAATTATTCTAAAAAAATACAAACTCTTGTAGTATCCAGTATTACACTTAGATACCACAAGAGTTTGTTAATGCCCTTATGAATAGGTCATGGTGTTTTTTATTCTTCCATTTTCACTTCTTCAGAAGGTTCTTCATCAGTGGTCGGTGGCTGAATATCAATTTCGTCATGCAAAGTGGTTTGTTCGTCAGAGTTTTCCTCTTCAGAAATTGAGGAGGCTTTATTTTTTTGCCCTGCTGGCAAAGTTACTTCTACGATGTTAGCTGTTTGGTTCAGCACTATTCCATAGTTTTGACTATATTCAGTACTATCCAATTCCCACATATCACTTGCTTGAACTTTCGTTAAATTCACTACGATGTTTTCAGCTTCTGAATCAGTCACATCGAATACAATGGTTTCCAGTGCTACTCCATCAGCATAATATCCTCCAGTGAATATCATAGAATTTCCATATCCACTGCTGTCAGTTCCATCATATTCTTTCTGTGATGCTGAACCACTAGTCGGCCCCTTAACAGTCTTATCTGTATTTAGCTCTAGCACATTTGTGTCATATCTAATGTGCCACTGTGCATTGTTAGCCTTGAAAGTTTCGTCTAAATACTTGATCCAAACAGAAACCTTCTTTTCTCCTTCGCTGTCAGGTATACCCTCACTTAATAGAATTTCGAACTTCGGTTTTTCTCCGCCCATATTATCAGCTTGCACATCATATATTATATTTGATGTTTCCGTTAAAAGATTATAATTCTGTTCCATTCCTTCGGCTAAAGAAAAATTTGCTTCTACAGAATACATTCCTGCATCGCCATCACTGTGTTTCAAGATGAAATTGTTTCCCACATTGGTTCCATTGACCTTATATGTACAATTTACCACTCCAGCTGGAGCAACCCACGAAGGCATTTTGAGTTGCAATGTCCCATTTATCAAGTCAGTTGCCATCCAATTCCTGTCAAGTTCAAAGGCTTCAATAGTTGCTTTGTCAATAATAATATCTGTTTCCATCCCTTCAGGAACCGCATAGCCTTCTGGGACTTCAAATGTGACATATGCTTTATTGCTACCAGCATTTGTCCTTTTATTGTCATGGTATATTGCTTTCACATAATCTGGAAGGCCCTTAACAACAGCTACATATTCTTTTCCATCATAGACTGTTTTAATTCCTTCAAATACCCAACCTGATGTATCAATTATAATCAAATCTTCCTTATCATCAGGATTATCTGGTATCACAGGAATTATAATATCCCACACATCAGATGAATCTAGCTCTTCACTGGAAGTTTTAACTGAAATCTGCAGTGTATGTTCCTTTGTTTCTTTGGTCTCTTCATTTAGAATAATAATTTTAAGACCCTCAACAGTATCCATTTTGCAGGTAAACCTAATCCATACTCTGCCATATTCAATTTTACATTCTTCTACCTCCAGATAGAGATTCTCATCTCCTTCTTTGATTACAAGCCAATCAATGTTTTGGACTTTTACCATTATCTGTGAAACGCTCCACTCACCATCACTAATTGGGAAGGAAATCACATATGAGTTTCCTTTAATAATGGTGATTTTCTGAGCTTCCTCAAAAGTTTCCACATTGATGACTTCATTCCGCGTAATGTCATTTTCTGTGGAAGTTGCTACACTTGCATAGCACGGAACTTGCAAGCATAGTGCAGCTATTATGGCAATAGCTACGATTCTTAGGACTTTTGACATTTTCAACACTCCTATTCTTATGCTACTTTTTCGTAACTCAAATACTGAGTTACAGGGACTATATAAACAGGCAATTTTGCCTGAGTTTTTATTATAGCATATTTTCTTAGTTTATTTCAATTGTTTTATTATAAGAAAATTTAGGTTTTGTAGAATTGTTTTCTATGGAAACTACTTCCATATTGTTAAAACTATTTGTTGTTCTCTCTTAGAATATATAAGGGCGGGGAGCCCTATACAGGCTCCCCTATTGGATTTGGATCATATAGATTGTCTTCCATTATTTGCTTGCATTAAAATTTCCATTACATAATCTGAAAACTCATTAACTCTTTCATGTGTTATGTCTTCTAGTACTTCATCTGCTTTAGCCTTGACCTCTTCATATTTCTCCAGTGAAATATTTCCATACAAAGCCTCCAAACTTACCAAATCATAACTTGAATAAAAAATCATTGCATCCGAAAATGCAGTTTGGTCCACGTTTGTTTTTGGTTCGATATACGTTTCCTCCCCAAAAATTCTTGTAGTAAATGCATTAAATTTCTCCTGACTCTGTTTAAAATCCTTTTCGCTTTCCCCTACTGTTTTAAACAGATTTCGATAGAGCTCCAGAAATTCTTCAAATTCCTCATCATCAATCTCATTGATGAGAACCAGATTTTCTACAAACATATATCTGATGCAGAATTCTTCTGCATGTTTAAAGCTTTCTTTATAGAATTCTGGAGAAATCGTTTCTTTGCTTACTTGAGATTGAGTCTCACTTACCTCATCCGTCGCCTGCATTGCAGGTGCAAGACATGATGTGAGCAAGGCCGCAATTACAAGTGCCATACATAGCACTGCTACCAAAATAATGAGCCGTTTTATTGCCTCACATTTGCTGTTTTTATTCATTGTGTAATCCTCCCCAAAATTTTTGTTCCGCTTCATTATACGAAACCTCCCTAAAATTTTTTGCTTCCTCTCTTGAGAGTAGACATAAGTAATTATACTACTATTTAGTATAATTTACAAGTAATTTAGCTTTTTTTACATTCAAAAAGAAGCTCCTATTTAGAGCTCCTTTCTTCTATAAAGTCTTAAGCAATGATTTCAGAAACGATTCCTGAACCTACTGTTCTACCACCTTCACGGATAGCAAATCTTAATCCTTTTTCAATTGCGATTGGTGTAATTAATTCTATTGTCATTGTTATGTTATCTCCTGGCATAACCATTTCTGTTCCTGCAGGTAAATCGATAACACCTGTAACGTCTGTTGTTCTGAAATAGAATTGTGGTCTGTATCCATTAAAGAATGGTGTATGTCTTCCACCTTCTTCTTTAGTTAGGATATAAACTTCTGATTTGAATTTTGTATGTGGATTAATTGTTCCAGGTTTTGCAAGTACTTGACCTCTTTCAATTTCATTTCTTTGTGTTCCTCTTAATAATGCACCAGCATTATCTCCAGCTTCTGCTGAGTCAAGTGATTTTCTGAACATTTCAAGTCCTGTTACTACTGTTTTCTTTCTTTCTGTTGTAAGACCAATTATTTCAACTTCTTCTCCAACTTTGATAACTCCTCTTTCTACTCTACCAGTAACAACTGTTCCTCTTCCTGTTATTGTCATAACATCTTCGATTGGCATTAGGAATGGTTGGTCTGTTGGTCTGTCTGGAGTTGGTATATAGCTATCAACTGCAGCCATTAATTCATTTATACATTGATATTCTGGAGCGTTAGCGTCTTGTGATGTAGACTCTAATACCTTTAATGAAGATCCTTTTATTATTGGAATCTCGTCTCCTGGGAAATCATAGCTTGAAAGTAAGTCTCTAACTTCCATTTCAACTAATTCTAGTAATTCTGGATCATCTACTTGA
>CANRQN010000028.1 GCA_947641575.1 uncultured Clostridium sp.
GTGGCATGGAACTAATCTAAAATGTTAGAGTATTTTAAATCATGCCACTGTTGTTCTATATTATATTAAAATAGATATTTAGTTAACATTCAGAATTTAATAAAAAATTAATGTAATCACTTTTGAAAATGCTTGTTTAAGAAAAAAAGATGTGATATAATCGAAAAGTAAGAAAAGTGGCTTCGCAAAATGTGCAGATTGCTTCGCAATCGCACGAATCAAGGTAACTTAACCTTTTTACTTCGGAAATATACTAGCAAAGCTAGTAATTTCCTACGTAATAAAAAAGAAGGAGCATAAAATGGAAATAAAAAGAGTAGATAAAATAAACTATTATTTATCAATAGCAGAAGCAGTTGCAGGAAGAGGAACATGTCTTAGAAAAAACTATGGTTGCATAATAGTAAAAAATGACGAAATAATTGCAACAGGATATACAGGAGCTCCTAGAGGGAGAAAAAATTGTATAGACCTTGGAACTTGTACAAAGAAAAAAATACTTCCAGATATAAGACATCGGAGGATACGATGCTTGTAGATCAGTACATGCAGAACAGAATGCAATAATAAGTGCTTCAAGAAAAGACATGATAGGACGGAAAATTATATCTTGTTGGGATAAGAAAAGATACAGGAGAATATGAAGAGGATGCAGACTCATGTCAATTATGCAAAAAAATGATTATAAATGCAGGAATAGCAGAAGTGATAATAAGAGCAAATAATAAAAATGGATATAAGGTAATAAAGATACAAGACTGGATAGAAAATGATGATTTGCTTGAGGGAAAGACAACCTATTAGAAAGGAGTAAAAAATGTCAAAGCCAATAGTTGCAATAATACGGAAGACCAAATGTACGGGAAATCAACATTCTTTAATTACATAATTGGGGAGAAGTTATCAATAGTAGAAGACAAACCGGGAGTAACGAGAGATAGAATATATCGGGGATAGCGAATGGAGAGATAGGAAGTTTACATTGGTTGATACAGCAGGAATAGAACCAAAATCAGAAGATCAAATAGTAGAATCTATGTATGAGCAAGTACAAATTGCAATGGATATAGCAGACGTAATAGTCTTCCTAACAGATATAAAACAAGGTGTTACAGAAACAGATAAAGAAATTCGGTATACTCCTTAGAAAAACAAAAAAGCCAGTAATACTAGTATGTAATAAATCAGATAACTTTGGAAGAGAAAATAATGATATATATGAATTCTATAACTTAGGAATGGGAGATCCATTTGCAGTATCATCAGTAAATGCTTCAGGAATAGGAGATGTATTAGATGAAATATATAAATATTTTCCAGAAAAGGAATCTGAAGAACAAGATGAAAATACAATTAAAGTTGCTTTAATTCGGAAAGCCAAATGTACGGGAAATCATCATTAATAAACAAAATTCTTCGGAGAAAACAGAGCAATTGTAAGCGATATAGCAGGAACGACAAGAGATGCAATAGATAGCCCGTATGAAAATGAAAAAGGAAAATATATATTTATAGATACAGCAGGACTAAGAAGAAAAAATAAAATAAAAGATAACATAGAGAAATATAGTATAATAAGAACAATGCTTGCAATAGAAAAAGCAGATGTATGCCTTCTTATGATAGATGCAAAAGAAGGTATAACAGAGCAAGATACTAAAATCGCAGGTGAAGCACATGAAGCAGGAAAAGGAATAATTATAACAGTTAACAAATGGGATGAAATAGAAAAAGATAATCACACAATGGAAGGGTTTAAAAAAGATATATATAATAAACTTTCATATTTAACATATGCACCAATTATTTTCATATCAGCAAAAACAGGTCAAAGAATAAATAAACTATTTGATATGATAAATGAAGTGAACAAGCAAAACAGTATGCGTGTGCCAACAGGGTTATTAAACCAAGTAATAGATGAGGCAATAGCAATAACCCAGCCGCCGACAGATAAAGGTAAAAGGCTAAAAATATTATATGTAACACAAGCAAGTACAAAACCACCAACATTTGTAATATTTGTAAATAATAAAGATATATTTCACTTTTCATACGAAAGATACTTAGTAAATCACATTAGAAAAGAATTTGGAATGCAAGGTACACCTATTAGAGTTATTGTTAGAGAAAAGTTAGAAAAATAATCAGCATATTGAAAATGGAAAATATTTAGCAATATGACAGACTATTTTTAAAACTTGGATGAATTATAAAACTAAGTGTCTAACTTCCAAATATCAGGTAATAATATAAATATAAAAAGGAGGAACAAATATGATAATGTACATAATAGTAGGAGTTATAGCATATGCTATAGGAAGTATTAATTTTTCAGTAATAATCAGTAGAAAAATGGCAGGATTTGATGTAAGAGAAAAAGGAAGTGGGAATGCAGGAACAACAAATATGCTTAGAGTAGTTGGAAAAAAAGCAGCAGTAATTACACTTTTATGCGATGTATTAAAAGGAGTTATAGCAGTAGTAATAGCATATATAATAAGTTTAGTTTCAAAAAATACTAATGCAGCAACATTGGTACAGATTGCAGGAATAGCAGTAGTTATAGGACATACATTTCCGATATTTTTTGAATTTAGAGGTGGAAAAGGAGTTGCAACAGCGCTTGGAGTATTGTTATGTATAAATTGGAAAATAGGGCTACTTTGTTTAGTATTTGCAGTAATTATTATGGCAGTTACAAGAATGGTATCAGCAGGTTCTTGTACAGCAGCGATACTTTATCCTGTACTTGTTTTATTTGGAATTCAAAAGGATTTCTTTATAGTAAAAGAAGAAAGCTATCTTATATTTAGTATAATTCTTGCACTTATAGTGGTATTTAATCATAGAACAAACATAAAAAGGATATTATCAGGAACAGAAAATAAGTTGAGTTTCAAAAAATAATTAGCATCTTGCGTCGTTGCTCAGTAAATTTCCATTTAATGTGCAAGAGCACACCTCATGGAATATTTACTTCACACGCCTAGCAATATACTAATTCTTTTTCGAAACTAGAATTGCAACTAGAAAAGGGAGGAAAAAAATAAAATGAAGATATGCATTATAGGAAGCGGGAGCTGGGGCACAGCTCTTGCAGTTACACTTGCTACATCTGGACATGACATTAAGATATGGTCTTTTTCAGAAGAAGAAAAAGATTTGATAAACAAAGAAAGAAAATGCAAATTTTTACCAAAAGTACATATTCCAGAAAATATTTACTGTACAACATTTGTTAAAGAAGCAGTAGAAGGGACAGATATAATATTACATGTAACACCATCAAAATTTACAAGGGAAACTGTAAAAAAATACAAAGAATACATAACAAATCAACCAGTTGTAATATGTTCAAAAGGCTTTGAAAAAGAAACATTAAAAACTTTAGATGAAGTTGTAGAAGAAGAACTTCCAAACATAGAAATTGCAGTTCTATCAGGACCTAGTCATGCAGAAGAAGTATCACTTGAGATTCCGACTGCATTGGTTGTAGCATCAAAAAACAAAAACTTATGTGAAAAAATACAAGAAGAATTTATGAGTGAAAACTTAAGAATATATACATGTGAAGATGTAAGAGGAGTAGAACTTGGAGGAGCATTAAAAAACATAATCGCATTTTGTGCAGGTATTGCAGCAGGACTTGGGCTTGGAGATAACAGCTTTGCAGCATTAATAACAAGAGGACTAAAAGAAATATCAGAACTTCGGAACAGCTTTAGGAGGGGAAAAAGAAACATTTTATGGACTAACAGGACTTGGAGATCTTATAGTAACATGTTTGAGCCAGCATAGTAGAAATAGAAAAGCAGGATATTTGATAGGTCAAGGGAAAACCATAGAAGAAGCAAGAAAAGAAGTAGGAATGGTAATAGAAAGTATTGATAACATAGAAGTAGCATATGAATTAGGCAAAATACATAACATAGAAATGCCAATATTAAACACAGTATATGATATTTTATATAAAAACTTACTTCCAAAAGATGGAGTTGCAAAACTTATGCAAAGAACAAAAAAATCAGAATTTGAACAAATTGTTTAAAAAATTCTATTTTTAAGTCAAAAAAAACCAGTATAATAAAACCATAAATATGAAAAATATTAAATAAGGAGGAAAAAACTTATGGAAATATTTGAGAAAATTGGTGATGCTGCAAGCAAAACATATAAGTACACAGCAGAAAAAACAAGTAAAATTGCAAAAGAAACAAAACTAAAAATGAAAATAAATGAGAACAAAAGAGAAATCGAAGATATATACAGAGAAATAGGGGAAACAGTATATGAAAAATTTATAGTAGATGAAGATATAAACAAAGATGAAATAATACAAAAATGCGAAGAAATAGATCTTTTAACAGAAAAAATAGTAAAAGCTAAAGATGAAATATTAAAACTAAAACAAAAAAGACAATGCAAAAACTGCTATGAAGAAATAGAAATAACAGCAAATTATTGTCCAAACTGTGGATTTGAGCAAGAAGAAATAAGAATAGAACAGGAAGAAGAAACAAAACATGAAATAGAAATTTTAGAAGATGATAATTATGAAGACGAATAATTAATAAGGGTATCTTTCATAAAGGTACCTTATTAATTTGTCTACATTATTTTCAGTTACATTAATAAAAGCATCTTCATCTAAACTGACCCACATATTGATTTTATAAGAATCATTATTATCAATAAAAGCAGCAAGAATATCAGCCATTTCGACTGGATTTTCAAAATATTTTTCCCATTTTAAATCATTTTTTAAACAAATATTTTTTCCGTAAAAATTGTGTAAAAAATTAGAAATTTCTCCCTTTTTATCACTATATAAATTTATAATAGTCCTCATATTTTACTTTGTTCCTTCCAAAAGTATCAATCTGTTTGAAAATTCAAACTAACTTCCAAAAATTATTCTATGCAAAGAATAAAAAAGAATACAGAGAATATTTGGAGAAGAATTTTGACATACTAAAAAAGGAGGATAACAAAATGAAAAATAAATTTCTAAGTGCCATTATAAAACTAATAGTAATACTTGTAATAATACTTATTTCTATATTTGCAGTATTTATAATTTCAAATGCCAAAGAAGATTCTAAAACAAAAGAAAAGCTTGAAGAAGAAATAACATACTTGGATACAAAAATTGTAAATCTCATAAACAATTTAAACAATATAAAACTTGAAAACTATAAAATTACAATAACAAAGGTAAAACAAGAGGGAGAAAATTCTGGAGAAAATAAGCAAAAAAGCGGAACAGAAGAAGAAACGAAAGAAACAGAAACAAATAAAGAAGAAGAGGAATTAACAAAGGTAGAGCAAGAAATAGTAGTAACTGGCAATACAGAAGAAGTAAACTGGGAATGGCTAAAAGGAGAAACGCAGGTACTTTATTCAAGTTGGGGCACAATAGTATTAGACTTTTATGATGTACGGAGTAAGCTCGGAAAAAATAGTAGAATTTAGTAACACATTAGATAGAATACTAATAAAACTAAATCAGGAAGATAAAAAAGCAGTGGCAGCAGGCTATGCAAAGCTATATAGTTTACTTCCAGAATTTATAAAGAACATAGAAATAGAAGAATTAAAGAAAAAAAGTATAGGAACAAAAAGTCATGTATTAAATGCGTATGCATATGTAGAAAGTGAAGAATGGGATAGAGTACAAGGAGAAATTACTAGTGCTGAAAAGAAATTTACAGAAGCTGTAAATAATATAAGTCAAAAAGAAGACCAAAGAAAATATAATATAAATAAATCATATGTTTTATTACAAGAACTAAAAAATTCTTTGAGTTTAAAAGATACAGGAATTTTCCATATGAAATATAAAATTTTACTAGAAGAATTAAACACACTGCTATAATTAATTACAAAATTTATATTTGAATCTGCATTTATCCTTAATAAAATTACTAAAATCTTTTGAATTTCCAAGAGAGAATGTGTTTTTTGAAACTAAAAAGGCATTTTCTCTTGTTACATATAAATAGAAGAAATCTTTAGTTTCAAAGACTTTACGAAAATTCATATATTTATAATTAAACTTACCATTATTATTAGAAATTTCAATTTGATTTCTATAAAAAACGAAAGTGTTAGTATTATTATCAGACACTTTTTCACTTTTCATTTCTCGATTTACGATCATTTTAGGTCTAAGAATACGATAAATAATAAAAACAACTAAAATCATTGTAATGCTGACACCTTGAAGCCTCATTTCAGAACCAAAAGCAATGATAATACAAAATATAAATAGCATTATCCAAATAACAGTATAAGCTATATATGAAAGATTATATTTTTTATTGTGAAACTTCAAAAATTCCACATAAGTATCTGTAGTATATGTTGTCTTATTTACAAATAATTTTTTTTCTTTATCTTCCATTTATTTTCCCTCTTTAAAATAAGATAATATTATTGTATCACAAATACACTTAAATTAGCAAGAGTGAAATTTGCGAGGAAATGCGTGCGACAATGGGGACGGTTCTGTTTGTCGCATTAAAAAATATAATCTAAGACTATATGCTTTTGAGCTTTAATGCGACAAACAGAACCGTCCCCATTGTCGCACGCACTTGATATATTCAAAAAAATATAGTAAAATAGATACAAAATTAAGTTAGGAGAAATGTCATGCTAAAAGAATTTGGAATTAGTGAAGAATTAGAAAAGCTTGCAAATGAAACAGAAAAAGAAATACAACAAGAATTTAAACAAATAGATGAATGTGCTCTATATAATAGCCAAAAAGTACTAATGGCATTCCAAAAAAACTCAGTATCAGAGATGCACTTTGGAAGAAGTACAGGATATGGAGAAGGCGATGTTGGAAGAGAATGCATAGAGAAAATATTTGCAGAAGTTTTAAATACAGAAGATGCTTTAGTTAGAAATCAATTTATCTCAGGTACACATGCGCTAACAGTAGGACTTTTTGCGCTATTAAGACCAGGAGATACAATGCTTGCTATTTCTCGGAAAACCATATGATACATTAGATGAAGTAATAGGAATAAGAGAAAACCGGAAGCTCATTAAAAGCATATGGAGTAAAATATAAAGAAATAGACTTAAAAGAAGACGAATTTGATATAGAAAGGATAAAAGAAACTTTACAGAATGACAAAATAAAACTAATCCATATTCAACGTTCAAGAGGGTATACATCAAGAAAGAGCATAAGGCTAGAAAAATTAGAAGAAGCCATCAAAGAAATAAGAAAAATAGATAATGATGTTATTATATTTATAGACAATTGCTACTGTGAATTTGTAGAAAGAAAAACGCCAATAGATGTAGGAGCAGATATAATTATCCGGTTCACTTATTAAAAATTTAGGGGGAGGAATTGCAGAAAATCGGAGCATATATTGCAGGGAAAAAAGAATATGTTAAATTTGCAGCAGAAAGACTTACAGCTCCTGGACTTGGAAAAGAAGTAGGGCCTACACTTGGAGCAAATAAAGGATTTTTACAGGGATTATATTTAGCACCTAATGCAGTTGCAAGTAGTTTAAAAACAGCAATATTTGCAAGTAAAATAATGGAAAAATTAGGATTTAATGTTTCACCTAAATTTAATGAAAAAAGAGCAGACATAGTACAAACAATAGAATTTGGAGAAGAAGCAAAACAAATAAAATTTTGTCAAGGAATACAGCAAGGTTCGGCGGTTGATTCAATAGCAGTTCCAACACCATATGACATGCCAGGGTATGGAGATAAAATAATAATGGCAAGTGGAAGTTTTGTACAGGGTTCATCAATAGAGTTATCTTGTGATGGACCAATAAGAAAACCATATACAGCATTTTTACAAGGAGGACTTACATATGAATATGGAAAGCTTGGAGTATTAAGAGCAATACAAAATCTTATATAAAGTATAGAAAAGATAAAAAAAGTGTGGTATAATATAAAATAGCAATACCCATTTTATTGTGAAAGTGATGTATTTGCTTTCAATGGAAGGAGAAATTAAGAAAAATGGCAAGGCAAGAATCTTTAGCACGAAGAGCCTATGAGCTTGCTCTACAACTCGGGCTCGATAGGTATGGTATTGAGGCCTACAGAAATGTGGACTATATTATGCTTTTTGAGCGGAACGGTGCAAAGACATGGTGTGAACGCGATCGAATCCATGACCAGCCTGAGACCAAGGATATGCCACTAATCGTGCCGGGTGCACAATTAGTTGTGACGTCTGAACGTCCTGATGGCGAAATTATGGTCTTGGTGCAAGTTCGAGAGAATGGAGAGAAGGAAGAAAGTAAAAAGCAAATCGGTTTCCCTGGCGGAGCCTGCAACATGTGGGAATATGAAGGGAAAAGGCAGCTTGAACACCCTGTGCTTACCGCATACAGGGAGTTTCAAGAAGAGGTAGGTTTCCCACTTACTTCTTCTATCCATTACTTCTGCAATGTCACAACCACAAATCACTATAAAGGCTATCCTGATGCTTATGCTTTCAGCATGTATTATATCTGCAAAGTAGACTATCAGCATATGCTGAGCATTGGTGACTCTTCTGGGACGGCAGAGGGAAAAATCAAAATTGTTCCTGTCAGCGATCTTATCAACTACAATTGGTTCCCTGATGCAGAAGAAGCCTTCAACCTCCTTGTCAGGAGCTACAACATCAAAAAAAGGATGAAGAGAAAGAAGAGCAACAACGAGCAGTAAAATAGTATTTCTCCTTTGGAGCCTCGCCTTTTTGGTGAGGCTCCAAGCCTTTATATAATTGAAAACTTGATTTGTTAGAAAAAATGTGATATATTATTTATATAAGACCTTGGTTTATAAATAAGAAAGGAATGAAATTAAAAATGGAAAGATTAAAAGTATTAGGAACATGGGTATTATTAGTAATAGCATTTTTCTTATTTAGTAATGGATTAATATATATATGGTTACATGGACCAGAGATTAGAGAAAATAGAGAAAACAAAAAGAATAATGTATCAATTGTAAATCAAATAAAAAATTAATATTAATATTTAATTAAAATCTATTGAAAAAAATATATAAATGTAATATAATTGTAATAAATTTGTAATAAAAAAGAAACGAATTTATTGCAATTTTTTATATAATATAAAGTTCTCTGAACTTTCTATTATATAAAAAATACGTTGCATTTAATAAAAGGAGAAAGATAGATGTTTTCATTCGGTTATGATATAGGAATAGATTTAGGAACTGCAACAGTACTTGCATATGTAAAAGGTAAGGGAATAGTACTTAGAGAACCATCAGTAGTTGCAGTGGATAACTTAACACGGAGAGGTATTAGCAGTTGGCCAAGAAGCAAGAAGAATGCTTCGGTAGAACACCAGGAAACATTGTTGCAACAAGACCTTTGAAAGATGGAGTAATATCAGACTATACTGTAACAGAGAAAATGCTAAAATACTTTATAAACAAAATATGTGGAAGAACAATATTTTCTCCTAGAATAATGATATGTATACCATCACAAGTAACGGAGGTAGAAAAAAAGGCAGTAATAGATGCAGCAACACAAGCAGGAGCAAGAAAAGTATATTTAATAGAAGAACCAATAGCAGCAGCAATTGGTGCTGGAATAGATATATCAAGAGCATGTGGTAATATGATAGTTGATATAGGTGGAGGAACGACAGATGTAGCAGTAATATCACTTGGAGGATCAGTTGTAAGTACATCACTAAAAGTAGCTGGAGATAAATTTGATGAGGCAGTAGTAAAATATATCAAAAAAAGACACAATGTAATAATAGGAGAAAGAACAGCAGAAGACTTAAAAATAAATATAGGATGTGTATATCCAAAGATACAAGATGTAGAAATGGATATACGTGGAAGAGATTTAACATCAGGACTTCCAAAAACAATAACAATTCACTCAAGTGAAATGTTAGAAGCTTTAATGGAACCAGCACTTATGGTAGTAGATGCAGTACATTCAGTTTTAGAACGTACACCACCAGAGTTAACAGCAGATATTAGTGATAAAGGAATATATATGACAGGTGGAGGAGCATTAGTAGATGGATTAGATAAACTTTTACAAGAGAAAACAGGAATAAATGTAATGATAGCAAATGACACAGTATCATGTGTTGCAATAGGAACAGGTAAAGCATTGGAAGATCTTGATGCTTTAGATGATGTGAGAAAGAAGAGATAAATAATATAAGGGCACCAGTAGGTAGCCCTTAATTTAAAATGAGGAGAAAATATATATGAAAAAAAGAGTAGCAATATATACACTTCGGTTGCAAAACAAATCAATATGAGTCAAATGCAATAATACAAGAATTTATAAAACAAGGATATATAAAAGTAGGATTTGAAGAAAAAGCGGATGTATATATAGTAAATACATGCACAGTAACAAATATATCAGATAGAAAGTCAAGACAAATTTTAAGAAGAGCAAAACATAATAACAAAGATGGTATACTTATTGCTACAGGTTGCTATGCACAAATTGGAACAAAAAAATTAAGAGAAATAAAAGAGATAGATATAATAGTAGGAAACAATGAAAAGGGGAATATAGTACAATATGTAGAAGAATTTAGAAATAAAAGACAAGAAAAAGTTAAAGATATAATGGAAGAAAAGGAATATCTGGAATTTGGAGAAACTGCTTATACAGAAAAAACAAGAGCAGTTGTAAAAATAGAAGATGGATGTAATAATTTTTGTACATATTGTATAATACCATATGCAAGAGGAAGAGTCAGAAGTAGAAAAATAGAAAATATAATAGAAGAAATAAAACAGATAGCAAAAGAAGGAGTAAAAGAAGTAGTTCTAACAGGTATACAAATAGCAGCATATGGAAAAGATTTTGATGAAGATATAACTTTAATAGATTTACTTGAAGAAATAAATAAAATAGAAGGAATAGAGAGAATAAGACTTCGGTTCATTAGAATTAAAACTATTAACAGAAGAATTTGTAAATAGACTTAAAAAATTAGAAAAGATATGTAATCATTTTCATTTATCTCTTCAAAGTTGTTCTACAGAGACTTTAAAAAGAATGAATAGACACTATACAAAAGAGGAAATTGGAGAAGTTATAAAAAGACTAAGAGAGAACTTTAAAGATGTTATGCTAACAGCAGATATAATAGTAGGTTTTCCACGGAGAAACAGAAGAAGAATTTGAAGAAACAAATAAATATTTAGAAGAAATCAAATTATATAAAATCCATGTATTTCCATATTCAAAAAGAGAAGGAACAAGAGCAGCTGATTTTGAAGGACAAATAGCTCAAGATATAAAAGAAAAAAGAACTAAAAAAATCATAGAACTTTCAAATAGGATTCAAAGAGAATATAACAGATCTTATATTGGTAAAAAAGTGAAAGTGCTTATAGAAGAAAAAGAAGGGGAATATTTTAAAGGGCATACTAATAATTATATGTATGTTTTGACAAAAAGTTTTGGAGAAAATATAGAAAATAAGATAGTCGATATAGTTATAGAACATAAACATAATGAAAATCTTTTAGGAAGAATCAATAATTGACTTTTAATGTAAAATAAGCTATAATTATAATATATATAGGCACAAATATGCCTATTTTATATATATTTTGTGTGGCAGATGACCTTTTATCTGCTACGACCTCCAAATGGTCGGGAATAGAACATTGAGAAATAAGGAGGAAAAAATCTAGAACATTGAAAACTAAAAACTAATTAAGGAGGAAAAAGTTTTGAAAGACAGAGCAGCGAAATGGGTGATATTGATAGCTCTTGTGGCTCTTATCATCTCTGTTGCAAGCATGCTCAGAGCCTGCAACGGAAACACAGAAGACCCTGATCCTGTGGCAAACCCTAGTGCTTCTCAGCAAGCAACCCCTAGTCCCAGTCATACAAACCCGAATGCTCAAGAAGCAAAGGACGTTCGGGTCGAAACCATCGGAGACAGAGAATATTACGTTTACAAAGGTGACACGTTCGAAGATCCGGGCGCTAAAGTCTATATCGACGGTACTGAAGTGGTTGATGCTTTGGTGCAGGTGACAGGCGATGTTGACACCTCCAATGTGGGTGAATACGTTATTGTCTATGAGTATGAAGGTGCATATGATACAAGAACTGTGTATGTCATAGACAGGGATACCAATTCTGATCCGCCTATAACCAGCAGTAAACCTGTAATCAACGGTAAACCTGTAATCAGTCAAAATCCCAATGTTACTAACAACCCTCAGGTAACTGACGAACCTACAGCTTCTGAATCTGTTGCAGTTTCACCTGAACCGACGGCTACGACTAAGGCGGAGAAATTTACTGTTAAGCTGAAAGGCAATGCAATTATGGAGGTTGAAGAGGGCAGCGAGTTTCTTGACCCTGGAGTAAAAGTCTATGATCAGGATGGAAAATTACGGACAGATGTGAAGGTAACTGTAAAAGGTAGAGTAGATACTAGTAAGGTAGGCACATATACTTTGATCTACTCAGTTGAGGGGTTTAGCATAAACAGAATTGTGAGAGTAGTGCCCAAACGAGTGGTGGTAACAGATCCGCCTCCGGAAGTATCGAAAGATCCGCCTCCGGAAGTATCGAAGGATCCGCCTCCGGAAGTATCGAAAGATCCGCCTCCGGAAGTATCGAAAGATCCGCCTCCGGAAGTATCGAAAGATCCGC
>CANRQN010000029.1 GCA_947641575.1 uncultured Clostridium sp.
TTTTAAAGAAAGAAAATATTACAGCTTATATGCTAAATAGCTTGATTGAAAAAATAGAAATTGACCAAAATAAACAAGTAACTATATACTATAAATTCACAGATTTAAACACTTTGTCATAAAAAGATGTAAACTCATCTCTTTCACACACCAAATAAGTATTGTGTAATTCTAATTGTGCTATCAGTTCCTCTAAATCACGAACTGAACGAGTAACTCTGTCTAACTTATAGGCTACAATATAATTTATTTTTCCTGCTCTCATATCTGCTAACATTTGCTGAAATGCAGGTCTATTAACCATATCTTTTGCTGATATTCCTGCATCTTTGTAAATCTTGTGTACTTCATAATCCTTATATTTACAAAGTGCTCTTAACTTTTCCTCCTGCTCTCCTAAACTAAATCCCTTCTTTGCTTGGTCTTCTGTTGATACTCTTACATATCCTCCTCTCCAATTTTCAATGAATAGAAAAGCAACTTTAAAAGTGCCACATAGCATAGTTTTAGCTATTGGCACTTTAGAATCTTAAATTGTAAACTATTATTTTTTTGACAAACTCAAATAAATCAATATGTAGTGTAAATTTAAAACTCTAAAATGCTTTGCCGTTTCTATGTTATGTAGTCCTGTAACTTGGACAGTGGATATTTATTAGTTAAGTTTTGCACATAAAAATAATCGTGTTCATTAAAGAATAAATATAATCTATTTCTAATAATTACTCTATGTGGCTCTACATACGCTAAATTGGTATTCTCTATCATTCTTAGACAACCATTAGTAATCTGTGGCTTGTCTATTCCATTAAAACGACATATCCATTCTAGTTTAGAGTATAATTCTTTACTTATATTGATTTCCTTCTTTATTATTCGTAGCATATCACAAAAATCCTACTTTCTTGTCAAGAATATACGAAAAAAATTCCGCCCATTTAGAACGGAATTAAGATTTTTGTGTTCTTCGAACTTTGCTTATATCAAGCTTTCTAAAAAGTTCGACGAAACTATGCTATGGCTCGGGTGGTTAGATTCGAATACCCCTTCGAGTACTTCCTCGCTCCGCTCAGGGCGCCACGTTGCCTTCGGCACGTTTTTTCTTCCTACTAACCTCCGTTCCAAATTAAAAGCCATAGCTTCGCTATGACTTTCATTTTGGCTCGGGTGGTTAGATTCGAACTAACGAATGACGGAGTCAGAGTCCGTTGCCTTACCGCTTGGCGACACCCGAATATATAATTCCTATATATTTTAGCATTATTTATTAAAAATATCAATATTTTAAGTCCAATTAATTATTGATTTTTTTTTATATAAATGTTATTATATAATTGTACTAAAGAATTAAATAAACTAAGGAGAAAATTTATGTTACTAAAACAAGATATAGAATTTTATAGTCCTACTATTCTAAAATCCTATAACTTAGATAAGACTATGCGTTATCAGCTTGATATGCTTGCTAATCTTGATCTATTTACTAGAAGGCACAGCGAAAACGTCGCAAATTTAACTTGTAGAATGTGCGAATATTTACATGCAGGAAAATCTTTTACAATTCATGCCACAATTTGTGCATATTTACATGATATTGGAAAATTATTCATTCCTCATGAAATACTATCAAAACCTACATTACTTACAGCTGAAGAGTTTGAAACTATGAAAACTCATACTACTATTGGATATAATATGTGTATGAAAGACTTAAAACTTCGTCCATATGCTCGGCGGCACTTTGTATCATCATGAATGCTTGGATGGTTCACGGTTATCCTAATGGTCTTACAAAAAAAGATATTCCATATTTTGCTCAAATTATTCACATTGCTGATGTGTTTGATGCCATTGTTACCAAAAGACAATATACAACTCATGTAAACATTTCAGAAACCTTGAGAATTCTAATTAAAGACTCTCAGCCAACTCGTCAAACAGTCGCTTTGGATTTGCTTAATTCTTATTCTAAGCTAGGTAAAATTAATCCAAAAATTTTAAGAGTCTTATTTAAGGTTGTAATTGATGATACTTTATATGAAATATCTTGTACTTCACAATATGTAGATTATTTGAAAGATCAGATTAAAAGACTTGGCAAGATTAAAAAATATGAAGAGAAAATGCAAAATGCAAAAAGACAAACTGAAAAAGATTATTATAAAGATTATATGAGACTTCTTTTTGAACCTGGTGAGAATTACGAAAATTTCAATCAAGTCGAAAAGGAATATGAACATGCATTACATGTAAAAGAAGAACTTATAGATAAATTATATAATGAAATTGATATTATAAAAAGCCTTAAAGCTTAAAAACATATTAAATAAAAATACCATCAGATATTAAAATTACTAACATCTGAAGGTATTTTTTATTCTTCTAATCCAAAGCTAACTCCTAGTGCATTATTTATTTTATTTATTATTTTTCCATCATCAATATGCCCAATTCTTTCTTTCAATCTACTTTTATCTATTGTTCTAATCTGTTCTGTGAGTACTATAGAATCTGATTTGAGTCCATTGTCTCCAGAGCCTATTTCTATATGTGTCGGAAGTTTTGCTTTTCCTGTTTGTGAAGTTATTGCAGCAGCAATAACTGTTGGGCTATATTTGTTTCCTGTATCATTTTGTATTATTAATACTGGTCTTATTCCTCCTTGTTCTGAACCAACTACTGGACTTAAATCTGCATAAAACATATCTCCTCTTTTTATTACCATTATTTCTTCACTCCTACTACTTCATGTATTCTCAGATATATTTTAACTATTAGCTACGAGATATATTATTTATTTATCTTTATCTCATTATATAATATGTAAACCATAACTTTTTTGTTAATGTCTAAAATCTCCATTTTTGTTGGTAAATTAGTACTTTTTCTTATATACAAATTTTGATATGTTTGGTATTTATTATAATTTTTTGTTATCTTTGTTTTCATAATTATTTCTTCTTCTGTTTCTTCTACTCCATTTCCTGTTCCTTCTTTATACTCATTTATAAAACTTATCAATCCAAGATTTGAGCTATCTCCTTTGAAGTTTTCATATAAACTTTTCAGTTCAAATCTTTTATTTTCGAGTACTGTATTTTCACCATTACTTATAATTGTCAAGCCTTTTATGCTATTTGGCTCTAACACTTCTTGACTAAATTTATTGGGCTTTTCATATTTTTGCTTCATTAAGTATTTATTTGTATTTTTGTTACTACAAACTTGAACTTCTACTAGTGCTTCATATGAACTAATATTTAAAATGTCATTAATATCTGATTTATTAATATTATTGCCCGAAATCGCATTCTTATATTCAAATTTTACAAAAATAAATATCAAAATTGCAAAAAAAATTAAGCTTACTATAATAATTTTCTTTTTCATAAATCCCCTCTTTCAAAAAAATTATATTTTTTATATTTTCAGTTCAGTCATTGTAGAGAACAACAGTGGCATGACTTAAAATACTCTAACATTTTAGATTAGTTTCATGCCACGCCCGTTGTTCGTGCGCCAAATTTTACAAAGTAAAATTTGTGTGCAATTCTTTTCTCTAATAGGAAGTTCAGAGAACTTTCCTATTAGAGAAAACAAAAATAAGTAGAAATTTTTCTCTTTCTACTTATTTATTCGTATTCATTTCAAAATATTCAGTTAAAGTGTTTATTAACTCCTCTTTATTATCTATTATATTTACAGCATTTCTTATCCTACTTCCATTCTTTAATCCTTTTGTATAATATGCTAAATGTTTGCGCATTTCTCTTATTCCAGTATATTCTCCCTTTTCTTCTATCTCTAAATTTATATGTTTTATCATTGTTTTAAGTAATTCTTCACTTGTTACTTTCTCAGGTTCTTTACCTGTTTTTAAATATTCTACTATTTCCTTAAATATAAATGGATTTCCTATTGCTCCTCTTCCAATCATTATTCCGTCTACTTTTGTATATTCAAGCATTTTCAAAGCATCTTTTTCGTTTTTTATATTTCCATTTCCTATTACAGGAATATTTAAGCATTCTTTTAGTCTTTTTATACTATCTAAATCACATTCCCCACTAAAATATTCTTCTCTTGTTCTGCCATGGAGTGTTATTGCTGATACTCCGCACCTTTTCTAATCTTTTTGCAAGTTCTTCATAAACAATGTTTTTACTATCCCAGCCTTTTCTTATTTTTACAGTAACAGGCTTTTTCACTGTTTTTACTACTTCTTCGGCAATGGATACTGCTAAATCTATATTTAGCATAAGCTTACTTCCATCACCATTCTTTACAACTTTTGGTGCTGGACATCCCATATTTATATCTATTATATCTGATAAATTTTCTACATATTTACTAGCTACTTTCATTGCTTCTACATCGCTTCCAAATATTTGTGCAATTACTGGCTGCTTTTCTCCTTTTGTATTTAAAAGAAGTTTTGTTTTTTCATCACCATAGGCTATTGCTCTGCTGCTTACCATCTCTGTATAAACTGCTCCTACTCCATATTCTTTGCATATGGTTCTAAATGCTCTGTCTGTAATTCCAGCCATAGGTGCAAGTATAATATTATTTTCTAGTTCTACATCTCCTATTTTCAATTTGTGTAAATACATTTCCTATTCCTCTAATTTCTAGTCAATAAATATTGCTTTCTTTCTCCTTGCACTGATATTTAATAAAAGTCCTATGCATATGAAATTTGTAAGAAGCGAGCTACCTCCATAGCTTACAAACGGAAGTGGAACTCCTGTTATTGGTAAAAGCCCCATTGTCATTCCTATGTTTTCTACCATATGAAATGTAAATATACCCGCAATTCCAATTGCTATATATGACCCGAACATCATCTTTTGCTGTTTTTGCAACATAAATTGACCTATTTATCATTAATACATATAAAACAATTACTGCAGCTGCAATTATAAATCCCATTTCTTCTCCGTATTACAGAAAAAATGAAATCTGTTGCCTTGGGATATAGATATCCAAGCTGAGTCTGATTGCCCATAAGTATTCCCATTCCAAGTAGTTTTCCTGAACCTATTGCTAGTTTGGATTGTATTAGATTGTATCCTGATCCTCTTGGATCAAGCTCTGGATTTAAAAATACATCTATTCTCGCTTTAGCATGATTTGGAAGTACAAAGAAATACATTAGTGGTAATACTATTACAACAATCAGCATAACTGATATTATATATTTTTTATCTATCCCTGATGCAAATAGCATAAATGCAGCTCCTACTATAAATGCCATAACTGTACCATAATCAGGTTGTACTGCTATAAGTAATACTGGTACTCCAATAGCAAGCAAAGTAGCCCCCAGCTTCCATATTTTATTTATCTCTGTTTTGTCATCTTTTTGAAGCTTTGCTAGTATATATGCTATGAATATTATTAGTATTATTTTTGCAAATTCACTTGGTTGTATAGTTACTGTCTCACTTATCTTAAACCAGCTTCTTGCACCATTTATTGGTTCCATAAATAAAACAACTATAAGTGAAACTATCGCCAGTCCATAAAGTACTGGTGACACTCTTGCAAGTAAATTATAATCAAAGAATATAACTATTATAATTATAGGAATACTAATAAGTGCCCATAATACTTGTTTCTTAAAGTCGCCATATTCTTCATCTCTTGTAGCTGAGAATAATGCAACTAGTCCTATGCACAATAGTATTATGGAACAAATAAGTATCCCCCACTCAATATTTTTTAATAATTTTTTACTCATCAAATAAACCTCTTAAAATGTTTTAATTTTGACTAACTGTTTCTACTGTATTTTCTTCTAATTTAGGTTCATTATTTTCTTCTGTGTTTTGTGTATTTTCTTCTATATTATTTTCTGTATTATCTCTATTTTCATAATTTTCTAGTTGCTCGTTACTATTTGAAGTATCTAGTTCTTTCTCATTTAATTCCTCATTTTTGTTTTCTTCTGCTTCTTTTTTCTTCTCTACTAATATATCATTTTTAATGTTTATAATTGGAATGTTTGCATAAAGCAAAGGTGTTCCATTGCTTCCATCTTCATTTTGTTTGTTAGTCATTCTAACATCTATTTCAGATTCGTCAATATCAACATATTTTTTTATTACTTCAATTATTTCTTGTCTCATTAAATCCAAAAAGTCAGCAGATACATTTGCTCTATCTTGCATCAAAACTAAATGCAATCTTTCTTTTGCAGTATCTCTGGAATTATTTTCTTTTTTATCTGACTTACCTAAATTTCTAAAAAAGTTCATAATGCTTTCAAACATCTTTACTCCACCTATCTTACTTTTTTCTAACTTTTACTAAATATATTTCTAATTTTAGCAAATAGTCCTTTATCTCTACCTGGTATTGTTACATCAACATTTTCTCCTAATATTCTTTTTGCGATTTCTCTATAGGCTTTTCCAGAAGGAGCTTTTTTGTTTGATATTACTGGCTCTCCCTTGTTTGTTTGTGTTATTATGTATTCATCATCTGGTACAACCCCTGTTAGGTCTATTGAAAGAAGGTCAACGATGTCTTCAACGTCCATCATTTCTCCTTTTTTTACCATATTAGGTCTAATTCTATTTATTATTAGTTCTGAATTTTTAAGTTCTGATGCCTCTAATAGCCCTATTATTCTGTCTGCATCTCTTATAGCTGATATTTCTGCTGTTGTAACTACTATTGCTCTATTCGCACCTGCTATTGCATTTTTGAATCCTTGCTCTATACCTGCTGGACAGTCAATTAATATGTAATCAAAATTTTCTTTAAGTTCATTTGTAAGTTCTCTCATTTGTTCTTCATTTACTGCACTTTTATCTCTTGTTTGAGCTGCAGGTAAAAGGAATAGTTCATCATATCTTTTATCCTTAATTAATGCTTGTCTTAATTTGCATCTACCTTCAACAACATCAACTATGTCATATACTATTCTGTTTTCTAATCCCATAACAACATCTAAGTTTCTTAGTCCAATATCTGTATCAACTAATGCTACCTTTTTCCCTTCTAATGCTAAGGATGCACCTAAATTTGCTGTTGTAGTTGTTTTTCCAACTCCTCCTTTTCCAGATGTTATTACTATAACTTCTCCCATTATTTTCTCCTCCATATTTTTTTATATTAGATTAAAAAAGCAAAACATATTAGTTCTTTATGCTTTTTATTTTTCTTTACTCTTTAATATATTTTGCTTTTGTTTTTAATTTATTACTTCTGGTTTAGTTAAATTCTCATGTATTTTATCTCTATTATTTACGTCTTCCTCATAAACATCTCTTATTCTCTGTTCAGCCTGTAAAACTGTGACTTGATAATTTGTGCTTGACCAATACATACTTACTAATATTGTCATGCAAAATATGAAAGCTACTATTACAAACACTGAAATTGAACCTTTTTCAGATATTGTTTTTTTCATATGTTTAAATCATCCCTTTCTAGGAGCACAATCAAGTTTGAAAGCCACTTTTCAAGATGTTGATTTTTCAAACTTTCCTCCGAAAAGTTTCATACATTCCTTATTATATCCTATATATCATTTTTATTCAAGTTTTTTGCTGATATTTTTTTATTTTTTTATAAACTTATATATCCTTTTGAAATTATACTTTGTTCTATCTCTGCTGTTTTTTTAATAATTCCAATAATTAAAGGCATTAATATGCAGTTTGATCTAGTAATAACATTTTTAAAATTAATTTCAAATCCTTTTGAAATTAAAGAACATTTTAAATTTTCTATTTCTTTTTTTACAATTGGTATAAATGCAACACTTATACCTACAATAATACTTATATCTTTTGAATTTATTTTGAAAATTCTAAGTGGCATAAGTATTTTTTCGATAGCAATTTGCAAATTTCTTATTGTTTGTATTTCAGAATAAATATATGTAATATTGCAAACTAGTATAAGTCTCAGACCTATAAGTATTCCTAAGTTTATATCTCCTAACACTATATTTAGTATAGCTGTAAATATTATAAAAGGCAAAAGTTTTATTATGAATAAAACTCCTTTTTTAAAATTTACTCTAAAAATAAACATTAGAATAATATTTATTGAAAATATTACTCCAAGCAAATAATATTGCTTTACAAAGAATATTAATGTTGTATAAGATAAAAAAAGTATGAGCTCTATTGCTGATAACATATTTTTCTCCCTCTAAATCAAATCTTTCAAATCAATTTCTATTCCTTTTTCTTTCAATGTTTGCATTATTTGTAAACTTTTCGGAATAGTTAAACCATGTTCCTTTAAAAATTCTATATTTTCTAAAATATCATCTATTTTAAATTCTTTTATAGCCTTTCCTTTTTCCAATAGTAATACTCTGTCTGATATAAATACTTCATCTATTATATTTGTTATATATATTATTGTAAATCCATCATCTTTTAATTTTTTTACAATTTTCTTTATGTCTTCTTTTCCTTCTGGGTCTAAATAAGCTGTTGGTTCGTCCATTACAATAACTTTAGGGTTTACACTGAGTACCCCAGCAATTGTTACTCTTTGTTTTTGCCCAAGTGATAAATCATATGTGTTTTTTTGCAAATACTCAGTCATTTCTACTTCTGAAATAGCCTTTTCTATTCTTTCTTCTTTATTATCTATTCCTAAATTATCTAGGGCAAAGCATATATCATCATGTACATTATTAAATATTATTTGGTTTTCTGGATTTTGAAATACTATTCCGTATGGTTTTTCTAAGTTCAGTAAATTTCTTTTTATCTTTTGTGTCTATATTATCTACAATTATTTGCCCTTCACTTGGCATTACTATTCCTGCAATAAGTCTTGCTAGTGTTGATTTTCCAGAGCCGTTTTTCCCAATTATAGTAATTACTTCTCCGCTTCTTTACTTCTAAATTTATATCATGTAATACCTTTTCTCCATTTTTATATTTGTAGCTTACTCCCCTTATTTTAAGCATGTATTATTCTCCTCTTTAAATATTTTTAATACATCTTCATACACGTAAAAGCTTCCGAACTATCATAATAACTTCTTCTTTGCTTGTTTTTAATACACTATTTACTGCATCTTTTAGATTTTTCATGTATATATTTTTATTCAAATATTTTTTTGCTTCATTATATAATTCTTCTTTTGGCACATATCTATTTTCATCATTTCCACTTGTAAAAATAAATATCCCATGATTATCCTCTGTAAGAAGTTTTATAACTGTTTTGTAATCTTTAGATTTTAATATAGATATAATATAGATTCTTTCTCTGTTTGGATAATATCTATCTATTGCTTCTTTAAGACTGTTTATCGCATCCTCATTATGTCCTCCATCAAATATTACTTCTGGAGATTTGCTTAATGTTTCAAATCTTGCTTTATGAACTACTGTTTTTAATCCATTTCTTATAGCTTGCTCTTCTATATCATATCCTTTTTTTCTTAAAATATCTACACACTCTAGAACTAATTCAGCATTGTATACTTGGAAAATACCTTTTAAATTTATACAAATATTTTTGTAACTTTTATAATCAAATTTTTGAAAATCTCTATCAAAAGAATAGTTTTGATACTCTTCTTTATTTATTAAATGAAGAGTATTATTTTTTTCTTCACAAGTTTTCTTAATAATATCTGTTACTTTGTCTTGCTTATACATTACAGTATCTTGATTTTCCTTTATAATTCCTGCTTTGTTTTTAGTAATTTCTTCTATGGTACTGCCTAGTATATCCATGTGGTCAAGTCCTATATCCGTTATAACTGATATCATTCCATTTACTATATTTGTACAGTCATATGTGCCTCCAAGTCCTGTTTCTAAAACTACAAAGTCACATTCTTTTTTAGCAAAGTATATTAATGCAACCATAGTTATAATTTCAAATTCTTTTACTTTTATTTCGTGTGTATTGTTATATTCTTCTACTTTTTCAGATATTTGTTCTAAAATATCTGATATTTCTTTATCAGTTATTTCTATATTATTTATTGATATTCGTTCATTATATTTTATTAGATGTGGCGAAATAAACTTTCCGAACTTTGTACCCTTCATTTATTAAGATATTACTCAGCATTTCACACACACTGCCTTTTCCATCAGTTCCAGCAACGTGTATAAATTTTGTTTTTGTATGAGTCCATCCAAATTCATCCATAAAGTATTTCATTCCGTATAAGCTAGGCTTTCTAGTTATGACCGTAAATTTTTTTAAATACTCTTCTAAATTCATTTTTATTTTTCCTCACTTTAAGCTAAATATTTTTTTGTAATTTTTTCAAGACCGCTGTGCAATTAAAAATACAGTTATAACTTGTATTGGTACCATTATTAATTCTTTTATTATTCTTCCTCCAAGAACTACAAAAAATGCTTTGTCATACATTATAACTAGCCATAATGTATTTAAACATGTATTTATTATTATTGTTACAAGTAAAGTAGATATAATTAGTCTTATAATTAGCTGTTTTTTATTAAGTTCTCCTTGTTTTTTATATAGAATTATTCCATATATTAATCCTGATAGAATACTACTTACAGTAAATCCTATAAAGAATTCTCCAAATGGAAATAGTATTGCTCCTACTATGTCTGAAATTCCGGCTATCAAGCATGTATATTTTGGTCCAAGTAAGACCCCTGATAACATTATTGGAACAAAGCTAAAGCTTATCATTAAAAGTGGTGTTTTTATTGATAAAAATCTTGAAAGTATGATTGATAAAGTAATCATTAGTGCTGATAATATCATTTTTTTTGTTTTTGTAATTTCTTGCATAAAAAAACTCCTTTCATTAGAGCTCCATGAAAGAAGATATATTTTGTATTCTTCTATTTCATAGCGGAATGCAGAAATAAATCAGCAAGCTTTTTTGCTTTTGCCTTATCATCAACTTCCCGTATGATAAGTCTTTACTATTTATTTCTTACTCTATAAAATAGATAATACATTATTTGTCACATTTTGTCAAGATGTGGAGACAAGGTTGTAGGGTTTAATGGAATTGCGATGTTCCGACATAGTTATGTTCTGTGCAGACATAGTGAGTGTCAGTATAAGCGTGATTATGTTTTATTGTTTTTTCATATAAACTATTTTTATTACATGTAAGGCATCTTAGATGCCCCTCAGCATCAAAGTCATTTTTGCAGTTATCAGTGCCATTTGGATGAAGCTTCAGCCAATAATACCTTGTTCCTCCATTAGCTACATTTATCCCTTCTCTATTAGGCAATACCAAAAACTCGGATTGCTGTCCGACAAGAACATTTAACATTGCCTGCAATTCTAAGTAGTCCGTCCGTGCTTCCCAAACTGGTTCAGTTTGAAGACGAGACGTTATCCTCCCATAATTAGGACAGTGGTAACTATAACCACACTTTGAGCATTCTATTAATGTATAACTCTCATTCTGAATCATGCACTGTTTAGCAAGTCCACAATATGTCTTAACATCAAATTCTACTACATTAGTTTTTGCTCCATTTGTATCTTGTGCTGTTACTTCAAAGTAATAATTTGTGTAGTTATTTAGGCTACTTATATCTACATCTTTTGCTACGCCTTGAGTTACATTTGTCACTTCTTTTGTTCCTATATATCCTTGTTTGTTTCCATTTGCATCATATTTTCCATATTTTATAGTGTATGTTAAATTGTCTCCATCATCATCCTTTGCTGTCATTGTTAATTTTATACTTGTGTTTGTTTTGCTTTTTTCTTTTGGTCCATCTGTAAATATTGGTACATTATTTGTATTTGTTGTTCCTGCTCCTGTTTTCTCACTTGAGTTTCCTGCTGGGTCTTGTGCTACCACTTTTATATCATACGTCGTTCCTTGATCTAGCTCTGTTACCTCAAATATTCCTGTATCGTTTTCTCCTACTTTTTCTTCTTGTCCATTTTTTGTTATATAGCATGTGTATGTTATTTGTCCTCCATTTGCAATATTTCCTGATGCTTCATCGCTTGCTAATACTGATACTGTAAAGCCATCTATCATAATATCTGTTACTTTTATATCTGTTTCAAATGTTGGTACTGCTGTGTCTTTTTTGATTGTGGTTAGCTCTTCTTCTGATTCATTTCCTGCATTGTCTATTACTTTTATTTTTATCTCTGTTGTTCCTTCTTTTGTGATTGTTATTTTTTCTCCTTCTTCTCCTAATGGTT
>CANRQN010000030.1 GCA_947641575.1 uncultured Clostridium sp.
GGTAAAGTATCAACATCAGGTACTAAAACTTGTGGAAGCTGTGGTGGTTCTGGTAAGGGTAGCGGATGGACATCTTGTACTGCTTGTGGCGGAAAACGGAAGTTGGAAAGATAATTCTACTGGTAAAATAGTTTATTGTAGTGCTTGTAGTGCACAGGGAATCATATCTAACAAGTGTGGAACATGTGGAGGCTCAGGCAAAGTGTCAACATCAGGTACAGCTACATGCTCAAGCTGTGGAGGAGCAGGAGGAAAATCATCAGGAACATGTAGTCATGGAAATTCATCAGGACATACTATATGGATTCCATGTTCACATGGAAATACAACAACACATACAGTAACAACAAAATGTTCACATGGATATACATCAAGTCATACAGTTTCAAATCCATGCACACATGGATATACATCAAGTCATACAATCGCAAATCCATGTACGCACGGATATACATACAGTCATGGAGGAAATCACCCATGTACACACGGATATTCATCAAGTCATAACTATTGTTCACATGGAAAAACAAGTCAGCATGATAAATAAAAAAGAAAAAGTGCGAGATTTTAAAGTCTCGTGCTTTTTCTTGCCATTATTGTCAATTCTCGCCAAAATGCTACGTCTCCTTTGGCACATTTTAATTATTACACAACAAACACCTTCTTTTTCTTTATCCATTTAAACACATTAAACATACCAAGTAATCCAAGATAGACGCCAACAAAAACAAGCATTTTAAAAATAGCATAACTCAAGTCATATTCAATATAATTATCAATTGCATCAAACAAAAACTTAGTAGCAATTACAAGCAAAAAAGGAATAACAATATAAGACCAAAAGTCAAACTTGAAGTGTGTTACTTTATATAATTGAATTAGACTTATAGTAAAATTCAAAATTTCACTAATAGCAATAATTGCAATATAGCCATATATACCCCAAACTGGAACAAGAGTATAGATAAGAAATGTCGTAGAAACAAGGTCAACAATGTTGCAAATCATAACACCAACTTGTTTATCAAGTCCACGAAGCATAGCATCAATAATCTTATCAAGATAAATGAGAATAATCAAAGGGCATAACAAAATTAAAAAATTCACAGTATCAAGATTATGATATATAAAAAAACAAATTTCCTCAGTAAATGTTAGAAATATTCCAATTATACAAACACTAAAAAATGATGTAAACTTAAATATAAATTCTATAACTTGGTTCATTCTTTTAAAATCTTTTTTTAAATTATATCTTGCAAATTCAGGTATAAGAAGCCCAGCACAAGAAGTTATAATAATACAAGGAAACATTAAAAGTGGCATGGTCATGCCATTAATAAGTCCATATTGGGAAAGGGCTTCATCACAAGATGCAGAGTGTTTTTCTAAACTAAAAGGAATCAAAAGCTGTTTTAGAGTAGAGAGCCCAGAACGTATATATGAAGTTACAGCAACAGGTAAAGCAATTCTCAAAATTGATTTTAAATAATTATCATTAAGATTTCCCCTAACTATAAATCTTCTACTATCAATCAAATACAAAATATATGTAAGTACAAACTCAAAAATGGCAGAAATAGTACTTGCTAAAACTAAATATGTACAAACAGTATCTAAATTATTTGAAGGGAATATGTATAGAAATGTAATAGTAAGAATGACTTGCAGACATACTGTTAAAATTCTACTAATAGAAGTTTTTGACACCCTTCTGACACCTGTAAAATAACCACTAAGTGAAGTTATAACAGAGTTAAAAGGCATACTAATTCCCATTATATATAAAGGTGTAGCAGAAACTTTGCCATGCAAAAGTACAGATGATGAATAACCGAGCTGAAACAACAAGTAAAACTAAGGCAATAATTCCAAAGCATAGACTATATAAAATACACTTTCTCATTGCAATTTTTAAGCCGAATTCCACCATTTCCATCAAGTTCTTCAGATGTAATTCTAGTTGCAGCGAGACTTATGCCAGAATTTGCGAAAGTAGTTGCAAAAGTAAAAATGGACATGATAAGCTCAAAAATACCGAGCACCTTCACTACCAAGTTTGTTTGCAACATAAACGCTAAAAAACATGTTTATAGAGCTCATAAATAATGAGGTTATTGTTAATATTATAGTGTTAAATAAAAAACGTTTTATCCTACTCATGAAATAAATATATTAGAAAGCTACTTAATATATGCTATTATTATTAAAGAATAGATAATAAAATTGTAACTATTCAGAGGTAGTTCTAGAGTATGGGCGATTAGCAATCGCCCGTGCTCCAAAGGCTTTACTGTATTTCTAATTTATAGCCTAAGAAAATTCTTTGAAGATCCATAGAAGAAATTTCTCTGTGGTCTGCGGGCGAATAATATTCGCCCCTACTGGATTTCTACTGTTTTCACATGATATTCTAGTAAATTATCTCTGAATAGTTACATAAAATTTTTAAAAAATCAAAATTTTGTTTGACAATTATTTGTTTTTATGATATGATAGGTTAAAGTTAAAAAGGAGTGATAAAATTGGGTAGAAAAAAGAGTAGCTCGGTTGAATTAAATAAAAGAGAAAAGGCTATATTAAAGTTTATTGAAAAACAAATAGCAGATGTAGGATATGCACCTTCTGTTAGAGAAATTGGAAAGTCAGTTGGACTTAGATCAACAGCGACAGTACACGGATATTTAGCAAAACTAGAACAAAAAGGATATATCAAAAAAGAAAATCAAAAAGGTAGAACATTAAGATTAATCAAAGGTGGAGCAGAAGAAAAAACAAAAAATCCACAAAAAGATTTATACGTATCAAAAGAATTAGTAGAAGTACCTGTAATAGGTAAAATCACAGCAGGAGCTCCAATACTTGCAGTAGAGAATGTAACAGATACATTTCCTATACCAATTGACTTCGTTGGAAATTCAGAGAGCTTTATGCTTACTGTAAGGGGAGAAAGCATGATAGAGGCAGGTATCTTAGATGGAGATTATATATTAGTTAAAAGACAAAACACAGCAGAAAATGGACAAATTGTTGTAGCTTTAATAGAAGATGAAGCAACAGTTAAGACATTCTACAAAGAAAAAGACCATATTAGATTACAACCAGAAAATTCTACTATGGATCCAATAATAGTTCCAGATTGTCAAATTCTTGGAAAAGTTTCTGGTGTATTTAGAAAAATGTAAAGTTAGATATATGTTTGGAGCGTATTCATACGCTCCTTTTTCTCTAATAGGAAAGTTCTCCGAACTTCCTATTAGAGAAAAGAATTGCACACAAATTTTACTTTGTAAAATTTGGCGCACGAACAACGGGCGTGGCATGAAACTAATCTAAAATGTTAGAGTATTTTAAGTCATGCCGCTGTTGTTCTAGTATCGAGAGCATTGCATGAGTCAGATCATTTATACAGGGAAATTTCATGAAATCTCCCTGTGATTTATCATTTAGTCCTTGTTAAATTGCCTTTTTTATGATATAGTAAGCATATAATATGACAAAAATGAAAGATACAAAATTTACAGGGGGCAAGTAGATGGATAAAATACTAGACAGAGTAAATAGCACAGAAGATTTAAAAAAACTAACAACAAAGGAAAAAGAAATACTTGCAAAAGATATAAGAGAATTAATAATAGAAACAGTTTCAAAAAATGGAGGGCATTTAGCATCAAATTTAGGAGTTGTAGAGCTTACAATTGCATTACATAGTGTGTTTAATACCCCGAAAGATAAAATAATATGGGATGTAGGTCACCAAAGCTATGTACACAAAATCCTTACAGGAAGAAAAAATAAAATGCCTAGTTTAAGGAAATTTGAAGGACTTGCAGGTTTTCCAAAAGCAAGTGAATCAGAATTTGATAGTTTTGATACAGGGCATAGTAGTACATCAATATCAGCAGCGCTAGGACTGGCAGTTGCAAGGGACTTAAATAGAGAAAATGAAAATATAATTGCAGTAATAGGAGACCGGAGCATTAACGGGAGGAATGGCATTAGAGGCACTAAATCATGCAGGAGCTTCAAGGACAAATTTGATAGTAATACTAAATGATAATGAGATGAGCATATCTAAAAATGTAGGCGGAATTTCATTATTTTTAAGTAAAGCAAGAACTAGGAAATTTTATACAAAATCGAATGAATATGTAAAAAAAGCATTAAATAAACTTCCAAAGGGAAGTAATAAAATTATAAAATTAGTTAGAAGACTGAAATATAGTATAAAGCAATTATTGTTACCTAACATGTTTTTTGAGGATTTGGGATTTAGATACCTAGGACCAATAGACGGACATGATATAGAAAAATTAGAAGATTTATTAAAAAAGACAAAGGATTTAGAAGGACCAATTTTAGTCCATGTTGTAACCAAAAAAGGAAAAGGATATAAACCAGCAGAGGAAAATCCAGATAGATTTCATAGTGCTTCAAACTTTGACATAGAAACAGGAGAAAGCAAAGGTAAAAAGTCAAAAGACTATTCTAAAGTTTTTGGAGATAAACTAGTAGAGCTTGCAAAAGAAAATAAAAAAATAGTTGCAATAACAGCAGCAATGAAAGATGGAACAGGACTTACAGAATTTGCTAAAGAATATCCAGATAGATTTTTTGATGTAGGAATTGCTGAGCAGCATGCACTTCGGATTTGCAGCTGGACTTGCAAAAGCAGGAACAACCCCAATAGTTCCAATATATTCTTCATTTTACCAAAGAGGATTTGACCAAGTTATACATGACATTGCACTTCAAAATTTAGGAGTAGTTATGTGTGTTGATAGAGCAGGAATAGTTGGAAATGATGGAGAAACACATCAAGGGATATTTGATCTATCATTCTTTTCAATAATCCCAAATTTAGTTATAATGGCACCAAAAGATTTTAAAGAATTAGAAAATATGCTTGAATATGCAGTAAATTTGAAAAAACCAGTTGTAATTAGATATCCAAGAGGTGGAGAAGGAAATATAAAATTTGATATACATGAACCTCTGGAAAGTGGAGCAGAGGAAGTAATAAAACAAGGAGAAGATTTAAGCATAATTGCAATTGGAAAAATGGTGACAAAAGGAGTAGAAGTAGCAAATATTTTAGAAAAAGAAGGATATAGTGCCGAGGTTATAAATGCTAGATTCTTAAAACCATTAAATAGAGAAAATCTTTTAGAATCAATGAGAAAAACAAAAAATGTTATAACAATAGAAGATAATATACTAAAAGGAGGACTAGGTAGCCAAATAGAAGAGATAATTATAAAAGAAAAGCTAGAAGATATATCATTCAAAAAATATGGATATCCAGATGAATTTGTAAAACATGGAAGTACGCAAGAGATAGAAAACAAATATGGATTAAGTGTAGAAAAGCTTGCAAAAGATATAGAAATAAATATTTTAAAAGAAAGGATAACAGTATAGAATAAATGGCCAGAAGAGCAAAAAGAGCAAAAAAAAGAAGTAAAAAAATATATGGTATAATTGCAGTTTTAATTGTGATTTTACTAATATGTATTGGAGCAGGAACATCTGATATAAACGAGATGTTTAATGCAGTAGCAGATACAGTAGGCACAGTAAGCAATAGTATTTCAAACACATGGAAAAATGAGGAAGAAAGTAAGACAGAAACTAAAACAGAAATAGCAAGGACAGTAGAGGGGACACTTCAAATGCATACGATAGATGTAGGACAAGGGGATGCATGTTTAGTTAGACAAGGAACTAAGACGCTTCTTATCGACTGTGGAACAAAGGCAAAAGGAAAAAATGTAGTAGAATACTTACAAAATCTAGGAGTGAATAAAATAGATGTATTGATTGGAACTCATCCACATGATGACCATATGGGAGGAATGGCAGAAGTTATAAAAAACTTTGAAATAGGCATAGTTTATACTCCAGATAATAGTGAGGATAGTATAACATCTACATGGTATATAGAAATTTTAAGAGCTATAGATGAAAAAGGTATAGAGTGGCAGTATCTAAAAGCACGGAGATAACTTTGAAATAGGAGAGGCAGAAGTCGAAATTTTGGCTCCTAATAAAGAAAAATATACAGAGAAAAACAATTACTCTATAGTGACAAAAATAACATTTGGAGAAGTGAATATGCTCCTTACAGGAGATGCAGAAGAGCTTTCTGAAAAGGAGATATTAGATGCAGGATTTGATGTTAAGGCAGATATATTTAAAGTACGGACACCACGGAAGTGATACATCAAATTCAGAAGAATTTATAAATAAAGTAAATCCTAAATATGTACTTATATCATGTAAATATGGAAATACATATGGACACCCAAATGAAAGCGTTATGAAAATGCTAGAAAAGAAAAAAATAGACGTATATAGAACAGACGAAAGCGGAAGCATAGTGATGACAACAAACCGGAAAAGAAATAACATTTGATAAAGAAAAGGGAAGCTACGAAAGTGGAATTTGAGGCAATGGTCTCAAATTTTTAAATAAACAAAATGAAAAAGATATATAAATATTAGAGGTATTCTAGTAGAATATTATAAAAACAGTAGAATAGTGGTGTAGGGGCGATTACTAATCGCCCCTACATCAACATCTAATATTTATATATAGTGCTTCTAGAGTAACTATTAAAATTTTACAAACTTTAAGTAATATATTAAAATCCTTGTATATAGCCATTTTTATTGATTTTATTGTCTTGTGTCATTTTTCTATGTTTAACTTGAAACTCCATAAAACCTATTCAAAACTATGTAGTGGGTAACAAAAGGGTAACAAATTAATTATCTATTTTTATTTTTACTGTTTCAGTTGCATCTATTGTTGCATGTCCTCCAATTGGAAAAGTAAAAATTGGAGTTGTATGACCAAAATTTGCATTTATAATAACAGGTATATCCATAATTTCTTTCTTCGTTTCAATAATTTCTTGCCATTTTTTCAAGTTCATATTAGCTCCTTTTTCTGCTCTTCCAACCACAATTCCTTTTATATTTTTTCCCTTTAAATGGTGCAATAATGATTGCAAATCTCTATCAAATTCTCTTATAAATTCATTTCCTACAAGGTCATCATCTTCTAAAAAGAGAATGATATTATTTACATTCGGCATATATTCTGTTCCTTGTAATAAATTTAAAGTACATAAATTTCCACCTATTATCGTTCCTTCTCCTTTTCCATAGTTAATTATCTTCATACCATCATTTTTTATAAACTCTCTATCTTCTTGTTCTTTATACCAAGAATCATCGCTCCATTCTTGTGAATTTTCAACCATAATCTCTTTATCATCTATCAACATATTCCTAAAATAATTCATTGTATAATCAAACCCATATTTCATTCCAAAACTAGAAAAATGAGGTCCATAATAAGTAACTATTCCAGTTTTTGCATAAATTGCATTACTAAGTGCTGTTATGTCAGAAAATCCACATATAATTTTAGGATTTTCTTTTATCAAATTATAATCAATATAATCCAATAATTGATTTATATTGTAACCACCTATTACTGTTAAAATTGCTTTAACATTTTTATCTTTGAATGCATCATGTAAATCTTCTACTCTATCTAATATACTTGCACATCCAAAATCATCATTGATTGAATTCATAACTTTTTTTCCAAATGTAACTTTAAATCCTATTCTTTCTAATCTACTTTTTGCTATTTCGATTACTTCTTCACTTAAAATTTTCATACTTCTCGATGGTGCAATTACTCTTATTTCATCCCCTACTTTTAACTTGTTTGGTATAATTTTATTCATAGTAATTTTCCTTTCACACATATTTTTCTTTATCATCTAAAATTTTATCTTTAACTTATATTAAGTATTTTTTACCAATCTACTATATTTTATTATTTATTTTCATTTATAATTTTGTCAACTAATTTCTTTAATTCTTCTTTATTCGGTAAGTATAATTCATATTTTGAAACAAACAAATTTGTATCCATATTATATGTTGCATATTCTACAACCAGTTCATTATTATTCCTTGTAAGAATTATGCCAATAGGGGGATTATCATCTAGTTCATTTTCTTCTGTGGCAAAATATCCCATATACATATTCATTTGTCCGTATATCTTCATGTTTTACCTTGTTAATCTTTAAATCAATAATAACAAAACATTTCAATATTCTATGGTAGAATACTAAATCAGCATGATAAAAATCATTGCCTATATGTATAGGATATTGACGTCCTACAAATGTAAATCCTTTTCCCAATTCAAGTAAAAAATCTTCTAATTTTTCAATAATTTTTTCTTCTAATTGACTTTCAGAATAATTTGTCTTGTCTTCTATGTTTAAAAAATCTAGTGTATATATACTCTTTATAATATCCTTTGGCTCATTTATTTCTTGTCCTATTTTAGTCAATTCTAGAATCTCATTTTTATCTTTAGAAACTGCTAATTTTAGAAAAAGTCCACTTTCTATCTGACGCCTTAAAGTTCTTTTACTCCATTTTTCTTTACTTGCTTCTGCTATATAAAAATCTCTTTCCAATTCATCACTTATTGTTAGTATTTCACATAAATTAGTCCAACTCAATTTTCCAGCCAGTGGTTGGAAAATTGGATATAGTTCATACATTTTTCTCATATTGTATAAATTTGAACGACTATAGCCTTTTCCTAAACGTAATTTTAAATCTTTTGAAAGCCTTACCAAAAGTTGTTTCCCATATTCAGCTTTTATGTTTCCCTTTTGTTCAAATTCAATAATATATTTTCCTATATTCCAATATGTTTCAACCATTGTATCGTTTATTGTATTCGTGATTTTGCTTTTTGAACTTGAAACTATATTTTCTATAGATTTAATAAGTTCTTCATAATCTTTATTATTATTTATTTCAATAGGTTCATTCATATTAAAAAATCTCCTTTTTCTATCTTTATTATGTGCCAAATATTTAGATGCATTTCCATTATAACATAAAATTTTATAATTTCTTATATTTTTGTGATATTTGTTATATAATCTAAAAATTCTTGTATTTCATTTATGTTAAATATCAAAATTTTTTAGTAAAACCTACTACGACTTATTCGGTGGGTAACAAAAAGGTAACAATGCAGTAGTATCAATCTTTGAAAGTACTGATATTACTGCATTGTTATTTTAAATATTTACTCCTGCTAGAATAACTACCTTTGAATAGTTATTCAAAATATCAATAAAATAAAAAAACTAAACAGGAACGAAAAATATCATAGCAATTACAAACAATATAAAAAATATTGTAATTAATATTGAACCCAATTTTTTATTTTTAACACAATTAATACTCCAACACTTTTCTAACATTTCTTACTCACATTTGCATATTTCTTTAATTTCTCATAAGCTAAATAATTTATAGTACCAGCAGGGAAGTTACCATTTTTATCTTTCTTTCCAGCAGGAACACCAGTTAAAACTTCCATACCTTCTTCAATGGTAGAGGCAGCATATATATGGAACATCTTAGATTTTACAGCTTCTACAACTTCATCACTAAGATTTAAGTTCTTAACATTTTGTATTGGAATTAAAACACCATGACTTCCGTCAAGACCTCTCATTTTACAAACTTGGAAGAATCCTTCAATTTTTTCATTAACTCCACCAATTGGTTGAATTTCTCCTTTTTGATTTACAGAGCCAGTAACTGCTATAGCTTGATTTATTGGCACTTCTGACAAACTAGATAAAAGTGCATAAGCTTCTGTACTAGAAGCACTATCTCCATCTACTCCATTATATAACTGCTCAAAACATATACTAGCAGAAAGTGAAAGAGGAATATCTTGAGCAAATAATTCTCCAATATATCCACTTAATATAAGAACTCCCTTAGAGTGAGAAGAACCAGATAATTCAACTTCACGTTCAATATTTATAATTCCTGATTTTCCAGTAAAAGTATTAACAGTAATTTTAGCGGGTTTTCCAAAAGAATAATCGCCAATACTCATTATTGTAAGGCCATTTATTTGACCGACAACTGAGCCAGAAGTACTAATAAGCAAAGTATTGTCTTTAATCATTTCAGAATATTTTTCATCATATTTTTTAACTCTTTGAATTTTTTGATCAATAGCTTTATTTACAAAATTTTCAGTTACAACTTTTGAATGAGAAAGCTGTGCCCAAGTTCCAGCTTCTGCAATGACTTGAGACAAATCATTAAATTTTGTAGAAAGCTTAGTTTTGTCATTTGCTAAACGAGAAGCATATTCTATAATTCTTGCCATGGCATTTTTATCTAAATGAGGTAAAGCTTCTTTTTCGCAAAAAGCATGAGTAAATCTTGCAAGTTTTAATATATTTTCATCAGTTCTTGGTGCGTCATCTGCAAATTCAACTTTTATTTTAAATAATTTTCTGAAATCTGGATCCATACTAAGTAAAGTGTGATAGATATTTGCATTTCCTACTAAAATGACTTTTAAATCTAATGGAATAGGTTCAGGTTTAAGAGAAACCATAACCATTGCTTGTCTTTGTTCTAAAGAGTTATCTACACTAAGTTCTTTTATACGAAGAACTCTTTTTAAATTTTCGTAGCACATAGGATTTGTAAGCAAATCTTCTGCTTGGAAAATAATATATCCTCCATTTGCTTTTTGCAAAAGTCCAGCTTTAAGCATAGTATAATCAGTTCTTAAAGTTCCCATATAATTTTCATATTCAAGTTTTCCAAATATATTTTGGAAAGAATAGTTTGAATCCATTATAACAGGAGCACCCTCAAGTTTACTATTATCTACAAAAAGATTTACCCTGTAATTAAGCCAAGGTTTAGGAGGCTCACGATGAGGTCCCTGTACTTGAGGAGTAGTAGGTTGCTCAGGCTTATCTAAAAATAAAGGTACATTTTTTATGATATCTTTTTTTATATTATCCAAAAATTGTGCAATTTTTTTATTTCTTTTATATTTAGATTTAATATAGTTTATATGAACATTGACAGTAAGAAGAGAGATATTTGATTGCCATTCTTGTATCTTTTTCTCAGATTCTTTTTCAATTAATTTAATCTCACTAATAGTACTCATAATTTGTTCTTGTACTATACTAGATTTTTCCTCAAACTGTGCTTTGATACTTTCATCAAGTTTATTAAACTCTTCCTCTTGAAGAGTTTTACCTTCATAAATTGGCATCATATATATACCATTTTGAGCAGTTTTTACTTCAAAACCATATTTCATAGATTCCTTATTTAATTTTTCCAAAAGCACACTTCTTTTTTGTTCATATTCTTGTTTAATTAAAGCTTTTTCTTTTTCAAAGTCTTCATTATTAAAAGTTTTATTAATATCTGCTTTAACATCTTTAA
>CANRQN010000031.1 GCA_947641575.1 uncultured Clostridium sp.
AATTTATTTAAAAATTTTTATAAAAACTCTTGACTTTCATATAGTTAGTCTATTTAGCTTTCAGATTATTATAGCATTTGTATAATTTTATTTCAACTAAATGTAAAAAAGAAAGCTGACAATATTATCAGTTTTCTTCCTTTAAAAAATCATCAATCTTTTTATTATATAATATGCTAAATTTTATCAATAATTTTAGTGAGCAAGTTTTTACATCATCATTCTGCGATTCAATTCTTCTCAAGTAATCGTATGACATATCCAATATTTCAGCTACATCTTTTAGTTCGTATTCACTTGCTTTTCTAAATTTTTTTATGTTTTTATATATTATAGGCATATAGTTCTTGCTTAATTGTTTCTCTAACTCTTTCTTATTATCCATTACGACACCTCACTCTTTTATATTTTTACATATAAAAGGTAAAAATTTACAAATTCATCTTCTAAATATTTGAAAATTTATAATTTGTTAAACTGTTGCTAGGAGGAAACCATTGTTATTACTACATTTTCTTTTTTCGTCATAAGAGAATATTATCGTATTTTTTCCATTTCCCTTTATTCCCTTTAAATCAAACTTTTCATTATTTATAATATAATCTGGTGTTTTTATGCCAGAAGGTTCATTTACTTTGGGAATTATATTAATCTGTCCTCCAAATATTGTTCCTAACAATTTAGCTACTTCGACTTCTCTTTGTGTCGGTTCTAATAATACATGTTTTCCATCAATTTTATATTTAATTCCATTATTATTTGTAAAATAATGATGGAAATTTATTTTATACTCTTTTTTCGTAATAAATTCATTTGTTATATCTTTATATTGCATTCTTACTCCTTCTTATATATAGCATTATTTTTTATTATTTTTATAATTAAAAATTTGATTTTTTGATTTAGGTGAATCCCTAATGATTTTCATTATGTTATCTCATAAGTTGTATGAATTTTAAACTTATTTTTATATCAAAATTATATATATATTTATATAATTTTTTCTGTAAAAAGTCAATATTTTTTGTATTTTTATGTAAATGTGTTATAATGTGTAAGTCTAGGGCAATAGCCCCGGCAAGTATTGAAACTAACCAGAAAGGAGTGGCAAAAATGGATGGCAGCACTGGTGTTTCAAAAACCGTGAGCTCCACTTAGGGCTCACGGTTTTTATATGTTGCCAAAATGCTACGTCCCTTTTGGCAATATTTATTGTATTCCTGTTTGTCTTATCATTTTATCACTTATATTTTTTACTGCACTTGATACTTTATAATCCTGTTTATCAAATAAATATTCATGAAGTTTAATTACTTGTTTTTCTAAATTTACTGGCACTCCATACCATACTTTTTCTGGCTTATAATCTCCAACATCATATGGCCATCCAACTGTTTCCTCTACTTCATAAGATGCTGCTTGAGTTATCAAATATAGAATTTGTTTTGTTTCTATATTTGTAGATACTTTTTCAAGCACAGTATCTGCTAGTTTATTTAGTTGTCCTATGTTCATTTTCTTCATCTTTTCAAATACTAAATTTAATACTTCTCTTTGTCTTTCTGTTCTCTTCCAATCTCCTCCTGCTGTATATCTTATCCTTGCATATGCGGTTGCTTGAACTCCATCTACATGATATGTTCCACCCTTTTTTATAAAACTAGAGTTATGACCTGTACAATTATTCATTTCTTCTATATAGTCTCTCATGTTTTCTGCTTCTTCATTAGTTATAGTCAGATCTATTCCTCCTACTGCATCTACTATATCTATAACTACATTAAAGTTTATTGCAACATAGTCTGTTATATCTAAGTCCAAATTTGTATTAAGTGTACTCATTGAAAGACTTGGACCACCTCGTAAGAAAGAATGTGTTACTTTATCAAATTTTTTTAATTTTGCATCTTGAAGATATGTATCTCTATATACTGATGCAATTTTTACTTTTTTGGTATCTTGGTTTATACTAACTACCATTATTACATCACTTAATGACTCATTATAACTATCACTTTGATCTCTTGCATCAACTCCAAACAAGTACAAGTTAATATATCCAGTTGTTTCAACACCTTCATTTATTTCTATATCACTTTTATCAAAACTATTATCACGGTTTATTTTTCCCAGTTTACTAAGACCATAGGCTACTATTGCTCCAATTATAAGTATTAAAATTAGCATTAATATTATTAAAGTTTTCATGATTATACGTTTTGCTTTAGATTTTTTCTTTTTTTTCTTTTTTACTTTTTTTGTATTTGCACTATGTTTTGGTCCTTTTCTTATATATTCATCATCATCATATATATAATTCAATTTTGAATTCATTTGTTTCTTTTCCATGTGTTATCTCCCTTATTATACACATTCCCTTTTTTATTATAACTTACATATTTTTTAAATCAATGAAATTAATAGAATTTTAATAATTACATTTTATCTGGCATCTCTATACCAAGTATTCTTGCCCCGTTTTGTAAGACAATATTTGTCATATATGTTAAGTATAATCTAGCATTTGCGGTGTCTTTATCTTCTACTAAAATTTTATGTGTGTTATAAAATACACTATAATTTTTAGCAAGTTCTATTAAGTATCTTGAAAGTAAATATGGTTCATTTTTATCTGTTACACTCTTTAAAACATCTTCAAATTCATATATATTTTTAAGTACAGCTACGGCTTCTTCGTCAAGAAGTTTTGATGTATCTACATTATTAGTGTCTATATTAAAATCTGCATTTTCTAAAACGCTTTTAGTTCTAACAAAAATGTATTGTATATAAGGTCCGCGTTTCTCCTTGGAAATTAAGTATTTGATCCCAATCAAAAGTCTCATCTTTTATTCTGCTATTTGATAGGTCATTAAAAATAACTGCACCAATTCCTACTTTTTTTGCTATTTCTTCTTTCTTTTCTATATTAGGATTCTTTTCCTCTAATATTTTAGATGCTCTTTGTATAGCTTCATTTAAAAGGTCTGCAACTTTTATAACATTTCCTTCTCTTGTTGACATTTTACCTGATTTTAAATGTACCATTCCATATGCAACATGCTCTAGTCCATTTATATATTTTTCACTTATTCCAAGAAGTTTTGCTACTTCAAATATCTGTTTAAAGTATAGATTTTGTTCATATGCAACAACATATAAACATTTATCGAAATCATATTCTCTTGTTCTATAAAGTATTGTTGCTAAATCACGTGTTGCATATATTGTAGAACCATTTGATTTACATATCATACAAGGTGGCATTCCTTTGTCTTCTAGGTCTATTATTTTTGCTCCTTGTGACTCTACAAGTTTTCCTGTAGCTTCTAGTTTATCCATAACTTCTTGCATTTTGTCTGCATAAAATGCTTCTCCATTTAAAGAATCAAATTTTACATTAAGTAAATCATATATTTTATTAAATTCTTCTAAGCTTAATTCTTTTAGTTTCTTCCATAATGATGTTTCATATTCTTGTTTTTCTTCTAGCTTTTTAAAATTATTTCTACATATTTCAAGTACTTCTTCGTCTTGTTTACAAAGTTCATTTATTCTTACATAGATTTTTGTTAAATCTTCTATTGGTTCTTCAAAAGTATACTCTTCATGCCATCTTTTATATCCCTCTATCATTTTTCCAAACTGTGTTCCATAATCACCTAAATGATTTAGACCGTGTTGTGTTATATCCTAAATATTTATATGTATTGTATAGTGCATTTCCTATAAGTGTTGTTCTTAAATGTCCTATATGGAAAGGTTTTGCAATATTTGGTGATGAATATTCTACAATTATATTTTTTCCATTTCCAAAGTTTGATTTTCCATAATCATTTTGCTTTTTATTTACTTCGTATGCAACTGTTTTTGCTAACATTTCTTTATCTACAAAAAAGTTAAGAAACCCACCTATAACTTCTGTTTTATCAACAACTCCATTTTCAAATTGTATTTTAGAACTTATTTCTTCTGCAATTGCTTGTGGAGATTTCTTTAAAGTTTTTGCAAGTCTAAAACAAGGAAATGCATAATCTCCTTGTTTTGGATCTTTTGGTTTCTCTATACTTTGTAACAATTCTACATAGTCTACACTTATAACTTTTGATATAGCTTTTGCTATTTCTTCTTTAAAATTTAACATATTAGTCCCCCAATGATATACCTATATTTCTGGCAGTTTTAACCAAATCATCATCCATTGTTACTCTTCTTAAATTGCTTTCTTTTGTATTTCCTGAAACAGCTCCTATCTCTTTGTTCTCTCCTACTACATCTTCTAATGGAACAGAGTCTAGTTTACCATTTTTTAATACTGTAAGAACTCCAAATTTCCCTTCCATTGCAAGTTCCATAGCTTTTGAGCCATATTTCGTTGATAGTACTCTATCATATGCTGTTGGACTTCCTCCTCTTTGCATGTATCCAAGTGTTGTATTTCTTGCTTCTAACCCTGTTAGTTCTGATAATTGGTTTGCAACTATTTCTCCTATTCCTCCAAGCTTAGTATTATCTACTCCTTGTCCATTGTCTCTTGTGTTTTTTACAGTTAGTTCACCATTTTTTGGTATAGCACCTTCTGCAACTACTACCAAGCTGAATTTTTTTCCTCTTGCTATTCTTGTTTTAAGTTTAGCTGCAACTTTTTCTAAATCAAATGGTATTTCTGGAATAAGTGCAACATCTCCTCCTCCTGCTATTGCAGATTCTAGCGCTATCCAACCTGCATATCTCCCCATAACTTCTAGTACCATTATTCTATGATGTGTTTCTCCTGTTGAGTGTAATCTGTCTAATGCTTCCATTGCAACTGATACTGCTGTATTATATCCAAATGTAATATCTGTACATGCTACATCATTATCTATTGTTTTTGGAACTCCTATTATGTTTAATCCTTTTAGGCATAAGTCTCTAGCTGACTTTTGTGTTCCATCTCCTCCTAGTGTAAATATGCAGTCAAATCCATCTTCTTTTGCGTTTTTTACACATATATCTGATAAGTCTTTATAAAATATCTTTCCATCTTCTTCTACTTTATAGTTAAATACATTTGCATTTGTAGATGATCCTATTATTGACCCACCTTTATATAAAATTCCTGATGCATTTGTATAAGAGTCAAGTTCTATATAATTATTTTCAAGTAGTCCTTTGTATCCTTCTATTATTCCATAACACTTTACATTGTTTGTTTCAGCTGTTTTTACTATTCCTCTTATAACTGCATTAAATCCTGAAACATCTCCACCATTTGCAAGTATTGCGACTTTCTTCATTTGCATAACATTCCTTTCTTTTGTTATTATATTATATCACTATATATTATACCAATATTTTTTGGAATTACAAGGGGGTTTAAGAAAAAAATTTAAGGTAATTATTCAGAGATAGGACTAGAATGCTAAATTGAAACAATAAAGAAAAGGAGCGACATCCCGTCGTCTGTGCTACTAAGGTTTTGCTATATTTAAATTTATAATCTAAGAAAATCCTTCGAAGAGCCAAAGAAGTTTATTCTCTGTGGTTCTGCGGGCGATTAGAAATCGCCCCTACATCAGCATTCTAGCTTTTGAATTTTCTCCTGCGTATAGATTTCTCCATATCTTTCATTATATCTCTTGTGATGTTTCAATTGCTGTGGAATTTCGAAAAAACCTAACTCATAGCACGCCAGTATCAGCAATATAATTGCAAAAATTGCAATTATAAAAAGAAATGCCAAAACAGGGTTCTCAGGGACTGAACTTTGCACATTGTTCAAAAAGTCAATCCACATAGGTATCTCATTCGCAATTCCGAGAATTCCTCCGAGCACAATCGGGCCCAAGATGATAATCGCGATGATAATACCGATAACGCTCCAGAACATTTTTATGTCCTCCTATAGTCTGGTCTTTGACCAGTTGATACTACATATTATAGCATTATTTACATAAAAATGCAAGTTCTTAGCATTAATAAGATTGGATATCTAAGTAAGTTGACTTTATTATGTAAATATTATATAATTTTATTATCAACTGGCTAAAAGCTAGAAGTAGGAGGAAACTGTATATGGAAAATAACATAAATCGGGAGCATTTAGTCTCTACGGATGACGCAGCTCGCATATTGGTTCAAGAGCTCATCATCCCAACACTCAAAGGTCTTCGTGAAACTTATCATGAGGCCAAAAGCTGCAATGTTGCAATTGCTGTCGATAGCGATGATGACTTTTATGAGATCATTACCTTAGCAAATGTCGATCCTGAGGTTGGTGCTGATAACCCTTTGAGCACAAGTATGCGCATCAATCCTTTCGGCAAAGCAATTCTTCCGATACTGTCTAAGATTCCAGAGATTCTGAAGGCTGAAAATCAGGATTCCAGCATTAGCGCTGAATACTTCCCCTCGGACGGCGAGACCACAAATCTGTGCATCTGCACCATGCAGAGCACATGACCTACAGTTTCAAAATCACCCCAAGCGTACTTTGTATGCTTGGGGTTTCTTTTATCCAAATATTCCTTTCTTTCTAACTGGTGGCTGTTCATTCATTGTGGTCGCTAACTTTTCAAGTAAGTCTCTTTGCTCTTTTGTAAGTTTCTTTGGAGTTTGAACTATTACTGTAAATATAAAGTCTCCTTTATATCTTCCATTTATACTTGTAAATCCTTTTTGTTTTATTCTAAATTTCGTTCCAGTTTGTGTTCCTTCTGGAATCTTATACTTTTCTTTACTTCCATCTACCATTGGAATTTCGAGTTCTGATCCTAAACTTGCTTGTGTTATTGTTACTGGAATGTCGCATAGTACATTTATGTCTTTTCTTACATACAAAGGATGATGTTTTATATGTACTACAATATATAAATCTCCCTTAGGTCCACCATTTGTTCCTGGTGCGCCTTCATTTCTTAGTACTACTGTTTGACTATCATCAATTCCAGCAGGTATATTAACTGAGATTTTTGTTTGTTTTTTTACTTTTCCTTTTCCTTTACATTTCTCACAGTTTTCTTTTATGATTTTTCCAGTTCCTCCACAAGATGTACATGTTCTTGAAGTTTGCATCTGTCCAAATAAGGTTGATTGTATTTGTCTTATTTGACCAGTTCCTCCACATGTTTTACATGTTTCAACTGTTGTTCCGAGGTTTTGCTCCACTTCCGTGGCAGACATCACACGTTTCTTCACGATATATACTTATTTGTTTTCTAACTCCTGAAAATGCTTCTTCAAAAGTTATTTCTATATCATGTCTTAAGTCTGCTCCTTTAGTTGGTCCTGTTTGTGCTCCTTGCCTTTTTCTGCTTCTTCCTCCACCAAATATAGAAGATACAATATCGTCTAGGTCTATATCAAAGCCATCAAAACCAGAAGAGGTATATGAATAATATCCTCCTCCACCTGATCCTCCTCCAAATCCTTGAGGTCCATTATGTCCAAACCTATCATACATTTCTCTTTTTTGTTTGTCTGATAATGTCTCATAGGCTTCGTTTACTTCTTTAAATTTTGCCTCTGCTTCTTTTTTATTATCTGGATTTGCGTCTGGGTGATATTTTTTTGCAAGTTTTCTATATGCTCTTTTTAATTCTTCGTCTGTTGCTGTCTTATCTACGCCTAATACTTCGTAGTAGTCTCTTTTTTCAGCCATTTCTTCTCCTTTTCATTTGAACAAGAATCGCCATCTTGCTTTGTTAGTATTTGGTTCAAATGTATTAATGTACAGATGTACATTTCAGCAATTTAAACCTTGACTGCCTAGCAATATAACAATTCTTGTTCAAACTCTTAATTATTTTTATTCTAGTTATTATCACTATTATCGCTTTCTACATTATAGTCTGCATCATAAACATTTCCCTCTGCATCTTGTGTTGGCCCATTTGCTTCAGTTTCTCCTGCTGCACCTGCATTTGGATTAGCCCCTTTATATAGTTTTTCAGATAGTTCATAAAATACAGTTGTTAATTTTTCTGTAGCTTGTTTTATAGCCTCTGTATCTGTTCCTTCTAATGCTTTCTTTAATCCATCTATTTCTGTTTCTACTTTTGCTTTTTCTTCTCCACTTATCTTATCTCCAAGCTCTGTCATTGTTTTTTCACAGTTATATACTAAGCTTTCTGCATTGTTTCTTACTTCTATTTCGTCTTTTTTCTTTTTATCTTCACTTGCATGTGCTTCTGCATCTTTTACTGCTTTTTGGATATCTTCTTCTGATAAGTTTGAACTTGCTGTAATTGATACATTTTGTTCATTTCCTGTTGCCATATCTTTTGCAGATACGTGTACTATTCCGTTTGCATCTATATCAAATGTTACCTCGATTTGTGGTACTCCTCTTGGTGCTGCTGGAATTCCTGATAGTTGGAATCTTCCTAAAGTTTTATTGTATGCAGCCATTTCACGTTCACCTTGTAATACGTGTACTTCTACGCTTGTTTGACCATCTGCTGCTGTTGAGAATATTTGTGATTTCTTTGTTGGTATTGTTGTGTTTCTTTCTATTAATTTTGTAAATACTCCACCATATGTTTCAATTCCTAGTGATAGTGGTGTTACGTCTAGTAATAGTAAATCTTGTACGTCTCCTGAAAGTACTCCACCTTGTATTGCTGCACCAATTGCAACACATTCATCTGGGTTTATACCTTTATCTGCGTCTTTTCCTGTTATTTTCTTAACTGCTTCTTGTACGCATGGTACTCTTGAAGAACCACCGACTAATAATATTTTGTGTAATTCTGATGCTGAGATTCCTGCATCTTTTAATGCTTGGTTAACTGGTCCTAATGTTGATTCTACTAAGTCACTTATTAATTCTTCAAATTTTGCTCTTGTAAGTGTTATATCTAAGTGTTTTGGTCCTGTGCTGTCTGCTGTTATGAATGGTAAATTAATATTTGTTTGACCTACTCCTGATAGTTCTATTTTTGCTTTTTCTGCTGCTTCTTTTAGTCTTTGCATAGCCATTTTATCTGCTTTTAGATCTATTCCTTGTGATTTTTTAAATTCTTCTACTAGATAATTTATTATTCTTTCATCAAAGTCATCTCCACCTAGTCTGTTGTTTCCAGCTGTTGCTAAAACCTCAAATACTCCATCTCCAATATCAAGTATTGATACGTCAAACGTTCCTCCTCCTAAGTCATATACCATTATTTTTTTGTCTGAGTCCTCTTTATCCATTCCGTATGCAAGTGCTGCCGCTGTAGGTTCATTTATTATTCTTAGTACTTCTAGTCCTGCAATTTTTCCTGCGTCTTTTGTTGCCTGTCTTTGAGAGTCTGTAAAGTATGCTGGAACTGTTATAACTGCTTGAGTTACTTTTTGTCCTAAATAATTTTCAGCATCTATTTTTAATTTTTGAAGTATCATTGCTGATATTTCTTGTGGAGTAAATTCATCTCCTTCAATGTTTACCTTTCTATTTGTTCCCATATCTCTTTTTATAGATATTATTGTGTTATCTGGATTTGTAACAGCTTGACGTTTTGCAATTTGTCCAACTAGTCTCTCCCCATTTTTAGAAAATGCTACGACTGATGGTGTTGTTCTGTTCCCTTCAGCATTAGCTATAACTACTGGTTCTCCTCCTTCCATAACTGCTACACATGAATTTGTTGTTCCTAAGTCAATTCCTATAATCTTTCCCAT
>CANRQN010000032.1 GCA_947641575.1 uncultured Clostridium sp.
CTCAGCTGGGAGAGCATCTGCCTTACAAGCAGGAGGTCATAGGTTCGAGCCCTATTGCGCCCACCATTTTTATACGGCCTGGTAGTTCAGTTGGTTAGAACGCTAGCCTGTCACGCTAGAGGTCGACGGTTCGAGCCCGTTCCAGGTCGCCATTTTTTTATTTATAAGCCTTTATAGCTCAGTTGGTAGAGCAAAGGACTGAAAATCCTTGTGTCCCTGGTTCGATTCCAGGTGAAGGCACCAAACAAAAAAGCGAACAGAAAATTACCAAGTTTTCTGTAACATCTAAAAAAATATCTAAAAAATTTGAAATTGGAGTAGTTTTTAGCAGGCTACTTCTTTTTCATTCTTTATAGAAAGTATATTAGATATTGCAATACCACTTTGTTCCATACTACTACTATCTAAATGTGCATAGATGTTTGCAGTAGTATTATAATTAGAATGTCCTAGCCATACTTGAATTTGTTTCATATTGATTCCTTCAGCAAGTAATAAACTTGCACAAGTATGCCTTAAATCGTGAAAACGAATTATTCTTAAATCATTCTTTTTTAGTAATTTTGTAAAAGCATGTGATACATAATCAGGATTTAACAAAGTTCCCATATTATCAACACATATATAATCTAAATATTCTTGATTATAACTATTACCACAAATTATTTTATTTTGTTCTTGTTTTTCTTTTAGTTCTAATAAGTAGTTTTCAACTACTGGTAACAAAGGCAAAGTTCTTGTGCTAGATTTTGTTTTAGTTTTATCTTTTCTTACTAATTTATTAGAATGATTAGAACTTATTTGTGTTACTGTATGATTTATTAGTATAGTTTTATTTGTAAAATCTATTGCACTCCATTTTAAGCCAACAACTTCACTTCTTCTTAATCCATAAAAACAGCTTAAAATAACTGGAGTTTCTAGTTTTGTATTTTCAATTATTTTTAAGAGTTTCAAGATTTCTTCACTTGTATAATGTTTTGCATTATATGGATCAATTTTTGGTAATTCTACTTTATCAGCAGGATTAGAAATGATTACATCTGTTTTTACTGCATATTGTAAAGCCTTTCTAATATTTGCATGATAATGTTTAACAGTATTCCCAGAAAGTCCATTGTCAATTAAATATTGATAAAAGTCTTGAATATCTTGTGCTTTTATATTTTGTAATATTACTTTTTTATTTTCAAAATAAGTTGTGATTCTTCCATTTATTAGTTTTTCATAACCACAATAAGTTGTTTCTTCAACAGATGATTTAATTATTTTTAACCACTTCTTCATAAAATCTATAAATAGTATATTTTCGTTATCAATATTATCACTATTTATTTCTTCTTGAAATTTAACTCTAATGTTTTCTAGTTCATTTTCTGCTTTCTTTTTATTTCCTTTTATTGCTTTTACTTTAGTAGAAACCCATTTTGTTTTCCATTTTCCATCTTTCTTAAAACTCAAAACTGCTTGATATATTTTATTTTTAATTTGTAAGCTACCTGTTACTTCTATCATAATTAACTCCTTTCGTTCCTATAACAGTTTAAATTTAACTTACTATTGATATTTTAGATAATACCATGAAAGTAAATTAATGTCTAGTTGTGTTATATTTCATTTTGATTTGTTAAATAGGCGATAACATTTCTTTTTGGTATTTTGTATTGTCTACCAACTTTTAGTGCTTGAATAGTTTTATTTCTTACTAATCTGTAAGCAAGAGTTATGCCAATTCCAAGCATTTCTTTTAACTGATTAATGTCTACTAAATCTGGATATGAAGTAAACATCATCTCGTAATTTTCTTTAATAGTACCCATATTGTAAGTCCTCCTTTCCCTAAAATTCACAATAAAAAAAGACTTATTAAGCAATCTTAATAAAATCTTGTTAATAACTATAAACATATCTATTTTTACATTTTTGTGTTGGCACTTTAATATTCATATTGATTGTTTTTGGAATATCAGCTCCAACATTTAATTTTCTATCTATACTTAAATTTCCTTTGCTATTAGTATGGTATATGCTAGACCATTTTGCGAAAGCATAATCTGACATAGTATTGTTATTATAAGATAATTCCATTGAATCTTGCTTTTGTTGTGCTAACATTTGCTCGTAAGTGTTGTCATCTTTCTTTGGTCTATCATAAGTTTTAAAATATTCTTGTAAATAAACTTTTCTATTTTCAGCATTTGTCTTTTTACGATTTTCCTTTTCTTGCTTATTTCGTTTATCAGTTTTTACAACCTTTGAAATATAAGGACAGCTTTTTCCAACTATTTTAGCAATTTCATTTTGTTTTAGATGTTTATTATAATATAAGTCTAAAATCTGTTCTTTGGTATCCAATTTTTCTTTTTCCTCCTATAGTTAATTTTTTGTTTGCATTATTTTAAATACAATTCGCCTATTGACATTATCTAATATATGTTGTATTATTATATTGTGAGAAACACATAAAATATATTAGATATTGTTATTATACTATCATATTTTATACTTGTCAATACAATTATTAAATATTTTTAATAATTTCTCACATAATAATATAATAAGGGGAAATAGAAATGAGAGAACTACCACAAAATAAGTTCTTTGAAGGATTTTATATTTGGTTTGATAAAGAAAAAAAAGAGGAATATTATGGAACACCATTATATTTATATAATGTAGATACAAAAGTAGATACCGAAAAAAGACAAGTAAAACTATTCTTAAAGAAAACAAAATTTGACGGCTTAAAATATCCAGGTATTTTATATTTTCCATATACAGAAAGTTTTGGTACAATGCTTATGATGTTTTTAAATGCTGACTTTTCTAACTTTGAAAAAGCATACAAAACATTCTTTTATGCCTATGGATTTGAACTATTAAAGGAATATGTACCATATAAAGAATTAGAAGATACCTACACATCAGAAAAGAAAATGCTCGATATTATGAAAAGAGTATTTGAAGATAGTTCTTATGAACTAATTGAAATACAAGAAAATTTTAGAAAATGTGTAGATCAAGTTTATAATCTTAATGGAATAAAAGACTTAGAAGAAGCAAGTGCAAATTCAAAGTTTATAGCAAATATAATCAAACATGAAAGTGATGTATATAGATATTCTAATAAAATTGAAGTCTTTTTAGATAGTTATGCAAGTAAAGATAATGATTACCACGAGGAAAGCTATAAAAGTTTAGTAGAGAAACTAGAAAAAGATAAATTATCTATTAAAAAGCATAATGTTTATACAAGTGAAAAATTAAGTAATATTTTATATGTAGTATTAGAACAGGTAGTGCAAGCACCAAATTTACCTATAAAACAATGTCAAAATTGTGGTAAATACTTTATACCAAGTTCGAGACAAGATGAAGTATATTGCGAATTTCCAGATGAGAAAGGAAAAACTTGTAAAGAAAAAGGAGCATTAGAAACTTATAAAAAGAATTTAGAAAATGTACCCGCCTTATTAGAATATAGAAGAAGTTATCAAAAGAAAATTATGATAGTTTCAAGAAATAAGGATAATAAGCAATTAAAGAAAGATTTTGACAAATGGAAGAATGAAGCCCAAGCAAAAATCAAATTATTCAAGCAAGGCAAATTAGAAGAAGAAAAACTATATAATTGGATGCTTGAAAATAAATAGGAAATAATATCAATAATATGTAGTAAAATTTCAAAATAAATGCTATAATATGAATATAATTGAGAAAGGAACGAGAATATGGATAATATAAATTTAATGGAATATTGGCAAAATAGTAGTGATGAAGATTATAATGTAATGAATGTATTATATAGTAATAAGAAAAATAGTTATTCTCTATTTTTTGGACATTTAGTGATAGAAAAATTATTAAAAGGTTTATATGCTAAAAATAACAAAGAAAATCCTTATGCAATAAAATCTCATAACTTATTAGCACTTGCAGAAAAATGCAATTTAGAATTAACTGATGAGCAAGTTGAAAAATTACAAATAATTACACAATTCAATATAAGTGCAAGATATGATGATTACAAAGAAACTTTTAATCAAAAATGCACAGATGATTATACATCTGAACAAATAAAAAATATCGAGGAGGTACGAACATGGTTGAAAAGTCTATTAACACAGGAATAATGGAATCAATACAAAAGTATATTGAAAAAATAAGTGAACATTATAAAATTGAAGCAATCATCTTGTTTGGATCTTATGCAAAGGGAACAGAGAACGAAGATAGCGATATAGACATAGCAATCATTTCAAGTGATTTTAGCGATATTATTGAAGATGGAGCAAAGTTAATAGGATTAACTTGGAAAATTGATACTAGAATAGAACCACACCCAATAACAACAGAAGATTTTGAAAAAGTTTCAAACCCTTTTGTGAAAGAAGTTGTAGATACTGGAATAAAAGTAGCATAAATCGTTTAAAGGGGGATTCTTAAAATCAATAAGAGAATCCCTTTTATTTTTTTAATAAATTATTAGGAGAAAACAATGTTAGGAGTAGTAATATTAGCAGCATTAATGGCAACAATTGGAACATATATAGACAAACATTTAGTAAATAAAGGAATAAGCAGAAATGATTATTTTTATTACATGTGTTTATCAATGATTCCATTTTCAATAATAATGATAGTTATAGAAATATTAACAAATAATTTTAAATTTGAATTTAGCATAATTCCTATTATATTATTGCTATTAGCTATGTTTGTTAGATACAAAAAGCAACATACAATAGTTGGTTGTTTAACACACTTAAACCCATACGAATCTGTTACATATATGTCTTTAGGAATTATATTAGCTTTTATTATTGATAGTATATTAGGAATAAAACAGTTTAATGTAATTACATTAGCCTCAATAGTATTAACATTAATCGGTGTTTTTACATTAGCAGATGTAAAACTAAAAATAAAATCATTACAAAAGGATTTAATAATTAGAATAGTTTGTGAAATAACAATGGGATATATAACACATTATATTTTAAAATATTGGTCAAATGCAAGTTTCATTTTTATTTTGAATTTGTTATTAACAATAATATTTTCAAAGGGTTATACATTGCAATATCATACGAAGAATAAGAATATTTTAAAGTGGGTATTTATACAACAAACATTCGGATTTTGTTCGACTTATTTAGGTAACTATTTATCTTCAAATTCTGTAGTGTTGAGTTCATATACGAAGCCAGTCTCAATTGTATTAACAATATTAGTAGCTTTTGTAATAAAAAGTAATGAAAAAAAGCCGAAGCTATTAGATGTTTTTGCAGTATTTTTGGTAGCTGTTCGGTATAAGATTACTAAATATAACTTTATAAATTGGAGGAGTAATGATGAGAATTACATTTATAGGAACTGGAACAATGTCATCAATTGAAAGGGCTAATACAAGTGTATTAGTTGATGATATTTTATTTGATTTAGGTATGGGAACTGTAAAGCAAATAGAAAGATTAAAGATTTATACAAAATCAATAAAATATGTTTGCATATCACATTATCATTCAGATCATTTTTTTGATATTCCAAATTTATTAATAGGAAGAGAAAATAGAAATGAGCAAAGTATTATTTTTATAGGAGCTAAAGGATTAAGGAATAAAGTAGTAGAACTGATGAAGTTTACGCATTCTGATGGAAATGAACATAAATATGATAAAATAGAAGAAAAATATAATATCAAATTCGTAGAATTGGAAAATGGTGAAAGTTATTTTGGAAATAATTTTTCAATAACTGCAATTACTATGAAACATGGAAATTGTAATCCGATATATGGTTATATTGTAAATAAAGACAATAAAAAAATTGCTTATTGTTGTGATATGACTATCTTCGATGAATTTTATGAGATTTGTGATAAAGTTGATTATATGTTATCTGATGTTAATGGTCTAAAGACAGATAATATGCATATGGGATTAGAAGATTACTATAAAATTGCAATTCAATATAAAAAATGTAATTTCTATGCTATACACAGAGGAGATTATAAAATAAAATATAATGATAAGATTAATTTCCCAATGGATGGCGATATTATTGAAATATAAAAATTAAAAGGTGTAATATGGAAGAAACAATAAATACAAAAAAACAATTAAAAATATCATTGCCTATAGCATTTGAAAACTTAATAAATGTACTAATGACGCTAGTTGATACAATTGTAATATCAACAATACGGAACAAAAGAACTAGGTGCAATAGGTGCAATGGCAGTTGTGATTAATATAATGCAAATGAGTATTCAAACAATTAATGTAACAAATAGTTCGTTAATTGCTAAAGCAATTGGAGAAAAAGATGATAATAAGATTAAATTAATATCTGGAAATTCTATTATGCTTACAGTAATAATATCTATAATTACTATATTAATAGGATTAGTGATAAAACCGATTTTGCCTACTTTATTTAATGTTGATAAAATTTGTAATACATATTTAATAATAAGGCTAGTAGGATTTTTTCAAAGTTCTATAGTTACTGTATTATCTGGACAGCAAAGAACATTAGGAAAGCAAGGAAACATCTTAAAATTAAGAATCATAGCTGTTATTTTAAATTTAATTTTGGATATTGTTGTTGTTAATTATGGATATGGTATAAAAGGTGTAGCTTGGGTAACAGTTTTATTAGATTCAGTAATGGCAATATATTTGTTTATAAAATCAAAGAAAACTGTAATTTATAAATTCAATAAAAGTATAATGGGAAAAATATTTGAGTTATTTAAGTGGAACTTTGTAGAAAGAATTGTATCAAGAATTGATAACTTTATATTTAATATATTAGTTTCTAGAATGGGAGAAAATGAATATGCAGTACATGTTATTTTAATACAGATACGAGATATAGTTGAATCCTTTATACAAGGATTTGGAGATGGAATTACTATAAGTGTTGGAATTGCTTCTGGTAAAAATGATGAAAACTATATGGCAAAAGTGAGAACTGTTGCTAAAACAATTATTAACATATCATCTATAACAGTTCCAATAATAACTTGTATAATTGCATTTATAATAATGAGAATATCTTTAAATGAAGTTAACTTACAAATTATATTTTGTCAAATTTTGCCAATATTACTATTAGGAATTTATATTGTAATGAGTGCAACATACTATTATGCAATAATTAGAGGGTTGAGAGATTTTAAATTTTTGGCAAAAAGAAATTTTGTGAGTTCTTTAATAAAAATAATAGTAGCAACAATTTTGGCATATACACCATTAGGTATAATAGGTGTATGGATATCCTATTTAATATATTGCATATTACAAAAATATATGTCAAAAGATAGAGTTGAACAGTTAATATAAGACTAGTAAGAAGAAATGGTTATAATTCCATTTCTTCTTCTTTTTCCTTTTCATACTTTAATTGCTTTACTGGATCAATAAAAGTATGAGTTTCTTGTTCAAAATTTTTAACTAATTCTTTAGATTCGCCAATACCAAATTTGTGGCAAATCCAAATTATAAATTTATCAACAGTTTCATATAATTTATCTATAATTTTGTGTAAATGAGTATTTTCCTTTTCTAAACTTTTGATTTTACTCTTATATTTCCATTCTATATCAAATTCTTTTTCCTTATATTCTGCTTTAATATTATTTACTTGATTATGAAGTTCTCTATTATCAGTAAGTATGAAATCTCTTTCCTTTTGATATTTTTCAGCTTTATTAACTAAATTTACTTGTTTTGATAATTCATTATGCAATTTTAGGTTTTCTTGATACAATTCCATAATTTTATCATCTTTTGGCTTAATAATTTCGTTTTCTACTTTTTCTCTATTAAGTTTTATTAGTTTAATATCATTTATATCTGGAGTTTCGGGTAATTCTAGTTTTATATTATGTAAAATCTTTTTAGTGTTTTCAAAATTAGTCAATTTCTTTAAATCTTCTATTTTCTCGTGTTTTGCACCAGTTTCTTCTACTGGTAAACCTCTCTCTAAATTAAAGCCTTTTGAAGTTATATATTTGTGAAAAGCATTTTGTAGTTGTCTGTAACTATCTCTGTCTTTCCAAAAATCTCTACAACATATTTTATCAATATCATTTCCTTCTTTATCCTTTGTATGAATTACTGGTATATATACTAGGTGCATGTGTGGAGTGGTTTCATCTAAATGTACTGCTGCTGATACAATATACTTTTCTCCAAGATTTTTGTAATTACATACAAATTTATAACTTTCTTTGAAATATCGTTTTGTTTCTTCTAAACCAATCTTATTAAAAAAAGCATTATCAGAAGTAATCATCATTTCACACATGATATTACTAT
>CANRQN010000033.1 GCA_947641575.1 uncultured Clostridium sp.
TTAATTTTTCAGTGTACTATAAAATAGATATATTATATATCATCTTTTTATGTAAATGTCAATGGAACATTTGATTTTTTGTGTTAATAATTATTGCAAAAGGTAGTAAATCGTGGTAAAATAATTATGTCAAATTTTTAAATCCTGTTTTACAGGTTGATATATAAACACCAAAAGTAAAAATAATTTTTTCAGGAGGTAGAACTATGATATTTTGGATACTCTGGATAATTGGCATTGTAATAACAATTATTACAAAATGTTCAATTAAGAAAAGCTTAAAACCCTTCAATGAGAATATCGGTATGTGGAATGAGAAGACCATTTATCCAACGGTAAGTCAGCGGGGAACAAAAACAAAAATACTACTTCATCTACTTGTAATAGTATGCATCATACTTGTAGGTGGAATCGCTGTAGCTAAATTTGTAGGTATGTTTTACAAAGCACCTTTCTGGGAACAGATACTAAAAGGCATAATACCCGCATTCCTTACATACATTGTTGGATATTGGATATTGGGACTAGATGACTTTGATGATGCTCGGTCGCAGTTTTGTTTTTTGCTTGTTTTCATCATTTCAATACTTGGTTGGACAATTTTAATCAATAACTACAACCAAAACATTGAAGATGTGACAGAAGTCATCGTAGAACAAACACAAGAAAGAGATCTGTTATACTTTTGCAATGTACCAGTGCAAGAGATAACAGGCGAAGTCAATGGAAGTTCGTCCATTTTTGGAGGTAGTGTATCAGGAAGTATAGACACAACTCATGAACTCACATACTGGTATGCAAATGAAAGTGGCAAAGGACTATTTGATACAGCACCTGCTAATTCTTCAGAAATTGAGTTTTTAGAAGAAGGAACTCCATATGTAGAAATATTAAACTATTATCAATGCAAAAAAATAGTAGACCATAACACAGGCTTAGAAAGTGTATATGAAGAAAATAGATGGACACAATATGTATTTCATCTTCCGAAAACGATAATGCAATATACATTAGACTAATCCAAAATACCAAACACCTAGCCTTCAGAAATGGAGGCTAGGTACTTTTAGTAATATGTTTCAGTATATTTTTTTGCTTTTAATTATAAATATATCTTTTTAGTATTATTTCTTCTACTACGTTTCTGATATTATTCATTTTAAAAATCCTCCTAAATTCAATTCTACTAATTTTTAGAACTATATTTTATATCGTTTAGCTATCTATAAATACAAATTTTTATTGCGTTAGCAACAAGGTTCTGGGGTACCCGACTGCAATCTTTGATTGTTTAGTCGGGTCAGGTTCTTATAAAGTGCACTTAACTTAATCCAACTGTGTTAGGACTTATGACAAGTTCAAAGTCCTATTCTACCAAAAAATTACTAAAAGAGGAAAAAAGTTATGAATAAGGTAATAAATGTAGAAATAATATCTTTCACAACAGTGATGAAAAAAATAAGAAAAGAGGAATTAAAAATAGAAGTAAGTAAAGATAAAAAACACATAAAGAGGCTTTACATAGAGGAAGATAATGTATGGGTAAATATCAAAAGTGGTGTTTCCTACAAAAAGTTTATGCAATGATTTTGAATTTAACTATTGCAATTTATAAAAAATATGATATAAACATATAGAGAGAATAAAAGTTAAAGAGAGGTTTTATAAATTATGAAAATTACAAAATTTCCACAATCATGTTTGTTAATTGAAACAAAAGGAAGGAAAATTTTAGTAGATCCAGGGAATTTAAAATACAAAGAAGAATATTTTGATATTTGGAATAATGTAGATATTATTTTAATAACACATAAACACCCAGATCATTGTAATACTGAAATATTAGAAAAACTAAATAAAAATATAATAATATATTCTACAAAGGAAGTTGCAGAAGCAAATAAAAGTTTAAAAATAAATATTATTAAAGAAAATGATATTATAGAATTAGATAATATAAAAATAGAAGTAGTACATGCAATACATGGGTATCAACCATTATTAAAAGGTCCAAAAGAGGTACACGAAAATGTAGGATATATTATAGATGATGAAAGCAATAGATTATATACAACAAGTGATACTATTTGTTTTAAAAATGACTATAAAGCAGATATTTTATGCATTCCTGTAACAGGACATGGATTAACAATGTCAGCATTTGAAGCATCTTTATATTCAAAAGAAGTAGGAGCAGTGCTAACAATTCCAATTCATATGGATAATCCAACATTTCCACCAGATCTTGACTTTATAAAAGAGATGTTTGAAAAATATGAAGTTGAATATGAAATATTAGAAAATGATGATAGTATTGAAATAGAATAAAAAGGTTTTTATTTTATTTTTACAAAATACTTGTAAAATAATAAATATAATGATAATATTTTAGTATAAAAATAAATGAGGAGGAAAACACATGAAAAAAAGTACAATCATAATAGCTACAGTGGTTTTAGCAATAATAGTAGCTATAGTAGTTGGGGTATTTGCATTTGCAAAATTAAATAAAGAAAAAACTGCAGTTGCAGCAGATGATTTCAAAACAAAAATGGAAAGTAAAGACTATATTGTATCGGATGCTATATCACAATTTGAAGGATATGACTATGTTAAGAAAGTATATATAGCATCAGCTAAGGACTACACTTATCAGATAGAATATTATGAATTTTCAGGTGATGAATATGCAGTAAGTTTCTATGAAAACAACAAAACAATATTTGAAGCTAGAAAAGGAAATGCAGCAGCAGAAACAGAAATAAATTTAAACAATCATTCAAGATATGGACTATCAGCTAATGGAAAATATAGTGTAATATCTAGAATAGGTAATACAGCAATATATGTAAATGTAGATGATACTTATAAAGACACAGTAAAAGACATATTAAACAAATTAGGATATTAAAAATAAAGGATGCACTTCAAAAAATGCATCCTTTATTTTTATTTAGTTGTTTGCATAGCTTTTATATTATCTGCCTCATTAATATTAATTACATTATATTTGACCATTGCATCTAATACTTGTGATTGTCTTTCTTCCGCAAGTTTTAAACTAACAGTAGGTGCATATACAGAAGGAGCATTAGGTACTCCAGCAAGGAGAGTTGCTTCATATAATGTTAGATCTTTAGGCTCTTTATTATAATATCCATAAGAAGCATCATAGATATTGTAATAGCCATTTCCAAAATACATATTATTTATATAGATTTCTAATATCTCATCTTTTTCATAATTTTTCTCTAAATTAAAAACAACAAATAATTCTGCAACTTTTCTAGTTAAAGTTTTTTCTTGAGTAAAACATAGATTTTTAGCAACTTGTTGAGTGATAGAACTTCCTCCACCTTTCATTTTAAGTGAAACTATGTCATCTAGCATAGCACGAGATGTTGCAACTATATCCACACCAAAATGAGAATAAAATCTATGATCTTCAATTGCAATAACAGCGTTTTTATAATATTCAGGAACATCAGAGATATGAGTAAAACTTTCATTATTTCTAATTTCTGCAATTCTATCTTCTACACTCATTTGGGAAATTGCTTCTTTATATAAAGAATAACCATCAAAAATAAAATAAGAAACAATTACGACAAAAACTACTAATATAAATAAAATAAATCTTTTAACAAATTTCATATAAATCATTCCTTTGATAAGTATTATAACTTAAACCATAAAAAAACGCAAGAATATATTTTATCTAAAATTTGTAAAAAATAGAAGGAAAAAATTTTTTTTTGACGAATAATAAAAATAGTACATAAATAAAAATAAATGTACAAAAATATATAACATTTATAAGGCGGTGAACAAAACATGAAAATAACAGACGTACGTTTAAGAAAAGTAAACTCAGAAAACAGAATGAAAGCTGTTGCATCTGTAACTTTTGATAATGAATTCGTAATACACGACATAAAAGTTATCGAAAGCCAAAACGGATTATTTATAGCTATGCCTAGCAGAAAAACTCCAAACGGAGAATTCAAAGATATAGCTCATCCAATCAATGCTGAAACTAGAGAGAAAATTCAAAACGCTATTTTAGAAGCTTATGAAGCTCCAGAAACAGAGGAATCAGCAGAATAATAAAATATTGAAAATAAAAGAATATTCTATTAGAAAACTCGCTACACCAATAAAGTGTAGCGAGTTTTTTGCAGGACAATTAAAATGATTTTTACACACACATTAAAAAACTAAAAAATAGAAATATTACAAAAAAATTACAAAAACTTCTTGACATACGGCTGTAAGCATTGTATAATATTAAAGTACGAAAAATTGCGTAGAAGCAGAATGTGGCTACATCCTATGCGTGCGTAGGAATGGAGGGAACTTCTGTGGAGCATGTCGTGGCTAAGACCAAGGCGATAAGTTTTTATAAAATAAACGCTTATCCCAAGAAAATATTAAAAAACTTGGGATTATATAGTGGGATACATAGAAACACCCGGATGCGTTTTAAGACTTGCCAAGGGATAAAATTTTATTTAAGGAGGGAATTTATACTATGGCAGTAAAAAACAATGTTACAGGTAGCGAAAAGATTAGAATAAGACTAAAGGCTTATGATCATGTTGTATTAGAACAGTCTGCTGAAAAGATAGTAGATACTGCTAAGAGAACAGGAGCAAAAGTATCAGGTCCTATTCCACTACCAACAGAAAAAGAAGTAGTAACAATTTTACGTTGTCCTCACAAATACAAAGACTCTAGAGAGCAATTTGAAATGAGAACACATAAAAGAGTTATTGACATTTTCTACCCAACACAAAAAACAGTAGACAGTCTAATGAAATTAGAACTACCTGCAGGTGTTGATATAGAAATGAAACTATAATTTCTATATAATTTTAAAAATAAGTAATTAGAAAACTATGCTGGTATAGTAAAATATCAGCCAATGGGAGGAAAGAAAGATGAACAAAACAATAATAGGAAAGAAAATTGGAATGACACAAATATTTGATGAATCAGGAATTGTTATTCCAGTAACAGTTATAGAAGCTGGTCCATGTACAGTTACACAAGTAAAGACATTGGAAACAGATGGATATAACAGTATACAATTAGGATTTGGAGAAGTAAAAGAAAAAAAGGTTAATAAACCTTTAAAAGGACACTTCAAAAAATCAAAATTAGACCTAAAAAAACATTTAAGAGAATTCAGAACAGAAGAAATATCTGATGTAAAAATAGGAGATGAAATAAAATTAGACGTTTTTGCTGAGGGAGATAAAATAGATGTTCAAGGAACTTCTAAAGGAAAAGGATTCCAAGGTGTAATCAAACGTCATGGACAATCAAGAGGACCTATGGGACATGGATCTATGTATCATAGAAGACCAGGTTCAATGGGATCTACATCAACACCAGGAAGAGTTTTTAAAGGAAAGAAACTTCCAGGACATATGGGATGTGAGACAGTAACAATTCAAAATTTAGACATTGTAAGAGTTGACACAGATAAAAATGTATTATTAGTAAAAGGTAGTGTACCAGGAGCAAAGGGAGCTATCCTAAAAATAAGAAAAACAGTTAAATCTGCAAACTAGAGGAAGGAGGAATAGAAAATGCCAAAAGTAGATGTTTATGATATAAAAGGAAAGAAAGTTAGCGATATAACTTTAAGTGAAGAAATATTTGGAATAGTTCCAAATGAAAATATAGTACACAGCGTACTAGTAAATTATCAAGCTAATCAAAGACAAGGAACACAAAGCACAAAAACAAGAGCAGAAGTTTCTGGTGGTGGAAAAAAACCATGGAGACAAAAAGGAACAGGTAGAGCAAGACAAGGAAGTACACGTTCACCACAATGGATAAAAGGTGGTATAGCATTAGGACCAAAACCACGTTCTTATACTTATAAAGTAAACAAAAAAGAAAAAAGATTAGCAATAAAATCAGTTTTAAGTTCAAAAGTACTTGAAAATGAATTAACAGTTGTTGATAAAATACCTTTCAAAGAAATCAAAACAAAAAATATGGTAGATGCATTAAATAGTTTAAAAGTAGAAGGAAAAACATTAATACTATTACCAGAAAAAGATGAAAATGTACAAAAATCAGCAAGAAACATTGAAGGTGTTAAAACAACATTAGTAAACACAATAAATGTTTATGATTTATTAAAATATACAAATCTTGTAGTAACAGTTGATACTATAAAGAAACTAGAGGAGGTGTATGCATAATGAGACCAGAAGATATAATAATAGCACCGATAATAACAGAAAAAAGCAGCATGGGAATACAGGATGGAAGGTATACCTTCGAAGTAAACAAAAAAGCTACAAAAATACAAATAGCAAATGCAGTTGAAAAACTATTTGAAGTAAAAGTATTAAAAGTGAATACAGTTTCAGTAAAAGGTAAAGAAAAAAGAATGGGAGCTCACTCAGGAATGAGACCAGACTGGAAAAAAGCAATAGTAACAATAGATACAAATCCACAAGATAAGAAATATCTTGGAAAAGGTGGAAAAGAAGTAAAAGTATCTAAGAAGTATAAAGATACAATCGACGAATTTATGGGAGCTTAATTCGAATAATAACAAATTAAAATTATCGAGAAATAACTCGGATAACAAAGAATATCTGCAATGTGGAGCAGGAAAAAATCCACAAATATAGTAATAGAGGAGTTATCAAAAACGAGTAATTTGTGGATAATTAAACGAATAACCCGCAGGTGTACGCGTGTACATCGAGGAGTTATGAAGTGAAAATTAGACGCAAAGGACGAAGTTTTTCATAAGTCCGAGAAAGGAAAGAAGAAAGATGGCTATGAAACACTTTAAAGCCTACACCCCTTCAAGAAGAAACATGACAGTTTCTACATTTGAAGAAGTAACAAAGAAAAGCCCTGAGAAATCTTTACTTGCAAAAAAGAAGAAAAATGCAGGAAGAAACTCATATGGTAGAATAACAGTTAGACATCAAGGTGGGGGAAATAGACAAAAATATAGAATAATTGATTTTAAACGTAACAAAGATGATATGACAGCTACAGTGCTTGGAATTGAATATGATCCAAACAGAAGTGCAAATATTGCACTTATAGAATACGAAGATGGAACAAAAGCATATATAATTGCTCCACTTGGATTAACAGATGGGGACAAAGTTGTATCAGGACAAAAGGTTGATATAAAACCAGGAAACTGTATGCCAATCGAAAGCATACCAGTAGGTACAATGATACACAACATCGAATTAAATCCAGGTCAAGGTGCAAAAATGGTAAGAAGTGCAGGACAAAGTGCACAGCTTATGGCAAAAGAAGGAAAATATGCACATGTAAGACTTCCATCAGGAGAAATGAGATTAGTTCAAGTTAGATGTAGAGCAACAATAGGAAGTATAGGAAATACAGATCATGAAAATGTTAAATTAGGAAAAGCTGGAAGAAAAAGACATATGGGAATTAGACCTACAGTTCGTGGTAGTGTTATGAACCCAGTAGATCACCCTCATGGTGGTGGTGAAGGTAAAGCACCAGTTGGACGTCCAGGACCACTTACTCCTTGGGGCAAACCAGCACTTGGATATAAGACAAGAAAAAAACATAAACAATCTGATAAGTTTATTGTTAAGAGAAGAAAATAAAAAACAAGGGAAAAGCAGCATTTTGCTGTGTCAAGCGACATAAAATTCTTTTCAATATACAAAATTATTTCGAAGAGTTTTATTTGCTTTCCTTGCAATATACTACTTTTGCCTTGTTTTGAGTAATGAGAGAAGGAGGATAATATGTCAAGATCAAGCAAAAAAATGCCTTTCGTTGCGCCTAAACTACTAAAAAGAGTTGAAGCTATGAATGAATCAGGTAAAAAAGAAGTATTAAAAACATGGTCAAGAGCATCAACAATATATCCACAAATGGTTGGACACACAATAGC
>CANRQN010000034.1 GCA_947641575.1 uncultured Clostridium sp.
TCCGCTTGGTTTCTTAAAGGATTTTTTGTTTACTTTTCAATGTACTTTTTTGTTCCCGTTTTTAAGGAACTTTTATATTATACACTTTTCAATTTGAATTGTCAACACTTTTTTTTAAAAAAATTTTAATTTTTTTAAGTTTCTTTTTTTCCTGTTTTTGGGCAAAAGAAAAACCAGTAAACTTCGATGTTTTATTCACTATGTTTTAACTTAAATATTACTAGTTTGTATATTAATTTATATACACTTTTTAATATGTTTTTTTCATTTTGATTAGTGTATTATTATAATAACATAATTAATTTACAAAGTCAATATATTTTTTAAATTTTTTTAAAATTCTTATAACTATTCAGAAGTCAGCCTAAAATGCTAAATTGAAATAATAGAGTAGTGGGCAGCAATCACCCGTCCTACAAAGGATTCATTTCTAATTTATAATCTAAGAAAATTCTTTAAATAACCATAGAGAAAATTTCTCTGTAGTCTGCAGGAGAATAACATTCGATTCTACTCAAATTATTTAAAAATACATAACAGTTTATTGTATATAAGAATAGACTAATAATAGAGGTGTTATAAAATGTTTCCAAAAATTTTTAATGGAGCCAAAGCTCATATAAAAGGCGGAAAAATTTTTCCTGAAATAGATGGTATTGTTACTTTCAAGGAAGTTAAAGATGGAATTTTATTAACTGCCAATATTGATAATTTACCTAAATCTAGTGAGTATTGTAATGGAAATTTTTTTGGTTTTCATATTCATGACCGGAATTTCTTGTACTGGAAATATAAATGATGAGTTTGCAGATGCTAAATCACATTATAATCCTAATAACTGCTTACATCCTTTTCATGCTGGAGATCTGCCACCTTTAATTGAGAATTCTGGTCATGCTTATATGAGTGTCTTGTTAAATAAATTTAAAATTAAAGACATTCTTGGTAAAGTAATAATTATTCATAATATGCCAGATGATTTCACTACTCAGCCGAGTCGGAAATTCTGGGCAGAAAATCGCCTGTGGAAAAATAGTTAGTGTTATATAATTAAATATATAAGAATGTATTTTTATCTAATAGGAACTTCAGAGAACTTCCTATTAGATAAAAAACACATAAAGTTTTTTCCCTTATGTGTTTTTTTATTTTATTGATTTTTCTTTCTTAAGAATGAAGGTATATCTAAGTCTTGATTTCCTGAGCTTGTACTTTCTACTGATGTTGGTACTGATGTTATTTTCTTATCCCATGCTTTTGATACTATTTGTTCTATTCCAAAGTTTGTTGTAGGTCTGTCTTTATCAAATCCTGTAGCTATTACTGTTATTACTATCTCATCTCCTAAGCTTTCATCAATTGCTGTACCAAAAATTATATTTGCTTCTGGATCTACACTTCTTTGTACTAATTCTGCTGCTGTATTGATTTCCTGTAATCCTACATTTTCTGAACCTGTAATATTTATTATTACTCCTCTAGCTCCCTCTACAGATGATTCTAGTAATGGACTTTGAATTGCTTGTTTTGCAGCATCTTCTGCTCTATTTTCTCCTGTTGCACGTCCAATTCCCATATGTGCCATTCCTGTATTTAACATTATAGTTTTAACATCTGCAAAGTCTAGATTTACTAGTCCTGGATTTGCAATTAAGTCTGATATTCCTTGTACACCTTGTCTTAATACGTCGTCTGCCATAACAAAAGCATCTATCATTGATGTTTTTCTATCTATTATTTGTAGTAATTTATCATTTGGTATTACTACTAATGCATCTACTTTAGATTTTAAGCTCTCTATTCCTCTTTCTGCTTGTGATAATCTTTTTTTGCCTTCAAATGTGAATGGTTTTGTTACAACACCTATTGTAAGTATTCCCATTTCTTTTGCAGAAGCTGCGACCACTGGTGCTGCTCCTGTACCTGTTCCTCCGCCCATTCCAGCTGTAACAAATACCATATCTGCTCCGCGTAAACTTTCTGTTATTTCTGTTTTGTTCTCTTCTGCTGATTGAGCTCCAATGTCTGGGTTAGCACCTGCTCCTAATCCTCTTGTTATTTTTTCTCCTATTTGTATTTTTGTACTTGCATTAGAGTTTTTTAATGCTTGTCTATCTGTATTTACTGATATAAATTCTACACCTTTTATTCCACTTTGTATCATTCTATTTACTGCATTATTACCAGCTCCACCAACACCTATTACTTTGATTATTGCATTATCATTAACTTCTTTTTCCATTTCGTCATATTCTAACATTTTATTTGTTCCTCCCTTAACATTTTAACTATAAAAAAATTCTTTTATCTTTTCTAATATTGTTTTTAAAATATTCTCATCACTTGTTACATCTATTGTACTAGCCACTGATTTAGAAAATGGTTTTGATGAAACGTATCTAACTAGTGCATATGATGTTCTAAAGCTTGGTTTTATTGTACTTACAAGTCTTCCTGTTGATATTTTTACTGGTATATTTAATGCAATTTTTCCTGCAACATCACTTTTATTAATATTTGTTATTCCTTGTCCTGTAAGTATTACATTATTTATCCTTGGTTTGATTCCTTGTCCTGTTATGTCTTTATTTATAAGAGAAAACATTTCTTCAATTCTTGCTTCTATTATTTCTATAAGTTCAGAACTTTTTATCGTCTTGTTTTTATTTTCTCCTTTACATGTGCTTAAATATATATCATGGTCATTATCTATAAATGATTTTAAGGCTAGTCCATATTGTCTTTTTAATTTGTCAGCTTCTTCTTCTGATATATCTAGTACAAGTTCAATGTCTTTTCTTATTGTATCTCCTCCGAAGTGGAATGGTATTTGTATAAATGAATTTGTTTCCTTCAAAGACTCCTATTTCTATATTTCCTGCACCTATATCTAAAAGCATTACATTATCATTTAATTCATTTCTATCTAATATTAAATTTCTTTCAGCAAGTGTTATTGGTACCATTCCGTCTAGCTCTATTCCAGATTTTTTCAATATTTGTGCCATTTTCTTCATGTATTCTTTATCTGCTAAAATTATTTGAGCTTGTATTGTAAAACTAGAACTTAGACATCCTACAGGATCATTTACTTCTTCTCCGTTGTCTAATATAAAGCTATCTGTAACTATGTCTATTATTGTCTTTCCTTCAGGAATTTCTATATCTTTGATTTGCATTATACTTGCACCAACATCTTTTACAGATATGCCTGCATATTTGTCTTTTACTTCCTTTATAATACTATTTTGAACAATAGTAATATATTTCCCTGGAACTGTAACATAAGCAGAATGTATCTTTAAATTGGCTTCTTCTTCAGCATCTTGAATTGTTTTGGCTATTGACAGACTTATTTCATCTTCATCTACTATTTTTCCTTTTTGTATTCCTTTACATTTGCATTTTGTAGAAGAAATTATTTCTATTTGATTAAAATTATTTACTTCTCCAACAATAGCAGATACTTTTGAAGTTCCTATATCTAAGCCAACAATTATATCACCTATTGCCAAACTTAACTCCTCCATTTTTTATATTTTTCTGTTATTAAGGATATAATATTTTGTGAAAAAAGTCAATAGAAATTGTAATAATTTTGTAACATTTTTGTAATAGTTTTGTTATATGCAAAGTAAAAAAAGCCAACCACTTGATATCCCAAGCAATTGACTCTTTTCTTAATATTTTATTACTATTAATTTTATTTGTTTTCCTTAGTTTTTTGACCTGCTTTTTCTCTCTTTAACAATTCTTCCCATTTGTCCATATAATGTCTTCTTATTATTGTTAAATTATTAAACATTCTTCCTACAAAAACCACTATAGCTGCTAAGTATATATCAACATTTAACTTATTTCCTAGCAGTGTAAGTAAAATTGAAAGTATTGCATTTACAAAGAACCCTGATACAAATACTTTAAAGTTGAAATTATTTTTTAATGTTGCTGTTATGCCTCCAAGTACAGTATCAAGTGCAGCAATTATTGATATTGCTAAATAGTCTGCATATATATATGACATTACTGGAGCATTCATTCCAAGTATTACTCCTGCAAAGCATCCAACTGCTATAAATAATATTATCATTTTTCTTTCCTCCTATATTTTCTCATACTTTAAAGTTATATTTTTATTATATTTATTTATTGTGACATTACCTGTTTCTACATTTATTGAGTATTTTTCTCCGTATTTATCTATATATCCACCTTTTATATTAAGAGCACTTTGCAGATATTTTGTATCTCCTATTACTTTTATTTCAAATGGAGATGTTACTCTTTCATTATTTATTAAAATAAAGTTACCTGGATTTACTATATCTGACATTGCAATTATTCTTTGCTCATTTATTGAAATAGCTTCTGCTCCAGAAAGAAACAGTTCATTGATAAGTTGTAATAGTTCTAGGTAATTGATACTACCTATTTCTGTGTTTTGCATTCTTATTATTATTCCTTCTCCATGTACATCTGTTATTCCGAGTTTCATTCTTGCTTCTGCTAAATCTTTTTCTAAAAGAGCTACTGTTGCCTCTTCTGATTTTTCATTTTGTTTATATTCTTCTATCATTTTAGCAGTTTCTTCTATTTCTTCTGTTACTTCTTTATATTTTTCTTTATAACTTGCAAGCATTTCTTTTAATTCTGTTTCTCTCATAAATTCTACCCCTGCTGTGTCTTTTTCATTTACTATCCTAAATTGTATAAACATTACATAAACTAAAAGTAAACTCATAATCCCAATTGTTGTATATATTATAATTTTGCTTTTATTCAAATTGTTTCCCTCCTTATATCTATTCTACATTTTTCATATATTTTGGATTATTGACTCCTGTATATTTGGGAACTGTTATATTATTTGATTTTTCAAACTTCGCTTTTATTCCTTCATCTTCTAGTATTGATAAGTATCCTCCTGCTCTTGTAATCCCTGCAAGTGTATTAGGATTTCCTATTGCTCTTATTTCAAATGGTGAATTTAATTTTACTCCATTTACAGTAATAATTGCTCCACTACAAGTAATTGCTGTTCCTCCTACTAGTCTTTGTCCATTTATTGAAATTGCCTCTGCTCCAGTATTTTTTAATTCATTGATTATTTCTCTTATGTCACCATCATGTACTAGCGCTATATTTAAGTCTCCTCCTAGTTCTTTTATTGCTGTTCCATCATTATCTTCTAATGTTAAGACTATTCCTGAGCCTGTAACTTCTGCAAGTCCTAAAAGTTTATTAGTATTGTCTAAGTCTTGTTGTAACTCTTTTAGTCTTGTGTTTTCTTTGGTAGACTCTTGTCTAACTTTTTCTAGCTCTTTTTCTTTTTCTTCTAATTCTTTATATAGTCTTTCGTATTCTTCTTTTTCTCTTAGTACTTCTTCTCTAAGTTCTGATTGTGCATAGGAAGTTCCTACTATTTTTGTTGCTTCTTTGATTGTATTTAATTGAACTACTATAGCACTTGTTAATAGTACACACATAAGTCCAAGTGCTATTCCTACTTGGTTTTTGTTTTTCATATTCTAACCTCCTTCTTTTGGTGAAAAATATACATTTCCTGTATTTAAGTGTATTGTTATACTTTCATTTTTCTTTTCTTTTATAAATAGATTTACCCATGCCATTTTAGCTACTAAATCTTTTGCATCTCCTAACATTATATTTTTATTTTCTTCGTTAAATTCTAAAATATAATTTTTATCATCTTGTATATTTATTCCTGTTAGTTTTGCTTCTATTATATTGCTTTTTACTGCATCAATTATTTTTATTAAGTCATTAAATTTTGATAAATCTTCTTCATTTAATCTTGCTCCTAATTCCTTTTCTTCTAAATTAGTAGTATAGCCTTTTATTTCTGGAAAATCGGCTGTTGAAAGGCTTGTTTCTAATATATATCCATTTTTGTCTATATAATAATATCTTTCATTTTGTTCTAATATGTAACTTACTGTTCTTTCTACTACTTCAATTTCAATTTTATTTGGATATGTACTATTTATTTGGACTGATTCAACATAAGGATCCTTTTTTATTTCTACTATTCCAGAATTTTTATCTATCCCAAAAATGTTTTCTCCTATTTCTATTCCTGACATTGCAATATATACACTTTCGCTTATTTCAACTGCTCCATTGACTGTTATTTCTTGTATATTAAATACTGGCGATACAAATAGAAATGTAATTATCCCTACTGCAAATCCGAATAGTAATTATTAATTTTAGTAATATTTTTAATACTTTTTTTAATGTTCCCTTTTTCTTCTTTTTTTGCTTTCTTTTTTTTGTTTTTTTAGGAATGACTTCTTCTTTTTGTTTTGCTTTTTTCTTTTTCTTTACTTTTTTAACTTTCTTTTTTGTTTTAGGAGGGTTGTCCTTTTGTTTTTTTGTGTTTAAGCCTATTATTATCTCTTCTGGTTCTATCTCATTTTTCTTTGTTTTTACTTTTTTCTTTTTAGGCATACGTTCCCCCCTTCTTTCGTTTTATTATATGTATGACTGGCATGTAGGGGAGATTTTGTTGTAGCACGGGCGATTGCTAATTGCCCCTACATGTTTGTATCTAAATATTAAATATTTTCTAATTTTATTTTTGCTCCTAAAGAGCTTAATTTTTTGTCTAAATCTTCATATCCTCTTAATATATATTTTATATTACTAATTTCTGTTTTTCCTTTGGCAACCAGTCCAGCAAGTACTAGGCATGCTCCTCCTCTTAAGTCTTCTGCTTTTACTTTTGCTCCATATATTTTTCTAGTTCCTTTTATTATGCATATCTTTCCTTCTACTGTTATTTTGGCTCCCATTTTTCTAAGCTCATTTATATATTTATATCTATTTTCAAATATGTTTTCTACTATTATTGATGTGCCTTTTGCTGTTGTTAGCATACCTCCAAATACTGATTGCATATCTGTTGGGAAACCTGGATATGGCATTGTTTTTATTTCTATGTTGTTTAATTTTTTTGGTGCTTCTAGTTTTACAGTATCTCTTTCTGTTTGTATTATACATCCACAATCTTCTAGCTTATGTAAGATTGGCACTAGATGTTCTGGGTTCACTTTTTTTAATGTAACTTTTCCGCCTGTAGCTGCTACAATGCATAGTAGAGTTCCTGCTTCAATTCTATCTGGCATGATGTTATATCCGCACATCTTTTAAGTGTTTTACTCCTCTGATTTTTATTATATTGCTTCCTGCTCCTTCAATTTTTGCTCCCATTTTGTTTAAAAAGTTTGCTAGATCTACTATTTCTGGTTCCATTGCTGCATTTATTATTTTTGTTTCTCCTTCTGTTAAAACTGTTAATAACATTACATTTTCTGTTGCACCAACACTAGGAAAGTCTAAATGTATATCTGTTGGTACTATCTTATCAGCTATGCAGGTTATTGTTCCTGACTCTTCTTTTACTTCTACTCCAAGTTCTCTGAATGCTTTTAAGTGCAAGTCTATTGGTCTTGCTCCTATATCACATCCTCCTGGATATGAAAATTTTGCTTTTTTCATTCTTCCGAAGCATAGCTCCCACCATTATTACAGATGATCTCATCTGCCTCATTAATTCGTCTGGTATTTCATCTGAAATTAGTTCTTTTGAGTTAACTATTATTTTACCATTATTTCGCTTCACTTTGCAACCTAATTTTTTAAGTATTTCAAACATCATTTGTGTATCATGTATATT
>CANRQN010000035.1 GCA_947641575.1 uncultured Clostridium sp.
GAACCTCCACGTCGTTGACACTGGTTCCTAAGACCAGCGCGTCTGCCAGTTCCGCCACATCCGCATATTTATTTAACAGTATTTATATTAGCATATTTCTAACTTACTGTCAAGACTATTTTTAAAAAAACTAGTAAGTTATGGAATTTTTTGACAAAATTCTTCATATTTATTGTTGTATGTAATTTTTTAAAACAAGTATTGAATTTTTTTAATTTTTGTGTAATAATATAATAATACTTATGCATTAAGCATATTTTAAATTATATGAATTAAGAAAAGGAGATGTGAATACTATTATGGTAAGTGATGAAGAATACCCAAAAAAAGTAACAAGATTACTTATGCTTTGCATTTTAGGAGCAATATTAGGTGTTATTGGTATTTTACTTGCAGATGCTAATGGATACGAAACTATTAAAATAGGAATGGCAGTAGTTGATGGAGTAATATTCGTAGTACTACTAGTTTTATCTTATGTCTTCTCTAAAAAGGAAAAATTGGCAGGTCCAATTCTTGGAATTATTTTAGGAGCTTGGGATATACTACATCTTTCTGTATATGGCATTATAGTAGGTATATACATAATTATCCATTGTGCAACAATGTGTAAAGATATTAGCGCTCTTAATAAAAACAAAAACTCACAAGAAGAAGAAAAAGCTTTATAATAGCCACATAATAAAGATAAGTTTCCTTGGAGGAAACTTATCTTTATTTTTTATTCATTATTGCCAAAATTCTACGTCCCCATTGGCAAATTCTATGTATATTTCCATAATTTTTGCATAAACTATTACTAATTTTTTAATTTAGAAAGAGGTAATTATGGTTTATGAAAAATATGTAAAAGATAATTCTCATAATCTTAAGAAAAAAGAAAATCCAGATGTTGATCTTATGTCTTGTATTATCAAAACTAGAGAAGATTTAATAACTGCAAATAATAATTATGAATTTGCGGATGGAGATCTTATTGATTATTATTTATATCAAATTAAAGCCACTCAGTCAAAATATAATTATTTGTTAAAAAAAGCTAAACAAGCACGGTCTTCTTGTTAGCATGCTTGAACAAATTGAAATAAAAGTACAAGATACAGCAATATAAAACTAATTTGCATAAAATTCATTTTTGTTTCATAGTATGTACAAAACCTAAAAACGGACGAGGTGATGTACAAAATGGAACTTATAAATGTTTTAACTTATATTTCAGGACTTTGCATTATATTTGTTCTATGTAGAATTTTTATACTACCACTTAAATTTATTTTTAAACTTTTTTTAAATTCCTTTATTGGTGTTATACTTATACTCCTTATTAATTTTATAGGAAGTTTCTTTAGTTTTCATATTGGAATGAACTTCTTTACTATAATATTTATCAGTATTTTAGGCGTTCCTGGAGCAGTCTTAATTACTGTCACAAAATTAATACTTTTGTAACTTTTTAAAAGGACTTGCTACTTTTTGCCTTCTATGGTAATATTATATAGTACTTTTCTTAAAACATAGGAGGTCATGCAAATGTGTGGTATCGTAGGATATATGGGCAAATCTAAAGCAAGTCCTATATTAATAAATAATCTACTAAAATTGGAATATAGAGGTTACGATTCAGCAGGTGTCGCAACTCTAGAAAAAGATGGAATCCATTGTATAAAAAACAAAGGAAGAGTTAAAGAATTACAAAATTCTAATGATATAAATTTATTAAGTGGAACAATTGGTATTGCTCATACAAGATGGGCAACTCATGGTAAGCCTTCTAGCACCAATGCTCACCCACATCTTGATATGCACAAAAATTTTGCAGTTGTACATAATGGAATTATTGAAAATCATAGTGAACTTAAAGAATTTTTAAAAAATGCAGGATATAGCTTTTTATCAGATACTGATACAGAAGTTATTCCAAATCTTATAGATTACTACTACTCTAAAGAAGAACCTTCTCCTGATAAATTTGTAAAAGCTGTAAATAAAGTAACCAAATCTTTAAAGGGAAGTTTTGCTATTTCAGTTATTTCAAAACTTGAACCAGACAAAATTATCGTAGCTAGAAAAGATAGTCCTTTGGTCGTTGGAATAAATAAAAATGAAAAATATATTGCTTCTGACATTCCTGCAATTTTGGATTATACTAATAACATATATATATTAAATGACGGAGATTTAGTATGTATGACTGAAAATGATATTACTTTTTATAACGAAAATTTAGAAAAAATAAATAGAGATTTTGAGACTATTACATGGAGTTCAAACTCTGCTGATAAAGGTGGATACCCTCACTTTATGCTTAAAGAGATCCATGAACAACCAAATTCAATCCGTGAAACTATTGGTACTAGAATTATCCCAAATAAGAAATGTGATTTTAGTGATATAAATATTTCTAAAGAATATTTATCTGAAGTTTCTAGAATATATATTGTTGCTTGCGGTACTGCTATGCATGCTGGAACTGCTGTAAAGCCAATTTTCGAAAGATTAACAAATATTCAGACAGAAGTTGATATTGCTTCTGAATTTAGATATAGAGAACCTTTAATGGATTCTCATACTTTAATCATTTGTATAAGTCAATCAGGTGAAACTGCTGATACTATTGCAGCACTAAAAAATGCGAAATCATGTGGATGTAAAACTATTGCAATTTCTAATGTTATAGGGAGTTCTATAACTCGTGAAGCAGATTTTACATTATTTACTCATGCAGGTCCTGAAATTGCTGTTGCCTCTACTAAAGCATATACATCACAGATTACTTTGCTTACACTTCTTGCAATTCATTTTGCAGAAGTTTTGGAACTTCCAAAAAAAGAGATTATAGATAATTTAAAAGATGAGATATTAGCTCTTCCTTCTAAAGTAAAAATTATTTTAGAAAATACAAGTGAAATAGAAAAATTTGCAAAAATTATTCATCAAGAAACTGATGTATTCTTCATTGGTCGTGGTATAGATTATGCAGCAGCTATGGAAGCTTCTTTAAAATTAAAAGAAATCTCTTACATACATTCAGATAGTTATCAATCAGGTGAATTAAAACATGGTCCGATTGCCTTAATTGAAGATGATGTAACTGTTATCGGAATTATTACTGATAGAAGGCTTCTTGATAAATCAATTAGTAATTTACAAGAAGTTATAACAAGAGGTGCAAAAACTCTTATTGTAACAAATCAAGATGTAGATAAGGAGTTGTTCCCAAATGTTGTAAGTATTCCTAAAGTTCATCCTTTCCTTTCACCTATAATTTCTATTATACCACTTCAGTTACTTGCTTATTATGTATCTAAGGAAAAAGGGCTTGATGTAGATAAACCTAGAAACCTTGCAAAATCTGTAACAGTTGAATAAGAACAACAGTGGCATGACTTAAAATACTCTAACATTTTAGATTAGTTTCATGCCACGCCCGTTGTTCGTGCGCCAAATTTTACATAGTAAAATTTGTGTGCAATGTATTTTTATATAATAGGAAGTTCGGAGAACTTTCTTATTATATAACATTTTAGGGAGTGAAAAATCACTCCCTCATTTTTTATTGTTTATGGAAATTCCAATTTTCTTATAATAGATTTGAAATCTCTATGAAATCTTTTAGTGATAGTGCCTCTCCCCTTATTCTTTCGTCAAGGTTTAATTCTTTTAGAATATCTTTTATTTTTTCCTTAGATACTCCAAGGTTTTGTGCTGCATTTGTAAATGTTTTTCTTCTTTGCATAAATGCATATTTTATAAGTTTAAATAGTTTTTCTTCGTCTTTTACATCTGTAAATTTATTTTGTATAACTTCTAACATTATTACTTCTGACTCCACATTTGGCATAGGTATAAATGAAGTATTTGGAACTAGCATTACTTTTTTTGCATCTGCATAGTACTCTACTGCATATGTTATTGCTCCCGCTTCTCTTGTACCCGTTTTAGCACATAGTCTTTCTGCTACTTCTTTTTGCACCATTACTGTAATGCTTGTTAATTTTGCCTTTTCTTCTAAAAGCTTCATTATTATTGGTGTTGTTATATAATATGGCAAGTTTGCAACTATTTTTGCTGATTTGTATCCTGCTTTTTCAATTATTTCATTTAAGTCTAGTTTTAGTATATCTTCGTTTATTATTTCAAGATTATTATATAAGAAAAATCTTTCTTTTAAAATTTGTATCATTTTCTTATCTAGCTCTATGCAAATGACTTCTCCAGCATATTTTAAAAGTTCGTTTGTAAGTGTCCCAAGTCCTGGACCTATTTCTATAACTAAATCTTCTTTTCCGAATGTTTGAAGTGTCCACTGCTGTTTTTATAACTTCCTCATTTATTAAGAAGTTTTGCCCTAGTGCTTTTGATGCTGTTATATTATATTTTTTCATTAAAAATTTTGTTGTTTCTAATATATTTAAATTTTCCATATTTATATAATATCACAAAAATGCTAAAAATAAAAGGTTTTTGCTTGAAAAAATGTAATAAGCGTGCTATAATTTATTATGTAAATTTTTTGTTCTGCTTTGAGTTTGACAGTATCTTAAAGCTTAAATATAACCAAAACATCAATTGATGGAGGTAAAAAAATGAATAAGCAAAAACTCGCGACTGCTGGCTGTATTGTACTATCCATAGTTTTTTCATTGTCAATTGTACTTTTCACTCATTTCAAAGCATTCTTACCTCATGTAAATAATATTTATGAAAAGATTTTGTATTATCCTGAAGATTTATATGTGGAATATGAAAAAGAAGCTGTCAGAATGATTGCTAAGCAAGAATATACTTCTGACAAATATCCTGTAAAAACAGATTTTAATATTGAAAATGGTAAGATTATTTTGACAATGAAAATTGGTAACTATGATGAGCACTATCAGCATTCTACTTATATGACTGTAACGGTAAAAAACTTAGGAACAGATGAACAAGAAACAATTTTCGAGAGAAACAAAAAAAGTGCAGAAGATGCTTATAATCGTGCTGAAAATTATAAAAATTGGATGACTATTTACACAACAGTATTTGTCCTTATTTTTATTATCATTACAGTATTTTTTATCCAAAGTTCTATAAAGAAACATTTTCGGAGAGTGTTCATTACTATGTTATTCATTATCGCTTTTATGGCTATAATTGATACTATATACATACTTGCAACACTATAAGTATCAAACTAAAAACTGCCAAAACCTGTGGAATTTTCTAAAAAAGATTATTCCACAGGTTTATTATTTTGCCATTTGCACATGAATTTGCATAAATTTGAGTAAACTTCTTTATTTTTTCTCTATTTTGTATTATAATATTTAATTATATTGTAAATATTGGTAGACATTTTAATAATACAGTCTCTATATATATTGTCAAATAGGAGTTGAATTAGTATGGCATATAATTTTAAAGAAGTTGAGAAAAAATGGCAAAATAAATGGGAAAATGAAGGAACTTTTAATGCAAAAAATGATTATACATTAAAAAAATGGTATGGTCTTATAGAGTTTCCTTATCCTTCTGGACAAGGATTACATGTAGGTCATCCTAGAAGCTATACTGCCTTAGATATTATTGCAAGGAAGAAAAGATTAGAAGGATATAATGTGCTATACCCTATTGGTTTTGATGCTTTCGGGCTTCCTGCTGAAAACTATGCAATAAAAAATAATATACATCCAAGTATTGTAACAGAACAAAATATTAATCACTTTAGAGAACAACTTAAATCTATTGGTTTTTCTTTTGATTGGTCAAGAGAAATAAATACTACTGACCCTAATTACTATAAATGGACCCAGTGGATTTTCATACAATTATTTAAACATGGACTTGCTTACAAAACTACTATGCCTATAAATTATTGTACAAGTTGTAAAGTTGGACTTGCTAATGAAGAGGTTGTAAATGGTGTTTGTGAAAGATGCGGTGGCGAGGTTATTCAAAAGGAAAAGAGTCAATGGATGCTTAAAATTACTGATTATGCTGAAAGACTTATTAACGATTTAGATGACATTGATTTCTTAGAAAAAATTAAACTTCAACAAAAAAACTGGATTGGTAGAAGTGAAGGAGCAGAAGTTAAGTTCAAGATTGATGGCACAGATGAAAACCTTCTTATATATACAACTAGACCTGATACAATATTTGGTGCAAGCTATATGGTTGTAGCCCCTGAACATGATATAATAAATAAACTTAAAGATAAAATCACTAATTTAGATGAAGTAGAAAACTATAAACTTGAGACTGCTAAAAAATCTGATTTTGAAAGAACTGAGCTTTCTAAAGAAAAAACTGGTGTAGAGATAAAAGGAATTAAAGCTATAAATCCATTAACAAATGAGGCTATTCCTATTTGGATTTCTGACTATGTTCTTATAACTTATGGTACAGGTGCTATTATGGCTGTTCCTGCTCATGATACTAGAGATTATGAATTTGCAAGCAAATTTAATTTACCTATAAAACAGGTTATAAAAGCAAAAGACAAAATTTCAGAGAAGAAATGGGACAAAGTGACTCGGCGCTCTTTGTCCGTCCGAAGAACTGAATTTAGCTACCTCTGATAATGAAATTTCATTATCAGAACCTTACACTAATACAGATGATGGGATTTTAATTAATTCTGGTTTTATAAATGGAATGAATGTTAAAGATGCAGTTGCTTCTGTTATTAAATATTTAGAAGAAAAAGGAATTGGTAAGAAAAAGGTAAACTATAAACTACGTGATTGGGTTTTTTCTAGACAGAGATATTGGGGCGAACCTATCCCAATGGTATACTGCGATAAATGTGGATGGGTACCTATTCCTGAAAAAGATTTACCTCTAAGACTTCCTGAAGTTGAGGAATTTTTACCTGGTGAAAATGGTGAGTCTCCTCTTGCTAAGCAAACAGACTGGATAAATACTACTTGTCCTCATTGTGGTGGAAAAGCCATTCGTGAAACTGATACAATGCCTCAATGGGCTGGTTCTTCTTGGTATTTCTTACGTTATATGGATCCTCATA
>CANRQN010000036.1 GCA_947641575.1 uncultured Clostridium sp.
CAGATGTTATTGTTATACCTCTTTCTTGCTCTTGAACCATCCAGTCCATAGTTGCAGCACCTTCGTGTACTTCTCCTATTTTATGAGTCTTTCCTGTATAGAAAAGAATTCTCTCAGTTGTTGTTGTTTTTCCTGCATCTATGTGTGCCATTATTCCTATATTTCTTGTTTTTTCTAGTGAATATTTTCTATCTGACACTTTTTTCTCCTCCTTTTAAAATCAAATGAAAATCTTCGTATTACTTCGTCAATCTTTATTGAAAAGTCCTCGATATACAAACGTATTATCTGTGGCTTTTCAATTTCGATTTCCTTGTACTACTCGCTTTTGATTTGATTTTAGTTTTTTCTACTTGTTAAAACGAAGCAAAATTGGTATATTGCAAGGCAAACGAGGTAAATAATCAGAGGCGTACTCTTTAACACCTTGGATTATTTATCCGCATTTTAACGCCGCAAGATGCCACTTTTCATTCGTTTTTTACCATTTATAATGTGCAAAAGCCTTATTTGCATCTGCCATTCTATGTGTGTCTTCTTTCTTTTTGAATGCTCCACCATTTCCATTAACTGCATCAATTATTTCTCCAGCTAATTTTTCAGCCATAGTTTTTTCATGTCTTTTTCTTGAATATGTTACTAGCCATCTTAACCCTAAAGTTTGTCTTCTTTCAGGTCTGATTTCTAGTGGTACTTGATATGTTGCACCACCAACACGTCTAGCTTTTACTTCAAGTACTGGCATGATAGCTTCTAATGCTGCTTCAAAAACTTCTAGTGGTTCTTTTTGCTCTTTTTCTTTTATGATGTCAAATGCATCATATACTATTTTTTGAGCAACTGATTTCTTACCGTCTAGCATTATGTTGTTTATTAATTTTGTAACAACTTTGCTATTATATATTGGATCTGGTAATACATCTCTTTTTGCTATAAATCCTTTTCTTGGCACTATTCTTCACTCCTTTATTTTCTAGAAATTAGAAGTTAGAGATTTAGAAATTAGATGTTTTCTACTTTTCTAATCACTTCTTCTAGTAAAGTTTGATATTTATAAAAATATCTAAAGTTACTCGGGAAACTTTTTATTCCCGTAAGTGCATATAATCTATTCTAATTTAAGTACCTTAAGATTAGTAATTAGTTATAAGCACCGTTAAGCTTGTAAATATTATAAGTTATTTGCAAAAAAGCGAAGCAAAATTGGTATATTGCAAGGCAAACAAGGTAAATAACCGGAGGCGTACTCTTGTACGTCGAGGATTATTTATCCGCTGTTTAACGTAGCAAGATGCCGATTTTCATTCGCTTTTTATTTTTTAGGTTTTTTAGCTCCATACTTAGAACGAGCTTGCATTCTGTCTTTAACTCCAGCAGTGTCTAATGTACCTCTTATTATATGGTATCTAACACCTGGTAAGTCTTTTACTCTTCCACCTCTTATTAGAACAACACTGTGCTCTTGTAAGTTGTGTCCTTCACCTGGAATGTATGAAGTAACTTCATATCCGTTTGATAGACGAACTCTCGCAACTTTTCTTAATGCTGAGTTTGGCTTCTTTGGAGTAACTGTTTTAACTACTGTGCAAACACCTCTTTTTTGTGGTGATCTGCTATCAGTTGTTCTGTTTTTCTTTGAGTTAAATCCATGTTGCAATGCTGGTGCTGTTGACTTTGAGCTTGAAGATTTTCTTCCTTTTCTTACTAATTGATTAATTGTTGGCACTTAAATTTCACCTCCGTTCATTTCATTCACTTTGGATTAACTAATTGTAAAAATTGTAAATTTAACAACTAGTAAAACCTTTTTTCTACTTTGTTACGGATTAACTAACTGTAATGATTATAAATTTGACAGTTGCTAAAATATCCGTTTCACTTCCTTTTGCTAGTTCCGTAAAGGAAACTAACGTTATTTATTTTACCATTTTTCACCTTAAAAGTCAATATTTTAAAGAAAAAAAGATACTTTTTAGTAAAGAAAATATAGAAGAGTTTGCTGTAGTCTGCGGGCGATTAGAAATCGCCCCTACATCATCATTCTATTGCTTTTATATGATATTCTAGTAAATTGCCCCTGAATATTTACCCTTCTTAAAGAGAAAAAAACTCTCTTTTTATGATTAGTTTATCATGAAAAGAAAGCTTTTCTTTGTATGAGACTCAATCTATTGTAGCTGTATTATTTAATGTATAACATAGCTCTGGATCCGACGATCTGTACCATCACTATATTGTGGGTTTCCATCATATCGAAAATAGGCATAAGATGCACCCCTTCTATCTCTATTGTAGCTTCCTCCGCCTTCCGGTACGATCGTTTGTATCATAAGCTTCTATAGTCCAGTCAAATACATTCCCAGCCATATCATAGATATTATTTTTCTTATTTCTTTCTGTGCTTCCTGTTGGAATAAGTGTTTCACTGTTTTTTTCTTTTTTACTAATTACTCCGTTTTCTGCTATATAATCAAATTCTTGCTCATAATAATTTCCCCAGCTAGATGAGTCTGTTAATAATAAATAATTGTTTCCATTTGTTTGTGCTATCCACTCTAAAGTTCTGTCCCATTGACATCCCCATATCATGCCACTTATATATTTATCATTTTGTGCTATATTTTTACTATTTTCATACATATAAAACCAGTTTGTCAGATTTATTTTTGTATTTCCTCTTTGTACTACTGGAATATTGTTTTTCTTGTTCTCCAAATTTCCTGTTTCAAATCTGCCGGCAATAAAACCCTTTGTTTGTTTTTATACTTTCTGCCATTTGATTAAATTCTTTTTGTAGTAATTCCTTGAATTCCTCACTATTTTTTGCATTTATTCCAGCTGCAGTAAAATAGCTTTCAGACTCATTTCCTGTTAATTTATCTGGCTCTCTTCTTCCACTTGGTGAATAACTAATTAGTGTTGTACCAAAAGTTGTAAATTCATATAGATTTCCTCTGTTATTTTTAGTATCTATCATCTTTTCATATTGTTCTTCATTTACTGGAACCCATACAAATTGATTCCCGGTTATTATCTTGCACAACTATTCCATCTTCTACACATGGACTATGAGCTTCATCATGATTATATTCTACATTGTCCATTCCATGTAACAATACTGTAAAACCAGCAGGTATTATTATTAAATTTCCATTTTTATCCTCTACTTGCTGATTTCTTGTATCATCTTTTTCTATTGCAGATACTAATGGGTTTCCATTTGGTCCTTTTTCACCCTCTTTTTCTGGTGGATTTTCCTCTGTTATTTCACCTTTTATTTTTTTACCACATCTTTGGCTTTTTCATCTATATTATTCATTATTTCTTTTTCATATTCCTGAGCATTTGCATAATTCTCAGTTCCTTTACTTGCTGTTGTTAATAATCCTGATTCTATAAATATAAATATTGTTACTGCTGATAAAATTATTAATACGATTATTGTTATTATTAATGCAACCAATGTTATTCCATTTTCTTTAGCCTTGCCTTCGAAGTGGCGGGCGATTGAAATCGCCCCTACGGGTGCTATGTCTGATTTTAATAATCCTTTAATATTACTTTTGTACACAGATTTATGCTTACCTCGCCCGGCATATTTTCGTCTTTTTATTTTCTCCTTCGTATTTTACCATTTTTTATCTAAAGCTCTCTACTATTTTATTTATTATTTCCATTATCCAATTTGGTTTTAAGTCGCTTGATTTTATTTCTTCTGAACTTGCCTCAATATGATCTGTTTTAGGAAGTGTTACATATACTTTTTGTTCTGCACTTAATTTCTGCATTCCTAATAGCTCTTTTGCATCCTCTTCTATTTTTGTGAGGTTTAAACTGCTTTCTAGGTTAGCTTCTATTTGTGTTGTTTCTTTCTGAAGTGACGCTAGTTCTGATTTTTTTGTTTTTAATTTCTCATATGTATTATCTATTAGTGAATATCTATAACTTATAATGAAAAGCCCTATGAAACATATGGCTATAGAAAATATTATTTTTCTTTTTATGGCTTTATTCTTTTTTGCTTGTTCTCGCCTAGTAGTTCTTTTTGCTGCAGTGCTTTTTTTAGGATATCTTTTTTCTATTCTCTCATACTCTGGTTCTAGTTTTCTAGGGCTTGTCTCATATTGATATGTTCTGCTATATGCCATATGTTTCATCACCTCCTTTGTTTATTACTTATCTCTTTTGTTTCTAACTTTTTTCAAATATTCTAAGCTTTGCTGATTTAGATCTTGAATTTTCTTCTTGTTCTTCTTTAGTTGCTACAACTGGTTTTCTAGTTATTACATTTCCAAGTGACTTTGCTCCACATACACAGTATGGTAAATCTTTTGAGCAAGTACATTTTCCTTCTGATTCTATGAATGCATTTTTTACTGCTCTATCTTCTAATGAATGAAATGTTATTACACATAATCTTCCTTTAGGTTTTAAAACTTTTATACTTGATTTTATTGTGTTATATAATGGTTCTAATTCATTGTTTACTTCTATTCTTATTGCTTGGAAAGTCCTTTTTGCTGGATGTCCTTCGTTTTGAAATTTTGCTGGTATTGCACTCTTTATAATTTCTGCAAGTTCTCTTGTTGTTTCTATATTCCTACTTTTTCTTTTTTCACAAATACTATGTGCTATTTTTTTTGCAAATTTTTCTTCTCCATATTTTGATATGATTTCACTTAAAGTTTCTTCTTTATATGTGTTTATAACATCTTTTGCTGTAATTTCTGAAGTCTTATCCATTCTCATATCTAATGGTCCGTCGGACATATAACTAAAACCTCTTTCGTAATTATCTATCTGATATGAAGACACTCCTAAGTCTAACAAAATTCCATCTACACCACATATTTCTAAATTATTAAGTATTTCTTCTATTTCATCATGATTTCCATGCACATATTTTATATTTGAATAATTTGCAAGTTTAGCTTTTGCAGTATTTAATGCTTCTTCATCTCTGTCTATTCCAATTAACATTCCTGTATTCTCTAAACTTTTTGCTATCTCAAAACTGTGTCCTGCTCCTCCGAATTGTCCCATCTACATATATTTTGTTTTTTTCTATGTTTAATCCAGTTATACATTCTTCTAGCATTACTGGTTTATGTTTAAATTCCAATCTTTTCTCCTTGTTTTGTTCTTATTTAAAAACGGAGCTAAGATTTTCTAAGCAATGTAATTGCTAGAAAATCTAACCTTCGCATAATAAATTCCTACGTCAACTAACGCTTCCTAGGACTTTAAAAACATTACAGTTGGATATTCTCATAAGCTACCAACTGTAATGCACTTTTAAAGTATATCTTTTGTATTAAACATCTTTTAATTTTGTCTTTTGCAACTTTGTATCTTTTGTATCCCCTTTATTCTTTTGTGATTTTTTAGTTTTCTTTTGATTTTATAAATCTTTTGTATATTAATCTTTTTCTTTTGTACCCTTTGGTTTTTTCTTTTGTATCTTTCAAGTTTTTTTCTTTTGTAATTTTCATCTTTTGTTAATTTATATAAACTTTTGCAAGTTATATACCTAAATATGTATCCATGTTCTCTGCAATTTCATCAGCTGAAATATTTCCTTCGTCCTTTTTCCAGGTAGCCTTATCCCAGATTTCTATTCTTGTTCCTACTCCTAGTATTACTATTTCTTTATCAAGTTTTGAGTATTCTCTTAGATTGCTTGGAATTAAGAATCTTCCTTGTTTATCTATTTCACATTCTATCGCTCCTGATAGGAAAAATCTTACGAAGTCTCTGGCATTTTTATTTGTAAGTGGAAGTGTTTTTAGTTTTTCTTCAAAGTTGGTCCATTCGGTTTGTGAATAAGCAAAAAGGCATCCATCAAGTCCCTTTGTTAAGATAAATTTCTCTCCTATGTCGTCTCTTAATTTTGCTGGCATTATTACTCTGCCTTTACTATCTACTGAGTGCTCGTATTCACCTATAAACACCGATGTTCCACCTCCTATCATTTTTGTGACACTTTCTACCACTTCTCTCCACTTCGTATTCATTTTAATATAACTTTTGGGAAATTGCAATAGTTTTTTGAAAATTTTTTGATTTTTTTAATTTGATAATTTAACATAATTCTGATATAATATTGTTGTAAAATTCTTGCTCAAGTAGCAGTTGTATATGTTTGTGCCTTTCAGTAATAATTAGAAAAGGAGAATTGATATGTCTGTAGTAGCTTATCTTATCGTATTACTCATCGCATGCCTATTAATTTTCGTTGGCAAAAAACTGGATATTGTTTATGACTTCATTATGTGTGCTGTTAGTTTTTTTGGTTGTGGATCAATCCTTTTTTTTATTTCGTATTTTTGTTGGGGAGTTCCTGACACTTTTGCAGTATTTCTAGGATTTGGTCCACCTCTGGCTACATTAGTAATAATGAATATTTAACAAAAGAAAGAAACCGTAAAGAGAATTTATTTCCCCTTACGGTTTCTTTCTTTATAAAATAAAAAATTTGGCGACGACCTATTTTCCCAGCAAAGAAATTCGCAAGTATCTTCGGCACATAAGGCTTGACTTCTGTGTTCGGCATGGGAACAGGTATTACCCTTATGTAATTGTCACCAAAAGTATATAGTGTATGATTAGTACACTGAAAATCGCATAGAAAATGTAAAGAACTTTAGAATAAAAACCATAAT
>CANRQN010000037.1 GCA_947641575.1 uncultured Clostridium sp.
ATATTACTAATACTATTATCATGATTATTAATGCTATTAGTGTTATTCCTTGTTCTTTAGCTATGTCTTTGGAGAACGGGCGATTTCGCCATTCCCCTACAGATGTTTTTACTGTTTTTTTATTTTCTTTCATGGTTTGTTTTTCCTCTCTTTTGTTATAACCAAATGGTTATTAGATGGTTATAATATATAACTAAATGGTTATAATGTCAATAGATACTATTAAAATTTTGAAAGGGAAAATGCTGATGTATTTAAAAAGGTTAAAAGAACTTAGAGAAGATAATGATTTAAAGCAAAATAATATTGCAGATTTGTTAAAAATGAAACAACCTCAATATGCAAGATATGAAACAGGAAAAAGAGATATCCCTTTAGATAATTTAATAACTCTTGCAAAGTTTTATAAAACAAGTACAGATTATATATTAGAACTTACTAATAACCCTAATCCATATTAAAAAGAAAAAAAGCTAAAAAAATAAGAAGTAATTTTTTACCTCTTATCAAATAAATTATGTGCGACAAAGAGAACCATCCTCATTGTCGCATTTTTTATCTTTTTAATATTTCTTTATATTTTATATAATCATTAATAATCAATTTTATTACTGCAACTATTGGTACTGCTAGGAACATTCCCATTATTCCAAAGTATGCACCAATTACTGTTACTGAGAATACTATAAGTATTGGACTTATTTTTAATGAATTTCCTATTATCTTTGGATTTATTATGTTTGCATCAATTTGTTGTAATATGATTACAACGATTGCCATCCATATTCCTTGTGTTATTCCTCCTGTAAATATTGTTATTATAATTGCAAGTACTATTGCAATTATTGCTCCTAGATATGGTATTAAGTTAAATAATCCTATTATAAATCCAAGTAATACTGCATATTTTACTCCAAGTATCCACATTGCAATGCTTGTTAGAATCCCTACAACTATTCCGTCTAATATTTGACTTGATATAAATCTAAAAAATATTTCATTTGATTCTCTAAAATATTTCCCGAGTGTTTTATATATATTATTATTAAATACTGCACTGCATAATCTTCTTGCAAATTCTACTATTTCGCTTCTTTCTGCTAATAAATATACAGAAATTACTATTGTTACAAATACATTAAATATAGTTGTTCCTAATCCTATTATTCCTTTTGCATATTCTCCAAGTGTTTCTAGGTTTAAGTAATCTACTATTTTTATTTCTCCTAAGTTCTCTATTATTGATTTAAAATCTATTTTGTTTACAATTGAATCTTCTGGTAGACCTTCTATAATTTCTATCATATGACTATAGTATCCTGGCAGTGAATTTACAAGTTCCATAAGACTTTCATATACAGTTGGAACTATAAATTTTATAATTACTATAATTATAATTATTGCAATTAAATATACTGTAAATATTGAAAGCCATCTAGCTCTTCTTTTAATAAAATTTGGTTTTGCTTTTTTATAAAACCCCTCTACTTTTCTGCAAGGTAAATAAAATAGATATGCTAAAAGTAATGCCATAATAAATGGCATTAGTACTGATATTAGTCCCTGTACCCATGCTGTTATCTCTGCAAAATTATCTAATAATTTATATACTGCAATTACAGCTACTGCAAATATAAACCAAAATATCCATTTTTGCCAATCTTTCCTTTCTTTTTGCATTTTTTATCATTCCTTTCTAAATTATTCTTAATGTTCAGTAAATTAAAAGTTAGAAAAAGAATTAGTATAGTGCTAGGCATTTTTACTTAGAAATACCGGAGGCGTACTGGTGTACGTCGAGGATTTTCTAAGTAAAAATAACGACGCAATATGCTAATTATTTTTTTAACTCAAGTCCTACTGGGCAATGATCACTGCCATATATATTATCATATATATAAGCTTCTTTAATTTCTTTTTCTAAACCTTTTGATACTATAAAATAGTCTATTCTCCAACCTATATTTCTTTCTCTGGAGTTTGCAAAATATGACCACCATGTATATTTGTCTTTTTCTTCTGGATATAAATATCTAAATGTGTCTGAAAATCCTGATTCTAAAAGTTTAGTCATTTTTTCTCTTTCTTCATCGGTAAATCCTGCATTCTTTCTATTTGATTTTGGATTCTTTAGGTCTATTTCTTTATGTGCAACATTTAAGTCTCCACAAAGTATCACTCCTTTTTTCTTACTTAAATTTAATAAATATTCTCTAAATACATCTTCCCAAACTTGTCTATATTCTAGCCTTTCAAGTTCTCTTTTTGAATTTGGTGTATAGCAATTCACAATATAGAATTTTTCAAATTCTAATGTTATTACTCTTCCTTCTTTATCATGTTCTTCTATTCCTATACCATATGAAACATTTATTGGTTCTTTTTTTGTAAATATTGCTGTTCCTGAGTATCCTTTTTTCTCAGCACTATTAAAATATGTAAAATAACCCTCTGCAAAGTCTATTTCTGCTTGTCCTTCTTGCATTTTTGTTTCTTGGATACAGAATATATCAGCATTTGATTCTTTAAAGAATTCTTTGAATCCTTTGTTTATTGCTGCTCTTAATCCATTTACATTCCATGATATTAATTTCATATTTTTTACTCCATTTTTTTATTTTTTAGGGTATGCCTTTGAGGTGAGGACGTCGGCACAACACCCATTGATGCCTATAAATGTCATTTTTCTATATTATAATTATAGGGCAAGTTTTGCTTGCCCTACTTCCTTAATTTACCTTATAAATATAGCATTCTAGGTTTCTTCTACCAAATGTTACACATTCGTTATATGTATTCATATATATATCTACTTTGTTGTTTGAAATTGATCCACCTCTATCTTGAACAACAAACCATCCTCCATTTGGTTGATCTTTAAAATATGGTATGTAAATTATTGTTCCCATTGGATATGCTGTTCCAGCAGCAACTGTATGCCAAGCTGATGCCTGTGCTCCACTTGCTGTTCTTCCATATCCTGGTGAGTCTGGACTTTTTCCACATTCTGATGCTGTATAGGCTGATGCATTCATTGTTTTTATTATTGGCTCTATTCCTTCTACCTTACTTGCTAAACTACTATTGTTTGATGTAGGTACAGTGTTTACCTTCCTAGCAGTTTCTCCTGAATTTCTATTTGTAACGTTTATTATTTGTATTACTTTGTTTGTTGGCTCTTTTATAATTTCTTCATTTATGGTTGTTCTATCTATTTCTATATCATTTTGATATTTTATTTTGTATTTTGATTTTTTTAGTCCTTCTTTTCCCTCTTTTGCAACTATTTCTGCTTTACTTTCATTAGACTTTGATACATCCTCTATTATTGTTTCATATGGAATTTCTTCTTCCACTTCTACTATTTTTTCTGTTATTTTGTTATATATACTTAATAATTTATCAATAGATACATTTTCTTCTTGTTCAGCGAGTTCCATAAGCTTACTTGCATCTTGTGTAATTCCTGTAATTACTATTGTACTAGAGCTTTCTGTAATCTCTGAATCTAAATTTGGAACTACATTTTCTTCTGGTAAAACTACTATATGGTTTTCTTCTAATATGTCTGCAACTAAAGTTTTTGTTGTTAATACTTCAATTTCACAGTTGTCTGATAGAACAATTTTTACATTCTTCACACTTCCACTTGAAGCTAATACGCATACACTTAGTAAAAATATTGCAATGATTGTTATTGCTGCAATTCTTATTACGGACAGTGAAGCTTGTTCACTTTTTATCATAAAAATTTGTCCCTCCTTGTTTCAATATCCAGATTATACTATGAATTTTTATATTTGTCAAATTTCTATTCATATCTTGTATCTCTTACATCTTAGGGGAATAAGCATTTTTGTCATTTTGCTTTAAAATATTTCATTTAAGCTTATCCTACTATATTATATTCTTTTAGAGTTTTTTTAGAACTTTAATTTTATATTATTTTTTCAAATTTATATGTTTTTTCTAATTTTTCATCTAAGTATACTTTTGAAACAAGTTTAAGTTCTTCTACGGAAACCTCTGGTATAGTGAATGAAAATAATTTTTTTGCTTCTGACATTATTGCATATCTTATTGCATATAATGCACCTTCTGATATCTGTATTACACTTTTGTCAAGTTTTGCACAATTTTCACATTTTATTCCATTATCTTTTATACTAAAATGTGTAATGTCTTCTTTTTTCCCACATGATACACAAGATATTATATCTGGTGCAAATCCAATTAGTGATAATAATCTCATCTTAAAGATTGCTATAACTAGGTCTTTGTCAATTTCACTTTCTGATATTATATATATTGTGTTTAATATAAGTTGTAAAATGTTATATGAGCTGTCATTTTCATTTGTTACATCTTCTACTATTTTTGCAATATATGCTGCATATTGAAGTTTGTCTAAATCCATTCTTAAATTATAAAAGACTTCGATAGGCTCACATGAATTAATATTATATGTTCCGCTACTCCCTCTATATAATACATATTCACCAAAACTTAAAAATTGTGTTCCAGCAAGCATTGTGCTATTTGGTTTTCTTGCCCCTCTTGCTGCACATGATATTTTTCCGAAGGTCAGGAGTTAACATTGTGAGCATTTTATCGAAATCTCCCATATTACTTTCTCTTAAAATTATAGCTTTCGTTTTTACTATTCCCATTCTTTTCCTCTAATATGTTTTCTTCTATATTTTTTGTTTCTATAAATTCTAAAAATGTAGTTATATTTCCTGTTTTTTTGAAAGCATTCCATGCCATTTTACTGATCATACGCATCACTCCATTTTTATTTCTTTTGTCTATTTTTATTTTGCATTTTTATGGATTTTTTATGTGTCAATTTTGTATTTTTTTATGATACTATCTTCATCTTGCCAGTCTTTTCTTACTTTTACCCATGACTTAAGGTTTATTTTTTCTTCTAATATTTTCTCTAAGTCTTCTCTTGCATATGTTCCTATTTGTTTTAGTTTACTTCCTTTTTTTCCTATTATTATTCCTTTGTGTGATTCTCTTTCGCAATATATACATACTTCTATGTTAAATATTGGCTTATTCTCTCTTGTCTTACCTTTTTTTAACTTTATAACCTCTACATATATTCCATGCGGAACTTCATCATCAAGTAATTTTAATGCTTTTTCTCTTACAACCTCTTCTACTATCATTCTTATTGTTTGATCTGTGTATGTCTCTTCATCATAGTATTTTGGTCCTTCTTCTAAAAAGTTTTCAATCTCTGCTAAAAGTTCTTCATTCTTTTCTCCTGTTTTAGCAGAGATTGGTACAATCGCTTCAAAGTTATATTCTTTACTGTATATATCTATTAGTTTTAAAAGTTCTTCCTTTTTTACTAGATCAATTTTATTTATAACTAGTATAGTCTTTTTGTTTGCTTCTTTTATTTTTTCTAATATTAAATTATCTCCTTTTCCAATCTCTTTACTTGTTGCTTCAATTATGAATAAAATTAAGTCTACATCTTTTGTAGATGTAAATGCTGTTTGTATCATTATATTACTTAGCTTTGTTTTTGGTTTATGTATTCCTGGTGTGTCTAAAAATATTATTTGTGAATTTGGTCTATTTACTATTCCTTTTATTTGTGTCCTTGTTGTTTGTGGTTTATTTGCTATAGCTGCAATTTTTTCTCCGAATTAGTGAATTTAATAATGTTGATTTTCCTACGTTTGTTCTACCTAAAATAGATACAAATCCTGATTTGAATTTTCCCATTTGTTATTGATTCCTTTTCTTTTTTGGGTATTATATCATAGAAAGAAGAAAAAATAAAGATTGTAACAAAATTTTATTTACGTACGTTAAAACGTATACTATAATATTTTTATATTGGAGGTAAATGTGATATGACTAATGTAAATATTACAAATTTTAGAAAAGGTTATTAAAATTATTAGTCTTTGGACACATTATGAATAATTATATAAATTATTATTTTATATTCTTAAAAACATTTCTGTTATTTATTTTCCATTTAAAATACCCTATTTAGAAATTAGATTAAAAATAGAACTTTACCTTTTTTATAAATGGTAAAATAAAGTGACCGATTTAGAAAAATAAAAGACACATAGTT
>CANRQN010000038.1 GCA_947641575.1 uncultured Clostridium sp.
TGAACTTTTCATCAGATATTCTTTTAGGGTGATTTTATCATAAATTAATCACAGATTTTAGAAAATAATATTGCAATAAACAAAGATTAATAGTAAAATGAAAAGGAATAAAACCAGAAAGGAAATAAAACATATGATAAAAGTAAATGAAAAAGGTATAACCCTGGTAACACTTGTTATAACTGTAATACTACTTGTAATAATAACAAGCATACTTGCAGTAAACTCATATACATCACTTAAACTTTCAAGTTTAACAAAACTAAAAAATGATATAGAATCATTAGAAAGCAGAATTTCATCATACTATATAAAAGAAGGAAGACTACCAACATATGAAAATCCTAAAACAAAATCAGAGTTAAGAAAAATTCTTAATGATATGTCTGTAAATGATGGAGACAACTATTACACAATAAATTTAGAAGAACTAGACAACTTATCATTAAATTACGGTAGTAATTGGAAATTACTTGGAGAAGATCGCTATATAATAAATGAAGAGAGCCATGTAATATACTATGTAAAGGGAATAACATATGAAGGAGAAGAATATCATACTATAGGTTCTAATTCACCAGTAACCTAGAAAGAAGGAAACATGATTAATATAAATGAAAACTTTTTAGATGTAAAACAAAGTTATTTGTTTTCGGAAATATCAAGAAAAGTAGAAGAATATAAAAAGAAAAATCCAGAAGCAGATATAATAAAATTAGGAATAGGAGATGTAACACTTCCACTTATTCCTAAAGTTATAGAAGCAATGCATAAAGCAGTAGATGAAATGTCAAAAAATGAAACATTTAGAGGATATGGACCAGAACAAGGGTATGACTTCTTAAGAGAAAAGATAGTAGAATTTGATTATAAAAAAAGAGGAATAGATGTAGAGGTAGATGAGATATTTGTATCAGATGGTGCAAAATGCGATACTGGAAATATAATAGACATATTAGGAATAGATAACAAAGTTGCAATAACAGATCCAGTATATCCAGTATATTTAGATACAAATATTATGGCAGGAAGAAAGAATATTACATATATGAAAATGGCTAGTGAAAATAACTTCACTCCAGAGATTCCAAAAGAAGATGTAGACCTAATATATCTATGTATGCCTAATAACCCTACAGGAACAACACTAAATCGAGATGAATTAAAAAAGTGGGTAAATTATGCTATAGAAAAAAAAGCATTAATATTATTTGATGCAGCATATGAGAGTTTCATAGTAGAAGATGATGTACCACATAGTATATATGAAATAGAAGGAGCTAAAAAGGTAGCAATAGAATTTAAAAGCTTTTCAAAAACAGCAGGATTTACTGGCGTAAGATGTGGATATGTGGTGCTACCAAAAGAAGTAATGGCATATACAAAGAATGGTGAAAAAGTCAGTTTAAATAAATTATGGAATAGAAGACAATGTACAAAATTTAATGGAGTGTCTTATATAACACAAAGAGCAGCAGAAGCCATATATTCAGAAGAAGGACAAAAACAAATAAAAGAAAACATAAAATACTATCAAAGAAATGCAAAAGTTATAAAAGAAGGTCTTGAAAAAGCTGGATATGAAGTATATGGAGGAGTAAATGCTCCATATATTTGGCTTAAAGTTCCAAGAAAATATACTTCGTGGGAATTTTTTGATATGTTACTTGAGAAAAAACATGTGGTTCGGAACACCTGGAGTAGGCTTTGGAGAAGCGGGAGAGGGATATTTTAGGCTAACAGCATTTGGAAATTATGAAAATACACTTAAAGCAATAGAAAGAATTTGCTTGCAAAATTGAGAAAAGTATGATAAAATATTTCGTGCAAATAAATTTTAATATAAATTTATTTTCCTTGCTCACTTTATGAAAGTGGGCTATATATCCAAAAGGAGGTGAAAATAATGAATAAATACGAAAGTATAATCATTATTGGTCAAAATGTAGAAGAAGAAGGAATAAAAGCCTTAATTACAAGATATACAGATTTGATTAATACTGAGGGAAAAGTTTCAAATGTAAATGAAATGGGAAATCGTAAACTTGCTTATGAAATAGGTAAGAACAAAGAAGGTTACTATGTAGTATTTGAATTTGAAGCAAAACCAGAGCTAATTACAGAGCTTGAAAGAAACTACAGAATAACAGATGAAATTATAAAATTCATCGTAGTAAGAAAAGACGAAGAATAGTCAAAAAAATGCAGTATTGTTTGTAATATACAATGTTTGCATATTTACAAAAAAGATATATAACTTTTTATAGGAGCAAAAAAGTAGCCATAAGGAGGAATAATAAATGAACAAAGTCATATTAATGGGAAGACTTACAAGAGATCCAGAAGTGAGATACACTCAAACAAACAATACATTAGTTGCAACATTTTCTCTTGCAGTGAATAGAAGATTTGTAAAACAAGGAGAAGAAAGACAAGCAGATTTTATAAATATAGTTGCATGGGGAAAACAAGGAGAATTCTGTAGTAAATACTTTAAAAAAGGTCAACAAGTTGGAATAATTGGAAGAATTCAGACAAGAACTTGGGAAGATGATAAGGGTCAAAAACGCTATGCGACAGAAGTAATAGCAGAAGAAGCATACTTTGCAGAAGCAAGAAGAGATAGTTCAGGTGAAAGCACAGGGAACTTTGAGAATACTTTTGGAGCAGAGGTAGCAGGAGCAAGTTCAGAGTTTGAGTTAACATCTAACGATGATTTGCCATTCTAGAGGCTAGGAACTAGAGGATTCAAAATAGAATATATAACTTTAAGGATAGGAGGAAAGAAAAATGGTTGACAAAAAGCAAAATAATAGAAGAAACAATAGAAATAATAATAATGATGATGATTATAATCCAAAGTTTAGAAAACAAAGAAGAAAAGTTTGCCCATTATGTGCAGACAAGAATTTAAAACTAGATTATAAAAATCCAGAACAATTAAAAAAATTCATTAATGATAAAGGTAAAATATTACCAAGAAGAGCAACAGGAGCATGTGCAAAACATCAAAGAGATATAACAATTGCAGTAAAAAGATGTAGACACATTGCAATGTTACCTTATACACAAAACTAGTAAAAGAACCATGGAAGGAAACTTCTATGGTTTTTTGAATATAAAGTTATATAAACTTATCATTGCAAAATTCATATAAATGTAATATAATGAGAAACAAGACTTAAAATAGAATTTAAGCAAATGAGAGGTGAGCAAAAGTGCATGAAAAACTAGGTACTATTTTGCTGGTGACAGATAAAAAGACAAAAACTGAATATTGCGTGAACATGACTGTGCGGACAGGAAAGCTTACACTGAGGTTAACTATCCAAAAAACGTATATACAAAAATTATTGAATGAATTTGATGTTGAAAAGCTTAAAGAGCTTGAAGGAAGGCAGGTAGTCATAAATTTATGTGGTGGTTTTATGTACCAAGCAAACATATCACATAATAAAAGTAACACAACTTATGTTCCATTTAATCTTTCCTCATAAAGGAATCTGTAACACATCTCTAAAGCCCAAACTTAGGTTATTAAGTTTGGGCAGTTTTAATCTAATAGGAAGGTTCTTTGAACTTCCTATTAGATTAAAATACATTGCGCAGAAAAAATGCTTACAAGTAAAATGCAAACAAAATTATATACAAATAGAAAAATATATGGTATAATTTATTTATATATGAATAAACATAAGAAAGAAGGGATTTGTATGTTTAATAGCAAATTTAATGGACTATTAACTGGGTTAATTATAGTAGCAATAATAGGAATAATTGCATTAATAGGATATTTTGGATGGTCAGTATATAATAAATATTACATAGATGCTGAAGCAAAAAACATAGTAGACTCATTTGAACAATCAGTTGGAAATAAAAATGAAGTAAAAAATGAAGAACAAAATAGAACTGAAATAGGAGGAGTAGAAGAAGATAACTCAATATATGCAGGAAATACTGGAGGAGATGGAACAACATATGGTGGATACAAAGTTTTAGGAATAATATCAATACCAAAAATAAACATAGAATATCCTATACTTGAAAAAGCAACACCTGCATCAATAAAAATTGCAGTGGCATATCTTAGTGGAGTAGGAATAAATAAGACAGGAAATACAGTAATTCAAGGACATAACTATAGAAATGGTTTATTTTTCTCAAATTTGAGCAAATTATCTAATGGAGATACAATATATGTAACAGATGAAACAGGAACAAAAATCACATATAAAGTATACAACATATTTGAAGCAGATGGAAACGATAGTTCATTCTATAATAGAAATACAAATGGACTAAGAGAAATTACATTATCAACATGTACAAATGATGGAAGTCGTAGGACTATAGTATTGGCAAAAGAAGTTATATGATAAATTAGGGAGGAAGATAAAATGGAATATAGATTTAAACCTAAAGGTGTATGCTCTAATGAAATGGTTATTGATATTGAAGATGATACCATAAATAAAGTAAAAATAATTGGAGGGTGTCCTCGGAAATACAGTTGGAGTTAGTAAACTAGTTGAAGGCAAGAAAATAGATGAAGTAATAAAATTGCTTAAAGGAATACCATGTGGTGCAAGAAAGACTTCGTGCCCAGACCAACTTGCAATAGCATTAGAAGAAATAAAAATAAAGAAATAAAACGAAGATTAAAAAAAGTTATATAAGTATTTATATAACTTTTTTTAATCTTCGTATATAGTTTATATGTCTTTGTATTTCTTGCAAATCATTTTTATCAAGACCATTTATATTAATACTATGGGTATTTGTAAAATTTAGATTTCTAATATCAGATTTGCCTAAAAGATAATCAGTAGAAACATCAAAATAATCGGCAAGTTTAATAATATATTCATCTTTAAGAGGGACTCTGCCAGTTTCCAATTTGCTTATACCTGCAATTTCTAATCCCAATACTTTTGCAAGTACACCTTGATTTATATTTTTTTCAGTTCGTAGAAACTTTATTCTGTTCAAACTAATCAACTCCTTAAAGGTATTATAAGACAACAAGCTAAGAAAGTAAACATAATTTCCTATAAGGAAAAAAATACTAATACAATCTTCGACAAATATCTTGACAAGATAATGTGGAAAATGTTATTATTATCTTAATAAGATTGATAAAACTCTCACTTTATGGGTGGAAATAAAAAATAATAGTTGGTTTGGTTTTCCTTTTTTATTTCCACCCATAAGGTGAGAAAAAATATAAATATAGAATATAAACAAAAGAAAGGAGAAGAAAACTTAAAGATGAAAGAAAATAAAAAAACAATAAAAATACCTGTAGGGAAATTTTGTCATTGCTGGCTCTTCAAAGACACAGCTAAGGAACAAGGAATAACACTAATAGCATTAATAATCATGATAATAGTACTAGTAATATTATCAGCAGTAGTCATTCGAGGAATAGAAGGAGGAGGATTAATAAGTACCACAGAAACAGCAGCAGAAGACTACAATGTAACTTCATATAAAGAGCAAATAGAACAAAAAGTAATAGGAACAATACAAAGCTATAGTGCAAGAGGAGGAGAAATAGGAGTAGTAAAAATAGCAGAAGAGCTAAATAACGAAACACTATGGGTAAAATCAGCAGTAGCCAATATAGATACAAGCATAAACAATGAAGACATAATAGTAATAACAACAGATAAATATATATTTGAGATATATTATGATAGCACCTATGGAGTAGTATTTGTAGAATATATAGGAAAAGATGATGGGAAAGAAATACCAAATCTAAAAGCAAGATACGAGAAAAGAGCAGCATCAATATTAGCAGAAGCAAGAGGAGCAGAAAAACTAGAACTAATATATAGAGGCGAAGTGGTAGGAACACCAATAGAAAACCCAAATGGAGAACAAAAAATAAATGTAGAAGGAAGCCGGAACAGGCTGGTATAAG
>CANRQN010000039.1 GCA_947641575.1 uncultured Clostridium sp.
GATGTATCACAAGATATTATAGTTAGAGAACATGATTGTGGAACACATGAAGGTTTAGTAGTTTATGATATTAAAGATGGAAATCAAGTAATAGAAAAAATGCAAGAAAGACTTGTTGGTAGATTTACTGTTGAAGATGTTTATAATCCAGAAACTAAAGAACTTATTGTTGATACAAATACAATGATAACAGAAGATATAGCAGATAAAATAGTAGCAGCTGGAATTGAGAAATTAGAAGTACGTTCAGTTCTAGCATGTAGATCAAAACATGGTGTATGTCAAAAATGTTATGGTATGGGATTAGCAAGAAGAAACTTAGTATCAATAGGAGAAACAGTAGGTATTATAGCTGCACAATCAATCGGTGAGCCTGGTACACAGCTTACAATGAGAACTATCCACTCTGGTGGTGTTGCAGGTGTAGCAGATATTACACAAGGTCTTCCAAGGGTTGAAGAGTTATTTGAAGCTAGAAAACCTAAGGGAGTTGCAATTATTACAGAAATTGCAGGTAAAGTTAAAATTAAAGAAACTAAGAAGAAAAAAGAAGTTATTGTTACTTCTAATGAAGATTCTAAAACATATACAATACCATTTGGTTCTAAGATGAAAGTTAAAGATGGGGATATGGTAGAAGTTGGAGATCCATTAATCGAAGGTTCTATAAATCCATCAGAAATACTTACATTAAAAGGACCAGAAGGAGTTTATGAATATTTAACATCTGAAGTTCAAAAGGTATATAGAAATCAAGGTGTTGATATAAATGATAAACACGTTGAAGTTATTGGTAGACAAATGCTTAAGAAAGTTAAAGTTGAAGATAATGGAGATACAGATATGTTCCCTGGTTCTTTAGTAGATATGTATGATTTCGAGGATAAAAATAATGAGGCAATTGCTGAAGGTAAACGCCCAGCAACAGGTCATAGAGTGTTACTTGGTATTACTAAAGCATCACTTGCTACAGATAGCTTCTTATCAGCTGCATCATTCCAAGAAACAACTAGAGTTCTTACAGAGGCTGCAATTAAGGGTAAGGTTGACGATTTAGTTGGACTAAAAGAAAATGTTATTATTGGTAAGTTAATTCCAGCTGGTACTGGTATGAAAACATATCAAGATACACATATTAGTACAGAGAAAGATGAAGTAATAGAAGAAGAGGATGTCCAATAGGGACGTTTCTCTTTGGACATTTTTGTCCAATTGGGGACACATCTTGAAAAATTGAGTTAAATTTTTGAAAAAAGGTGTTTTCGACAATTTTTTCGAGTATATTATAGATAGAAATGTTATAATATTATGTAAAGTATTATAATATTTCTATTTTTTGTTATAATTTTGTTGCTTTTTTGCATCACATTAAAGGTTTTGGAACTTCCTATAATGTAAAGAATATAATAGAAAGGTGGTGCTTATGTTTTTTGTTATTTCAGGAATTTTGTTTTTTCAGGAGTTTTTGTTGTGGAGTTTATTAGTTCGTAGTAAGAAATCAATGTCAGATGAAGAGAAATTTGTTGAAGATAATTGGCAGATGGAGTATTTGAAGAATTATAAATAACAATTAATGATTTAAAAATTGATTTCTACTTGATTTTTGTAAAAATTAATTATATAATTCTATGTAAAGATGATATAAAGTAGAGTGTAGTATCTCATCTTTATATAAAGACAATACTTAGGAGAAAGTAATTATGAATATTAAAGAGAAATTTATGAAAGAAGCTTTAAAAGAAGCTAAAAAAGCTTATGACAAATTAGAAGTTCCAGTTGGGGCTGTAATTGTTAAGGATGGTAAAATTATAGCAAGGGCGCATAATTTGAAGGAGACAAAGTTTGATACTACTAAACATGCAGAGATTTTGGCAATTCAAAAGGCAAGTAAAAAATTAAATTCTTGGAGATTGCTTGATTGCGAAATGTATGTTACTTTAGAACCTTGTTCTATGTGTGCTGGAGCTTTAATTAATTCTAGAATTAAGAAAGTTTATATTGGAACAAATGATGAGAAGACTGGAGCTGTAGGTTCTGTGTTTAATTTGTTTGAAGATTATACTTTTAATCATAGGGTTGAAGTTGAAAAAGGTATCTTGAAGGATGAATGTGAGGGCGTTTTGAAGGATTTTTTTAAGATGTTGAGAAACATGAGAAAAAGTTTGTAGGGTTAAGTTGGTTAAGTTACTTTTATTATTTACTATATTTGTTTATAATTCTTACTTGGGTTTATGTTGCAAGTGAGAATTTTTTGTTTGGAGTGAATTTTTGGTACAATCTCTTAATGTTTGTGTGCCGTAGTATAATTGTTTATTGCAGTAATGGTTGTAAAATAGCGGTAAAATAAATATAAAATAAACTTAAAATAGTGTCGAAAAGTCTGCTTCCCTAGTACGATGGGGATTAAGGGATATTTTTCGATCATATAATTATATTTACTTATAGTTTTTAGTATTATAAAATATTACTGATAACTAATATACATAAAACTTGATGATGACATTTTTTATGGATATGTTGCAGGCTAAAAATCTTTTATTTATTATTCATAAATTTATTGGCTGCCTTTCATATCCAAGAAATTCTATAAATTTTTTATGGCCTCGTTCCGCGAAGCGAACTCTTTCCATAAAAAATCTAAGAATTTCTAAGGCTATTTCAGTTGCATTTTAAATTTATTTATAATTAAATAAAAGATTTGATAGCCTGATAAAATTGTCAAATATTTAAGCTAAAATTGTGAGTTTTAGGAGGCTGTAAGTAATGGATAAGGAAAAAGGGTTAAAAGAGACAGTAAAAAAACAAATTGGTCAAGTAAAAGAAAAGTTGCTTGAAAATAAAAAGGTAGCAGTAGAAACAATGACTAAAAACAAGAGAGTAACAGTAGAAGTAATTGCGGTAATATTGGCAATTGTGTCTATTGTTTTTGGTGCTGTATGGCAAAGTAGAAATAATATGAAAAACATGATAACACCAGAATTGGCAAAGGCAATGACATATGACCAAGTTGAAAAAGGAGAAGAAGCAGTTGAAGGTACAGAGAATGTAAAGTTCGATGCTTTCTTTTTGCGTGATTTAGATGGTGATGGTTATGCAGAGAGTGTAAGAGGAACTTGTAGAGAGATAGGAAAACAAGATACTTTGTACATGGAAATAAATGTGCAAACAGCAGGGTACTTGAAGGATGCTAAAATTACAGTTAATGGTGGAAATTTCTATTTACAAACAGCATTGCCAAAAGACCAAGAGTTGCAAGAGAATTACATAGGAAACAATATAAAAGAAATAAGATTTAATCAATTGCAAAATGGAACTCAAAAGCTTTTAACAGGAATAGTTAGAAGTGGTGATTATTCACGTTCATCAGCAAGGGCTGAGGCGATTGGGAATAATATAAATAATTATAGCAAAGTGAACAGTGTAACCCTAACTGGAACTTATGTAGAAGGCGAAGAAGAGATTCAAATTACTAAAACAGTTAATTTTAATATAGATTGGTATGGTACAGTAACAGCTAGTATTTATTCAACAAGTCAAAGTGCAAATATAGATAATGCAATAAATGAAGAGCAAGGAACATTAAATTTAGGTTTCACAGTTTATACACAAGAGACAAATCAAGTATTAATGCTAAAAGACAATCATGTTGAGTTAGACATACCAGAATTGAATGGATATGCACCAATAGAGGTAAAATATACAGGTTCAAATGCAAGACAAGAATATAATGCTGAGACAAGGAAGTTGACAATAGATAGAGAATCAGCAGTTGGAGAAGATGGAACAATATTAAGTGCTTTAGGAAGGAGTAATAGTTATTCAGTACTAGTAACATACCCATTAGAAGCATATCAGACTATGGGAACAGAGTCAGTGCAATTAAGAATACCAGTACAAACTTATTATGAGGGATATAATAATCCAAGTACAGAGTTTAGTAATCCATATAAGTCAAATATAGCAAGTACAACTATAGTAGCAAATTATAGAAAACCAGTGCCTCCAGTAGAGCATGTATATAGCACAAGCTTTGAAGTTAAAGTAGGAAGAACTGTATATGATCCAATATACAGATATATGATATCAAAACAAAAACCATTGAGATTATATAATGGGGAAAGTGAAGAAGAAAGAGACGATATATATACAGTAATGTGGAAAGGTTTTGTGGGAACAAAGGCAAAATTAGATGGAATGACAATGAAAGAGACACCAAATGGTCAAGCACAAGTATCAGATCAATTTATAAAAACAAATGCAACACAAGAAAGTATGGAAGATGTAACAACAAATGTGGGAATATATTTTCAAGGAGCAGATGCGTTAGTAGGAGCAGATGGTTGGATAAAAGTATATGATGATGAGACAGGAGATTTGATAGAGACATTTACAAAAGATACATGGAATAATTATTCAGCAGGTAACCCATATAGATATAAAACACCAGTAAAACATATAAGGGTTGAGACAAGTGCAATAGTAAGAAATGAGACATATTTTTATGTGTATAATATAAAAGAATTAGATGATGAAAAAATAACAACAAAGTATGAAAAAGAGCAGTTTGATGAATTGAAATATATAAAATCAACATTGGTTGGTTATTTAGCAGGAGAGCAAATAACAGTAGTTACACATCAAGCAAATTATGAGGCTCCAATTTCAATAGCAAATATAAGAATAAGTAAAAATACAATATCAACACAGGGAACAGAAAAGAATGACAAAATAACAATACAAACAGTGGGTTCAGCTTCTAATAATCAAGTAGAGTGGTTGAATGGAACTTTTTTAGTGAAGATACCACAAGAGATAATAGATATAGAAATAAATAGTGTAACAATAAATAATAGAAATGTTAGAATGGAAAGTTACGAAATTATAGAAGAGAAAGGACAAGATGGGCAAAATACACAAAAATTCATAAAAATAGTAACTAAAAATGACACACCACAAACATATACAATAACAATAGATGCAAATTTATCACCAGACCCAAGAATAGCAACAACAACAAGACCAATAGAATTATATGCAACAAATGAAAATGGAAGTGAATATTACTACAAAGCACAAGATATATACGATGTAAACAATAATGCAAATAATGTAGAACAAGTGAACTATAGAACAACAAATATAACAATGGTATCACCAAACTCATTATTAACAAACCAAACAGCGACAAATTATGATGAGAAAAATAGTATAGTAATATCACCACAAGTAGCAGATATAAAACCATCATATGCAGTAGTAGATCAAGAACAAGAGGAGAAAACAGCAACAATAGGAGTGCAAATAAAAAATAATTATGCAAGTACAATAAGTGAAATTCAGCTATTAGGAAAGATACCATTTGAAGGAAATACATATGTGATAAATGGAGAAGATTT
>CANRQN010000040.1 GCA_947641575.1 uncultured Clostridium sp.
GCTTTTGTAATGTATCAATTTCTTGGTCTAACTTTTCTGTTTTTGTTTCTTTTTTATCAGCTAGTATCGGTAAAAAATATTTCTTGACTGCCATATCATACTCAACTAACTTAAGAATAAATCTTTGCAAACATTCTTCAATTTTATCTTCTCTATAATAGGTCTTGCAATGTTCACAAGTGTAGTACATATATTTTTTCTTTGTTCCTCCAGAGCCTTTACATTTCATTATTCTATTACATTTGGGACATTTTAGTTTTTGAAAGAATATATAAACTCTATCTCTTGTATAACTTCTTTGATTTTTTTCTTTTTGATATTGTGCCTCGTTCCACATAGCACGACTTATAATAGGCTCTATAACATTCATATAAGTTACAGTATCTTTACTGTTAGATTTTCCTTTTTCATAATCTCCCATATATACTTTATTGTCTATAATCTTCATAATGGTTGTATCTCTCCAATGTTTTGGTGCTAATACTTTTTCTTTATTTAAAGTATTACTTATTTGTTGATAGCTTTTTCCTTCAAGATACATATTAAATATTCTTACTACAATGTCTTTTGTAGTTTCATCAATAACAGTTTTCTTATTATTATCTTTTTTATAACCTAATGGTACAATTCCGGGTAAATGCCCAGATTTTATAGCACCATTTAAACCGAACTTTGTTCTTTCTGACACTATTTCAATTTCTAACTGTGATAATACTGTTAGCATTCTTACAAAAAATCTACCGATTAGCTGTGCTGGTATTTACATCATCTTTATCACATACCAAATAAGTATTGTGTAATTCTAATTGTGCTATAAGTTCTTCTAAATCACGAACTGAACGAGTAACTCTGTCTAACTTATAGGCTACAATATAATTGATTTTTCCTTGTTTCATATCTGCTAACATCTCTTGAAATGCTGGCCTATCTTTAATATTTTTAGCTGATATTCCAGCATCTTCATACACTCTAAATACTTCATATTCTTTGAATTTACAAAGTTGTAATAATTTTTCTTTTTGTTCTGCCAAACTAAATCCGTTCTCTGACTTGATCTTCTGTACTTACTCTAATATAAATTCCTGCGATTTTTCTTTCATTGTTCATTTTATAAATTTCTCCTTTCACTATTGAATGGAAAGGCACACCAAAGAAATGTCTAGACATTTCTTTATGCCCGATTTGAGTTTTCGACCAAAGGGAGAAAATCTCAAAGGGCATAGCGATTATAGCTACTTTTATATTCAATGAAATTGAATATAAAAAGCACTCTAAAATTAAAGTAGCCTTTCTATGTAGTCTTTTAATTGAGATAAAGGGTATTTATACCTTAAATCTCCCACATAAAAGTAATCACATTCATTAAAGAATAAAAATAACTTATCTTTAATGATTACTCTATGTGGTTCTACATACGCTAAGTTTGTATGTTCTATAATTCTTAAACAACCTTCAAATATCATTTCGTGTTCAAGTTTTATAGCATTCAAACTGCAAGCCCATTCAATTTTAGAGAGCAATTCTCTTTTAATCTTGTTTTTCTTCTTAACAATACTAATCATACCACACCATCCTTCCTTTTTCAAGATAAAGGCGACAAAAAAATCAACCTTTACAGTTGATTTTTCAATACTTTCGTCTGGTGCGACGATTTTACTTAATGGAGCGGGTAGCGAGAATCGAACTCGCGCTATCAGGTCGGAAGCATGACATTCTACCACTAAATTATACCCGCAAAATTCTATATATTATTTTATCACATAATATAAAAATAGTCCATAAAAATAAAAAAGTTTTTTTATTTTATAAGAAAGTGTTGACAACTTTAAATATATTATAGTATAATAATTTTTGCTAGTTTAAATGCAGCTGTGGCGGAACTGGCAGACGCACAGGACTTAAAATCCTGCGGGACCTAAATCCCGTACCGGTTCGATTCCGGTCAGCTGCACCAACGACGTATCTGTTCGAACTAAATTGAACAGAGAAATACAAAAATCAATCAGAAATGGTTGATTTTTTCTTTTGCAAAAAATCATCCTAATTCTATAAGGAAAGGATGGTGCTTGAAATGAAGATAATTAAGCAAGAACTAGAATTTGATGAATGTCTAAAACAGCGACTTGAATTTATTAACTTTAGGAAAAAATCCCCAGCTATGCTGGGGGAACCAGAAAGCTTTTAGCTATGCACAGAGTAACAAAAAGCCCACTCAAACATGATATAATATTTGAAGTTTGGCAGCTCAAATATTAAATATGAAAGGAGTGGGTTGTATGAAAAGTTCATACACAGATAGTTTAGCACACACAACGTGGGAATGCAAGTACCATATAGCGTTTGCACCAAAATTCAGGAGGAAAGAAATATACGGAACATTAAGAAGAGAGATAGGAAAGATACTGAGGGAATTGTGCAAAAGAAAAGATGTAGAAGTAATAAATGCAGAAGCGTGTCCAGACCATATACACATGTATGTAAGTATACCACCAAAATTAAGTGTATCATCATTTATGGGATATTTGAAAGGGAAGAGTACATTAATAATATTTGAGAGACATGCAAATTTAAGATATAAATATGGAAATAGAACGTTTTGGTGTAGAGGATTCTATGTAAGTACAGTAGGAAATAACAAGTCAGCAGTATATAATTATGTAGAAAATCAACTTAAAGAAGATATGATGACAGACCAAATGACAATAAAAGAATATAAAGACCCTTTTAAAGGGTAGTAAGTAACGGAGACGCAAGCAAAAGTGGCGTAAGCTGTCGAACTGTGGCACTTCAGTGCCAGCTAGTATCAAGGCCTTATAGGCCGATATGAAAATCCCCCAGTTATACTGGGGGATAATTATAATATGAAAAAATGATAAAAGCAAATGAATAATTACTGTTGAAAAAGTTAAATCTTCATGTTATAATTAACATTAATGTGGATTCTCCACATATATAGTGCATATTCCAAAGCTTTTTGGATTTGCTATTAGATGGATGGAATTTAAGGTTATTCTTCTTGCTAACAATACATCATAAAGGAGGATTTATTAATGTCTAGCATAGACTATAGCAAACTTCATGCTCCCAAAAAGCCATCACCTCACGGTCATAGCGTAGAAGGTTCCTTTTATTTGCAAAAGACTAAGGAAATACCTGGTAGATATAAGCCTTACCATAAGTATTTTACCAATAGTGTAACAATAATGGCAGTTATTGACACAGAAGAAGCTTCTCAACCTGAAGATAATAAGAAATAAGACTTAAAAATATGTTGTTTAGCAAGAAGATAGTAATCTTTTTATATTCCATCTCCAATGTATACATTGGAACAAAAGCCATTTAATATTTTAGGATAACGGCTTTTGTTTTTTGTATTAAGGCCACAATTCTTGACTTTAAGGGAGTATAATATTATAAATTTTTATTATTATAAATAAAATCAATAATATTCACATGATTTATACCATCTCGTTTTTGAAGTAACATATCCATAGTAAATAAATATCTTGGATATAATTCTTTAATCATATAAAATGGTCTATATTCTCTTTCTTCAGTATCTTTGTTACTAATATCTTTAGAAACTTGAATATAGTAATAATCATCATAATTTGCTCTTGCAATAAAATCACATTCAAATTTTCCAATATAACCTACTGAAAGTTTATAATTCTTGCTTTTTAAATAAGCATACATTACATTTTCAAGAACTGGTCCATAGTTTATTCTGTTGTCAGTATTTTGTGAATAATAAATGCTCAAGTCTGCTAAATAGTATTTCTTTTGGCCCTTTAAAACAGATTTTGATTTTATATCAAATAACTCACATGAATAAATAATTTTAGCTTTTTCTAAAATGTCTAAATATCTCTTTATAGTTCTTCTATCTACATTTATCTTTACTTCATCTTTTAAATATTTATATATATTCTTTATAGATATAACTGCTCCAAAATTATTAATAATAAATTTTTCTATCCTTTCGAATAAAGCTTTATCCTTTATTTTATTACTTGCTTTTATGTCTTTGTCGAAGATTTGATTTATAACACTAGAAGTATAAGTTATTTTTTCATCATAATTGTCATAGTATAAAGACTTTGGAAATCCACCATTTCTAATATATTCTTCAAATTCTAAATAAATATTTTCATTAACATTTTTGTTTAAAAATCTTTTCATATCTACGTATTCATAAAAAGAGAGTGTCATCATTTCTATTTCAATATATCTACCAGTTAATTTTGTTACCAATTCTCCACTCAAAAGATATGAATTTGATCCTGTAATAAAAATAGATATATTTCCTTCTTCTCTATAAGAATTAATTAAAGATTCAAAATCTTTTACGTTTTGTATTTCATCAATAAATAAATATTTAAAATCATCATCAATTATCTTTTCATCTATTACTTTTTCTAATTGTTTTGATGTTTTTATATCTTTATATCCTTTTTTATCTAACTCTATATAAATAATATCTTTTTCATTTATGCCATTCTCTAACAGTTCTTGAATAATTGATTTTAAGAAGAATGATTTGCCACATCTTCTTATTCCAGATATAACTTTAATCATATCATCTTTATAAAATCCACGAATTTTGTTTAAGTAATTTTCTCTTTTATATATTTTTTCCATATCATCACCACAATTATATTATTATATTTTTTAGAAAAAGTCAAGTTATCGACCAATTTTAATACATTCTCATTCAAAAATGGTCAATAAATTTCAAAAATACGCTTGCAAAATTATAAATTTTGTGTTAAAGTTAAGATAATAAATTGATTGATATTTGTATCAATCGTCAAGAGAGTCGAAAAAGTTGTAGATAACTACGCCAACGGCACCAAATTTTATAATTTTTTTAAGATATTGTAGATTATCATACAATATCTTAA
>CANRQN010000041.1 GCA_947641575.1 uncultured Clostridium sp.
TTGCCATTCTGGATAGTCTTCATACATATTTATTTCTTGTGCTATTATCCCTTTTTCTTTTTCTACATTTTCATCTGTATAATATGGGTTTTGCACATAGTCCATAAATTCATCTAAAGCTATATCAAAGTTGTCTGTTGCTTCATATAGATAAGCTGTATGGTCGTTTGTCGTATAAGCATTAGCATTTACTCCAAGTGCTGTTAATGTGTCTAGACTATTTACTCCTGTTCTTTGTTCAAACATTTTGTGTTCCAAGAAGTGTGCAATTCCATCTGGTACTTTCTTTGGTTCTTTTTCTCCTGATAAAATAAATGTATTATCTATTGAACCAAAATTAGTTCCAAAAATTATATATTTTTTTCTTACATTCTTTCTTGGAATTACCATTATTGTTAAACCATTTTCTAGTTTTTCTATATATAGTTTTTCTTTCACATTTTTGTTTTCTATTATTTCCATTTTCTCCTCCTTATTTGATTAGGTTAATGTTCAGAAGAGCCATAGAAGAAATTTCTCTGTGGTCTGCGGGCGATTAGAAATCGCCCCTACGCTGGCTTTCTACTGTTTTCACATGATATTCTAGTAAAATACCTCTCTCTTAATAGTTAGCTTAATTTCTTAAAAAATAGATCGTGTCTATTGAAACTTTTTTAGCAAAATTTATGATATTTTCTTTTGTAACTTTCATAACTGACATTTCATATTCTTCAAATGTCATTTTGTGCTGTGAAAGTTCTTGGCCTAAATAGTATGTTATTCCTGTGTCTTGCTCATCTGGTATAGACTTTATAACTGATACTATTCCTGTTTTTGCATTTTTTATATCTTCTTCTCCGGAAGTTTCCTTTTTTCATATCTTCAATTTGTTCTTTTATTAGATTTAATGTTTTTTCGTAATTATCTATTTCTATTCCGCATCTTATAAATATACTATTTTTGTGTCTTAAATAGTTCGATGATGCAGTATAGGCTAGGCTATGTTTCTCTCTTACTATTTGGAACATCTTTGATGTAGCTGAGCCTCCAAGTATTGCATTATATACTATTGCTGCATATTTTTCTTCTTTTGTGTCTTCATCTACTCTAAGTCCTAGTACTAGATTTCCTTGTGTCACTTCTGCTGTTTCTATAATTTCTTGTTCTTCATGTTTGTGAAATGGAGCATTTTTTTTGCAATACTCTGCTTCTCTTTCATTTAATTTTTGTATGTTTTCATTCTTTTTCACTGTTTCAAATATTTTTTCTTCTTCTACATCTCCTGATACAAATATATCAATTTTACATTTTGAAAGTAGATTTTTATAGTGTTCATATAGATTTATTTGATTTATTCCTTCTATATCTTCTATATAACCATATTTATATAACCCAAATGGTGTTCCTTTATACATTTCTTCTTGGCATCTTAAATTTGCATACTGTGCTTTATTATCTTTTTTACCTTCTATAATTATTTTTAATTTCTCTTTCTCATTCTCAATATATTCCGTTTTAAACGCATTATTTTCGAGTTTTGGATCAAAAACAATCTCAAGTAGAGTATTTATACCTCTCATAACTAAATCTTCATTTTTAGGTAAATATTTATTGTCTATTGTTTCTAAATAAAATTTTAATACTTGATTATCTCCTGTTTTATCTATTCCGCAGTCAAATCCTGCTCCATACATTTCTTCCAAGTCTTTATTTATTTCTTCTATATTTTCTAGTCTTGTACTTCCTTTTCTAAGTACCATCGGTATCATAGCATTCTTGGTTACATCTTCTCTTGTAAGTTTTGTTGTTAAAAACACTGCAATTAGGTCTGTTTTAAAACTATTTGTTTTTATAATATGTGAAGTTATTCCTTTTTTTATTTCTATTTTTTTGTCTTCCATGTTCTTTTCTCCTTTCTTTTTCTCTTACATTAGTATACTATATTATTTCCAAATTATACAAGTGGTTTTTAAAACAAAAGAAGGCCTTTTGGCCTCCTTAATGTAAACATATATTAAAATTTTCTTTTTCTTGCTGCCTCTGACTTTTTCTTTCTTCTTACACTAGGTTTTTCATAATGTTCTCTTTTTCTAACCTCTTGCATTACGCCATTTCTTGCGCATTGTCTTTTAAATCTTTTAAGTGCATCTTCTATGTTTCCATTATTAACTTTTACCTCTGACATTATTACTCCCCCCTTCCAGCTATTTTCTAAATTGCTTTTCTATTATATATCTTATATGACTACTTGTCAAGATTTATTTTTCAAATAAATCTCCCATTGGTTTATGTTCATAAAGTCTTCTTATTGCTTCTGCAAATAATGGTGCTATTGACAATACTTTTATTTTGTCTAATTCTTTTTCTTTTGGAAGTGGAATTGTATTTGTTATAACTAATTCTTTGAAGTGCGAATTTTTTATTCTTTCTATTGCAGGACCTGATAATACTCCATGTGTACATCCTGCATATATTTCTTTTGCTCCAAATTCATTTAGTACATTTGCTGTTTCTATCATTGAACCTGCTGTATCTACTTCATCATCAAATACTACTGCTGTTTTTCCTTTTACATCTCCTATTACAGTTGATGCTATTGCTCTATCATCATTTCCTTCTCTTCTTTTATCTATCATTGCAATTGGACATTCAAAGTATTTTGAGTATTTATATGCTTTTTTTGAGCTTCCAGCATCTGTTGCAACTATTACCATATCTTTAAAGTTTTTCTCTTTAAAATATGTTTGAAGTAGGCTTTGTGCTGATAATCTATCACAGTTTATGTTAAAATATCCTTGTATTGCTGGGTTATGTAGGTCACAGCTTATTACTCTATTTGCTCCTGCAGCTTCTATCAATTCTGCCATTAGTTTTGCTGTTATCGGTATTCTTGGTTGATCTTTTTTGTCTGATCTTGAATACATGTAGTATGGTAGTACAACTGTTATTCTCCTTGCCGATGCACGTTTGGCTGCATCTATTGCAATTAATAGTTCCATTATTCTTTCGTTTACTGGTGGTGTTGTAACTTGTATGAAGTATACGTCTTTATCCCTTACTGTTTCTAGTAGTTGAACAAAGTTGTTATCATTTTTAAATTTCATTCTGCTTATTTCTCCTAGTGGTATTCCTAAATTCTCACAAACTTCTTTTGTAAATCCATCTGCTTCATTACTACATGAAAAGACTTTTAAATCTTCCATTTTTTCTCCCCCTACATCTTTTTTGAATATTAAATTAAAATAAACTTTGGGTTTATCCCAAAGTTTATTTTAGTATTTTTTTGTAGATTAGTCAATATGTTTGTCGTAATTTGTTAGGAGTTTTTGTATAAATTTTCTTTTGCAAATGTACTTTTTTAGTTAGCTAACTTTGGGTTTATCCCAAAGTTTATTTTAGTATTTTTTTGTAGATTAGTCAATATGTTTGTCGTAATTTGTTAGGAGTTTTTGTATAAATTTCCTTTTACAAATGTACTTTTTTAGTTAGCTATGATACTGTGATTTACCTACATAGTCATGTATAGAACATTTGTAGAAGGTGTGTTCTGATTTAATAGACTTAATAGAGTCATTCAATGTAGCTTATTTACATTATTTCCATGAATCGAACAAAAATAGTGTGAATCTGTGATTTTATGTGAACATGCTACGTTTCTAAGATAATAACCGCTTTCCTCCGCAGGAAATACAATTTCCCGATGAAGTGCTTAAACCTGTTCCGTTACACCAGGCACAAGCTCCGCCGTGCTCCTGTTCCATTACAATTTCCACATCGGTTTCCCAATATAGAACCTGTCCCTCCACAGCGTTGGCAAGCCCCTACTGAACCGCTCCCACTGCAACCTTTGCAAGTTTCCGTGGTCGTTCCGTATCCGTTCCCGTTACAGGTTCCACAAGTTTGACGGACAGTTGTACTGCCCTCACATAGCACACCGAGACATGACGTTGTTATATTTATGTTCGATACTTGAGTCGATAAAAAGAATGTATCTTGCGCCACTATTTCAAAATAATATTTTGTATAATTACTTAATCCTGTTATATTTAAGTCTTGTGCTACTCCCTGAGTTACGTTTGATATTGTTTTAGTTGCTATGACTGCTCCTTTTGTTCCGTTTGCATTATATGCTCCATATTTTATAGTGTATGTTAAGTTATCTCCATCGCTATCTACTGCTGTCATTGTTAGGTTTATACTTGTGTTTGTTTTGCTTTTTTCTTTTGGCTCTATTTGCCATGTTGGTGCTGTATTTGCTTCTGTTGTTCCTCTTCCTACTTTTTCGTTTGAGTTTCCTGCTGGGTCTTGTGCTACCACTTTTATATCATATGCTGTTCCTTGATTTAGTCCTGTTACTTCAAATATTCCTGTATTATTTTCTCCTACTTTTTCTTCTTGTCCATTTTTTGTTATATAGCATGTGTATGTTATTTGTCCTCCATATGCTGCATTTCCTGATACTTCATCACTTGCTAATGCTGATACTTTAAAGCCGCCTAAGGCTTGGTTTGTTACTTCTACATTTGTTTCAAATTTGGGTGCTACTGTGTCCTTTTTTATTGTGATTAATTCTTCTTCTGATTCATTTCCTG
>CANRQN010000042.1 GCA_947641575.1 uncultured Clostridium sp.
GATTTAAGAATAAAAAAATGTATAATGAACTACATGTTCATTATACGAGTAAGTTGTCGCTGAGATATTAGAAAATCTAATATCTCTATATTTTAAAATTTTTTTAGAAAAGTTGTAACCTTTTTAAAAAAAATGTTACTATGTATATGAAAGTTAGCTAACAAAATAAAAAGGAGATTTAGATCTAAATTGAAAAAAGAAATTTTAAATAATTATCTAATAAATGGAAAACTGGATATAGACAGAATACTAGATGATTTTTATAACTATGTTTATATAATAGTAAAAAATGGAGTCAGTGTATCTATAACAGATGAAGATATAGAAGAAATAATATCAGATGTATTTGTGGCTATATGGAAAAATAGCAGTAATTTATTAAAAACAATAGAAATAAAACCATATCTGGCAGGAATAGCTAAGAATGTTATAAAGAATAAGTATAGAAATACAGAATTAAATTTTTCTATATCAGATTATGAAGAAAATTTAGTTGATACTTGTAATATTGAAAAAATCGCAGAAGAAAATGAACAGAACAAAGTTGTGTTAGATACTTTAAAGACAGTAAAAAAAGAAGAATATACAATATTTATAATGTTTTATTATGAAGCAAAATCAGTAAAAGAAATAGCAAAAGTATTAAATTTATCTACAAGCAATGTTAAGACTATACTTCATAGAGTTAGGAAAATCATAAAAAGAAATTTAGAAGATGGAGGTTATGGCTATGGAAAATAATGATTTAAAAGAAAGAATACGAAAGAATGTAAAAGAAAAAATAGCTGTATCAAACATCAGAGAGGAGTTTGATATGAAAACAACGAATAAAAGAAAAATTATTTATGGAATAACTTCGAGCGTAGCAGTATTCATACTAGGATTTGGAATTATGATAGGTACAAATACATTTAATAATAATCAAGTACAAAATAATACTTATGGAATTTCGGACTTTAACAAAAATAAAGAAGAAACATTAAAAACAGAATTAAATATTTATAAAGTAGCAAGTTTAACAAGTGCAGATATGGATGTAAAAATTGAACATTATAACTCAAAATTACCAGAGTACATTTGGCAAGAAATATTAGAAGAATTTAAAGAATATATGGGAATTAGTAAAAATGAATTTGAAGCCAAAATTACAGATAAGTTTACTCAAACTAATTTCTATACTGTAAAAATACCAGGATATAAAGATACTAACTTATCTGATGAATATAAAAAACACGATTATGTATTTGAATATAAAACAGAAAATGATGGAGAAATTAGAATAGCACTTTGTAAAGAGGAAGAGCCACTTAGAGATTATTACTTTGAATTTAAAGGCAAAAAATCAAAAATAGGTAATACTGAATTAGAGATATCACAATATAATAATAATTATATGGTTACTTTTGAATTTAACAATATTAATTATGATATAGAAACAGAGAATATAACAGAAAATGAATTATCAGAATTATTACAGTCAATACTTACAGAAATTACCAATAAAAATATACCTGTAGAAGATAAAGATGTAGGTATAAAAGAACAACCAAACGAAAATCTAAATGCAGTGTATCCAGATTATTATGCAGGAAAATATATAGATAATAATGGAAACAATGTAATATTACTTTGTAAAGATAATGAATCAAATAGAAAAGAAATTTGCAAATTTTTAGGAATAACAGAAAGTAAAACAACTTTCAAAACAGCACAGTATTCATATAACTATTTAACAGAAGTACAAAGTAAAATAAGTAAAGCTATGCAAAATAAAGAATTAACATTTGTAACAAAATCAGCAGTAATGGAAGATAATAATAATATAAAAGTTACTGTAATAAGTAATAACGAAACTGATTTAAGCAAAATAAAAGCATTAGATACAATAGGTGGAGCTATTGAGATTGAGTATAATACGAATAGTAGTGCAACAAAAGATTTGTTAGTAGAAAAGAAATAAGTTAAAGGAAGAATAGAAACTATATAAAACTATTCTTCTTTTTTATAGGAGGAAAATATAGTTGAAAGAGTTATTTATCAATGAAGTAAGTTATAGGACAAATTACTTCTTAGATGATAACCAAAGAATAAAATTAAAAGAGATACTTATAGAAATATGCTTAAATTATCAAATTGAAATAATAGAACAATCTAAAAATCAAGAAATAAAAATAAATAATACAGATATATTAAATAAATTTATATCATCTAAAGAAATTGAAGGCTGTTCTACTAGAACTTTAAATTACTATAAAGATAATTTAATCAAAATGTTAGATACAATAAATCTTCCAATAGATGAAATTACTACTGAAATATTAAGGAATTACTTGGCTAATTATAAAAACAATTCAAATGCAGGTATGGTAACAATAGATAATATAAGAAGAACATTATCAAGTTTTTTTGCTTGGCTAGAAAATGAAGATTATATTGTGAAAAATCCTGTTAGAAGGATCCGTAAAGTAAAGACAACTAAAAAAGTAAAAGATACATTGACAGATGAAAACTTAGAAAAATTACGTGATACTTGCTCAAATATAAGAGATTTAGCAATATTAGAACTGTTAATATCAACAGGTATGAGAGTTGGAGAGCTTACTAAATTAAATATATCAGATATAAACTTTCAAGAAAGAAGTTGCATTGTTTTAGGTAAAGGTAATAGTGAAAGAGAAGTTTACTTTAGTGCAAAAAGTAAAATGTATATGAAGAAATATTTGGAAACAAGAACAGATAATAATGAGGCATTATTTGTATCGCTTATAAAACCATATAACAGATTAGGAATATCAGGAATCGAAATTGCCATTAGAAATTTAGGAAGAGAAGCAAATATAAATAAAGTACATCCACATAAATTTAGAAGAACAATGGCAACTATGGCTATTGATAAAGGTATGCCGGTTGAACAAGTACAAAAATTACTAGGACATATTAAGATAGATACAACAATGGAATATGCAATGGTAAATCAAAATAATGTAAAAAATTCGCATAGAAAATATGTAAATTAGAGAAAATCTTCAAAAAATATTGATTATTACCTAAAAATATGTTATATTTAAAATACAGAAAGCAATAAATTTATATAATTTGCATATAATATTATTGCTAGAAATAGCAAAAAAGTTGGTGAATCCAGCCGTAAAGTTGGAACTTAAAAAAGCGGTGAATCCAGCCATAAATTGGAATTTGAAAAAGCGGTGTTTCCAGCCATTAAATTGGAACTTAAAAAAGGGGGATTAGAGGTAAAACTCTAATCCTTTTATATTATTGTATTTTTATAGATTTTAATATATAATTGAAATGCTAAGGAGGTAATTTGTGATGATTATAAATTTAAAAATTGTTAGAGTTAATTCGGATTATTGTGATTATTTAAGAAAATTTGATAATAAGGTATCCTATAATAAGTTTGAAAAGGAATTAAGACCTTTTATAGGTATATTGTTTCAAATAGACACTTGTGAGTATTTTGCACCATTATCAAGCCCAAAACTTAAACACAAAAATATGAAGAACACAGTTGACTTTTTCAAAATTAAAGATGGCGAATTAGGTGCTGTTAATTTTAATAATATGATACCAGTAAATGAAAATAATTACTCTTTAGTAGATTTAAACAAAGAGACTTTAACTATTGCAGAATTAAAATACCAAAAATTATTAAGAGAACAATTAGATTGGTTAAATGCAAACTATAAACAAGTAAAAAATAAATCTTTTAAGCTATATCAATTATATATCGCTGGAAAATTACCAGAAAATATAAGAGCAAGATGTTGCAATTTTAAATTATTAGAAGAAAAATGTGTTGAATATAATAAGTAACACCTCAGCGACAACTTACAATAAGTATGGCAGATAATAAGTTGAAATTATCTGTCTTTTATTATATAATTGCAACAAAAGTAAGTTGTTGTAGAGGAGGAATTTATATATGAATAAAACAGCATGGATATTTTCATATAAACTAAAAAAAGGTGTAAGTGAAGAACAATTTGTAGAATTAACGCAAAAATTACACGATGAAATTATTTCTAAAGCAAAGGGATTTATTTCTTGGGAACATTATTTACAAGGTGATATATGGACTGATTTTGTTCTTTGGGAAACGGAAGAAGATGCAAATAATGCAACAACAATTGGGAAAGGTAAAGAAGTAACTAATAATTTTTATGCTTGTATTCAAATGAACACTTGTAAAGCATTAATTTCAAAACTAATAAAAAAGTATTAGATATACAAATTACAATCTATCGAGGAGGTATAAAATAATGGATAAGAAAAAAATGATGAATTGG
>CANRQN010000043.1 GCA_947641575.1 uncultured Clostridium sp.
TGTGTGTGTGTGTGTGTGTGTGTGTGTACAGCCTCAAGGGTTATGCAGTTTGATTTTATTTTCATTTTTGGTTTTCCTTTTTTATTTTGGTTCTTGTTTTACTTTTTGTAGTTTTATTTTACATTATCTTTTTTTACATGTCAACTAGTTTTCTTATTAATTTCTGCAGCTTTTCTTTCAAATGCAAAGTTTTTGAAATCGCCCTCAAAAGTTTACTTGTATTATTAGAAATATTAATATATAATGTTAAAAAAGAAGGGATGGTGCAAAAAATGAATCAAGAAATGACCCAAAGATTATACCATTTATTAAGTCAAATTCCAGTAACTGCTACTAATCGTGCTCAAATCAATCATATTAAGGAACTTTTAGATGATAAGGATTTTGATGCTGCTATTTCAGAACTTCAAAATTTGAAGTATAGTTTATCTATTTCTGATGAATATGAGACTGTAGCAGATGATCCAAATACTTATGAAAATAATAGCAATCTGCAAGAAAAAGATGTAGGTGTAGAAGAAAGTCAAACCTCAGTATACCCTAAAGAGCTTATGGATCAAGAGCTAGAAGAAATATACATCGGTCTACTCTTAAGTAACCCTAATGCTATAAGTAGATATTATTTTTTAGCAGATGATTGTTATTTTGCAGATGATACTATTTTTAATTTATATAAATTAGTATTGTTTTCAGATGGAGAGTCATATGCTTCTGAGCTTGCAAAAAGCGGTTTTAATTTTGCAAGAAATGTAGAAGAAATTTATCCTTTGAAGAAAAATTATAAATTAAAAGTTAGTGGCAAAAAATATGATTTTGAGAAAATTTATGTTGAACTACGAAAGCTTTTTGTTTTAAGAAAAAACTATGTAATAAAACCTATTAAATATATTCAAGACAAAATCATAGATATTATAAATTATGAGCTATATTCAAAAATGTCTATTGAAGAAGTTGAAAGTGCTGTTAATCAAGCAGAAGTCACTTCAAAATTCAAACAATCAATATTAAATAAGGGAATTTTTGAATTTTTGACTTCTTCTGAAAATAATTTATCAAATGGATTAGACTTGCCCTTTCCAATACTTTCAAATGTATTTAAAGGAATACGAAAAGGTGAAACTATGTCTTTTGCAATGCCTTCAAATGCTGGTAAAAGTAGATTTACTATAAATTTAGCCGCTTTTATTGCTCTTGTTCATAAGCAAAAAGTTTTGATTATTTCTAATGAAATGTCTGAAGAAAAGATGAAGTTATGCTTAATTACAACAGCTATAAATAATCCAAAAATACAGAAACTGCATGGGCAAGTTCTAAAAATTAGCGAAGGAGAATTATTAGAGCTAAAATTTAAAAAAGATGAAGGTGCTAATGTAGATGTAGACGAAGCTGGATATATTGTAAAATCGAGTGGGGAAACTAATGAAGATTTTATAAATAAACTTAAACAATTTTCTACAGATTTTAATAAAGTTTGTATTGTAGCAGATTGGCTTAGTAGAGAACTTCGCAATTCTATTTACTTTATAAATATTACTGACCATACAAATGATGAATTAAATAAAGTAATAAAGAATTATTATTATAAAGAGCAAATACAATATATATTTTATGATACTTTGAAAGCAGATACTGAACATATTGGAAATCCAGAAGAAATAAAGAAAACTGCAACAATACTTTCAAATCTAGCACAAAACTTTAATATATTTATAGCTTCTACTATGCAACTTATAGAAAATTCAAGCTTACCACTAAATTTGACTGTAAATGATCTATCTGCAAGTAAAACAGTAAAAGAGGTATTAGATACTCTAAGCTTAGTGAAGCAAATTCATAATGATTCTTTAGATAATTATGAATACTCTTTAAATGAAGTTGATACAAAATTTTTTGATTTAGAAAAGTTTGAGGATCCAAATGTTAGATATTATACTTGCGTGGTTGATAAAAATAGGGCCGGATCTAAGCCTAGAATATTATTTAGATTAAATCTTGCATATAATAGTTGGGAAGAGCTTGGATACTTAAGAATGAAGGATTAATTTTATATTTTCCATTAATTTCTTATTCCATTTTTGCTAATTATATAGTATAATATAAATATAGTTTATAGCTGGAAGGGATGAATATTTTTAAATATGAAAATTGAAAAGCTTAATGAAAACAAAATACGTATTACCTTAAATATGGAGGATTTGAATGAAAGAGATATTGATTATCATTCTTTTATGTCTAATTCGATTGAATCTCAAGAAATATTTTTGGATATGTTAAATACAGCTGAAAAAGAGGTAGGATTTCGCACTGATGATTGCAGAATAATGATAGAGGCTCTTGCACTTAAAGACCGGTAGATTTGTTTTGACAATTACTAAATTTGAACATATCGAAAATAATGTTTCTTCTTATGATAATATGCATTTAAAGAATCCTTTAAAAAGCAAAAAGGCTTTACATATCAAAAGGAAAAATCCAATACTTAGTAAAACAAAAACAATTTATTCTTTCGAATCTTTTGATGCTTTTTGTGATTTTTGTACTTTTCTAGATAGAAATCCTCATAGGGAAGAAATCAGAAACTTCGCTAAATCATCAGATTTATATGAATATAATTCTAATTATTATTTGATTTTTACAGATATAAATTTAGAATCAAACCTTATAAAGTTTATTGTTCCATCGATTACTGAGTTTGCTCATGTAGTGGATAATTCTGAACTTTTTGAAAGAAAGATTACTGAATATGGAAAACTTATTATAAAAGGAAATGCCATTTCCAAAACTACTGAATATTTTGTGTAAATGATTGCCAAATGACGCGACAAACGGGACGGTTCTCTTTGTCGCGCTTTCACTTTTATTTTCCAATTGGCAATTTATTAAATTTTAGTGCGACAAAGAGAACCGTCCCGTTTGTCGCGTTTTATAATATTCAGCTATTAGTTCGTCTAATTCTACACTTAATTTATAGATATATTCATAGTTTTTGTTTTCTTCAATACTTTTATTTAGTTCTTCTCTTTTTTTACGTATTTCATCATTTAACATTATATTTTTCCTCCGTTTTTATCTTTATTTATTCTCTTAATGATAAAATACCACAAAAAATTTCCTAAGTCAATTAATTTCAAGCTTTTCAGAAGTTTTTCGTTAGTCATTATTCTTCCTTTTTGGAGATTTTTTTATAGCTAATATATTTTTTTGCTATTATTCGACAGCAGTTTTTCCTTCTGTAATTTCTTTGTAACCTTTTTGTAACAAATTATTAATGTTTTCTACCTTTTTATTCTACTATCGAGCTTATTCGTTTTTCTTCTATAAATACTTTTTTTAATATTTCATCTGAATATTCTTTTGTTACTTCATTATATTTTTCTAAATATTCAAAGGAATTTATTCCTTTAAAGTAGTCTGTAAGGAACATTCTTGCTGTCTCGTCTACACTATTATATTCTGAAATATAATCTCCATATAGTTTTTTCTTGTTTCTTTCGAAGTCTTCTTTATTTAATCCATTTATTTTTGCAGTTTCTATCTCTTTTTTTACTCTTTCTATAACCTCTTCTGGCTTTCTTGAAAGTCCTGTTATAAGTAAAAATGCATATTTTCTTGAATAATCATATTCTGTGTCTAATGTTCCAAGTATAAGATTTTCATCTGTTAATTCCTTATATAGTTTCGAACTTTTTCCAAGTAATGTGTTTAATATTATTTGAATCGCAATATGCTTTTTTACCATATCTTTTTCTACTTTGTCCTTATAACCTATAGCAAACATTGGATTACTTAAATTCATGTTTACTTTTTTTTCTTTTTCACTAATTTCTTCTGGCTCTTTTGGATATATTCTTTCTGGTACTTGTTTAAATTCTTTTTTTATAATTCTTTTTTTTATTTCTTCTAATATTTTTTCAGGTTCAAAATCGCCACATACAGCTATAGCCATGTTTGATGGAGTATAAAAATTATCATAGCATAAATATAACATTTCTTTTGTTATTTTATTTATAGAGTCTACTGACCCTGCTATATCTATCCTTATAGGAAACTCCTTGTACATACATTTGATAGCGTTTAGATATGTTTGCCATTCTGGATAGTCTTCATACATATTTATTTCTTGTGCTATTATCCCTTTT
>CANRQN010000044.1 GCA_947641575.1 uncultured Clostridium sp.
ATAACAATTTTATTCTCTTATGACGAAAAATTAAAATGTAGTAATAGCAAAGGTTTCCTCCTAGCAACAATTTAGAAATAATAAAATTTTCACATATTTAAAAGATGAATTGTAAAAAACAATAACAAATTCATCTTTTTTTGATTTTATAATAACAAATTAAAATTAAAAAAATGAGAGGAGATTTAAAAATTATGGAGAACAAAGAATTAAAAGAAAGATTTATTGATGAAAAAACAGGAATAGAATATATAAGACAAGAAGATTACTATATACCGAATTTAGTGTTATCAAAGCAAAAGAAAATACATTTGAATAAATATGGAAGAATGAGATTAAACTATTTAAAAGAACATAAGAAAGCAGAATATACAATAATGTTTATGGAAAATACATTAATAGAACATTTAGAAGAAATACAAGAAACAGCAACTAAAAGAGTAAATCAAATTATTAATGATTTGAAAGCAAAAAGTGATTTAACAGAAAATATGAAAAATACAGATGTGCTTTATTGGGTTGGCACAATGAATGCAATTAAACAACAAGCAAAGGAAATCGTATTAAAAGAATTAATATATGTATGAAATTTTTAAAATGTAATGAAATATTTGTAAATAAATGTTATAATATCAATCAATAAGATTAAAATAAATTGTGCAGACGGTATCTGCACAATTGGAAAGGTGGTAATAATGACAACAGAAGAACTAAAAATACTAGCAAAGCAAGGCGAAGGACATACTTTAGAATTTAAAGAAAATTTAGGTAAAAAATTTGCAGTTGAAGTAGTTGCATTTGCTAATAGTATAGGTGGAAAAATATTGATAGGTGTAGATGATGACGGAAATATCATTGGCACAGATACTTCTAATAATCAAAGAGCAAATATACAAAATCAAATAAGTCAAATAGAACCAAGAATAAATGTAAAAATCGAAGTAGTAGATAATGTTATTGTTGTAAATGTACCAGAGGGAGATGATAAACCTTATTCTTCAAGTGAAGGGTATTATTTAAGAGCTGGTGCAATGTGTCAAAAGATGAATAGAAATGAAATCAGAGAATATTTAGAAGATGGCGGAAAAATACAATTTGATCGAATGATAAATAAAAAAGCAAAATATCCAGAAGACTTTGATGAAAATGCCTATAAAAACTTTTTAAAATTATCTAATACAAGTGAAACAATTGAAAGAGAAGAATTATTGATAAACTTAAATTGCTTAGAAAAAGTAGATAATAAATATATGTTTACAAATGCAGGTGTTGTTTTCTTTGCAAAGAATCCTACAAATTTCTTAATTCAAAATTATATTACTTGTATTGCTTTTAAAGGTACAAATAGAGTTTATATTTTGGATACATTGGATTGCAATAAAGACATAATAACCAATATTGAAGATGCTTTAGCATTTGCTAAAAAGCACATAAATCTGACTTATTTAATTAATGCAGAGGTTATGAGAGAGCAAGGAAATGCAACAAGAAAAGAAGTTTTGGAGATTCCAGAAGATGTATTAAAAGAGGCTATCATAAATCGGTATATGCCATCGTCAATATTTTGAAGAAGGTGCAAGAGTAATGGTAGAGATTTATGATGATAGAGTTTCAATAGTAAGTCCTGGTGGAGTTCCTAAAGGAATTACAAAAGAAAATTTTGGTAAAAGAAGTATTGCACGAAATCCTATAATTGCAGATTTATTAAGAAGAACACATTATATAGAAAAAGCTGGAACAGGAATAGGAAGAATGAGAGAATTGATGGAAGATGCAGGGCTAAAAGAACCCAAATTCCAATATGATGAGTTCTTTGAGGCAAGTTTTTTAAGACCATCATATTATGATAAAAATTATGGAACTTATGATTTATCTAAAAAAGATAATGATATAGAAAAACAACTTAATGCAACACAATTAAAAATGATAAAACTTATAAAATCAAACCCAAGAATAACTCAAGAAAATATGGCAATAGAAGTTGGATTAAGTATTCATACGATAAAGAAGAATGTAGGAATTTTAAGAAATGCAAATATACTAGAAAGAAAAGGTTCAAAAAAAGATGGATATTGGATTATAAAAAAATAATTTTATTGTGTATTTTAATGTCTACCAAAGAAGTAGACATTAAAGTAGACATTAAATATACAATAAATTTCGCTTTGAATTTAGAAATAAGTTCAAGGCGTTTTTTTATAGAAAATTTTTATCTACATTTTAAAGATATAAAATTATACTAAAAGCAAATAAAAACGGCTAGAAATTTAAAATAAAGCTAATAAATGGAAGACGGTGAGGGAATGTCTAACTTAAATTTAAAAGGTATATGGATACCAATAGAAATATTAACAGATAATAAATTGAGTGATAAAGAGAAGATAATATATGCAATAGTCATTTATTTAAGCAAAGAAAATCAATATTGTTTTCTAACAAATAAAACAATTAGTGAATTACTAAATATATCAGTAACACAAGTATCAAATTTAATAAATTCGTTAAAGTCAAAAGAATATATTGACACAGAACTAATTTACAAAGAAAACACAAAACAGGTGGAAATGAGAAAACTAATACCAATAAAAAATGAAGATACCTATTTAAGAAAAGTTAAATACCCTCTCCAAGCAAACTTTAATACCCCTATTAAAGAAAAGTTTAAGAATAATAAATATAATAGCGACAAAAAATTTCAAAAAAAGAGTATGGCTAACTTTGAACAACGAAAATATGACGACATTGACTTTACTAGATTATATGCAAATGCAGATGCTTTTATATAATGCAGAACATTTGCATATAGAAGAACAGCTACTAGAGTAGAAAACTACTTTGGTGGCTGTTCTTTTTATTTAAAGGTGCGAGTAGCAACTTTAAATAAAACCTAAAAAATGCTTTAGCAGTTTTTAGGAGATAGGGGTGTGGGGAAATGTAATTTCCCTGCCATACAGTCAAACTTGTTTGACTAGTATGTTAGACAAATAAATTTATCTTTGGCGAAGAAGGAGGTACAAGGAGATATGAGTTATGCAATAATAAGAAATGATAAACTAACAAGAGTAGATGCACAAGGATCATATATTCACAATGACAGAAGGTCAAAAGGACATTCTAATAAAGATATCGATCCATCAAGAACACATCTAAACTTCTACTGCAAAGAAAATCAACTCACATATATCAAAGAATTTGATAGAATGAAAAAGGAATACGATTTAAAAGGTAATATTAGAAGTAATAGCATTATAATGTGCGAAATGATGATTACATCAGACAATGAGTTCTTTGATAAAATAGGACTAGAAGAAACAAAGAGGTATTTTAGGGAAAGTTACAAATTTGTATGTAACTACAAAAATCTTGGGGAGAGGAATATAGTGTCAGCAGCAGTGCATTTAGATGAAACAACACCACATATGCACTTGGTATATATACCTGTAGTTAAAACAAAAGACAAAGAGGGAAAAACAATAGATAAAATATGTGCAAGGGATTTTTGGAGAGGTAGAAATAGTTATAGAGAGTTACAAAATGACTTTCATGCATATGTAACATCAAAAGGTTTTGATTTAGAAAGAGGACTGCCAGTTGAAGAAACAGGAGCAAAACATCAAAAAATAGAAGATTTAAAGAAAATAACTAATTTTGAAAACACTAAAAAGATACTAGATAATATAAAACTAGAATTACCAGAAGTTCCAGACATAAACGATATAAAGCTTTTACAATTGAATAAAGCAAAAGTTGAAAACGATATAATAAAGCCTAAAGACGATTTGATTAATGAATTATATAATGATAATAAGGCTTTGCATCAAGAATTATCAAAACAAGTAAAACTTGTTAATGAAGCTGAAAGATATCAAAAAGAAAGAGACAAAATACTAGAAGATAATAAGGTTTTAAACAATAAAGTTAAAGATTTAGAATTGGACTATAATAATAGAAAAAATGAATTAGAAGATGAATATAGAAATAAAGAATTTGATATAGAATGGAAATATAAAAGCAAAATCAAAAGTTTAGAAAAAGAAAATAATCATTTACACAAAATTATTGATAAATTCTATGAAACAATTGATAAATTCATACATTGGATTTGCAAAAAGTTTGATATGGGTGCAGAAGATA
>CANRQN010000045.1 GCA_947641575.1 uncultured Clostridium sp.
GTATAACTGACTATGTCATAATATACATATCAAATAGGTACAATGTTTATTATGAATATATCATTTCTCCACTTCTACTCTTACTCTTATTTTAGTTTGCAATTCCTTATGAGTTTTTCCATTTTCATCTTTGTAAAATAGATAATATTCTTGATTACTATAAAAGTCAAATACATTTACAAAAGTTTCGCTATCAGAAAGATTATTATTAGATAATATCACATCTTTCTTTAAATCATTTCTGTTAGTTTCATTAAATTTTGTTTTGCATATAAATCTTATCATATTTTCTTCTTTTTTTCCAGTTTCATCATAGCCACCTATGATAATATAATCTACAAGAGCATCAAATACATCTCTATCAAAGCCTTCAAGAATCTTATTAGAATTTAAGGTACTTTTTATTTTATTTATTCCATCTTCTATTTTATCATCATCTTCAGATAATAAATTATATTGCTCTATTTCTTTGTTAATTTTCTCTAATTTACTATCTAATTTTTCTTTTTTTTGATTATAAGTTTCTTTATCAATAGTACCATCTGGCAATGAACTACCTCGGGGCAGAGCCTCGGGGAATTACACCCTAAGAGATTAATTTCCGAATGTATATGAATATAAAGGATATAACGAAAATAATCTCATATACTCGAAACCTAATAAAACTAATACTAAAGGTACACAAAGTATCAAAAGTCCCAAAAATATAGTTTGAACATTATTCTTTTTCCAAGCAGAGATAGTTAAAATAAGCATTGCCATAATTATTCCAGAGAAAACTTGGATAAAGATTTTTAATAAAATCAAACCTATAACCAGTATCCCAGAGGGCAAATTATGATAAATAGATATATCTTTTGCTGACAGTAAAAAGCCATCTATTGGGAATGTGCTAGAAACACTAATGAATCTACAAACAAATGGTAAAATACAAAGTAATAAAACCATAAGCATTGTTGCTTTGACTTTAGTTTTAATAATTGCTTTGTTTCCTTTATTTGTCGCTTGAAGTATATTTACAGCCTTATTTTGATACTCAATCGCCATAACATTGCAAAACATAAATATAATACTTAAAGTTAGAAGAATAAAATCATTAAGTATGCCCTCATCCATTACTCCAAATAAATATAAGTATCCAGTATCATAGATGTAATTCCCATTATTTTCTTTTACAAACTTATCTTGTTCTAATACTTTCTCAAAGGTAGGATAAAAAGCAGTAATACTATACCATTTTACTTTCATTGCTTCTCCAGTTGTATCATTTATCTCACCTTTTGCAATTTGTTCATCAATTTCTGATATTTTTGAAAAGGCTTCATCAAATCTTGATTTTTCTGCTTTTATAAGTTCTGTTTTTTCTTCAGTTGGTTTTCCCTCTAATTTCAACATAATATTTTGATAATATTGCTCTTGAAGTGATGGACTATATCTTCTTTGTAATTCGTTATAACAAATTAATAGACTAAATATCAAAATAATTATAATTCCTTTATTAGTTATTAAAATTTTATAAAGTTCGTGTTTGAATAAAGAAGTATGAGGCTTAAATTTCAATATAAAGTTTTTAGTAGATCTTTTTAATTCTAAACTTTTACCTTTTAAAAAGAACTTAACACACAAGAAAATTCCTAGCCCAAGCAACCCCACTATCATAATCCAAGAAAAGGTTATTCTTGAAATTGGATATTCAAAAAAATTAAAGTTTAAATATGAGCCATATAAATTTTCTGTTTTTAAAATACCAAATATATTTAAGTGCTTTATTATATTAAGATTAGATACTGCTGGTATAATTTTATAAAATAACCAACTTATACCTAAAAATGATATACCTAACATATAAGGAAGTATCATACTATCAGAAATAATGCAAATGGCTGTAATAATAGTACCGATTCCAAATACAACTATTCCTTTTGTTAGAATAGAAATAATAAGATATTCTAATATACTTCCATTAAAATTGCTTTCCATATATGGTGCTAAAGATTGCAATTTTATTCCTAAATCATTAAATCCACCAAATATTCCAAAAAACAAATAATTTATACTAAAAAGCAAAATGCTAAATATTATACAATGAATAAACAGGGCTATAATTTTTGCAAAAATACTATGTACTACTCCATACTTTGTACTACGAGTAACATAAAATAATTTCTTTTCTTTTTCTTCAGTTATTAAATTTCCAATAAATAAAAATGTAATTAAAATCAAAAGTATGTCTGTTCCTATATTTTCAATAGTTGATACGATTGTTTTTGATGGTATAAATTTAACATTACTAGAATTTAACTCTGAATAATCTTGGGCACTTTTCTTTATATTGCGAGTAGAAAAATTACTTTCATCTTGATTATTAAATATAGAAATACCCTCTAATTTACCTTTGTCTTTTTTTATACCATCTAAATAATCATCATATCCTGATACTTTAACTTGCTCATTATATATTTCATTAATAAAAACTTGTTCTTGCTCTAATGATGAAGTGAAATGTAAATAATTTCCTGATTTATATATTTTATAATAGGTTTCAAAAACCCCTGGTTTCTCATTCAATTCTTGTTCAACAAAAGAACTTCCAATTTCATTTTTCTGCATATTTAATATATCTATTACGAAATAAATACCATCAATATCTTTTTTTAATTTTTTTACATATTCTTCTTTTTCACTTTCACTCATATTTAATATTTCAGTTTGAAACATTTTGTAAGAAGAAAGTGATGGTCTTTTTTCATTTTCTAAATTTGTGTACCAAAGGAAAAATATATTTATAATTAACAATAAACAAGTTATAAAAACAAAACTTTTTTTATTCCATATTTTTTTTAATTCAAAATAGATTAAACTCCACATATCTATTCATCTCCAAATAATTTCATATATACTTCTTCTAAACTAGAAACATTATTTTTTTCACAAAGAGCCTCAACTGAATCCGTATCAATTATCTTTCCTTTTTTAATAAGAATTATTTTATTTGCCACAGACTCAATATCAGATACAACGTGTGTAGAAACTAAAATTATTTTTTCTTTTGATAATGTAGAAATTCTTTCTCTTATTCGCACTCTCTCTTTCGGATCTAACCCTGCAGTAGGCTCATCTAAAACTACTATTTTAGGATTTCCAAGAATCGCTTGTGCTATTAAAATTCTTTGTTTCATTCCTCCAGAGTATGTTCCTATTTTTTGGTCTTTAACTTCCATCATATTAACATAATTTAGAACTCTTTTAATTTCATTATTTAACTCTTTTTTTGGTATGCCTTTTAAAGTCGCCATATAAGAAAGAAATCTTGTGCCAGAAAAACTATCATACATTCCTTGCTGTTGTGGAGCAAACCCTAGTAAACTTCTATAAGAAGCCCCCAATTTTTTTATATCTTCTTTATTCCATTTCACATTTCCTTCTGTTGGACTTAAATTACCCGTTATTATATTCATAAGAGTTGATTTTCCTGCTCCATTTGGACCTAAAAGTCCATATATTCCATTTTCAAAAATCAAATTAACATCTTTAAGTGCTTTTTTATTTTTGTATTCTTTTGAAATATGTTCAAGTTCTAGCAATTTACTCACCTCCATAAACTCTTTTAATATTTTGAAAACTATCTTTACCATTAAAAAATTCTTCTTTACTAATCACACCATATTTATTACTATGAGTGGTGTATGAGCCATCGTTGTTAAAAGTAACATCAGAATCATATATTGCTAAAATTTTATTTTGAGATATGCTAATTATTTCTATATAAGATTCTGTACTCTTATTAGCAAGTTTTGATTCTGTCATCTTACCTGTATCTACATCAATAAAATAACTTGTAGGATTTTTACCACTATTTGTTATACATAATAATTTATTATCAATTACTCGATCAACCCAAACATTAGATAAGTTGGCTAAAGTTTCTTC
>CANRQN010000046.1 GCA_947641575.1 uncultured Clostridium sp.
CATCAAAAGCTCCAGTATTCAAAGCTGGTAAAGCATTAAAAGATTTAGTAAATAATAAATAATTTGTGAATATAAATATATGAATTCATATGGGAAGACTAGAAATAGTCTTCTTTTTATATTATATTTATGGAATAAAAAATTAATTAAAATAGAATATGTATCCCAGATAGGACAAAAACGTCCCAGCTCTGCATAAGATATCTGTAACTCGCTTTGCTCGAACAGCTATCTTAAAAAAGAAATGTCCCCAATGGGACATTTTTTTATTTTAATACAAAACTACAGCATCAGCCTGTGGCATATTGTAACAATATGTCGTAAAATGTCATATAGCTAAAAACTTTACAGAATATTACAGAAATGTTATAATTTGGAAAAGAGAGAAGGAAACTGCATGGCAAAAATATACTTAGAAAAAAACGTATTAGACGCTACTTTTGAGAGATTAGAGATTATGTTCAACAATTTTGATAACATATACTTCAGTGTCAGTGGAGGAAAAGACAGCTCAGTAATGGTACAACTTGCAAACATAGTAGCAAAAAAACTAGATAAAAAATTTGATGTATTATTTATAGACTTAGAAGCACAGTATAAACACACAATACAACATATTGAGGAATTAAAACAATTATCTCAAATAAGAGATTTTTATCATATTGCATTACCAATGGCACTTAGAAACGCAGTATCAGTACTACAACCAAAGTGGATATGTTGGGAAGAAGAGAGCAAACATTTATGGGTAAGAGAAATTCCAGAAAACAGTATTAATATAAATAATTGCCCATTTAAATGGTTCACAGAAGGAGAAGAATTTGAAGAATTCATTATACAATTTGCTGATTGGTATCAAAAAAAATACAAGGGAAAAGTAGCCTGTGGAATTGGAATTAGAACAGACGAAAGTTTAAACAGATTTAGAACAATTGCTTTTCAAGACAAAAAAATAAAATTTAAAGAATATAATTGGACAACAAAATTAAAAGTAAGTGAAAAACATATAGATGTATACAATTTCTATCCTATATATGATTGGAAAGTAGAAGACATATGGGGAGCTGTAAGCAAATTAGATTTAAAATTCAACTATATTTACGAATTAATGTATAAAAATGGAGTAAGCATATATGAACAAAGACTTTGCCAACCATATGGAGATGATCAAAGAAAAGGACTAAATCAATTTAAAGCATTAGAATATGAAACATGGACAAAAATACTAAATAGAGTAAATGGAGTTAACTTTGGAAACATTTATTGCAAAACAACAGCACTTGGAAATATAAAATCATGCAAACCAGATTTTATGACATGGCAAGAATACACAGTATTTTTACTAGAAAGTATAGGAATTTACAATAGAGATTTAATGATGCACTATTATAAAAAAATAAAAAAATTTATGATATGGCATAACAAAAAATACAACATATCATTAAAAGATATTCCAGACACAGCAGAAAAGAAATTAGAAAATGAAAAAAAAGTAATATCATGGAGAAGAATAGCAAGAGCAATTGAAAAAAATGATTTTTACTTAAGAAGACTATCATTTGCACAAACAAAGACAGATGATGAAGAACTAAAAAGACTAACACACACATGGGACAATTTATTAGGAAAAAGTACAATAACAGATGATAAAACATTACAAAAAATAATAGGACAAATGTAAAAGGAGAAATAAAAATGATATTAAAAATGACAAACAAAGACAAAGATTTTTATAAATACATGGGAAAATTTTTTGGTTCAAGACTAGTAGAAAAACAAATAAATGATAGAATTTATGATGATGACAAAAAAGAATGGTATTTATATTTAGAAAGTGATAATGTTGAAGCATTTGTATCTATTGAAAATAAAAAGATAAAAAATATATATTGTTATAAGGAAAGGAGTTTAGAGAAACTTCTTAAACATATAAAAAAAGAAGAGAAAATAGCGACTAGTATTTTAACAAAAAAGTATCAAGAAATATACATAAAATGCGGATTTGAAATAGCTAATAAAGAAAATTACAAAAATTTTATAGTTATACAATAATTAAAAGACTTGGACATTAAGAAGGGAATGAAAATATAAATGAAAGAAATACAATTTCCAGTACTAAATGTAAGAATGGTAGATATAGACAAAGTAATAGCAAATGATTATAACCCAAATAAAGTAGCACCACCAGAAATGCAACTTCTAAAACATTCTATTGAAGAAGATGGATATACACAACCAATTGTAACATATTATGATAAAAAAAGAGATATATATATTGTTGTTGATGGATTTCATAGATATAGAGTAGCAAAAGAATTTTTAGGGTTAAAAGAAATTCCAATTGTTACCATAGATAAAGACTTAGAAAACCGTATGGCAAGCACAATTAGACATAACAGAGCAAGAGGAACGCATCAAATTGTAGATATGTCACATATTGTATTAACCTTAACAGAAAATGGATGGTCAGAATCTCAAATATCAAAACATTTAGGAATGGAATTAGATGAAATTATAAGACTAAAACAAATAACAGGACTAAAAGAAGCTTTTTCTAATCATACATTTAGCAAGTCTTGGGAAGAATTTGAATATAATTTAAAAAATAAAACTTAAAATGTCGAATTTTACGACAAGTTCTACATAAAATAATATTGAAAATTTTTAAAATATTTCTTGACAAACTTAAGAATAAAATGCTAAAATATTTAGCATAATAAAAAAATACATTGCGTTTGAACAATACAAAGCGATTAGAAATTACTTATAGAGAATAAGGGTCACCGGCTGAAAGCCCTTTAAGGTCAACCTAATTAGCGAAACATATTGGAGCAATTTTATAAAGTGGAAAATACTTTAGAAAAAGTATTTTCAAGCTGGGTGGTACCGCGGAAATTATTTCGTCCCTGCAATTTTGCAGTGGACGTTTTTGATGTTCATTGCAAAAAAGTTTGTCAAAAGGGACGCCCTTTTTTGACAACTTTGAAATAAGCAACTGAAATAAAAAAGTTGTCAAAAAGGGGCGTCCCTTTTGACAAACTTTTTAGGAGGGATAAAAATGAAAGATTACAAAACACACACATGTAATGAAATCAGCCTAGAAGATGTAGGCCAAAAAGTAAGAATAGCAGGATGGGTAGAAACTATACGTGATTTAGGAGGACTAGTATTTCTAGATATTAGAGATATGTATGGTATTACACAAGTTGTAACATCTGGAGATTCTAAAGATGTTGATTTTGCATCACATATTCCTGTAGAATCAACAGTTACAGTTTTAGGAACTGTGAAAAAGAGAGATGAAGAAACTGTTAATCCTAAAATAAGAACAGGGCTTGTTGAAATTAAAATTGAAGAAATTAAAGTATTAGGTAAAAGAACGAAAAACTTACCTTTTGAAGTTAATTCAAATCAAGAAATAAGAGAAGATTTAAGACTTCAATATAGATATTTAGACTTGAGAAATAAAAGATTACAAAACAATTTAAAACTACGTGCTGAAGTTTTACAATTTTTAAGAAATCAAATGAATGAACAAGGTTTTTTAGAAGTACAGACACCAATTCTTACAAGCTCATCACCAGAAGGGGCAAGAGATTACTTAGTGCCAAGCAGATTACATCCAGGAAAATTTTATGCATTACCACAAGCACCACAACAATTTAAACAATTATTAATGGTATCTGGAATAGACAAATA
>CANRQN010000047.1 GCA_947641575.1 uncultured Clostridium sp.
AAAGACCTAGAATTTGGAACAGGAGGATTAAGAGGAATAATTGGAGCAGGAACAAACAGAATGAATATTTACACAGTAGGAAAAGCAACACAAGGTCTTGCAAACTTCATAAAAAAAGAAAAAGGAGAAACAAAAGGAGTTGCAATAGCATATGATTCAAGAAATATGTCAAAAGAATTTAGCGAAAATGCAGCTTTAACACTAAATGCAAATGGAATAAAAACCTATAGATTTGAGTCATTAAGACCAACACCAGAATTATCATTTGCATTAAGAGAGCTTGGCTGTATTGCTGGGATAGTAGTAACAGCAAGTCATAACCCACCTGAATATAATGGATATAAAGTATATTGGGAAGATGGAGCACAAATAACAGCACCAAAAGATAAAGAAATAATAGAAGAAGTTTCAAATGTAAAAGATTACTCACAAATAAAAACAATGAGTAAAGATGAGGCGGTATCAAAAGGACTATATAATGTAATTGGAGAAGAAATTGATAAAAGATTTATTGAAGAAATAAAAAAACAATCATTAAATATGGAAATAATAAAAGAAATGGCAGATGACATTAAGATTGTATATACGCCATTACATGGAACAGGAAATAAACCTGTTAGAAGAGTATTGGCAGAACTTGGATTTAAAAATGTATATGTAGTACCAGAGCAAGAATTACCAGATGGAAATTTTCCAACAGTAAGCTACCCAAATCCAGAAGATCCAAAAGCATTTGAACTTGCATTAAAACTTGCAAAAGAAAAAGATGCAGACATTGTCCTTGCAACAGATCCTGATGCAGATAGACTAGGAGTATATGCAAAAGATCCAAAAACAAATGAATATGTATCATTTACAGGAAATATGTCAGCGCTTCTAATTGCTGAATATATATTATCAGAAAAGAAAAAGAGAAATCTAATTCCAGACAATGGAGCACTTGTTACAACAATAGTATCTTCAAATATGGCAAAAGCAGTTGCAAATGAATATAAACTAAAATTTATAGAAACATTAACAGGATTCAAATTTATAGGAGAGCAAATAAAATTTTTTGAACAAAATCATAGCTATGAATACCTTTTTGGGTTTGAAGAAAGTTATGGATGTTTAGTTGGAACACATGCAAGAGATAAAGACTCAGTAGTTGCAGTAATGCTATTATGTGAAGCAGCAGCATATTATAAGAAACAAGGATTAACTCTATGGGAACAAATGATAAATATATATGAAAAATATGGATATTATAGAGAAACACTTGAAACTATGACTCTAAAAGGAATAGAAGGAGCAGAAAAAATAAAAGAAATAATGAGCAATATGAGAAATAATCCGAGTCCAAATATAGGAAAGTTCAAAGTAGTACAACTTAGAGATTATAAAACTAAAGTAACACAAAACTTAATTACAGGAGAAAAAGGAAAAACAGAACTTCCAGAATCAAATGTATTATACTATGCTCTTGAAGATGATGCGTGGTGTTGTGTAAGACCATCTGGAACAGAACCAAAAATCAAATTCTATATGGGAGTAAAAAAAGATAGCATACAAAAAGCAGACAAAGAATTAGAAGAATTAAAAACAGCTATGTTAAAAATGTGCGAATAGAACGCATAAAAGGTACTGATTTTTAAGATTAGTACCTTTTATTAATTATTTATACATCATAATTAACAATTTTTTTAATTATGTTGCAAATATTTTTAAAATGTGCTAAAATATAAAATGTTAAAAATGAAGAAAGAGAGAAATAGCAGATGGAACCAATATTTTTCACACCTTCATATAAAGATGTTATATGGGGAGGAAATAGAATATCAAAAATATTTGGAAGAAATATAGAAAAAAATAATATTGGAGAAAGCTGGGAGATATCAGCACATCCAAATGGTCTAAGTCTAATTAAGAATGAAGAACTAAAAGACAAGAGCTTATATGACTTATTTAATAACAAAGACTGCAAAACACAAATATTTGGAACACATTGTAAGAACTTAGAAAAATTTCCAATACTTGCAAAATTTATAGATGCAACCAGCAATTTATCTATACAAGTACATCCAAATAATGAATATGCTAATAAAAATGAAAATGATTCAGGAAAAACAGAGGTATGGTATGTAATGGACTGCAAGGAAGATGCTAAACTAGTATATGGATTAAAAGAAAATGTTACAAGAGAAAATCTGAAAGATGCAATCAATAATATAGAAGAAAATGTTAACTATATTAATGTACATAAAGGAGATTTTATATCAATACCATCAGGAACAGTACATGCTATAATGGATGGAATTGTAGTTTGTGAAGTACAACAAAGTAGCGATATAACATATAGAGTTTATGACTGGAATAGAGTTGATAAAGATGGAAAAACAAGAGAGCTACATAAAGAAAAAGCATTAGATGTTATAGATTTAAACAACTCTAAGGATGTATATAATTATTATAATATAGACAAGACAACAGAAATATATAGATCTAATGTCTTCAATATAGATTTAGTAAAAATAGAAGAAGATAAAAAAGAAATGTCTAGCCCAGAAACATTTTTTACATATATTGTAATAGAAGGAAATGGTAGATTAAAATCAAAAGCATTTGAAAAAGAAATTGCAAAACGGAGATACATTTTTGATTCCAGCAACACTTGGAGAATATAGTATGTCAGGAAATTTGAAACTAATGAAAATTTGGGTATAATAGTAGAAGTACTTTTAGGGGAACAATAGATGAAACAAGAAAGAAAAGCAAATTTTGAACTACTTAGAATTATAAGTATACTCATCATTGAAATATATCACTACAGTGATGGGGGATGAATAATGTATATAGAAAAATCACCTATAAATAGATTAATAGGTGATTTTATAAATATTGGAGGGTATTTGTATTAATTAGTGGATACTTCTTAATAAATTCAAAATTTAAATTAAAGAAACTTATAAAACTAATACTTGAAGTATAGTTTTACTCTGTAACAATTGCTTCAGTATGTTTAGTATTAAAAATAGGCGACTTAAGTAAAGGAACAATACTAAAGTCATTTCTTCAAAATGCTAATATTTGCACAAGTGATTTGGTTCATTTATATGTATATAATAGCAGCATATATTCAAAAATACAATACTATTATAATACAAATTCCTTAATACTAATATTATATATACTAGGAACAGCAATAGTAATATATTTGTTCTCTGCAATCATTTATACCATTAGAAGAAAAGCTTTAGAAGAAGAACTTTTTAAGATTAAGAAATTTGACAAATATATAGATAAAATCGAGCAAAAAATAAATCCTAAAGAAAATTATCAAAAAAAATTAAAAATTTTTAAAAAAAGTATTGACTTTTAATTTTAAGCATTGTATAATAAAAAAGCTCTGTGAAAAGCAGAACAAAAAAGTACATTGAAAAGTAAACAAAAAATCCTTTAAGAAACCAAGCGGA
>CANRQN010000048.1 GCA_947641575.1 uncultured Clostridium sp.
CCCCCCACCCTCCCCCTCCCCCCCCCCCCCCCCCCCCCCCCCCCCCCCCCCCCCCACTCCCCAATGGCAATTAGAAAACACAAGCCATATTAGATATAGTTTGTGTTTTCTAGTTTTTTATGTTAAGGATGATACTTTCTATAATTAATTTTATACAGCTTCTGCTGTTTCTATATTTTCTCCAGCTCCATCTTTTTCATCTATTACTTCTAGACTTGAGATAGATACTTCGTATGCTACTCTTTCAATAGTTGTTCCATCTTCATATTTTTTTTCATATTTTCTTGATTGTACACGACCTATTGCTTTTACCCCAGCTCCTACTTCTAAGTGATCACAAAATCTGGCATTTCTTCCCCAAGCTATTGCTGGTATGTAATCTGATTTACTATATGCTCTATTTACTGCAAGTAAAAGATCTGCAATTTCACGTCCAAATGGTGTTTTTCTGTAAATCGGTTTTTTGCAAATGTGTCCTATTAATATAACTTCATTTGATACTTCTAAATTTACTTCTTCATCGCCCTTTAATTTTTCTTCAATATCTGCTTCAAATATTATGTCTTTCGCAAATACTGTTAAGATTAATTTGTTTTTCTCGTTTTCATAGCTATTATAGGATCTAAATTGTCCTTTTACAACTATTTTCTTTCCAATTTGCAATTCATCATCATTTATTAATCTTTCTGATACTGTAATTGGTATTACGTCGAAGGCTTCACTTAAACGTGCCACCTCTAAATCGAATATGTAAAAACTTTCTCCATAGATTTCATGACTAAATCTTTTTTCGCTTGTGATTTTTCCCACTAATACTAAATGGTTGTTATCCAAATAATTTGTGTTCAATTTCTTTTCCTCCCTATCTTCTACGTAGGAAATACTTTTACGTTCGTATTATCTCTTACGTATCTTTCTATTACAATTACTTGTAATTTTTTTGTTTCTCCGTTGTTTATTCCTTTATTTGCTAATTTACTCTTTTATTATACTACATATTTTCGAGTTTGTCTACATAAAATGTTAAATTTTTAGAAAAATATTTCTGTCTTCCCATAAATTAGAAGGATAGATGCTATACCCATTAAATTATGGTAGCGACTTGATAACTTTTTATTTGCTATTTTTACTTCTATTTCTTGTGGTTCTATTACTTCTTTATTTATATTAATAATTTTTCTTTGCAAGCATATTATAAAATCTTCTTCTACACTTGACGCTGTTATAGTTGATTTTGAGTTAAATCCAAAGGTTATAATATTTAATTTAATATTATTTATTTCTTCTAAATTAGTTTCTATATCTGCATTTAAAATTACATATTTTGAGTTTTTTAATAATTCATTTAGTGCTCCTTTTTCATTTTCTACTTTAGCTAGATCCATTATTAGTATTGTTTCAAAACGTATATTTTTTATATTTTCTATACTTTTATCATTTATTGTAATTATAGTATGCTCTTTAGTGGGAGAATTCAGTTTATTTTCCAAAATTCTCTTTAATCCGCATTTCATATTTGCTATCTGCAATAATTCCAATAAATGCCACTTTTAACCTCTTTCCTTCCCTATTTTTTACATTCGTTACTATTATATCCATGCTCTTCTTGCTTTATACATTATTTTTTTGAGTTCCATTTGCATCTATTTCATAGTTTTCATTATATACAAGGTCTGATACTTTTACTATGTTATATCCTTTGTCTTGGATATTTTTTATTATTCCTTCTAAACTATTTGCAGTATTTTCTGTTCCATTATGCATCAATATTATACTTCCGATTTTTTAGTTTCTGATTAATTCTATCCCACATTTGAGTTTCATCTAATCCTTGATAATCTAAGCTATCTATTGACCACTGAATAACTTTATATCCATTATCCTGCGCAGCTTTGATTACTGTGTCATTGTATTCTCCATATGGGCATCTATATAGCTTTGTTTCCTTTCCCGTTATTTTCTTTATTTTTTCTGTACATTTTTGTATTTCCTGCACATTTTGCTCATAACTCAAGTTATTTACATGAGCATGTGTATCTGAATGGTTTGCAATTTCATGTCCTGCATCTGCTATTTTTTTAACATAAGCTTCGTATTTATCTACCCATTCACCTACCATAAAGAATGTAACTTTTACGTTTCTTTTATCTAATATTCCTAATATTTTGTCTATATCGTCTGCATTCCATGCACAATTTATGGTAATTGATATCCTTTGTTTATTTGTTTCTACATTGTATATTGGAACGAGCTTCCCAGCACCTGCATTCATCTCCATCGCTTCCATATTATTTCCTGTAAAAAAGATTGATACTGCAAGTAAAATAATCACTGTACTTGAAGCTATTAAATATGAATATATTTTTTGTTTGTTAAATATATAAAACACTTTTGGCTTTTCCTCCTAAAACAAGTTATTATATTGTATGAATGTTTTTTCAAATTATGCTATAAAACCATTGTATTTTGATACTTTTTCCTGTATAATACTTTTATATTTTGTTTAGACTTATATAAATTTATTTAAGGAGATGTTAGTCTATGGATGAAAAAAATGTTTTGATTAAAACTTTATTTAGAAATTTTGATATGTATGAGGGAAAAGCTATTACTATTTCAGGATGGGTTAAAACTGTTCGTGATTCTAAGAATTTTGGTTTTATTGAGATAAATGATCGGAAGCTTTTTTAAGAATGTTCAAGTTGTTTTTGAAGCTAGTTTGTCTAATTTTGAAGATGTACGTAAGCTTTCTATTAGTTCTTCTATTATTGTTTCAGGAAATCTTATAAAAACAGAAAATGCTAAACAACCTTTTGAAATTAAAGCTACAAATATAGAAATTGTAAATCAAGCTGACTTAAGTTATCCACTTCAAAAGAAAAGACATTCTTTTGAATATTTAAGAACGGTTAGCCATTTACGTCCAAGGACTAACACTTTTAATGCTGTATTTAGAGTTCGTAGTATTTTATCTTTTGCAATTCACAAATTCTTTCAAGAAAGAGGATTTGTTTATGTGCATGCTCCAATAATCACAGGTAGTGATTGTGAAGGAGCTGGAGAAATGTTTAGAGTAACTTCTATGGATATGAATAATCCTGTTAAAGATGAGAATGGAAATGTTGATTTCTCTAAAGATTTCTTTGGTAAATCTTCGCATCTTACTGTTAGTGGTCAATTAGATGTAGAAACTTTTGCCCATGCTTTTAGAAATGTTTATACTTTTGGTCCTACTTTTAGAGCTGAAAATTCTAATACTGTAAAACATGCTGCTGAATTTTGGATGA
>CANRQN010000049.1 GCA_947641575.1 uncultured Clostridium sp.
TGTTGGAAAAATTAAAAAAAATGAATAAATCATTATCAATAAGAAAGTTTTTTGCTTTTGTTGTTTTTAGTACATTCCTAATTGTCATTGTATTGTCAATAATATGTATTTGGGGTGGTACTAAATTTAGAAATTATCTAGTTCCAAATTCAAATGATGTTGTTTTAACATTAGAACTTACGAATCAAGACGGGCAAAAAATGAATGTAGTAGTAGAAACTGAATTAGGTAGTGAAGCAGTAAAAATGCCAATGATAATAAATAGTTCAGAGTCATCAAAAAATTATATATCATTAGATGATATTGAGATAAAAGTTGTAAAAGTAGAAAATAGTATTGAAAAACTTACTCCTAAAAGAAAATTTGCTTATCAAGCAACAGGGGTGTTAATGGTATTACTTCCTTTATTATTTTCAATTAGTGGTATTTTGATAGCAGGATTTGTTTTTTATAAAAGAAAATTAAAAGAACCTTTAAGAATTTTATCAAATTCAATGCAAGAAATAGCAAAAGAAAATCTTGATTTTAATGTTTTTTATGAATCTGATGATGAAATGGGTGCGTTGTGTTCTTCATTTGAAGAAATGCGAAGGGCGTTAGAAGAAAATTATAAAGAATTATGGAAAATGATAGAAGAAAGAAAAATTTTACAAACTTCTGTTGCTCACGATTTAAGAAATCCTATTACCATTATAAAAGGGTACACAGAATATTTACAAGAAAATTTAGAACATAAAGATTTATCTAATGAAAAAATTATTGAAATAATAAATAATATAAATAAGACAACTGAAAGATTAGAAAACTATACTAATTCTATTCGTGCTATAAATCAATTAGATGAAATAAAAATTGAGCGTAAAGAAGTAAGCGTAAAAGAATTTATAGAAAATGCTTGTAATGATTTTTCACTAATGACTAAATCTAAAGAGATTAAATTAGAAATTACAGATCATATACCAAACGGAACTTTTAACATTGATGTTGATGTTGTTTATAGAATAGTAGAAAATATTATAAATAATGCCTTAAGATATGCAAAGAAAAAAATTAAAATTTCATTTGAGATAAAAAATAACTTTTTGATAATTATTGTAAAAGATGATGGTATTGGTTTTAGTGAAAATGTTTTGTCTGGAAATCATAAATTGATTATTTCAAATAATAAAGATGGACATTATGGTATGGGTTTAACTATAAGCCGAATTCTATGTAATAAGCACGGTGGAGAACTAAAACTTGACAATGATGAAAAAAATGGTGCAAAAGTAATAATAAAAATACAAATTTGACGGATTTTTGACTTTTATTTTATATCATATCCTTGTAAGCCTAAAATGGCACGACAAGGAGTTTTTTTATGAGAAAAAGAAAAATTTATATTAAAAAGAAATTAAAATATAGAATAAAAGTAATTTGTTTTATTATTTTTACAGTTTTAATATTAAATTGTGTAAACAATATCTTAAAGTCTTTTCGTATTAGTGAAAATGAGTCTTTGATAAATGATAATAAACAAGTTATTGATAATCAAAAAAAGGAGAATCAAGAGGAAAATACTCTTTTAAATGAAAATAATAGTTATCAAATTCCAAACAATAGACAGGATATTGATATGAATACTACTGATTATACTACAAATAATGAACCTATAAATAATTTTGAAAGAGATATAAATAAGTTTAAAAATAAAAAACTGATCGCTTTTACCTTTGATGATGGCCCTAATTCTAAAACTACCAATAAATTGTTAGATAATTTGGATAAATATAATGCACGTGTAACTTTCTTTGTTGTTGGTAATCGTGTAAAAACTTATGAAGATACTTTGAAAAGAGCATACGATATGGGTAATTTAATAGGAAGCCATACTTACAATCATAAAAACCTTTTTGAATTAAACAATAATCAAATAGTAGATGAAATTAAAAAAACAAACAATGTAATAAAGGAAGTAACTGGTAGCAACACTCTTTATTTACGACCTCCGTATGGTAATACAAATAAAAATATTAAAAATCTTGCTAATATGTATAATATTCTTTGGGATTTAGATACTGAAGATTGGAAATATAAAGATAAGAATAAAATAGCAAAGTATATTATTGATAATGCTCACGATGGAGGAATAATTTTATTACACGATTTATATGAAACATCAATAGATGGGGCATTACTAGCAATGGAAGAATTATCAAAAAATGGATATGCTTTTGTTACAATAGAAGAAATGGCAACTTTAAAAGGTATAACTCTTAATACGGCAAGTAATTATTTTAATATTAAATAAAAAAATTATAAATTTGACGGATTTTTGACTTTTGTTTTATATCATATTCTTGTAAGTCTAAAATGGCTTAGTAAGGAGTTAGATAAATGCAGCAAAAGAGAAGATATAAAAGAAGAAAATTAAAACCTAAAATCAAGATATTTATATTTGTACTATTATCATTATTTATTATACATACTGGAAATAATTTATTAAAATTATCTCACGCAAGTAAAAATGAAATATCAAATAAAACTAGCACACAAGTAGATAATAAAAGTAAAAATATTGAAGAGTCTTCCGTTTTTCCGAAAGAAGTATATGGTGTTCCGGTTTTTACAAAATTGATAGACACAAATACATCAGCAAGAACTGGAGAAAAACGAATTATTAAATACATAGTTATACACGAAACAGATAATTTTGAAAAAGGTGTTGGTGCTGCTAATCACGCAACATTTTTAAAAAACAATAACAAAAGCCCTACATCTTGGCATTATACAGTTGATGATAAAGAAATTTATCATCATATTCCAGATGATGAAAGAGCAAATCACGCAGGAGATAAAGAAGGAAATGATTATGGCATAGGTATAGAACTTTGCGTAAATGAAGATGGCGATTTTAATCAAACATTTGATAATGCTACCAAGTTAGTCGCATATCTTCTTAAATCTTACAATTTAGATATTAGTGCTATAAAAACTCATCACGATTTTACTGGAAAAGAATGTCCTCACAATATATTAAAGAATAAAAGACTAGGGGAATTCAAAGAAAAAGTCAGGTATTATTTAGATATTTGATATTTAGTTAAATAGTTTAAAGAAAGGATTTGATATATTATGAAAAAA
>CANRQN010000050.1 GCA_947641575.1 uncultured Clostridium sp.
TATAAGTTTTATAATGCCCCCAGCATAGCTGGGGGTTTACTTTAATGTTAAAAAAAGTAGCCGCAAGTGCGGCCACCTTTTGGAGGTTCTAACCTTCTAATCTCCTTAATGCTTCAATAAATTCCCCTATTTCTGTTTCTTTGCCAAAGACTTCATTCAAATCATAGCCTAATTCTCTAAGGCGCTTGATTGAATCTTTCTCTCCCTTATCTGTAAAATTTTCAAAGGCTTCCCTATTCGTGAGCACATCTTCTCCGCTAAAGCAGTAGAAGAAACGAGATACTTTCTTTTGTGTTTCTCCCGTTTCCTGCTCTTCAGATTCCTTTACTGACTGTTTCTGCGGTTTGGGCTCTTCTGTTACCTGCTTAGCTGCTGTCTGTGTCTTATCCTGTTAAGCAGATTTCTCAGGGATTTTGTCCGAAATTTAATCTCTTTACTCATGTTGTTTCCTCCTTATGCTTTTTATATTTTTATAATAGTTATAGTATAACATAATTTGTTTTTATGCTAACATAGTTCTTATTTTCCATAATAACTATCTAACATAATTTGTTTAATTTCTTCAACTAATGGTACTCTTGGATTTGCTGTTGTACATTGATCCTCAAAAGCTCTATCAGCAAGTATATCTAATTTAGCTAGAAATTCTTGTTCTTCAATTCCTGCATCTTTAAAAGATTTTGGAATTTCTAAGTTTTCATTTAATTTCTTTATTCTTTCAACTAAACTATTAACTCCTTCTTTAACTGTATCTGCTTTCAATCCTAATTTTTTAGCTAGCTGACTGTATTTTTCGTCTGCTATATAATATTCATATTTAGGGAATGATACAAATTTTGAAGGTTTGCTTCCATTATATTTTACTACATATGGTAATAGTATTGCATTTATTCTTCCATGTGGCATATGGAATTCTGCTCCTATTTTGTGTGCTATTGAGTGGCTTACTCCTAAAAATGCATTTGTAAATGCCATTCCTGCAATTGTACTTGCGTTGTGCATTTTTTCTCTTGCTAGTTTATTTGTTCCATCATTATATGCTTCTTCTAAATAGTTCATTACTAATTCAATTGCTTTTTCTGCTAATCCATCAGTATAATCAGATGCCATGTTTGATACATATGCTTCTAATGCATGTGTTAATACGTCCATTCCTGTATCTGCTGTAACTGATTTTGGCAAACTCATTACTAAGTCTGGGTCTATTATTGCTACATCTGGTGTTAGTTCATAATCTGCTAATGGATATTTTTTATTTTTCTCTTTATCTGTTATTACTGCAAAGGATGTTACTTCTGAACCTGTTCCTGATGTTGTTGGTATTGCTACCATTTTTGCTTTTTCTCCTAATTTAGGAAATTTGTAGGTACGTTTTCTTATATCCATAAATTTAAGTTTTAGTCCTTCTATATCTGCATCTGGATGTTCATAGAATAACCACATTCCTTTTGCAGCATCCATTGGGCTTCCTCCACCAATAGCAATTATTACATCAGGTTTGAAATTATTCATTTGTTCAACACCTTTTTTTATTGTGTCAAATGATGGATCTGGCTCTACATCACTGAATATTTCTGAATGTACATATTTTTGTCTATTTCTTAAATGATATAGTATTTTATCTACATATCCTAATTTTACCATTCCTTGGTCTGTTACTATAAATGCTCTTTCTATATCTGGCATTTTTTCTAAGTAGGCTATTGAACCTGCTTCAAAATATATTTTTTCTGGGACTTTAAACCATTGCATATTAACTCTCCTTTTCGCAACTCTTTTTATATTTATTAAGTTTACTGATGATACATTTGCTGTTGTTGAATTTCCTCCAAATGAACCACATCCAAGTGTTAATGATGGCATATTTGTGTTGTATATATCACCTATTGCTCCATGTGTTGATGGAGAGTTTACTATTATTCTTCCTGCTTTCATTGTTTCTGAGAATTTTAATATTGTTTCATCATTTTCGCTATGAATTACTGCAGAGTGTCCTAATCCTCCAAATTCTAATAGTCTTTCTGCTTTATTTATTCCATCCATCTCATTTTCTACAATGTAGTATGTTAGTACTGGGCTTAATTTTTCCTTTGAGAATGGATAATCTCTTCCAATTCCTTCTTCATACACTACTATCACTTTTGTGTCTTCTGGTACTTCAAATCCTGCTTCTTTTGCTATTGTATATGGTGATTGTCCTGGTACATGTGATTTTAACTTATATCCATATTCTTCTGTATATTCAAACATTGAATTTTTAAGTTTTTCTTTTTCATCTGGATTTACAAAGTAACATCCAGCATTTCTCATTAAGTATTCAAATTCTTTATATATTTCTTTATCTACTAATACTGCTTGTTCTGATGCACATATCATTCCATTATCAAATGCTTTTGATAATACTAAATCATTTACTGATGTTTTTAATTTTGCTGTTTTATCTATATAACATGGTACATTTCCTGGTCCTACTCCTAATGCTGGTTTTCCGCATGAATATGCTGAACGTACCATTCCTGTTCCTCCTGTAGCTAATATTAAGTTTACATCAGGATGATTCATCAATAATCTTGTAGCTGTAACTGATGGTTCTTCTATCCATAATATACAGTTTTCTGGCGCCCCTGCTGCTACTGCTGCTTCTCTTAGAATTTTTGCAGCTTCTGAACTACTTTTTTGTGCTGATGGATGGAATCCAAATATTATTACATTTCTTGTTTTTGCTGATATTATTGATTTAAACATTGTTGTTGATGTTGGGTTTGTAACTGGTGTTACTCCTGCTATTATTCCTACTGGTTCTGCTATTTCCACATAGTCTTCTTCATCATTTTCGTTTATAATTCCTACTGTTTTTTCGTATTTTATACTATGATATATATATTCTGTTGCAAACATATTCTTTGTTATTTTGTCTTCGTATATTCCTCTTCCTGTTTCTT